>NZ_JBFTPM010000005.1:416524-440133 GCF_056398505.1 Rhizobium sp. 01T437
GGCTGCAGTAAGGTCTGCAGCCAGCCCGTCCAGCATTCATGATCAGAGCGTTTTCCTGGGTCGCTCGACCAGAAATGATCGCCATCCAGGCGAAAGGTGGGGAATGCGAAGATTCCGATCCGAGGGCGGATTGTGGGACGGTATTTACCGTGCCGCAGCGGACTGCATCGGGCGCAGCACGTTCATGAGTGCGCCATAGGGCAGCAGCATCACCAGGCCGACAAGCATCTTCACCGAGAAATCACCGAGTGCCCAGGAGATCCAGCGCGGAGCTTCCGTGGAGAGGACGCCGAAGATCGGTGCGTTTTCCAGCGCGAAGGGTTCGTTCGGGCCGAGGAAGACGAAGAAGGCGGCGAAGGACAGCGAGAAGAACATCACCGTGTCCAGCGCCGAACCGATGAGCGAGCCGACGAGCGGTGCGCGCCACCAGGCTTGACGACGCAGGCGGTTGAAGACGGCGATATCGAGAAGCTGGCCGGCGAGATAGGCCGAGCCGGAAGCGATCGCGATACGCGGAACCGAGGTGAAGAAGGAAAGAGCGACACCAACGACAAAGCCGGCGAAAACCACCTTGCGCGCAGCCTGCGGGCCGAACTGGCGGTTTGTCAGATCGGTGATCAGGAAGGCGATCGGATAGGAGAAGGCGCCCCAGGTGAGAATGTCGGCGAGATTGATGCCGGCAACCGTCGCGTTCAGCGGAAACTGGACGAGGAAGTTGGAGGCGACGACGACGAGCGTCATCAGCGCGACATAGATAAGGGTAGAGCGGGTCGTCAGCATTTTTTTATCCTGGGTGATGCCACCAGTTCGAGTGAGATTTCAGCCTGGAACAAGGCCAGGCCAACAAGCAAAAGGCTTGTCCGGATATTATCCGTGCAAGCCTTTTGAAGCTTTTGAAAGACTGAGGCCGAGCTTAGGCAGCAGCAGCAACTGCTGCTTCGGCGGTCTTCTTGACGATCTGGCGACGCAGCAGGCGAGCGCGCATCGAAAGTTCGCCTTCGTTAGCCTTCAGCAGGAAGGCATCGAGGCCGCCACGATGCTCGACGGAACGAAGAGCAGCAGCCGAAACGCGAAGACGGTAACGCTGGCCGAGCGCGTCGGAGATCAGCGTAACCTGGCACAGGTTCGGGAGGAACCGGCGCTTGGTCTTGTTGTTGGCATGGCTGACATTGTTACCAGTCAGGACTGCCTTGCCGGTCAATTCGCACATGCGGGACATGGAACACCTATTTCTTGTTTTTCTCGGGCCATTGAATGACAATCCGGCAACAACCGGCTGCGCAATCCATCAGGCCATGATTGGAAAGTTGCGGTTCTATAGTCAGGCAGGCCGCGCGCGTCAAGCCAAACCTTGGCCTTTCCCGCAATTCTGTCAAAAAGCTGCTGTTTTCTTCGCAATGCGGCAGGAGTATAGACCGCAGTGCAAGGGCGCAAGCAGCCCGGCAAGACAAGGCTCTCACCATGGCTCATCTGGGCAGACGGATTTTAGTTTCGGCATTCGCGGCGCTTCTGGCCTTGCCGGCCGGTGCGAGCGAAGTACAGCACCGCACGGAGTACAAGGTAGCCCTTGCCGGCCTGACGATCGCCCGGGCTGCCTTTCTCACCAAGATCGAAGACGATCACAGCTACAAAATCGACGGCGACATCAAATCGGCCGGGCTTGCCGATCTCGTCACCGACATCCTGGCAAAGACCAGCGTTACCGGGGTGGTACGCGACGACCGGCTGCAGGCGGCAAAATATGTCCTCTATTACAAGACCGGCAAAAAGGTTCGCACCTATGAGGTCAGCTACCGCAACGGCAATATCGTTTCGGCCACTACGACACCGGAGCCGCGCCGGCCGAAGGAATGGATTCCGGTAACGCAGGGCGATATGCGCTCTGTGCTCGATCCGATTTCTGGGCTCATCTTCACCGGCGATACCGATGTCTGCTCGCAGAAGCTGCCGATCTTCGACGGCGAGACGCGCATGGACCTCGTGCTTTCACCGAAAGGCGATGAGGATTTCTCGACAGATGGGTTCAAAGGCAAGGCGACCGTCTGCGGCGTGCGCTTCATTCCGCGCTCCGGCTACAAGAAGGGCCGCAAGGATCTCGTCTACCTCAGCAAGAGCAACCGCATGGAAATCTGGTTTGCCAAGGCGGCGGCGGCAAATGTATATGCTCCGGTCTATGTCCGCATTCCCACGGAATACGGGACGGTGACGATCACGGCTGTGAAGTACAGCAGCGTGAACAGCTGACGGAGCCTTCGTAAGTCTCCGCGAGGGGGACCAAGTGAAGCTTCGGGCAACGTCGATCGGTTTTACGGCCATTCTGATGTGGTCGTTCCTGGCGCTCTTTACAGCTGCCTCCGGCAAGATGCCGCCGTTCCAGCTTTCGGCCATCTGCTTTGCCATCGGTAGCATTCCCGGCATTCTCGTGCTCATCCTCAACCCGTCGCGGATCACGCTCCTGAAGCAGCCGGCAAAGGTCTGGATCACGGGCATTGCGGGCCTGTTCGGCTACCATTTCCTCTATTTCACGGCGCTGAGAAACGCGCCCGCTGTCGAGGCGGGATTGATTGCCTATCTCTGGCCGTTGCTGATCGTCGTCGGTTCGGCACTGCTGCCGGGCGAGAGGCTACGCTGGTACCACATCGTCGGGGCTCTGGCCGGTCTGGGCGGCACCTTCATGATCGTCGGGCGCAATGGCATCGATTTCGACGGCGCCTATGCCGTCGGCTACGGGGCGGCCTTCCTCTGCGCCTTCACATGGTCCGGTTATTCGCTGCTGACGCGACGTTTTGATGCCGTCTCCACCGATGTCGTCACCGGCTTCTGCCTTGCAACATCAGTGCTTTCGCTGCTCTGCCACCTGGGACTAGAGCCAACGGTCTGGCCGGACACGAGCTTCGAATGGCTTGCGGTGGTTGGCCTCGGTCTCTTTCCGGTGGGAGCTGCTTTCTATGCCTGGGATCATGGGGTCAAGAACGGCGACATCCAGATCCTTGGTGCCGCAAGTTACGCCGCACCGCTGCTGTCGACGCTCATCCTGACTATTTTTGGTATTGCCGAGCCGAGCTGGCGCATCGCGCTTGCCTGCCTGCTGATCACGGGCGGCGCTGTGCTTGCGGCACAAGAGATGTTCCGCCGCAAGCCACAGATGCAGCCGGCCGCGGCGGAGCAGGCCTAGATAATACCGGGCTTCCAGTCCGGCGGCGCCATCTCGAATTTGGAAAATTCAAAGCCGGGCGCCACCGTGCAGCCGACCAGCGTATAGTCGCCGAGCGTCTCGGCCGATTGCCACCAATTGGCAGGGATGATGGCCTGCGGCCGCTCACCGCCGGCAATATCCGTGCCGAGCTTCAGCGTCTCGCTGTGGCGACCGTCTCCGGAGCGGTGCAGTGCGAGCGGCGCGCCGGCATAGTAATGCCAGACCTCTGCCGCATCATGGACACGGTGCCAGTGCGAGCGCTCTCCCCTCGCGAGCAGATAATAGATCGCCGTCGAATGGCCACGTTCGCCGCCATTGATGTCGCGGAAGGTCTGTGCATACCAGCCGCCTTCGGGGTGCGGCTGCATGCTAAGCTCGCGGATGATCTCTTCGGTGGTGAGTTCTCTCCCGGCCATGTCCTAGAAATTGTCCTTGCGCTTGCGGATTTCGGCGAAGACCTCTTCATTGGTCTTGCCTTCCATCAGCAGATTGCGGCGGACGGCGGGATCGGCCGCGCGCAGGAAGGGGTTGGTTTCCTTTTCGAGCGCCAGCGTCGTCGGAATGGTGAACTTGCCGTCGGCCCGCAGTGACTCGATCTCCGCCGCGCGGCTCTTCAGGCGCTCATTGCCGGGATCGATCGTAACCGCAAAACGGGCGTTGGAGAGCGTATATTCGTGGCCGAAATAGACGGCGGTCTCATCGGGAAGAACAGCAAGCTTCTGCAGCGAATGCCACATGTCGGCGGCGGGGCGTTCGAAGAGGCGGCCGCAGCCGAGCGCAAAGAGCGTATCAGCAGCGAAGAGCAGCTTGTCGTCGGCAAAGTGATAGCAGATGTGGCCGGCAGTATGGCCGGGCGTTTCGATGACGTTGACCGTATGATCGCCGAAGAGGAAGCTGTCGCCGTCGCCCACTGTCTTGTCGAGGCCGGGAATCGCCACCGCTTCGTTGACCGGGCCGATAATTTCCAGGCCGTACTGTTCCTTCAGCGCCAGGTTACCTTCCACGTGGTCGATATGGTGATGGGTCGTGAAGATATGGGTGATGTTCCAGCCACAGCGCACAGCAGCAGCTTCCACCGCTGCTGCATCAGGCGCATCGATCGAGGCGGTCTGCCCGGTTTCCGGGTCATGCACGAGAACACCGAAATTGTCGCTGCGGCAGAGAAAAACTTCTAATTCCAAAGGTTTCATCGCTCAAATAGTCCCTTATCCCTCGTACTGACCGGGAATGTAGAGGTTCCGGCCTTGAAGTCCAACCGGTCACTGATAACATTTGTCTTAATGCACGCCGATATCGTCGACCTTCGTCAATTCTATCATTCCGAGCTTGGACACATGGCCGAGCAGTCGATTGCCATGGCGTTGTCGTCGCTCTGGGTGCGCCTGCCGCAGGAGCGGCTTGTGGGCATTGGTTATTCCGTGCCCTTCCTTGACCGGTTCCAGGCCGATACGGAACGCACCTTCGCTTTCATGCCCGCGGGACAAGGGGCTGTGAACTGGCCTGTCGGTTCGCTTTCTTCCACCGCATTGATCTTTGACGAGGAATTGCCGCTGCCGGATTCCTCAATCGACCGGGTGCTGATGGTGCATTCGCTGGAATTTGCCGAAAGTCCGCGCGAGACGCTGAAGGAGCTCTGGCGGGTGCTGGCGCCGGGCGGACGCCTCGTTATCGTCGTACCGAACCGCCGTGGTGTCTGGGCGCGCATGGAGCATACGCCCTTCGGCTCCGGCCGGCCCTATTCGCGCGGCCAGCTGACCCATCTGCTGCGCGAGACCAACTTCACGCCGGGCGCGACGGCCGAGGCGCTGTTCTTCCCGCCGTCGAAACTGCGTGCGGTGCTGCGCCTGCGCCGCGGCTTCGAGCGGATCGGCCGCACGCTCTGGCCGGCTTTTTCCGGCGTCATTATCGTCGAGGCGCAGAAGCGGCTCTATCAAGGCCTGCCGGTTGCCGCGCGTGCTTCACGCCGCGTTTTTGTACCGGTCCTTGCGCCGCATGGTGTGCCGACCACACGCAGCCGCTAAGCGCTGCAGCACTCGACAAAATCGCCATTCCGCTTTAATTGCACTCAAATCTTTCGCTGGCTTTCCGGCAATTTCCAAGGTCGATCCATGAGTGTTGAGATGAGCAAGCCCGTTCCGCGTCCCGGTATTCTGGATATTGCAGCCTATGTGCCGGGCAAGGAGCATGCACCGGGTGTGGCCCGCGTCTACAAGCTCTCCTCCAACGAGACGCCGCTTGGCGCGAGCCCCAAGGCGATCGAAGCATTCAAGGCGGCCGCAGGCAATCTCGAGCGTTATCCGGACGGTCAAGCGCGCGAGCTGCGCGAGGCGATCGCTTCAGTGCACGGCCTCAACCCGGCAAACATCCTGTGCGGCAACGGTTCCGACGAACTGCTCGGCCTGCTCTGCCACGTCTATCTCGGCGCCGGCGACGAGGGCATCATCACCGAGCACGGCTTCCTCGTTTATAAGATCCAGATCATGGGCGCGGGTGCGACGCCTGTCGTGGTCAAGGAAAAGAACCACACTGTCGATGTCGATGCGATCCTTGCTGCGGTGACAGCCAAGACGAAGATCGTCTTCATTGCCAATCCCGGCAACCCGACCGGCACCTATATTCCCGTCAGCGAGATTCGCCGCCTGCAGGCCGCCCTACCGCAGCATGTCATCCTCGTGCTCGATGCAGCCTATGCGGAATATGTTCGCCGCAACGACTATGAAGCCGGTATCGAGGTGGTCTCGTCTAACGCCAACGTCGTCATGACCCGTACCTTCTCGAAGGTCTATGGCCTTGCGGCGTTGCGTGTCGGCTGGATGTATGCGCCGGTCGACATCATCGACGCCCTGAACCGCGTGCGTGGGCCGTTCAACATGAATGCTCCGGCAATTGCCGCGGGCGCTGCCGCGATCCGCGACCAGTCCTTCATTCAGGATGTTGTGTTTTTCAACCAGATGTGGATCGAGAAGCTGACGAGCGCATTCGAGGTCATCGGCCTGGAGGTTACGCCATCGGTCACCAACTTCGTTCTCATCCATTTTCCCGATATCGACGGCAAGCGGGCGGCGGATGCCGATGAGTTCCTGACGAGCCGCGGCTATATCCTGCGCGCGGTGCGCGGCTACGGCTTTCCCAACTCGCTGCGGATGAGCGTCGGTCCGGAAGAGGCCAATCACGGCGTCATCGAGGCGCTTGGCGAATTCATGGGACGCAAGGCATGACAGCGCGGTTCAATCGCATCACCCTGATCGGTATCGGCCTGATTGGCTCTTCGCTTGCCCATGACATCAAGCGTCTGGGCCTTGCCAACGAAGTCGTCGTCGCCACACGCAGTGCCGAGACGCTGAAGCGTGCCGAAGAGCTGCAGCTCGGCGATAGATATACGACCTCGTCGGCAGAGGCGGTAAAGGATGCCGATCTCGTGATTGTTTCGGTGCCGGTCGGCGCCTCCGAAAGTGTCGCGAAAGAGATCGCCAGCAGCCTGAAACCCGGCGCGATCGTCACCGATGTCGGCTCCACCAAAGCGTCCGTGATCGCGCAGATGCAGCCGCACATGCCTGATCATGTGCATTTCATTGCCGGCCATCCGATCGCGGGCACGGAAAAATCCGGCCCGGATGCAGGCTTCCCCGGCCTGTTTCAGGGACGCTGGTGTATCTTGACGCCGCTCGAAGGAACTGACCCGACAGCGCTGAAGACGCTGCGCAGTTTTTGGGAAGCACTTGGCTCCCGAGTCGACGAGATGGACGCCCAGCATCACGACAAGGTGCTCGCCATCGTCTCCCATCTGCCGCATCTCATAGCCTACAATATCGTCGGCACGGCCGACGATCTCGAGACAGTGACGGAATCGGAAGTCATCAAATATTCCGCCTCCGGCTTCCGCGATTTCACCCGTCTTGCTGCATCAGATCCGACGATGTGGCGCGACGTCTGCCTGCACAATCGTGACGCGATCCTGGAAATGCTGGCGCGTTTCTCGGAAGATCTCGCCTATCTGCAGCGGGCGATCCGCTGGGGCGAGGGCGACAAGATTTTCGAACTCTTCACCCGCACCCGTGCCATCCGCCGCTCGATCGTCCAGGCTGGCCAGGATGTGGATGCGCCGGACTTCGGCCGCCCACATCCGCTGGAAAAGAAATAGTCATGATCGAGATCGCGAAGCCGGGGCAGTCGGACAAGGAATGGCTGCTTCGCGAAGATCATCATGTCGGCGAGGCGTGGATTTCGCGCTGCATCGATCTCGGCGAATATCTGATCGCCCGTGAGCACGGCGAGATTGTCGGCTTCCTGCGCTTCTCACGCTTCTGGGGCAGGATTCCCTATATGGAAATGATCCGGGTGCTGGATGGCCATCGCCGGTCCGGTGTCGGCACGGCGCTGTTTCTCGCCTGGGAAACGGAGATGCGCGCGAGCGGTGCGCGTCTTTTGATGACTTCGAGCGAGTGTGATGAAAGCCGTCCGCAGGATTGGCATCGCCGCAACGGCTTTTCTGAAACCGGGTCGATCGAACTGCCCGGCATCCAGACGGTGCCGGAAGTCTTCTTCCTTAAAAAACTCGATTAAACCGGCGGGATCTTGCCGAGCGGGATGAAGCCGCTCACTGTCGCATTGCCGTGATCGACGACCAGATCGACCGAAACCTTGTCGCCGCCGCCGGCAAGCGCCTTCAACAGCTTGGTTGCGGTATCGACCGTCGAGGCGATATCGGGGAAGGCCTCCTTGATGCTCTTGCCCCAGGGGCCGAGCTGCTCGATCTCCAGCTTGAACTTGCCCGAGAGGAAGCCCTGTTCGTCGAAGGCGAAGGGGCCGGAAATGGTCATCACCTTGCCATCGCCGATATCGGCGACGATGCGGCGAAGCTCGCCCTGAGAGCCGTGGATGCCTTGTTCGTCGGTGCCGTCAATCATTCCGGCCTTGCCAATCAGCGTCAGGTCGGCGCTGGCGGAGAATTTCGGGAAGACCTGCGGCCAGTCCTTGACGATCGCATTGGCGTTTTCGACCGAGATTGCGCCGTCAAGATCCGCTCCATTCTGCCGCAGGTGGATCTCGGTGCGGGCGGCATCGAAATTGACAGTCTGCCCGGTAAAGGAGGAGATGGTCACGGCCTTCAACCCGTCGATGACGGTCGAGGTACGGTCGATGCCCTGCGCCTTGGTGACGAGGCTCGATTGCAGATTGTCCCATTGGGCATTGACGGTCAGGCCCTGCGCGGTGCGGATTTCTGCCGGGGAGTCGAGTTCCCAAACGATATGGCCGGGGGCATAGACCTGGGCGGCGGAGCGAAGTGCGCCGAAGGTGGCGGAGATGCCGTTCACATTATCGTCCACATCCACCTTGGAGCAGAAAAGTCCGATGCGGAAAGGAAAGCCGCGGAATTCAATATCGGAGCACTCGCCGCTCACGCCCACTTCGGCACGGGGAGCGATTGCGGTCAGAACGGTCTGTTTCAACGCAGAGGCCGCATAGAACCAGCCGCCTGTATAGAGAGCGATCACCAGAAGGACAGCGCCGCCGAGCAACCAGAATTTCCTGCTGCTGTATTGGCCGCTGCCGGATTGGCTTGACGCTGCCATGATGTTCTCCAATGGTGAAAACGAAATCTGATTTTGATCTGGCGTGCGATATGGACGAATTTTGGGTATTTGGCTACGGCTCGTTGATGTGGAATCCGGGCTTCGAATTCGTCGAGCGGTCGCAGGCATTGGTTTATGGCTACCGGCGCTCGCTCTGCGTCCGTTCTTTCGTGCATCGCGGCAGCCGCGAAAATCCCGGCCTTGTTCTCGGCCTCGACAGAGGCGGCGCCTGTCGCGGCATGGCTTTTCGCGTAGCGCCAGAGAAATGGGACGAGGTGGTCGATTATCTACGCGCCCGCGAACTCGTGACAAACGTTTATCTGGAACGGCATCTGCCGCTGCAGCTTCCGGATGGTCGCAATGCGCGGGCGGTCGCCTATGTGGTCGATCGCGCCCATGAGCAATATGCTGGCGCGCTGGATGCGTTTGCCGCCGCAAGGATCGTCAATGTCTCTGTCGGCCAGTCAGGCCCGAACGATGCCTATGTCTTTAATACGCTCGCGCATTTGAAGGAGATGGGCATTCGGGACCAGTGGCTGGAACAGGTGGTCGAGGAAGTCACGCGGCTGCGTGCCGCGGCTTAGATCCTTTCCCGGAAAGGATCAATCTCTTTGTTTCATGAAATTCCGACGCAAACCGCTGCACGCTTTTGCTGGAATTGCTTCAAGCCGTCGCGGCCGTTGCCTTGCGCAACTCGGCCAGCCGTTCTACCGCCGTCGGCGGCAGCGGCACATGCGGGTTGTGTTCGACCGTGTCGATCAGAAGCTGATCGCTGGCGCTTTCCGTCACGTCGATCAGATGGGCGAAGAAGGCGTCGGGATCCATGCCGGGCATGATGGGCGGCAGGATCTGTACCTTGAAATGACCGGGATAACGCATGGTGCTGCGGCGCGGCCAGAACAGGCCGGGATGCATGACGATGGGTACGACCGGGAGCTGCAGGTCGCGATACATGCGGGCGATGCCATATTTGTACATTGGCTCGGCACCCGGTGGGCGTCGCGTGCCCTCGGGATAGATGATGAGCTGGCGGCCGGTGGCGAGCTCTTCCTTGGTGCGCTTCAGCACCTCCACCATCACCTTGCCGCGCGCGCCGCGATCGACCGGGATCATTCGCTGCCTCTTGGCGTACCAGCCGAAAAGCGGGATCCACATCAGCTCGCGCTTGAGGATATAGACCGGGTCCTTGAGGTTGGGCAGCAGCGCATAAGTGTCCCAGAAGGACTGATGCTTCGGTGAAATGATGTAGCTGCCGTCAGGCAGGTTCTCCAGGCCCTCGATCTCGAAAGTGGTGCCGACGATCACCCGCATCAGCCAGTGGTTCGAGCGCGCCCAGTTCTTGGGGACGTTGTAGGCGAGCTTGCGCGGCGCGATGAAGTAGAAGGGAGAGAGCACGATCATCCTGATGATGAGGTTGGCATAGAAGATCGTGTTGAACAGAACGGAACGCAGGGCGATCATGAAACTTTCCCGAAGCACGGTCACGCCGACCGGCCTACACGATATTGCCTGTCAGAAAAAGCGTCTGATTGCCGAAGTGCGTAAAAGCCTCAGTTCTGATCGGCCAGGCTGGCGGAACGCAGGCCGGTATGGCGCAGGCCGACGATGTTGCGCCCGCTTGCCAGCAGCACCTTGGCATACTCGGCCAGCATGACGCGCAAGGCGTTCGGATCGGTGAACCAATCGCGTGTCTTCAGATCGGAATTGACGACGGGATAGGGAATGAACTCGATGTCAGGGTCGACATAGGAGAGTTCGGCGAGGCTGCGCGGCATGTGGTAGTTGTTGGTGACGACGAGGATGCTCTTATAGCCCTTTGCATGAATCCAGTTCGAGGCTTCCTCGGCGTTGCCGATCGTATCGAGCGCGTCATAGCCGATGTCGACACAGCAGGAAAAGAGATCGGCGGACCCTTGAGTCATCCTGCGGATCTGCGTCGGCGTGGTGGAGGGATGCGCACCAGAGATCAGCAGCCGCTTGCCGGCGCCTTTCTGCAGGAGTTCGACGGCCTGATCGATACGCTGGTAGCCGCCGGTCAGTACGATGATTGCGTCGGCCCGCGGCTCGGCAGGTGGCTTCAGGGTCGTCACCGAATCTGCAAAGCGTAAAAAGCCGCCGAAGACCAGCGCGGCGATCAACACGCAGGAAAAACCCATCCAGCGTAAGACGCGACGGATTGGGCCGCGCCGCGGCAAGACGTTCTCGGGGCGTTCCTGCTCCGGGTCTGGGCGAATCGGATTGCGTGTCGTATGGCCCATCGTCATGAATCGTGATTATACGCTGATTGCGGCGCGGAACAGACGCTTTCATGGCAAAACGGCATGGCTGCGATCAATTCACGATGCCGTCCGCACGCGTCGGATCGGAACGCAATGTATCGATTTCATAGATCGTGCGCATGACGGTGAGCCGCGCCGTCAGCGTCGTCAGCAGTGCGATCACGATCATCGTCGCGAAGATGCCGAGATAGCCGAGGGCGCCAACCGAAAAAGTGCCGAAGAGGGCCGTTGCCTGATCGGTCTCGGGCGTGGCGATCGTCTTGCTTTGCAAGAAGCCGGCGCCGGCGAAAAAGAGGGCGGCCAGTGCGCTGCCGATCGCCGAACCCTTGAGGCTGATTTTCAGGAAATGCTTCTGGAATTCCGTTGCGACGAACGAGCTCTCGGCGCCGACAAAATGCAACACTTCGACGATGTGGCGGTTGCCCGAGAGCACGCCGCGCGTGGCAAAGACCACCGTCAGCACCATGGCGGCGAAAACGAGCAGCAGGATGYCGGTGCCGATCATGACCGTCGTCCGGGCCATCGCAACCAGCCGATCGACCCAGGTACGGTGGTCATCAAGGAAGGCCTGCGGAATGCTTTCCTTCAGAAGGTCCCGCATTGCCGCAAAGTCGGGTGGATGGCTCTCGTCAATGGTGACGATGACGAGGCGCGGCACGGGAAGTTCCTTGATGTCCAGGCCGCTGCCGAGCCATGGCTCCAGAAGGCGTGCGGTGGCGGCTTCGTCGACGATCTGACCACTCTTTGTGCCGACGAAGGTCAGCGCGATATCGCGGGCCTGAACGAGGGCCTTTTCCATGTCCAGATTGTCGTCCGGCTTGATCTGAATGGTGACTTCGCGGGAAATCTGGCTTTCCCAGCTCGCTGCCGTCGAGCGAACCATGCTGACGCCGCCGAGCGTCAGGCAGGCGAGGAAGGCCATGATGGCGATGACAACCATCAGCGCATTGCCCTGAATGTTTGATGGCGGCAGGATCGGTGCCGTGGGGCGCACGCGCATCTCCGGCCGCTTGGGCTGCTGGGAAGGGGCAGCGGCTGGCGCCTTTGCGCGGGTCCTGGTGGGCGTTTTAGTCATAAATATCGAGATGCCCTTCCGAGAGGATCATGCGGCGGGCTTCCACCTGGTCCATCAGCGAGAGATCGTGGGTGGCGATCACCACCGCGGTGCCCAGACGGTTGAGTTCCATGAAGAGGTTCAGAAGGCGTTTGGCCATCGGCGGATCGACATTGCCGGTAGGCTCGTCGGCGAGCAGCACTTCCGGCCGGTCCATCAGCGCGCGGGCGATTGCGGCACGCTGTTTCTCGCCGCCCGAGAGCACCGGCGGTAGTACGTTGATGCGTTCGCCGAGCCCGACCCATTTCAAAAGTTCCAGCACATCGGTCTTGTAGGTGCTTTCATCCTTGCCGCGCACGCGAAGCGGCAGGGCCACATTCTCATAGGTCGTCAGATGATCGAGGAGACGAAAATCCTGAAAGACGATGCCGACGCGGCGGCGCAGCAGCGGCAGCTCAGGACGAGGGATTTCGGATATGTCGCGCCCGAACATGCGGATCAGGCCGCGGGTCGGCTGCAGCGACATGAAGAGCAGGCGCAGCAGCGTGGTCTTGCCGGCGCCGGACGGGCCAGTCAGAAACTGGAAGGACTTTTTCGGGATGTCGAAAGTCAGGTCCCGGAGAATTTCCGGGCCCATACCATATCGCAAACCGACATTCTCGAAGTGGATCAACGGGGTAGCTCAGTCTTTCGTGGTTTCACCGCATGACTTGTTAACCAACACCGTTAACAGCGGGTAAATTTTGCCGGAAAGACGCCCGTTTGATGGCGATCTTTGCGAAGCATTAACCATTGAAATTTACGACTGGGCTGGATTCGTTTCAATGCCAAGATTGTCTTGGGCAGCGAAACCATGTGGACATCCGAGAGGTCGCCACCATGGAAGCATCCTCCTTCAGACGACCGGCCGCCGGCCGGGCCTATGATTTTCTTCCGCCGGAGCGGGTTATCCGCCAACCCCGTCGCATGCCGCGCAGGGATGACGTTGCCGATGCCGAATTCGTGGTCGTCGGCAAGGTGCGGCCGCAAGGTGCATCTGCCAGTGCCCGCGACGCAACCCAAAACGACAATCGTCGTCGTAGCGTTCCGCCCAAGACGCAGCCTCCGGTCCTGATTGCCACTGCTGCTGCGGTCTTGCGTGGCATGGAGGTCTGGCTGCAACAGGCGTCGCTTCGGGGCTTTGCTGCACTGGTGATCTCGCTCTTCGTGCTGGTCTTCGGGCTTGCCGGCGGATTTTCCGGTCTTTCGAAGAGTGGAGCGTCGCCAGCTACCACGCTCCACTTCTCGCATGTGACGATTACCCCGCGCGACGCCAATGGCATGCGCATCCTGCTGATCAACGGCATCATCGAGAATGAAAGCGGCGTGACACAACAGGTCAAGCCGATCCGCGCCGATCTCGTCGCCGACGAGCGATTGACCGCCAGCATCGTCATCGCACCGCCGACGGATGCCATTTATACCGGCCAGAGCCGCGGCTTTTCAGCCCGCGTGCAGCATGCCGGCGGCAAGGTGCCGGAGGTCCGGCTTTCGTTCATGCCTTGAGCGCCGAGGTGCGTTTTTGGGTTGATCGATGGGAAAAACCTGTCTCTCCGGGGTGTTTCACCGGAATTAATGTGCTAACGGCTTACCCTTCATTTTACGGAGCAAGCCTTTATGCCTGTCGTGCGCGGAAAAAACATCGAGCCGCTCTTCACTGCCGAGCAGATCGCCGAGCGCAATCATTCCATGGCGCAGGATATCGCCGCCGGCCCGACGAAGGACCTGCTGGTTATCGCCGTGCTCAAGGGCTCCTTTATTTTTGCGGCCGACCTGCTGCGCGCTTTGCATGATACCGGCCTTGCTCCCGAGGTTGAATTCATCACGCTCTCGAGCTATGGCGCGGGCACGGTTTCGCAGGGCGTGCGCATCGTCAAGGATATCGATAGCGACGTGAAGGACCGCGATGTCCTGCTGATTGACGACATTCTCGAATCTGGCCGTACGCTGCTGTTTGCCAAGGAATTGCTCTATGAGCGCGGCGCGCGCAACGTGACGATCGCCGTGCTGCTCGACAAGCGCGTCAAGCGCAAGGAAGAGCTGGAAGCGGACTATGTCGGCTTCGAATGCCCCGACTATTTTGTCGTCGGCTACGGCATGGACGTCGCCTATGCTTTCCGCGAGCTGCCCTTCGTCGGCGTGGTTACCGGCGACGCATAAGGCGTCCTGCTTCAAGACGGCTTGTTAACCATTCCGTCGATCCGCCTGGCGTGTTTACCGATCGCAAAGGAACGGCGTGCGATCTCCGTCGCGGGGCATGACGACGGAGCAATGCACAGATGGCAAAAATTCTGATCACGGAAGACGAGGATTCCCTTCGTACTTTCGTAGCCCGGGCACTACGCCTTGACGGTCATGAGACCGATGAAGCCGCCGATGGGGCGGAAGGGCTGGAAAAGCTGAAGGGCGGCAGCTACGACCTGCTGCTTTCAGATATCCGTATGCCGGTCATGGACGGCATCGAACTGGCGCATCAGGCGAAGGACGCCTTTCCGGCGCTGAAAATCCTGCTGATGACGGGCTATGCCGAACAGCGCGAACGGGCCGACGACCTCGCTGAAAAGATTATTGATGTCGTACCGAAGCCGTTCGCCTTGCCGGACATCCGCAAGGCCGTAGCGCGGGCGCTGGTGGCCTAATATTCTATGGCGCGGCGTGCCACAAAGGCACGCCAACTGCCCTGTATCCTCTTGATATCACTGAATATCCAGCAGTCGCTCGAGATATTGACGCTCGATCGCCTGGGTCGGATTGTTGCCGAGCTTTTCGCGGATAGCGTCCAGAATCTCTCGGGCGCGCTGAACGTCGATCTCGTCGGGTATCTTCACATCGTTGTTCATATCCGGCCCGAGGTCGGTCTGGCGCGGGCGGCCGAGCGGATCGCGGCCGTTCTGGTTGCCCTGGCCGAGCTGGCCGTTCGGGCCCTGCTGTCCTTGTTGACCCTGTTGGGCCTGCATCATCTGGCTCATCATGTCACGTGCGCCCTGGCGCAGGGCTTCGAGAGCCCGGCCCTGGCCTTCCACGGCGCTGCTGCCGTTGCCCTGGCCGAGGTCACGGCCGGCACCTTCCATTTCGCGCTGTGCCTGACCAAAGCCTTCGCCCGGCTTCATACCCATATCGCCAAGGCTCTTCTGCAGTTCCTGCAACTGCTTGCCGAGCGCGTCCTGCTGGCCGCGGAGCTGCTTTAACGCTTCGCGCAGTTGCTCGGCCGTCATCTGGTCGCTGGGCTGCTGGCCTTGCTGTTCCTGCTGGCCCTGCTGTTGTTGCTGCTGGCCTTCCTCCCCCGGCATCATGTCGTCCATGTTGGGATCGCCACGCTGCATGCGGTCGCGAAGCTGCTGGTCGAGGCGGAAAGTCTCCTCCATCAGCTTCTGCTGGTCGCGCAAGATCTGGCCGAGCTTGTTCATCTGCTGTGTCAGCTGGCTGTTTTCCTGCTGCTGGCCGCGCTGCGGGCGGGCCGTCTGCAGGTTGTTCATCAGCCGTTGCAGGTCGGAGAGCATCTGCTGGGCGGCATCGCGATTGCCGGAGCGTGCGAGGTTTTCGATCTGGTCCATCATGCGCTGGAGATCCTGCTGGCGCAGGAAATTCTGGGCATTCTGGTTCGGCTGCATCGGCATGTTCTGCAGGCGCTGGGCGAGCTCGTTCATATAATCCTGCATCGCCTTGCGCAGCTCATCCATCAATTTCTTGATTTCGGCGTCCGGAGCATTGCGGTTCAGCGCATCGGCAAGGTTCTGCTGGGCGTCGCGCAGTCGCCGTTCGGCCAGCGAAAGATCACCTTCCTCGATGCCGAGGGCGATGTCCCAGAGATATTGGGCTGTATCCTTGAGCTGTTCATCACCCTTGGCGAGCTTCATGCGGGTCAGCGCGGACTCGATGAGCAGATAATGGGTGGTGTTCGGGATCGTCTCCTCGGGACGGATCGTCAAGGCTTCGTTGAGCGCGATCGCCTCGGGCATCTTGCGGGTATCGAGAGCGAAGGTCTGGCGCTCTTCGGCGACGGCCGCAGCCAGTGGCTCGCTGAACGGACGCGACGGCATGATCATCTCATAGGGCGGGCTGCGGCCCGTCTGCCCGGCGGCATCCTTGGCGACGAGGGTGATGCGCACGCGTTTGCCGGCCAGCGGATGTTCGGTCAGGTTCTTGCTCGTCAGGCCCTTACCGTCACGCGCATTGCGGCGGGGAATGTCC
This sequence comes from Rhizobium sp. 01T437, assembly GCF_056398505.1. Classification (NCBI taxonomy): domain Bacteria; kingdom Pseudomonadati; phylum Pseudomonadota; class Alphaproteobacteria; order Hyphomicrobiales; family Rhizobiaceae; genus Rhizobium; species Rhizobium sp. 01T437. The sequence goes on from NZ_JBFTPM010000005.1 coordinate 432,857, forward strand.
AGCCGGAATTCCGGCAGCGGATAGAGCGGTGTTGCGGCCGGATCGGATTCGACCGGCACGATCTCGGCATGAGCCTCCTGCACGCCGTAATCGTCCTTCACCGTAAAGCCGATTTCCAGCGCGCCGTTGACGGCGCGGCGCGGCATACCGTCAAAGGCGATTTCCGGCGCCTTGTCGGGCAGCACGTCGAAATTCCAGGTGCGGCCGTTAGCCTGCAGTGCGCCATTCTCCTCGAGCTTCATGATGTGTGTCTGCGCCATCAACTGAGGTGCGACTGGAGCGCCCGAAGCCTGTTGGACATCGGCATTTGTGGCCGGCTGCTGCGGTCGGGTGTCTTCCTGAACAGCGATTTCCTGGCTTTCGCCATTGGCCTTCCTGAACAGCACCTTCTCGGCCGATTGGCCGCCGCTGACGCGCACCGTCAGGCTGGAAAACTGTGGAACACCGATCGGCGCCTGTTCACTGCCATCGGCCGTCAGATAGATCGGCGCGCGGCCGGTATAGGAGGGCGGGGTCACCCATGCGTCGACACGCACGGCCGGATTGCTCGTAACCTGTGCGGGTGCAGGCTGAAATGCATCGGCGACGGAACCGCCGTTGATGGACAGCGAATAACCGAAGGCAGTGACAACAAGCAGCGCCGGAATCGCACGCAACGCGAAGCGGTCGTGCCGGGCGATATCGGGTCGCGGCAGGCCGGCGTCCAATGTCGCGATCTTCCGCGCCATACGCGTCTGGTGTTCACGCCACAGGGCGCGGGAGAAGGGCGTATCGAAGGCGGGCTCATCCTCCTGCACCATGACTGGCTGATGCGGCAGGCCGTTACGCTCTTCCAGCATGCGGTCGGCTTCGACAACCTGTGGCCAGCGAAGATTGCGGAACGGCAGCAGAGAAACAAGGAAGCCGGCGGCAAAGGCGATCAGCAGGAGGACGCGCAGCCAGTCCGGTGCAAAGCGGAAGAAGCCGAACCAGGAGACCGAGAGATAAATCGCGATGACGGAGAGGGGGCGTACCAGCAACGGAAGGACCTGCTCGGCAAAAAGCACGATCCGGGCCAGGAAACGTTTTGCCGCCACCAGCCGCGCAAGAGAGGGTTGAAGCGCGAATGCGCCTTTCTTCTGCCTTGCGGGGCTTGTCATCAATCCGGTCTCCGCGATCTGGTGTTCAGGGAACAGAGGGCGCTTCCGGCGATTGCTGGGCAATACGCTCACGAAAGAAAAGGATAACACTCTTTGTGGCGAAGGCGAGGGCGAGCACCCGTCAATACCGGTTTTTCGCGTGCGGTCGCCAAAAAGTGATTGCGACTTTTAGTCCAGCCAGGCCGGAACGGAATCGAGACCGATCAGCTCCGAATAAGTGCGGCGAGGACGAACCACATGGAATTCGTCACCCTTGACCAGTACTTCAGGCACCAGAAGGCGGCTGTTATAGGTGCCAGCCTGGACCGCGCCATAGGCGCCGGCCGTGCTGACGGCCAGGAGGTCGCCCGGCTTCGGGGTCGCCATTTCCCGGTCGAGCGCGAGGTAATCGCCGGTCTCGCAGACGGGGCCGACGACATCGGCGCGGATGCGCGGCGCGTTGGCGGCCGAAATCACCACGGGGCGGATCTCATGATAGGCCTCATAGAGTGTCGGGCGGATGAGGTCGTTCATCGCGCCGTCGACGATCACAAAGGTCTTCTCGCCGCCATCCTTCACATAGAGGACTTCGGTCACGAGGATACCGGCATTACCGACGATCAGGCGGCCAGGCTCGGTAATGATCTTGCAGTTCAGAGCGCGAAGCTGGTTCTTGACGATCGCGGCATAGGCTTCCGGCAGGGGCGGCGGGTTGTTGTCGTCCTTGTAGGGAATGCCGAGACCGCCGCCGATATCGACGTGGTGGATGTTATGGCCATCGGCGCGCAGCGTGTTGACCAGATCGTGCAGCAGCTTGAAGGCGTCGTCGAAGGGCTGCAGCTCGGTGATCTGGCTGCCGATATGCATGTCGATGCCGGTTACTTCTATGCCGGGCAGGCTGGCGGCGCGGGCATAGATGGCGCGGGCGCGCTCCCAAGAGATGCCGAACTTGTTTTCCTTCTTGCCGGTCGAAATCTTCGCATGGGTGCGGGCATCGACATCGGGATTGATGCGGAAGGAGACGGGCGCCTTCTTGCCGGCGCGCACGGCACGCTGGTTGAGGACTTCGAGTTCCGGTTCGGATTCGACGTTGAAGCAGTAGATGCCGGCTTCGAGTGCGTAATCCATCTCATTCGGTGTCTTGCCGACGCCGGAGAACATGATGCGATTGGCGGGAATTCCAGCGGCAAGCGCGCGGCGCAACTCGCCTTCGGAAACCACGTCGATGCCGGCGCCGAGCCGGCCGAGCGTCTTCAGCACGGCCTGGTTCGAATTGGCCTTCATCGCGTAGCAGACCATGGAATCGACATCGCCGAAAGCCTCGGAGAAGACCCGGTAGTGGCGCTCGAGCGTTGCTGTGGAATAGACGTAGAAGGGCGTGCCGACCGCCTTGGCGATCTCGGGAACGGGAACGTTCTCGGCGTAGAGAATGCCGTCGCGGTACTCGAAATGGTTCACGGTAGCCGGGCCTTAGAGAAGGGGATCGAGAATGAAGGGCTTATCGGCGGTGCCAGGCTGTTTCGTCGGCTTGGAAACATCGCCACCCTTCGTCGCGTTGGCGCTCGGCGGATCGAGGTCGCCCTTGCGGCCGCATCCGGCAACGGCAAGGCCGATGACGGCAAAAACCACCGTAAGGCGGATGAAATGCGGCAAGCTCATCTGCATAAATATCCTCATATCGGGCGCGGGGCACTGGCTGGCATCTTCATAGCGAAGTTTATCAGCCTTGTGCACCCCGATTGTTGAAGCTTCGGCCTGTGTGCATTTCCGGGCGGCGAACGGTCTCCATTTCGCCCGGAAATGCCTTAATTGCGAGCGCGCCAATAGGCGATCTGCTTCCTGACTTCCGAAGGTGCTGTGCCGCCGAAGCTTTTGCGGCTGGCGACCGAAGCTTCGACCGTCAGCACGTCATAAACCCTGTCGGTGATGGCGGGATTGATTGTCTGCAGATCGGCGAGCGGAAGCTCCGAGAGATCGCAGCCCTTGCTTTCGGCAAGTGCGACAGCACGGCCGGTGACATGGTGGGCGTCGCGGAAGGGAAGGCCTGCCTCGCGCACCAGCCAGTCGGCGAGATCCGTCGCGGTCGAATAACCGGATCCGGCGGCTGCTTTCATTCTGACAGTGTTGATGGTCATGTCGCGCACCATGCCGGTCATGGCGGCAATCGCCAGTTCCAGGCTTTCGGCGGCGTCGAAGACCTGTTCCTTGTCTTCCTGCATGTCCTTGGAATAGGCGAGCGGCAGGCCCTTCATGATCGTCAGGAGCGCGATCAGCGAGCCGTTGATACGACCGGTCTTGGCGCGCACCAGTTCGGCCGCATCCGGGTTCTTCTTCTGCGGCATGATGGAGGAGCCGGTAGAGAAGGCATCGGAGAGGCGCACGAAGCCGAATTGCGGCGTCGACCAGATGACGATTTCTTCGGCAAGGCGCGAGAGATGCACGGAGCAGATCGCGGCAATCGCCAGGAATTCGATGGCGAAGTCGCGGTCGGAAACCGTGTCGATCGAGTTGCGGGTCGGCTCGCGGAATCCGAGGGCCTTTGCCGTCATGTGGCGGTCGATCGGATAGCCGGTGCCGGCAAGGGCTGCGGCGCCGATCGGGCTTTCATCGAGATGTTCGATTGCATGGCGAACGCGCGAGCGGTCGCGGCCGAACATTTCCACATAGGCCATGCAATGGTGGCCGAAGGTGACCGGCTGGGCGGTCTGCAGATGCGTGAAGCCGGGCATGACACTGTCTGCATGTTCCTCGGCGCGATCGAGGAAGGCTGCGATCAGGTTCGTCAGTATGGCCTCGGTCTTCTGCAGCTCTTCCTTCACCCAGAGGCGGAAATCGAGCGCTACCTGGTCATTGCGCGAGCGGGCGGTATGCAGACGGCCGGCGGCCGGGCCGATCAGGGTCGCAAGCCTGGCCTCGACATTCATGTGAATGTCTTCAAGCTGGCGGGAGAATTCGAAATTGCCGCTTTCGATTTCTGACAGGATCGTGTTTAGCCCGTGAACGATCTTGTCCTTATCGTCCGCAGAAATGATGCCCTGATGGGCGAGCATCGTGGCGTGGGCGATCGATCCACGGATATCCTGGGCAAACAGCTTCTTGTCGAAACCGATCGAGGCATTTATCTCCTCCATGATCGCATCGGGGCCGGAGGCGAAACGTCCGCCCCACATCTGGTTGGAGGATTTGGTGTCCGTGTTGTCCTCGGCCATGGAAGATGCCCGTCCTGGAGAATGAAATGACGACGAAAAAACCCTTCGGCCTGCCGTCCGTTAAACTGATCGCAATCGCCGCCGTCGCAGGCGTTGTTGCCGGTGCGGCAGCGGTATACGTGAAGGAGACGGGCATTGGCAATGGCGTCAGTGATACGGCTTCGGCCGAGTGCCCGCTGACGAAGGAGCGCGCCGCCAACCTGACGCCGCTCATGAAGGGGCAGGTCGCCGCGATGGTTGCCGCCAACCAACCGAAGAAGCTTGAAACCGTCGCCTTCAACGGCCCTGACGGCAAGCCGATGACGCTCGATCATTTCTCCGGCAAGACCGTGCTTCTCAATCTCTGGGCCACATGGTGCGTGCCCTGCCGCGAGGAGATGCCGGCGCTGAACGCGCTGGAGAAAGAGATGGGCAGCGACAAGTTCCAGGTCGTGCCGGTCAATATCGATACTGGTGACGATGAGAAGCCGAAGGCGTTTCTCAACGAAATCGGTGTGGATGCTTTGCAGCTCTACCGTGACAACACGATCGGTGTTTTCAACAGCCTGAAGAAGGAGGGCCTGGCCTTCGGTCTTCCGGTGACGCTCCTGCTCGATGACAAGGGCTGCCTGATCTCAGCCATGAATGGCCCGGCTGCCTGGGACAGCGAGGATGCCAAGGCGCTGATCAAAGGTGCGGTGGGTTCGTAAGAGCGGCCGTCAGGAGTCGCCGGCGCCGCGAATGAGGAAGACGCCTGCAAGTCCGATCAGGACGCCGCACTGCAGCAGGAACATCGGCAATTCGCTCGACATGGCATTTTCCTTCCGTTCACGGCAAGGAAAGCATTTCTAGGACGTTTGTTCCACTCGCCTTTTCAGGCGATGATTTGCTTAGCGGGTCGGAACCGGCGTTTCGCCACGATAATCGTAGAAGCCGCGGCCGGATTTGCGGCCGAGCCAGCCGGCTTCGACATATTTCACAAGCAGCGGGCAAGGGCGGTATTTGCTGTCGGCAAGACCATCATGCAGTACCTGCATGATCGACAGGCAGGTATCGAGGCCGATGAAATCGGCAAGCTGCAGCGGTCCCATCGGATGGTTGGCGCCGAGCTTCATGGCGGTATCGATCGCATCGACCGTGCCGACACCTTCGTACAGCGTGTAGATCGCTTCGTTGATCATCGGCAGCAGGATGCGGTTGACGATGAAGGCCGGGAAATCCTCGGCGACCGTGACGGTCTTTTCCAGCGATGCGACGAATTCCCTGGCGGCAGAGAAGGTTGCTTCCTCGGTCGCGATGCCGCGCACCAGCTCCACGAGCTTCATGACCGGAACCGGGTTCATGAAATGGATGCCCATGAAGCGCTCGGGGCGGTCTGTCGCGGACGCAAGACGTGTGATCGACAGCGAGGAGGTGTTGGTGGCAAGGATCGCTTCCGGCTTCAGTACCGGACAGACCTGCGCATAAATCTTGCGCTTGACACTTTCATCCTCGGTCGCCGCCTCGATTACAAGATCGGACGGGGCGAGATCGTTGACATCGGCTGAGCCGGTGATGTGCGCAAGCGCTGCACTGCGCTCTTCATCGGTCATCTTGCCGTTCGTCACCTGACGCGCAAAATTGCCGTTGATGGTGGCAAGGCCGGACTCGATACGATCCTGCGACAGATCGTAGATGTGAACCTGGTATCCTGCGGCGGCCGAAACATGCGCGATGCCGCAGCCCATCTGGCCCGCACCGATGATACCAATATTCTTCAACACCGCGCTCATCTCCAACCCCCGCCCGGCATACACCCCCGCGCTGCCGGTATTTTTATATGAAATTGCCGGACGAAAGATCGCCCGGCAAAAGTAGTAGACCGATAGAAGACAATTTTCCAGTCATTCGCAAGTGCGAAAAGAAGGCAATCTGCCCGATCAAAGGGCTTTTTCGAGCTCCGGCAGGACATCGAAGAGATCGGCGACAAGTCCATAGTCGGCAATCTGGAAGATCGGAGCCTCCTCGTCCTTGTTGATCGCGACAATGACCTTCGAGTCCTTCATGCCGGCGAGATGCTGGATGGCGCCGGAGATGCCGCAGGCGATATAGAGCTGCGGGGCGACGACCTTGCCGGTCTGGCCGACCTGCCAGTCATTCGGGGCGTAGCCGGCATCGACTGCGGCACGGGAAGCACCGACGGCAGCGCCGAGTTTATCGGCGACCGGCAGGATGACTTCCCTGAACTTTTCGGCGGAGCCGAGCGCACGACCGCCGGAAATGATGATCTTGGCGGAGGTCAGTTCCGGTCGCTCGGAGGCCGACAGTGCGTCGGACACGAAGTTCGAAAGGCCTGGACCAGAAACCGCCGGAATTACGTCGACGGCAGCCGAGCCGCCCTCGGAAGCGGAGGCGAAAGAGGCGGTGCGCACGGTGATGACCTTCTTGGCGTCGGTCGCCTGCACCGTCTGGATCGCATTGCCGGCATAGATCGGGCGCTTGAAGGTGTCGGACGAAACCACTTCGATGATTTCGGAGACCTGGGCGGCATCGAGGAGCGCTGCGACACGCGGCATGACGTTCTTGCCGGTGGAGGTGGCAGCGGCGACGATCGTGTCATAGCTGCCAGCCAACGAAATGATCAGGTCGGCGAGTGGTTCGGCAAGGTTGTTGGCGAGTTCGTCGCTTTCGGCGAGCAGCACCTTGGAGACGCCGGAAAGCTTGGCAGCCGCGTCGGCGGCGGCCTTTGCGCCCTTGCCGGCGACGAGAATGTGGATGTCACCACCGATCTGCGTTGCGGCGGTCAGGGCCTTGGCAGTCTGATCGGAAAGGCTGCTGTTGTCGTGGTCAGCCAGAAGAAGAATGGCCATTATCGTGTTCTCCCTTTCCAGATCTCAGAGTACGCCGGCTTCGTTCTTGAGCTTGTCGACAAGCTCGGCGACCGATTTCACCTTCACGCCTGCCTTGCGGCCGGATGGTTCTTCCGTCTTCA
>NZ_JBFTPM010000006.1:0-598143 GCF_056398505.1 Rhizobium sp. 01T437
GACACAACGCTCTTCGTGCCGTGACACAACGCTCTTCGTGCCGTTGGCGCCTGCAACCCAGTTTTCACCGGAGAAGGAAGCCGACTGAGCGATGCTGACGAGCTGGTCCTGCAGCTGGTCGATTTCTTCCTGAACCTTCTTCTTGTCGACGCCGTTTTCAGTAGCGGCAACGATCTTGGACTTGATTTCGCCGACGACGTCGATAGCGCTGTCCATGGCGGTGTAGGCAGTGTCAACCTTGGCAGCACCGAGGCCGAGAGCGTCAGAAACAGCGCCGAGAGCCTTGTTGTCCGAACGCATGGTCGTTGCGATCGACCAGTAAGCAGCGTTGTCGGAAGCCTTGCCGACGCGATAACCCGTGGAAACGTGGTTCTGCGTGGTGTTGAGGCCCTGGTTGACGTTGCGCAGCGTCTGGAGAGCGGCCTGGGCGGAGTTGTTCGTGTTAATGCTCGTCATAAGTGTGTCCCCTAGAAAACTAGATACAAAAAAGGAGGACATACCGGACTATGAATACCGGCGATGACGGACCAGCTTCATGCTACTCGGTGCCTTTGTTTCTTGGCCCAAACCCGTCATGTCCAGCGCAATCTCGCAGCCAATGCTTGCCAACTTCTTAAAAGCGGAGTTCCTCGCCAAGCCGCTCCAGTTGTATAGTTAACGTTGTTTGAATTCTATTTTGAAGTGTCGGCTTTTCTCGGAAAGCGAGCATTCAACCGCACCGGTTTCAAGCAAGCTTCGAATGCCAGTATGGCAGAAGCCGGGATAGTATCGGAGGGTAACCTGCATTCTGCGGGAGCCTGACTGCTTATCCCGTCGATCACATTTCATGCCGGAACATTTCCTCACGGAGTTAGGTTTTGAACAGCAAAGTTTCGTTCTCGGCGGCATCCCGGGATTATCAGGCGGGCCGCTATACACAGTCCCTCGCGACGCTCAACCAGCTCATCGATACCCAGAAGGACGCCAAGACTTACGCTCTCCTGGCCAAGAACCTGCTGCAACTCGGCTTCAAATCCGACGCGGCCAAGGCTTATGGCCTTGCGGCCGACTGCGCACCCCAAGGCGCCTTCGAATTCCTGAAGACTGCCGCTAAACTCCACCTGGAGGCCGGCAACGAGGACGACGCCCTGCTGATCGCGATGCGCAATCTCGGCAAGGCGCAGGAGGATGCGGAACTCGCGTTCATTATCGCGACGATCTATGTGCGCCGGCAGCGGCGGGATCTGCTGCGCCCCTTCAAGAAGATCCTGTCCGAAAGCATGAACCCGGATCATATGCGTCTCGCCGCGCTGCTGCTCAGCGACGACCTCATGGACGAGACGAACCAGCAGCTCGCCCGCAACCTCTTCCGGCGCTTCCCGGGCAACCTCGCCTTCCGTTTTCTGTATCTCGTCTGCGTGCGCGAATTCAACGAATTCGATGAGGCGAACAAACATCAGGCGCCTATCGACGCCGCCCTTGCCAAGGGCGAGGTCGATACGCTGAGGAAAGACAACCCGTTCTATCATCTGCATTGGTGCGGCAACGAGGATTTCAATCGCTATGCGACGATCGGCACGCAGCCTCTGGACCCGGTGCGCGTGGGTTATCGACGCGGTCTGCCGCATACCTGGTCCGACAAGATCCGCATCGGCTATATGTCCTCGGACTTGTGGGACGGTCACGCGACGATGAAGCTGCTGCAGCGGGTTCTCGAGCTTCATGATCGCAACCGGTTCGAAATTACGCTCTTCGATCACACGCAACCCGAGTTTCTGGAGAAGAACGTCACCGATCGCAGCCGGTGGGGCAAGATCGTCGATACATACGGCCTGTCGGACGCAGCTGTCCTGAATGCCGTTCGCGCCCAGAACATCGACATCATGGTCGACCTCAAGGGCCACACCTCCGGAAGCCGCGCCTCGTCCTTCAATCAGCCGCTGGCGCCGATCCAGGTGGCGTGGCTGGGTTTCCCCGGCAGCACGCTCAATGTCGACCTCGACTATGTCATCGGCGATCACTCGGTGCTGCCTGACATCGCCAAGCCCTTCTATCATGAGAAATTCCTGCGCCTGCCGGAGAGCTATCAGCCGAACGATCCGGCGAACCGCCCTCGGCCGCAGCCGGTCACGCGCGAACAGCTTGGCCTACCGGAAAACGCCTTTATCTTCGCATCCTTCAACGGTAACCGTAAGCTCACCGCGCAAGTGGTCGACAGCTGGTGCCGGATCCTCAAGCGTGCGCCTGACAGCGTACTCTGGTTGATGGCGAATACGACCCGCAACAAGGAAAACCTGCTGGAGCGTTTCCAGGCCAATGGTATCTCGGCAAAGCGGATCATCTTCTGCCCGCGTGCACCTTACGAGCAACATATCAGCCGTCAGCAGGCGGCCGATCTCGGCATCGACACATTCCCTGTCAACGGTCACACCACCACCTCGGAGCAGCTCTGGGGTGGCCTGCCCGTCCTGACGGTGAAAGGTACCAACTTCGCCTCGCGCGTCAGCGAAAGCCTGCTCAGGGCTATCGACCTGCCGGAACTCGTCGCCGACGATCTCCAGGCCTACGAGGATCTCGCAGTCGAGCTTGCTCTCAAGCCCGAGCGCGTCGCCGGCTACAAAGAGCACCTGCAGGAGAAGCGCTTTATCGCGCCGCTCTTTGATGCCGAACGCTTCTGCCATCACCTCGAACATGCCTATGAACTGATGGCGGACCGAGCCAAGCAGGGTCTTGCCCCTGATCATATAGACGTACCGGCGCTGCCGCCACGCACCGAGCCTTTCGGCTCGAACAGTTGAGCGAGGAGGCGCATCCAATATCGCAAAGCCCGCCGGATCGATCCGGCGGGCTTTGTGTTTGTAAGAGAAAGAATGTTGCCAGACCGGTTTTACTGGTCAGTTGTCCGTCAGCTGAAGGAGCGCACGAGACTGCCGACCAGAAGGTTCCAGCCGTCGATCAACACGAAGAAAAGGATCTTGAACGGCAATGAGATCGAGGTCGGCGGCAGCATCATCATACCCATTGCCATGGTAATCGTCGCAACGATCAGGTCGATGACGAGGAAGGGCAGGACGATCAGGAAGCCGATTTCGAAACCGCGCCGGATCTCCGAGATCATGAAGGCGGGAAGAAGGATACGGTAGTCGATGGGCTCGGTCGTCTGGATATTCTGGCCGCGCTCGCGGGCAAGATCGGCAAAGAGCGCGAGATCCTTATCGCGGGTATTGGCAGACATGAAAGTACGGAACGGCTCGGCAATGCGCTGAACCGCGGTCGCCTCATCGATCTGGTTGGCAAGCAGCGGCTGAACGCCGTCCTGCCAGGCCTTATCGAAGGTCGGCGACATGACGTAGAAGGTCATGAACAGCGAAAGCGAGAGAAGGATCATGTTCGAGGGGGTCGACGACAGGCCCATGCCCGAACGCAGGATCGAAAAGGCGATGATGAAGCGCGGGAAGCTCGTCACCATGATGAGGATGCCCGGCGCAACCGAAAGCACGGTCAGAAGGCCGAACGTCCGGATGATCCAGGCGGCGACAGAGCCGTCGACCGGGATGTTCAATAGATCAGTCGGCAGCTGCTGAGCTACCGCCAGTTCCGGCACCGCCATCATGGCGGCAAGGAAAACTATAAGTCGAATCATTCGATGACAAAGGTCCTGAACATGACCTTCGATACGCGCCCTTGAGAGCGAAGGTCAACACGTTCCTGGATGTCATCCTTGAGATATTGAAAGCCGCGCGGCCCTTCGATCTGCTGAAGGGAAATGGTCCTGACATAAGCGAGGATATCCTGGTGAATATCCTCGGCGACCTTGACATCCGGCGGCCCGTTGAACATCAGCGCCACCTCGAGTCGGATCCAGTTTTCCGAGGGATAAGCGAGGTTCGAGGTAACCGGATCGAGCAGCACAATGTTGTTGGCTTCGTTGGCGATTTTCGGAAGACCGCCTTCGGCCTTCTTCTTGGCCTCGGCCTCCTTAGCCTGTTCGGCCTCCGCGGCACTGCGGATGTTCGGGGCTACCATGTTGCCGACCGCCCAGCCGCCGCCGGCGCCGACCACCGTCAGCACGGCAAGGCCGATGATCGTCATCACCATGCCGCTCGACTTCTTTTTGCCTTCGCCTGTTTCGTTGTCTGCCATCTTGGTTCAGCCTCAAAGCGGCGAGAAGAGATCGACGGCCTGCTGGCCGCGCGGCGGCTGCTGCACTTCCATCAGGCGGCCACGGCCACCGTAGGAGATGCGGGCTTCGGCGATCTTGTCGTAGGAGATCTGGTTGTCGGAATTGACGTCCTGCGGACGCACGATGCCGGCGACGTTGAGGATACGCAGTTCCTGGTTCAGGCGAACTTCCTGCGAACCGCTGATAACCAGGTTGCCGTTTTCGAGAATGCCGGTGACAACGGCGGCAACCAGAAGGTTGAGCTTATCGGTACGCTCGATCTTGCCCTTGCCGTCCGTGCTCGTGTCGGAACCGTAGGTCAGATCCGTCTTGGACTGCGGCGTCCAGCCGAAGACCTGGGCGTTGACATCCCAGTTCATGCCGCTCGAATTCTTGCGGCTGCGATTGGTCTCGTTGTCGAAGGATCCCTTGTCGTTGATCTGGATATCGACCGTCAGGATATCGCCGACGTTGAGCGCGCGCGCATCCTTGAAGAGCGCGGCCTGCGAATCGCTCCACAGCGAATAGCCCTGCGCGACGGCGCGCGGCTGCTTCGGATAGAGCGCCATCTGCGGCGTCTGGCCGTAGGCGAGACCGCTGCCGATCGGGCTCATGGCAGGCGCGCGGCCGATCTCGTTGACTGCCGTGGACTGGCAGCCTGCAAGGAGTGCGACGGCGACAATCACAGCCGGTAAACGCTTATTCATGAAGGATCCTTCGAGGTATTGGGATCAGATGCACTTGCAATGATACCGGCGATTTTGGCGGCCTTAGTGGAATCCATCTCGTTCAGGATCAGGCTCGACTGACGCGGCCCGAGCCGCATGATGACGGCCGCAGCCAGTTCGGGCCTGACGTCCTGCAGCTGCAGCGCTGCCGCATCCGGCTTCATCTTCTTGTAGATATCCGTCAGGCCGGCCTCGGCCTGCTTGAGGAAATCATCGCGCCGCTTCAGCCAGTCCTGGTATTCGGCCTTGCGCTTGTCCATCTCGGCAACGCGGCTGTCGATATCGGCGCGCAGCTTCTCGAGCTCCTGTTTCTGCAGGAGATAGCGCTGATCGCGGGCCGGATCGGCGATATTCGTGCAGAACTGCTTGACCTCGTCCGTCGAGGTGATGTCGCCTGCCGGCGCCACTTCCTGGGCGAAGGCGCCGGGAATGGAAAGCAGCACGAGGCCTGCGGCCGGCAATGCCAGCCGGCGCAACAGTTCGACGATCGGGTTCTGGTTCGTGATCTTGCTCATTGCAGCACAAGCTCCGCCTGCAGGGCGCCTGCAGATTTGATGCCCTGGAGAATGGCGATGATGCCATCCGGCTTGACACCGATATTGTTGAGACCGGCAACGAGAGTGCGCAGGTCAGGACCGTCGATAATAGCGACCCGTCCGCCCGTTTTCTGCGCCTGGATATCCGTCTGCGGCTGGACAGCGGTCTCACCGCGCGAGAAGGGCTCCGGCTGGATGATCTGCGGTGTTTCGGTCACCTGCACGGTCAATGTGCCGTAGCTGACGGCGACCGGCGAGACACGGACATCCGAACCGATGACGATCGTGCCGGTGCGTTCGTTGATGACGACCTTGGCCGGCGTGTCGGTTTCGACCACGAGGTTTTCGATATCGGCCATCAGGCGCGTGAGATCGGCCTCGCGCGGCTTCTCGATGACGACTTCCTGCGAATCCTTGGCTTCCGCGACCGGACCGCCAAAGCGTGCCTTGGCGTAGCCGTTGACGATATCCGCAATGCGGATCGCGGTGGAAAAGTCCGGGTTGCGGAGCTGCAGGACGAGATTGACCGAATCCTTGAAGCGGGACGGCAGCTCGCGCTCGATGATGGCGCCACCCGGCACGCGGCCGGCCGTCGTCACACCCTCAGTCACGGTCGCGGCCTGTCCCTGAGCCTGAAAGCCGGTGACGATGGCGGCGCCCTGGGCGACAGCATAGATCTGGCCGTCAGCGCCCGACAGCGAAGTCATGACGAGCGTGCCGCCGCGTAGCGAGGTCGCATCGCCGAGCGAGCTGACTGTCACATCGATTCGGCTGCCGGGGCTTGCGAAGGGCGGCAGGTTGGCGGTGACCATGACGGCCGCCGTATTCTTGGCGTTCGATTGGCTGCCCTGCGTGGAGATGCCGAGGTTCTGCAGCATCGCGCGCATGGACTGCTCGGTGAAAGGCGAAGCACGGAAACCGTCACCGGTTCCCTGCAGGCCGACGATCAGACCGTAGCCGATGAGCTGGTTGTCGCGGCCGGCCTGAAGCGAGGCAATGTCCTTGATGCGGGACGTCAACGCCCATGCAGGCGCGACATCAATCAGGCTCATCGCCAGAACCGCAACCAAGCTCAGGATACGAAAGAAGAACTTCATTTTGCCCTCACATGGACCGTACCGTCGGCGAGCACGGTGCCGCTGACGATGACGCCGGAATCCATATTGCGTGCACGGATCATCTGGCCGGTCGCACCATCTTCAAGAGGCGAGCCGGCAGCGGAAATGGTCATCTGGCCAAGCTGGAAGACCAGGCGGATATTGGAACCGCGCGTGACCGTATAGGGCTCGCGCAGGGCGGAGATCGAAATCGTCCGCCCCGGCAGGAGCGTGCGCTTGGAAACCAGACCCTCGACCTGGGAGACCGACTTTGCATAGTCTCCGGCGAGGTTGGGATTGGTGACCTCGACTTCCTGAAGCTGAGCGCTCGAAATCGTGTCGCCGGGATAGATGATCGTCGTGGGGACGACGGCATAACCCATGCCGGCATCCGCTGCTGCCGGCATGACCATGCCAGCGATTGCGATCGTGGCCGCAGCCACCCATCCTTGGATGTGTCCTGCCCGGCGAAACATCATGTTCGGCCCTTCCCTCTTACTTCAGGTTCTTGCTGACGATGGATGCCATTTCATCAGCTGTCGTGATCACCTTGGAATTCATTTCGTAAGCGCGCTGGGCCGATATCAGCTCGGTGATTTCCTTGACCGGATCGACGTTCGAGGATTCCAGGTAGCCCTGCTTGAGATAGCCCATATTGTCTTCGTCAGGATTGCTAACAACCGCTTCGCCGGATGCCGGCGTTTCCTGGAAGAGGTTGTCGCCAATCGGCTGCAAGCCGGCTTCGTTGACGAAATCGGCGAGCGTAAGCTGGCCGAGAGTGGTTGGCGTGGTCTGGCCGGGCAACTTGGCGGTGATTTCGCCGGAGCGGCTGATCGTCAGTTCGGTGGAGCCCTGCGGAATAGTGACGCCGGGGATGACTTCATAACCGTCGATGTTGACGAGCTGGCCCTGATCGTTCTTGTTGAGCGCACCGGCACGGCTATAGAGCGTCGTACCATCCGTCGACCGGATCTGGAAGAAGCCCTTGCCGACGATTGCGACGTCGAGGTCGTTGCCGGTCTGGGTCAATTCGCCCTGGAGATGCAGGTTGCGCACGGCCGAAGTCTGGACGCCGAGACCGATGTTGGCGCCTTCGGGAACGACAGCCTGGTTGGCGCGGTTGGCGACACCCTTGGCACGTTCGGTCTGATAGAGAAGGTCGGTAAACTCGGCGCGGGCGCGCTTGAAACCGGTCGTATTGATGTTCGCGATGTTGTTCGCGATGACTTCCAGGTTGGTCTGCTGGGCATCCATGCCCGTTGCTGCGATGGCGAGCGCTCTCATGTGTTCGTCCTCAAATCAGTTACATCTGCATCTTGGTGACTTCGAGGAAGGCCGAGACGACCTTGTCGCGAATGGCGATTGCAGTCTGGAGCGTCTGCTCCGCCTGCAGCATGGAATCGACGACTTCGCGCGTGGAAGCCGTGCCCTTGATGCCGGCAAAGGACATGTTTTCCGCGCCCTTCAGGCTGCTGACGGCTTCGGTCGCCATGTTGCCCATGACGGAGGCGAAGCTCAGGCCGTTGGATACGCCGGCCGCAGCAGATGAGGTTGCGGTCGAAGAGGAGGCGGAATTTTCGGTATCGATGGCGCCGAGGGCTCGGGTCATCGAGAGATTGCTTACGTTCTGTACGCTGCTGATCATTATTGTCCGCTCTTCAGGAGATCGATCGTCGAGGAAATGAGGTCGCGAGTGTGCTTGATCGTCTGCAGATTGGCGTCATATGAACGGTTGGCTTCGCGCATGTCGGCCATCTCGATCAGGATGTTGACGTTCGGCATCTTGACGACGCCCTTCTCGTCCGCAGCCGGATTGCTCGGATCATATTCCTTGGTGAAATCGCCTTCGTCCGTACCGATTTTCTTGACGTTGACGGTCTCGACGCCGCTCGCGCGATCCAGTTGCTGACCGAAGGTGATGGTCTTGCGACGATAGGGATCGGCACCGGGTGTGTCGCCAGTCGAACGGGCGTTGGCGATGTTTTCCGAGACGATGCGCAGACGTGTCGACTGCGATTCGAGCCCGGAACCTGCGATTTTCATTGCTGCTGAAAGCGGATCCATGAGTCTACTTCCTTACGGTCATCAACATCATTCGATGAAAGGAACTGACCAGCGAGGTGTTCAGGTCGTACTGACGCTTGATCTCGCCGGACTTGGAGAGTTCTTCGGCCACACCGACGGTGTTGCCGGATTCCTGCACGCCGATTTCCTGATCGAGTGCTGCATCCTTCACGTCGATGTCACCGCTCGTGCTGAAATCGTTGCCGCTCAGATGCATCGGATTGGTGCGCGCCATGGTGACGTCCGACTGGTCGAGCACTGCCTGAAAAGGCGTCACGTCCTTCGCGCGGAACTTCGGCGTGTTTGCATTCGCGATGTTGCCGGCAACAACCTCCTGACGAATCGTCAGCCATTCCGCCTGCTTTGAAGCCAAGTCGAAAAGTTGAATCGGTTGCATGAGAACTCTCCGTTTTTACTATGCCGAACCTAGGGCGGTAATCTTGCGTGGGACTTACGGTAAATGCAGGCTTTACAAGCCATTCTTCGAGATTACTTGCAGACAGCGACCAACCGCCGCCCGGCCGTTTCTCCGACAGGGCCTCGCAGCGATTCGTCTTTTTGCCTGAACTAGTTGTTCTGGTAGATCTCACCCTTGGAAGTAACGATCACCCACTTGCCGTCGCGCTGTTCCAATGTGGCAAGGCGGCTTTCGTCAGGCAGGATCGAGCCGACGCGCACGACATACATGCCCGAGGGATCTTCAATGAGCGCCCGGCCGTTGGCCACGTGCAGCAAACGGAAAGAGCCTTTTCCGGGGAAGGGCTGATCCTCCATCGAGGCGTCGCCGTTGCGCTCCTTGCCGAGCTCGGAAACGGTTGCCGTCGTCATATTGTCGATCGGTGGAACTTTCTTGCCTTCATCGTTCTTGTTGACCATGGCGAGCGGTGAAACGCTGAAGACGTTGCGCGCCGGCCAATTCGGCAATTCACGAGAGGCATTGCTATCGGCAACGCTGATGCCGAACTTGTCCGCGTTGAAGAAGACGTACCAGGGGAAGAAGGCGGAAGCGCCGGCAAGTGCCAGACCCAAAAAGGTCAGCGCGCGGTCGAGCAGCACTCCCTTGTTACGCTCTTTCAGCGCGGCGATCCGTTCGTCTTCGAAATCGGCCATAATCAGGCCCTCCTTTGAATAGGCGCACTCGGAGTCGGTACGCCGGCGGCGGCCTTGAGAGCCCCGGCAAGATCGGCGAAGGCATCAAGCGATTCGCGGTCTCCCGGAGATTGTTTCAGGACGTCATAGATGATCGGCACCTGCTTGACCGCCATGTCGAGATCGGCATCGGCGCCTGGACGGTAGCCGCCGATAAGGCGCAGGTCGCGTGTTTCCTCAAAACGATGGATCAGCACCTTGAGGCGGGAAACCAGCTTTTCCTGATCCGGCGTCCAGGCCTTGCGGGCAAGACGCGAAATGGAGGCGAGCGGATCGATCGGCGGGTAACGCCCCTCCTCCGCCAGGCTGCGCTGGAGAACGATATGACCGTCCAGAATACCGCGCGTGGAGTCGGCGATCGGGTCGTTATGATTGTCGCCATCGACGAGGATGGAGATAATCGCGGTGATGGTGCCGGCGCCTTCCGGACCGGGACCGGCGCGCTCCAGAAGACGCGGCAGCTCAGTGAAGACGGAAGCCGGATAGCCGCGCGCAATCGGCGGCTCGCCGGAAGCGGTCGCCACTTCGCGGATGGCGTGGGCGAAACGCGTGACACTATCAACGATGAAGAGAACGTTTTCGCCCTTGTCGCGGAAGTGCTCGGCGATCGTCACGGCCGTCAGCGGCGCCATCTTTCGCAGCATCGGGCTCTCATCGCTGGTGGCGATGATGGCGATCGCCTTCTTCATGTTGCTGCCGAGCGTATCCTCGATGAACTCGCGGACTTCGCGACCGCGTTCGCCGACCAGCGCGATCACCACCTTGTCGAAGGCGTCGGCGCGGGCCAGCATCGACAGCAGCGTCGACTTGCCGACACCGGAGCCGGCGAAAATGCCGAGGCGCTGGCCGAGGCAGAGCGGCGAGAAAATATCGATCGCGCGCACGCCGGTCTTGAAGCCGTTTTCGACGCGCTGACGCGTCATCGAGGGCGGGGCAGTGTTCGAGATCGAACGGTGGTCCAGGCCTTCGGTGATCGGGCCGAGACCGTCGATCGGCTCGCAGAGGGAATTGATGGTGCGGCCGCACCAGCTGTCTGACGGAGAGATGCGGAATGCACCCTTGCGGATGACGATGTCATGGATGCCGATCGGCTCGCCCGGTTCGATCGGGCAGACGTAAACCAGGTCCGGCTCTACCCTGACCACTTCGCCAAGATGGACACCCGTCGCGGATTTATGCGCCACGAACTCGCCAAGCCGCACATGCCGGGAAAGGCCACGGACGGTATAGTGGCCGGCGGCGATGGTGTGCACGCGACCGCCATGGGTGACGGAGAATTCCGGCGACGTGTAGCGCTTTGCAAGGTCGCCGAGATGTGTGAGCTTCGGCGAGAGCGCGTCCTCGGTCAACAGGGTGGTGTTCATGCTTCACACCCTGCCTTAGCGGCTGCCGCCCAGCGTCTGAACCGCTTCCTTGAAGGAGTCTTCGCTGTCGCGCATCAGCGACGATACGCTATCGAAAGCGCGATTCACCTCGATCAGCTGCGTCATCTCGTGCATCGCATTGACGTTGGAATTTTCGAGATAGCCCTGCTCGACACCGACATTGAAGCGGTCGACGACGGCGCGCGGCTGCTCGGTCGTCATGATGCCGCTGTTTTCGTAGCGCAGGTAACCCTTGCTGATATCGGCTTCGAAGAGGCCGAGTGAACCGACCTGGCGGTCATTCTGATAGATGATGCCATCAGTGCCGACCTTCGGCTCGCCGCCGGCGGTGTTGAGCACGACCGGTGCACCGCCTGCATCGAGAACCGGATAGCCGCGGATGGAAACCAGTTCGCCGGTATCACGCATCGTGAAGCGGCCGTCCCTTGTCAGAACGCGGCCGGCGGGCGTATCGAGAGAGAACCAGGCATCGCCCTTGATGGCGAAGTCGAGCATGTTGCCGGTGTGCTGCATTTCGCCATGAGTGGTGTCCAGGTAGTCGTTGCCCTGGGAGACGAAGGCAACCTTGGTGTTCGTCTTGTTCTCGTTGTTCGCCATCATTTCATCGAACTTTACCTCGGTGCCGCGAAAACCGGTCGTGTTCACGTTGGCCATATTGTCGGCGATCGTCGTCAGGCGTTTCTCGAGAGCCATTTGCGACGACAGGGAAACGTAAAGACCGGATTGCATGTCGGTAAGCTCCACATTGGCGATAAACGGGACGAAACACCGGGCTCCTTTTAGTTCGGCCACGGGTTCCGCTGAGCGGCATCTCAGACATGGGCGCGCATAGGCCCACTCGTCACGTTCAATATGAAGGCAAATCCTTGCGCGAAGCTGGTAGCGCAAATGAATGCGCAAAAGCCGCGTTCATCAGCCTCACGCAAGGCACAAATCCTATCCGTCGCAAAGAAAAGCAACGTTCAGATTGGGCTGACGATGAATATTATTATCGGATTTGTAGTTGTCTGCGGCTGTATCGTCGGTAGCTTCATGGCCATGGGCGGCGAAGTCGATGCTCTTTTTCAGCCCTTCGAATTCCTGATCATTGGCGGCGCCGGCCTCGGCAGCTTCATCATGGCGAACCCCATGAAGGTGGTGAAGGACTCCGGCAAGGCGCTCGGCGAGGCCTTCAAGCACTCCGTTCCCAAGGAGCGCAACTACCTCGATACGCTCGGCGTGCTCTATTCGCTGATGCGCGACCTGCGTACGAAATCGCGCAACGAAATCGAAGCGCATATCGACAATCCGGCCGAATCGACGATCTTCCAGTCAGCCCCCACAGTTCTGAAGAACAAGGAACTGACGGCCTTCATCTGCGACTACGTGCGCCTGATCATCATCGGCAACGCCCGCTCCCACGAGATCGAGGCGCTGATGGACGAAGAAATCAACACCATCCTTCATGACAAGATGAAGCCTTACCATGCGATCCAGATCATGGGCGATTCGTTCCCCGCTATCGGTATCGTCGCGGCGGTTCTCGGCGTCATCAAGGCCATGGCGCACATCAACGACTCGCCGGAAGTGCTCGGCCACCTCATCGGTTCGGCACTCGTCGGCACATTCCTCGGCATTCTGCTTTCCTACTGCGTCTGCTCACCGCTGGTCTCGCAGATCAAGGTCGTCCGCTCCAAGCAGCACCGCCTCTACGTCGTCGTCAAGCAGACCCTGCTTGCCTACATGAACGGCTCGGTGCCGCAGGTCGCCCTCGAATATGGCCGCAAGACGATCTCGGCGTATGAACGCCCTTCGATCGACGCGGTGGAACAGGAAATGATGAACCCAGGTGGCGAAAACAAGGCAGCTTAAATGACTATGAGCAATGCTTCGCATGACAACCCGACAATGGATCCCGTCCTCCTTGCCAAATTGACCGGCGGTCTCGGCGACAAGGGCAGGGTTGCCAAGCTCTGCAGTTCCTTCAGCGATATCTACAGCGAATTCCTTCCYGAYATCCTGAAGAGCGAAACCGGCCTCGAYGTGACAGTCGGCTATCTCGGCTGCGAGATMGGCTACAAGAATCATCTGATCGACGATCTCAGCACCAACATGACGCTGGTCGATGCAACGCTGCGCAATTGGTCCCAGAACATCACCATCGCCTGTGGCAACGGTTTCATCATTACCCTGATGGAACATCTGCTTGGCGCTGCTGCCGAAACGATCGAGGAGCCAGCCGACCGGCTTCTCTCCGTTATCGAGATCGACCTCGCCTGCATGGTGTTCGACAAGATCTCCAAGGTGCTGCGTTCGGCCGTCAACGCGCCGGGCGGATTCGAGCCGAGCCTATCGGCTCCCTTCGCTCTTGAAGCACGCATCCGTCCGCCGGAAGACCGTCCGGATGAATTCGCGGCTGCGATCAACATGTCGATCACGCTTGCCGGCATCGCTTCCGAATTCAGCCTGATCGTCCCCCAGGCAGCGTTGCTCAAGACCAAGGTCTCTGCCCCGAAGCCGAAGAAGCAGCCAAGCAAATCGCCAGAGTGGACGGAGCAGATCGGCGACCAGGTTCGCCGGTCGCAGGTGACCCTCGAAGCGAAGATCCGCCTGCAGGATCTGACGCTCAGAACGATTTCCAAACTGATGGCCGGCGACGTCATTCCTTTCCGCGACAGCGGCGACGTACGCGTCGAAGTCAGCGCCAACAGCCGAGAATTGTATGTGTGCGAGTTCGGGCGTTCAGGCGACAACTACATGGTGCGAGTGAAAGACACCATGAATTCGGATGATGAGCTGATCCGGCACTTAATGAATTAATCGGTTCTCTCGCTCTCAGCGCCACAAAGGCAGTTTGAGGCAAGTTTCAACTGGAATAGTGATTTCATGGCTACGAAGAAGACACAGCAGAATAGTGACCTCTCCCTGGACATGCCGGGCAATGAAGCCGATCTGGATCAGGCTATCGACGATCTGCGCGGCGTGCTGAAGAAAGATTCGGACGGCGACCTTCCGCAGTTCGGCGACGACCTGCAGAACGATGCTTTCGCAGCAGGAACGGACCTTTCGCCGTTCGGTGGTGATGCCGGCGAAACCTCCTTTGGCGGTGCCGATTTCGAAGGCAGCGATTTCGGGGGCGGTGATTTCGGCGACAATGCTGCCGGCATGGGTGCAGCAGGCTTTCCCAGCCTTGACGCCGCGCCGAGCTTCGGCGGCAACTCCTTCCAGTCCGCTCCGGCACCGCTCGGGAGCGCACTGAACTCGAACTTCGACCTGATCATGGACATCCCTATCGATGTCCAGATCGTGCTCGGGACGAGCCGCATGCAGGTTTCCGGCCTGATGAACCTCACCGAGGGTGCTACCATCGCGCTCGACAAGAAGATCGGCGAGCCGGTCGAGATAATGGTGAATGGCCGCAGGATTGCACGCGGCGAGATTACGGTTCTTGATAACGACGACACGCGATTCGGTGTAAAACTGATAGAAGTTTTGAGCACGAAAAAAGCCTGATCCCTGTGCGGGACGGAGAGGTTAGACCATGATGGACTTTGACGATTTCGGCGGCGCACTTGCCGGGAAACCGTTGACCCAGGCTGAAAAGGCGGCGGCAGTTCTTCTCGCTATGGGGAAGGGCGTCGCCGGCCGACTGCTGAAATATTTCACGCAGGCCGAGTTGCAGACCATCATCGGATCTGCCCAGGCGCTTCGCGCCATCCCGCCGGACGAGCTGCTTCAGCTCGTCGGCGAATTTGAAGATCTCTTCACCGAAGGCGCCGGTCTGATGGACAACGCCAAGGCGATCGAGGCCATCCTCGAGGAAGGGCTGACGCCTGACGAAGTCGACAGCCTGCTTGGCCGCCGTACCGCCTTCCAGGCCTACGAAACTTCCATCTGGGACCGTCTCGCCGAGGCGGAACCTGCCTTCGTCGCCCAGTTCCTGCTGCGCGAGCATCCCCAGACCGTTGCTTATATCCTGTCCATGATGCCGTCGTCCTTCGGCGCGAAGGTGCTGTTGCAGCTTCCCGACAACCGCCGCGCCGACATCATGAACCGCACCGTCAACATGAAGGGCGTCAGCCCGAAGGCCGCGCAGATCATCGAAAACCAGGTGATGACGCTGCTTGCCGAGATCGACGCGGAACGCAACGCATCAGGCTCGACCAAGGTCGCCGACCTGATGAACGAAATGGATAAACCGCAGGTCGATACGCTGCTTACCTCGCTCGAATCAATCAGCCGCGAAGCGGTCAACAAGGTTCGTCCGAAGATCTTCCTTTTCGAAGACCTCATGCTCATGCCGCAGCGCAGCCGCGTCATGCTGCTCAACGATATCTCGTCCGACGTTCTCACCGTCGCACTGCGCGGCGCATCGGCCGAAATCCGCGAATCGGTGCTTTCCTCCATCAGTCCGCGCCAGCGTCGCATGATCGAATCGGATTTGCAGAGCGGCATGGCCGGCGTCAATCCGCGCGAGATCGCGATTGCGCGCCGCGCCGTCGCCCAGGAAGCGATTCGCCTGGCCAATGCCGGCCAGATCGAGCTCAAGGAAAAGGAAGGCGGCCCGGCCGCGGCCTAGAGCCATCGCAGTTGTTGACAAAGCCCCTCGCCCACAAGGCGGCGGTTGATCAGCAGCACGCACAAGACTACCCTTCGGGGAAATGGGCCGCGCTCCAGTCGCGGCCTTTTTCTTTGACGGAGGGCCGCAGACTTGGCCGATGAAGACAAGGACAGCAAAACAGAAGCCCCTACCGCGAAAAAGCGGTCTGATGCTGCCGAAAAAGGTAATACCCCCCACTCGCGCGAAATCTCGATCTTCACGACGATTCTGGCGACCTTCATCTATCTCGTCTTCTTCCTTCCCGACGCGACGTCACACATGGCCGAGACCCTGCGTGACGTCTTCGAGCAGCCGGACCAGTGGAAGATCGAGACCGGGCCTGACGTCATCTCACTCTTTGCGAAGCTCGGCTGGGCTATGGCTGCGCTTCTGGCCCCTGCCTTCATCATGTTCATAGCGTTCGGTATCGCCTCGTCGATCTTTCAGAACCTGCCGACGCCGGTTCTCGAACGCATCCGTCCGCAGGCCTCGCGTATTTCGCTCATCAAGGGATGGTCGCGGCTCTTCAGCCTTCAAGGCCTCGTCGAATTCGGTAAGTCGCTGTTCAAGGTGGTTGTCGTCGGAGTGATTCTCTTCTTCGTCCTCAGAAGCGAATATTTCGGCTCGATCGATGCGATGTTCTCCGATCCGCAGACGATCATGGTTCGTATGATGACGGCGATGCGCAAGATCATCATCGTCATGCTGGTCGCCACCGCGATCGTTGCGATCGCCGACGTCTTCTGGACGCGTTATCATTGGTTCACCGAACTGAAGATGACGAAGCACGAGATAAAGGAAGAAAATAAGCAGTCGCAGGGCGACCCCTTCGTCAAGAGCAGGCAGCGCTCTGTCATGCGTGACCGCGCCCGCCGACGCATGATCGCCAGTGTCCAGCGTGCCACCCTCGTCATCGCCAACCCGACGCACTATGCCGTAGCGCTGCGCTACGTACGCGAAGAAAACGATGCACCGGTCGTCCTTGCCAAGGGCCAGGACCTTATTGCGTTAAAAATCAGAGAGATCGCCGAGAAGAACGACATCCCCGTCTTCGAGGATCCACCTCTCGCACGCTCCATGTTTGCGCAAGTCTCGGTGGAT
Source organism: Rhizobium sp. 01T437 (assembly GCF_056398505.1). Classification (NCBI taxonomy): domain Bacteria; kingdom Pseudomonadati; phylum Pseudomonadota; class Alphaproteobacteria; order Hyphomicrobiales; family Rhizobiaceae; genus Rhizobium; species Rhizobium sp. 01T437. The sequence continues at coordinate 16,781 of NZ_JBFTPM010000006.1, forward strand.
AGTGTCATACCGTCAGTCTTCTATAAGGCCGTCGCGGAACTCATTCATCGGGTTTACGCCGCGGAGGCCAAGAACAAACGGGTAAGATAAGTCGAATGAAAAAATGCCCCTACTCTGCCCAGCGTGAAAAAATCCTTGCAGAAGCGATCAGCCCGGTCGCAACCGAGCTCAGGCTTCTGGACGCATCCGATCTCATTTCTCTGCTGCGTTTCGAGTATTACGGCAATCTCGCCGACCTCGTCGCTTCCGCAGCGGAACTGTTTTTCCATCCTGGCACTGTCAACTTCGGCCTGGGGGGAAATTATACGCTGGAATGGGGCGGCAAGCCTGAAGTTGTGCTCGATCTCGAAATCAAGCCGCGCGGCGTGACCGTCTATGCGCAGCTGACACTCGCCGAAGACCATGCTGGCATCGAGATCAATCATATTTCCTTCCAGAACGCCTCCAGCGATCCGGACGCAAACACGGCTTTTCTCCAAAGAAGCCTGCACGAAGCGCGCTATATCGTAGCAAAGCCGCAAGCGCTCGCCGGCTAAAACACTTCCGTTTGAGAATATCAGGCCCGGCCCGCAAGGCGCCGGGCTTTGCCGTTCTCAGAGTCCTTCCGCTTTTCTTCGAATCGCGAAATGCTCCTTGTTTCACGCCATTCCGCACGCAAAACCGCTGCACGCTTTCGCTGGAATTGCTCTAGCTGATGTAGCCGAGGCGTATCGCCTTGGCGATCGCCTGGATACGGTTGACCGAATCGAGCTTGATGGTCGCCGAGCCGAGATAGGCGTTCACGGTGTGGACGGACAGGCCGAGCTTGTCGGCGATTTCTTCGCTGATACGGCCGTCGCCGGCAAGCTGAAGGCAGGCGATCTCACGCTCGCTCAGCGCTTCGGTCGCCGCCGCACGCCGCTCATCGAGCGACAGCAGGTCCATCATCACATTGCAGCACCGGCCATGGAGCTCGATGATCGTATCGCTCGACGGATCGATATCGTCGCCGGTGAAAAGCACGAAGCCATTGCCAATGGCGCCAAGGCGCACTGGAAATGCGAGACCGGAGAAAGGCACCATGCCGTCTTTCAGCCTCACCATGAAGGGAGAGAAGTCGGCAGGACCAGGAGCTGCACGATCATGGCTACCGGCCCAGAACAAAGGCAGCAGCGAGCGATCGATATGGTCGAGCAAAGCCTCGCCATGGGCATCGACGAAGCCCTTGCCGAAGCCGGCATTCGAGGCCCCCCAATTTTCCAGCTCGCAGATCAGTCGCTGCTTTGCCGGCACGCCAGAGCCGGTGACACGAAAGACGGCGAAGCCTTGCGCATCCGCGAGCTTCTGCATGGCAATCAGGCGCGGGAAAAGGTCAGACCGGCTGGAAATCCTGTTCACACGTACCATGCGCATCTGGTCCGTATTGCCTATCGCCCTGCCTGGTTGATGCCCCATAATTCCCCTCAAACGAGATTGTTGCGAACGGCGAAGGCTATCGCCTCGGAACGCGTCTTCGTTGCAGTCTTCCGCATCACGCTGGTAATATAGTTATTGATGGTATTCCGGGAGATGCCGAGGATCATGGCGATCTCGTCGCTTGTCTTGCCTTCGGCAATCCAGAAGAGGCACTCCAGCTCCCGGTCGGTCAACTCGAAATCGCGATCGACCTTCGTGCCCCCGCACCGAAGGAAGCTTGCGAAATAGCCTGCAAGCAGGCCTACGTCCCGGAGACGTTCCGGCGAAAGAACGAAACCTTCCCTGAACAAGAACATCAGCACCAAGCGAGAGCGGCCGACATTCAAGGTCAGCGAGCAATATTGGCGGCTCGCGCCATACGGCACATCGGCGCTGTCCGGCAGGAGTGCGAAGCCCGGCTGCAGCACCTGCATGCACTTCTCGAATTCAGTCGAGCGCGCATAACCGACAACCAGGTCATTGGCGACCTCCTTCACCAGATCGAAAGGCCAGTCGGACGAAACGATAAAGTCCAGACCGCTTTCCTGAATGAGATCGCAGCGCGCCATCAGATAGTGCATGGCGCCGACATACTCGGTCAGTGCCAGCAAGCCGGCATGCAATTTGCCGGTTTCGGCGATGACGCGAAGGCGATCGATCAGTTCGTCGCGCGGCAAAAGATCCGGCACATTGGCGCCGACGAAGTTCGCCATCTGCTTCTCGCCTTTATTCGCCTGAAATATGTCCATATCCATTGGCAGTGACCTGCGGCTGAGAAACTGTCGGTTCTCGCAAAGAAGTTCTGTTTTTGTGAAAGGGATTCAAACACATGCCCCACACGAATCCCACTTCGAATCACTTAAGGGTAAGCCAACCATCGTAAATCACCATCTCCGACTTCTGGGGATTTACTTTTGCGACCTTCCATGCGGTGATTCGATCACCACTCCGCTCTCGCGAAGATGTATAAAACTAGGATGATTCTGGCATTGGCCGCAACGTTTCTCGCCTTATGCGCGAGTTGCGCTGAGCGGAATTATCGGTCTGAATGACGTAATTATCACAGTTCCGGCCAAGGAAGTGCCGCAACCGAATGCCCCGGCAAAAGCAGATTTCAAACGCACGCAAGCAACGATCTATTGTTCTACTGGAGACATACTTACGCCATCCGCCTTATGCACGGCTTGAGCATCATGCGAACGGCGTCATCCCGCTGCCTGGCGATCTCTACATCAGAACTCTCTGCAATAGAGTAACCGGCTCCTTACGAGCCGGTCACGAGTGCCGGTAACGTTCTTGTTACCGGCCGATGTATCCACAGACGAGAAAGAAAAAGGCCGGTTTCCCGACCTTTTCATTATGCAGCTTCGTCGATGGCCCATTTCCTGAGGATCTTCGCGGCGCGCTCCTCGTTGATCTCCACCATACGGGCGAGCTTGCGTTCGGGACCTTCCTTGACGCGGCGGTTGAAGTTGCCGTCGTCGTCGCCGAGACTGAGCAGATCCTCGGTGCTGTCGAAGCCGAAGTCGGAGCCGAAGCCATCCATGAGCGCGCCGCCCGCGGAAGCGCCCGCCGGTGCGAAGTCCGGCAGTTCCAGGCCAGCCGATTCCGGAGTGGCGTCGCCGAAAACTGCGGCGGATGAACCCGAGCCGTTGACGGTGCGGATGAGAGGACGCACGCCCAGCCAGACCACCACGAAGGCGACCGCGACGAAGGCCAGCGAGTTGATGATGCCTGCGAGGTTGCGGCTCAGCATGTCCATGACATGGACGCCGCTGTTGGCATCGTCGAGAAGCTGGTTCTCGAGGAAGTCCATTGCGGTGACGGTGACGACATCGCCGCGGTTGGTATCGAGGCCGGCGGCCGAGGCAACGATGCTTTTCATCTCCGCGAGATAAGCGTCGATCTTGGCCTGGTCTGCCGGTTCGCCCACCATCTTGGCGATACGGCCCTTGTTGACGACGACGGCGACCGAGAGCTTTTCGACCCGGTAGCTGTTGCGCGTCGTGGCCGTGGTCTTGCTGTTGATTTCGTAGTTGGTCTGTTCTTCGCGCTTGTCGGACTTGTCCTGCGACTGCGGGCCGGTGGCGCCGCCGGCTTGAGGTGCGGCCTGCGGAATGTTCTGCTCGACCGTCGTCGCGTTGTCGGCCTGGTTCTGCTGCGACTGCTGGGCTTCCTTGGTGGAGCGGACCGAGCGCTCGACCTTGGATTCCGGATCGTAGGTGGTTTCCTGGATCTGCTGGGCGTCGGTGTTCAGATTGGCCGTTACGCTGGAGCGGAAGTTGTCCATGCCGAGGAAGGGGGCGAGCGCCTTGTCGATGTTCGATTCGACTTCCTGCTGGACGTTCTGGACGATATTGAGCGAGCGGTTCAGCGTACCGTTCGAGGCGTCATCGCCGGAGGCGAGAAGCTGGCCGGCGGAATCGAGGATCGTCACGTCAGCGATATCAAGCCCCGGCACGGCCGAGGCGACGAGATGTCGGATCGAGGTGGCGGCGTTTCTCCCTGTCGCGGCACTGGCGCGAATCATGACGGAGGCCGTCGGCTTCTGTTCAGCCTTCCGGAAATTGCCGACCTCGGGCATGACGATGTGAACGCGTGCGGCGGTGATGCCTGAGATCGATTGAATGGTACGGGCGATTTCACCTTCGAGGGCGCGGACGCGGGTCACTTCCTGCATGAAGGAGGTGAGGCCGAGCGAACCGACATTATCGAAGAGTTCGTAACCGGCATTAGCGCTGTTCGGCAGGCCGCGTTCGGCAAGCAGCAGCCGGGCCTTGCCCGTCATGCCCGCTGGTACGGTGATGCTGGAGCCGTCTGTTCCAACCTGGAAATCGACGTTGCTTTCGGCGAGCGCCATGCTGATCTGGTTGAGATCAGGCGTGTCCAGGCCGACATAAAGCGTTTCCTGGGCCGGTTTGTTGACGAAAATTGCGGCCGCCAGGATGATTGCGATGGAAGCGGCGCCGACCCCACCAAGGATCATTAAACGCGTCCGCCCAAGCGAACCAAAGTTCTTAATAATCTGAACTAATTGATTTAACAGATTCATTCTGTTCTCGCACGATCCGTCAAAGACAAAGCAGGCTTATTGCCTCATTTGACGAATAGACGCCGAAACTTGTGCGAGCGTTTCGTTCAGCGCATGCGGAAATGAATTGCGGTATTAGAAGAAATCGAAGTCGCCTGCCGCCTTGCTGAGCGGCTGGGAGTGGCCGTGACGGGTGCCGCCACCGAGTGCTTTCTGCATTTCGGCAAGCTTCACAAGGCTCAGCGCGGTGGCAACATCGATCGACCAGCCCTGCGGAATTTCGCCGGTGATGGTGTCGATGAATTCGGCCAGACCGCGCGATTTCTGCACGGCGAGATCGATGCCCTGCATCACCTTCATGCTATCAGGGGAATTCAGGATTTCCGAGCCGCCCAGTTCGATCAGCTGCGGCTCGATCCGTTCCATCAGGTAGGCAACGTCGTGAAGCTCGGAGACAATGCGCATCAATATGTCGCTCAGTGCCTCGACCGGCGATGGCGGCTCGATGATTGGTGTAAAAGTCATATAAAAATCCTCGCCATTAAAAGAATTCGATACTGGTCTCGGCGGGCTTCTGCGGAGCGGCGGGACGCTGCTCGAGAGCGACGGTTTTCTGCGTTTCGGCGCCGGTCAGGGGGTATTGCCGGGCACGGCCGGACACCGGCCAATATTCGATCTTGCGTCCATGCTCACCGCCGGTGCTGGAGCTGACCACCGGAATGCCTTCATCCCGAAGGAACTGCACGGCGAAGGCCGCGTTCTGCTCACCGACATTCGAGAATGTCGAGATCGTCTTCGCTCCTCCGAAGATCTTGGCCTCCAGCCGGTCGCGTCGCGCGCCCTTTTTCAGGAGGCCGTTGATCAGCAGTTCCATGAGATGTACGCCGTATCGCGTGGCATCGCCGCCGGTCATCGGGGTGTTGCCTGTCCCCGGCAGCAGGAAGTGGTTCATGCCGCCAACACCAGCGACAGGATCTCTGAGGCAGGCTGCCACGCACGACCCAAGGATGGTCGTGAGCACCGCATCCGGGTCGCTCAGGACCTTATATTCACCCTGAATGATGTGCACGCGGCGGGCCGCACCCTCAGTGATCATTTCAGGGCTCCAAACACGGCTTCGATAGCCGCTTTCATCTTTTCGATGGTGAAGGGCTTCGCCAGAACGTTGTTTGCGCCGAGCTGCGCTGCTTTGGTCACCAGCGCACGGTCGCCCTGTGCGGTGAGGATGATGAAGGCCGCCTTCTTGGTGTTCGGGTTGCTTCGGACTGCCTGCAGGAAGCCGATGCCGTCCATCTTCGGCATGTTGAAGTCCGAGATTACGAGGTGGTGGGGCTGCTCCGCCATGATCTTCATACCCTGCTCGCCATCACCGGCGGAGGTGATCTGCTTGAAGCCGAGCTGCGTCAGCGCGTCGCTAAGCAGCAGGCGGCTCGTAACCTGATCGTCAACGATCAGAACTTTGATTTTCTCCGCGATCGACATTATTCGGTCCCTTCCTTTCGGGCGGCTGTCATTTTCAATATTTCTTCGCCGATAGCAGCAAGCGGGAGCTGCTGTTCAACTGCGCCAAGTTCGTAGGCAACTCTTGGCATTCCGTAAACGACGCAGGTTTTTTCGTTCTGACCGAGCGTTCTGGCCCCTGCATGTCGCATTTTTAACAACCCGGCGGCCCCGTCGCGACCCATGCCGGTGAGGATCACGCCGACGGCATTGCGTCCGGCGAGTTCGGCAACCGAATCGAAGAGCACATCGACCGATGGACGATGGCCATTGACCGGCCCCCGCTCGACCAGCCGGCAGCAAGGCGCCGATGCATTGGAGACCTGCAGATGACGCTCGCCACCAGGCGCAAGATAGACCTTGCCGATCTCCAGACGGGCACCATCGGTCGCTTCTTCCACGACCGGCGCACAGAGGCGGTTCAACCGTTCGGAAAAGCTCTTGGTGAAGGTCGGCGGCATATGCTGGGTGATGACGGTCGGCGGGCAATTCGCCGGGAATTTCTGCAGCACGGCGATCAGGGCTTCCACGCCACCGGTCGAAGAACCGATTGCCACGATCTTGCGGCCGACGCGGAAATCGGCGACTGCGAGCGGCGTGACGGCGGCAGGCGTGGCCGGCTTGGCGAAATTGCGCTGCGTGCGGGCGGCAGCCTTTACCTTCTCGACGAGGTCGCCGAAGGGGCGCGGCTCGCCCGGCTGCGGCTTGCCGACGCAATCGAAGGCACCGATTTCGAGGGCTGCGAGTGTCGCTTCCGCGCCACGATGCGTCATGGTCGAGACCATGATGACGGGCATGGGCCGCAGGCGCATGATCTTTTCGAGGAAGTCGAGGCCGTTCATGTTCGGCATCTCGATATCCAGCGTTAAGACATCGGGGTTCAGCCGCTTGATCGCCTCGCGCGCCTCCATGGCGTCGCCGGCCTGGCCTATGACGCTGACTTCGGGATCCGAACTCAAGACGGCCGAGATCAGGCCGCGCATGGTCGGTGAGTCGTCAACGACGAGAACTCTTGCCGGAGCGCTCATGCCTTCCTCCCGATACCCTTGGTCGTATAGCGATAGGTGGTGATGCCGATATTGTCGAAAACGTGCTTGGCCTCGCCTGAGACGCGCTCGGAGTGGCCGATATAGAGATGGCCGCCCTCCGGCAGCAGGCCGGCAAAGCGCTGCCAGATCTTCATCTGCGTCGGCTCGTCGAAGTAAATTACGACATTGCGGCAGAAGATGACGTCGAACTTGCCCTTGAACGGCCACTGGGCCATCAGGTTCAGCTCGTTGTAGGTGATGAGGCGCTTCACACGGTCGTCGACCTGGAACTTGCGGCGTCCCTGCATCTCGACTTCCGTAAACCATTGCTTACGCATGGCGGGCGAGACGGTTTCCAGCGCGTTTTCGTCGTAGGCGCCGGTCCGGGCGATCGCCAGGATCTTCGGGTCGATGTCGGTCGCGAGAATCTTGAAGTCGTAGTCGGCAGCGTTCGGCATCATTGACAGAACGGTCAGTGCGATCGAATAGGGCTCCTGCCCATCCGAGGACGCAGCCGACCAGATCCGGACACGGCCGCCGGCGCGCGCCCGGTTCAGAAGATCGGGCAGCACGTGGTCACGCAAGTGTTCGAAATGATGGTTTTCGCGGAAGAAACGCGTAAAGTTTGTCGTCAGGTGCGACAACATCTCGCGCCGGGCGGCCGCCCCTGCCGGCGAGGCGACAAGCTCGCAATATTCGCGAAACCCCGAAAGGCCGAGATTGCGGATGTGCTTCGACAGACGAGAGTAGACCAGCGAGGCCTTCGTCTCATTGAGATAGATTCCGGCATCCGCATAGATCATGGCGGCGATTTCCGAGAGATCGCGGCGCGTCAGCGGGTATTCCCCGCTCGCCAGAACCTCGTCGGCACCGGTCTGCCTCTGATCTTTTACGCCAAGTGCACTCATGCGGCTTCGCTTTCGATGTCGGGGAACAGGGCTTCGAGTTCGATCAGGCAGATCATGCGCTTTTCGATCGACAGAATGCCGCGGGCGAACTGGCGCTGGAGGTCCGAGGAGATCTCCGGCGTCGGCTGGATGTCACTTTCAGTCACCGTCAGGATGTCGGAGACCGCATCGACCAGCAGGCCGACCACCTTGCTGTGGACCTGAGCGACGATGATGACGTGACGGGCCGTCGGGTCGGTCGGCTTCATGCCGAGCCGGGCCGACAGATCGACGATCGGCATCACTGCGCCACGCAGATTGATGACGCCCACCATATAGGATGGCGAGTGCGGCATTCCGGTCGCCGGGGTCCAGCCCCGGATCTCGCGGACCGCCATGATGTTCACGCAGAATTCCTGATCGCCGATGCGAAACGCGATGAGTTCGCTTCCGCTGAGGGTCAGATTTTTTGCCGTGTACGACATTGCCTCTTATCCTACTGCCGCCAGAGACATTTCAGCCTTCAGGGACTGACCGCGCGAGGCGCCGACCACTGCGTCCACGTCCAGGATGAGGGCCACGCGGCCGTCGCCAAGGATGGTTGCTGCGGCAATGCCCGGAACGTGGGTGTAATTCGCCTCGAGGCTCTTGATGACGACCTGGCGCTGACCCTGGATCGCATCGACCATGAGCGCGCGCTGACCGCCGCCTTCCGATTCGACGAGCAGTGCGACACCTTCGACCGGATTGGCCTGGGTGGCGCGGAAGTTCAGGATGCGACCGACATCGACCAGCGGGCAGAAGGAGTTGCGGATCGAGATCAGGCGGTGGCTCGCACCGAAGGAGTGGATCGCAGCAGCTTCCGGCTGCAGGGTCTCGACGATGGCCGTCAGCGGTACGACCAGCGTCTGGCCGGCAACCGTGACCACCATGCCGTCGAGGACGGCGAGCGTCAGCGGCAGGCTCATGGTGAAGACCGAACCGTGGCCCGGCTTCGAGGTGATGTTGATACGACCGCCGAGTGCCTGGATCGAGCGCTTGACGACGTCCATGCCGACGCCGCGGCCGGAGATGTCGGAGATCTTGTCGGCCGTGGAGAAGCCCGGCAGGAAGATCAGGTTGTCGATTTCTTCATCCGACAGGTTGGCGTCCGCCGGGATGAGATCGTTCTGGATCGCCTTCTGGCGAACCTTTTCGCGGTTAATGCCGGCGCCGTCGTCGGCAAGCTCGATCAGGATGCGACCCGAACGATGCTTTGCCGTGAGGCGGACCGTGCCTTCAGTGTTCTTGCCGGCGGCGGCACGCTTTTCGGGCGTTTCGATACCGTGGTCGACGGCGTTGCGGATCATGTGCGTCAGCGGCTCGGCCAGCTTGTCGATGACCGTCTTGTCCACTTCGGTGTTTTCACCTTCGGTGATCAGGCGGATCGACTTGCCGGTCATGTCGGCGATTTCGCGGACGATACGCGACATGCGCTGGAAGACCGGCTTCACGGGCTGGGCGCGGATCGCCATGACCGAGTCCTGGATCTCGCGGGTGAGCTGCTGCAGCTCTTCGAGGCCCATGTTGATCGAGGACGTGCCGGTCGTGTCGTTTTCGATGACGCTCTGGGAGAGCATCGCCTGGTTGATGACAAGCTCGCCGACGAGGTTGATCAGACGGTCGACGCGATCGAGATCGACGCGGATCGTCTGGCCTGCACCGGCAGCGGCATTGTTCGCTGCCGCGGCACTTGCGGCGGCGGCAGCAGCGGCTGCAGATTCCTTCTTCTCGACGCGCGCGGCGGCAGCGGCCATCTGTGTGACGTTGGTCGCCGTTTCAGCGGCGGCAACGGCAGCGGCAGTGTCGTCGGCCTTAGGCTCGGGAGCGGAAGAGGCTTCCGTTGCGCCATCGTCGAGGATCGAGAGATCGAAGGGAACCGGGATCATCGGCAGCTCTTCGTTGGTCTCGCCGGGCTTTGCGTCCTCGGCGGGCTTTATCGTGAGATCGCAATCCCATTCTGCAAATTCGAAGACGGTACGGATGGCATCTTCGCCCTTGTCCGTCTTGATCGTAATATTCCAGAAGAAATAAGCACCTTCTGCATCGAGTTCATCGAGGCCCGGCAGCGCATCGGTATTGCAGTAGATGCTCATCTCGCCGAGGCGGGAGAGATCACGCAGCAGAAGGGTAGCGTCATTGCCCTTCGAATAGAGTTCGAAACGCGGCTTGAAGGTGATTTCGTAAGCCGGCAGATCGATCGGCATTTCTTCGCCGCCAAAGTCGCCGAAGGAGAAGGGGATCGGCTGGAAGCCGCTTTCGTCGGTCGGCTTGGGAGCGAGAGCTGCGGCAACCGGAGCAGGAGCGGCCTTCGCGACCGGCTTCGGCGCAGGTGCATCGGAAACTGCCGACGGAGACGGCAGCTCACCATTTGCAAGCGCTTCCAGTTCCTTGACGAGGCCGCGGCTTCTGCTCTCATCGACGCTGCCGCCATCGCGGGCAGCATTGGTGAGGTCGGCGAGCACGTCGGCCGACTTCAGCATGACCTTCAGGACGTCCTGGTTAGGCTCAAGCTTGTTGGAACGAACGCAATCAAGTGTGGTCTCAAAGACGTGGGCGAAGGCGACGAGGTCATCCAGGCCAAAGGCGCCGGCACCGCCCTTGATCGAATGCACCGCGCGGAAGACCGCATTGACGGTTTCCGGGTCGCGATCGCCATCATTCATTTTCAGGAGACCGGATTCCAGTTCGGCGAGCTGTTCCTCGCACTCCTGGAAAAAGATCTCTTTGATTTCGTTCATATCCATAGGAGCAAATCCTGGGCTTTAAGCGGTTACACGCTCGATGGCATCGATCAGCTTGGCGGGGTCGAAGGGCTTGACGATCCAGCCGGTGGCACCAGCCTGGCGGGCGCGGTTCTTCTTTTCCGCATCGCTTTCGGTGGTCAGCACCAGGATCGGGATCGCACGGTACTTCTCGTTGCGACGGACACCTTCGATGAAGCCGAAGCCATCGAGGCGCGGCATGTTGATGTCGGTGACGATGACATCAGGATTGGACTCTTCGAGAACTTCGAGGCCTTCAACGCCGTCTTCAGCCTGGATCGTCTCGAAACCTGCATTGTTCAGCGTTACGAGAAGCATGTTTCGGATGGTGCGGGAATCGTCCACCGTCAGTACTTTCTTCTTCATTGCCGGATCTCCTTGGCAAGCAGATGGTCGATATTGACGCCAACCAGCTGCATGGTTTTTTGAAATGCGTCGGACACCTTCGAGAAGGTGATCGACTGCTTGTCCTGGTCCCAGGTCTTCTCGGCGGCCATCAGAACCTGGGCGCAAAGAGCGCCGATGCGTTCGACTGCCGAAGCATCGATCGCCAGAGGGTTTCCTCGCATGGAGAGAAGCTTGTCGCGCAATGCGGAAGCCTCATTGAGATCAAGAACCGCTGGCAACTCCAGCGTCTTGGCACTCTTCTTTGCTGCCATCAGCTTTTCCTTGTCCCCTTGTCCCCAACCCGCGAAAGCGAGCCGGCGTTATAATCCGATAGGTTAGTAAACATTCCGCCCACCTCCGGCGCTTGCGAGAGGCTGAAGCATGCTGAAATCGTCATTTTCGTAATCGTCTTCGACCACTTCCGGGCGAGCTGCGATCGCAACCGTCCGGGAGGCAGAAACACGCACCTGATGAGGCCGGGTTGCATAGGCATTTTCCCGCGCGACGCGGAATTCACGGATCGTCTGGCCCAGTTCCAGAATGACCGTGTGAAGATGATCGGCGCCTTCGGCCGAACGTTCCGCAAAGCCGGCATTGTCGGCGACTTCGCCGCCGAGGTCCTTAACGTCTGCGGTCACGGCTTCGAGACCGGCGGCGTGTTCACCCGTCTCGCCTGCGATACCAGCGATTGCGGCATTGATGTCGGTCACCTGGCGGACGATGCTGGCAATCGAATCCTGTGTGCGGCCGACCATCTGCACGCCGGCATCCACCTGCGTCTTGGTGGTGGTCACCAGCGTCTTGATTTCACGGGCAGCTTCTGCGGAGCGCTGGGCGAGCGCCCGCACTTCCTGCGCCACGACGGCAAAGCCGCGGCCGGATTCGCCGGCGCGGGCAGCTTCGATGCCGGCGTTCAAAGCGAGCAGGTTCGTCTGGAAGGCAATCTCGTCGATTGCACCGATAATTTGGCCGATCTTCTCCGCAGACTGTTCGATATCAGCCATGGCGCTGATCGCGCGGCCGACGACCTCGCCGCTTTCCTCGACGGCCGCACGCGTCGCGGCAGCGGCCTGTTCGGCGGCGCGGCTGCCAGCTGCACCCTCACGGACTCGCTCGGCGATGCCGGCAAGGGCGGCGGCGGAAAGCTGCAGGCGCCCGGCCTGACCGGAAGCATTGCCGGCGAAGCTGCGGGATGCGCCGGCGAGCGATTGTGTTGCGGCCTCAGCCTTCGCATTGCGTTCTGCAATCGCGGCAAATTCCGTCTGGAGGTTGTCGAGTGCCGCGTTCAGCGCGGCAGCAATGTCGGTGTGAGCGCCATCGACCGGTGCGCGCTGCGTCAAGTCGCGGGCCGACAGGCCTTCGATGACATCGCTGAAGATGCGGGCGACTTCCGCTTCACCTTCGGCACGCTGATCGGCGAGTGCACGCTGCTGCGTGGAGCGCAGCGCGTTGAAGCGCAGCGAGACGGCGATTTCGACATCGACCATGACGATGCGGATGATTGAGGTCATCAGGTCAGTGATCTCGCGCGCTCGCCGCTTGGCCGACGGCAGTACCGGGCGGCCGGCCAGCTCATCGGCCAGACCGGAAATCACGTGTTCCAGCATGACGCCGTGGCCGGCCACGTGCCAGCGAGGGTCGAGGCCGATCTTGCTTTCGGTATCGGAGAGAACCTTGACGCGCTCCGCATAGAGGCTGTCGAAACGCGCATCCGTGAGCACGTCCCAGTGCGAGGACTGCAGGTCGTGGAGACGCTCGATCTGACGCTCGCTCTCGAAATTGCGCGAGGCATCCGGGAAGGACTGGAAACGATGGAAGAGATCGCGCAGGCCGGCCTTCAGATGGGCTTCAAGGGCGGGCCGGTTACGGCGAACCATCTCGCACTGGTCGGAGTCGAGGCCGGCAAAGCGCAGGCGGTCGCGCAGGCTGCCTGCCTGTGCTCCACGAGCCTGATCTGATGGCATATCCTGCCTCAACGCCTATCCCCAACCACTTTCCGGGCGAACCCGGCCAAAAACCTTCGCAGCTTCCGATGAATGCGATACGCAGAGATGCTCTTCGCCACCGGTCGCAACCGGGGACTGAAGCCTCCTGATCAGCAATTCTGTTTCGGAGTTGCCTGAAGAAGATGGATACCGGATCGACCCGGTACGGCGGTACGGCGTCATGCCTGGTGGGAACGAGTGCATCTTCCCATTCCGACGTGTAACCCAATGTTTATGGTTAATTCCTTGCTTGAAGGTTAATAAGCCATTCCCGCCGGTAGCTTTTGAGACAATTGGGAGAGTTCACCTAGCAAATACTGGCGCAGAGTTGCATCGCTGCTACAAGGCACACGCAAGCTTTATGTTATAGACCCGTTTTATAGAGCCTGACATGACGTCAATAAGGAAAGAGAAATGATAGTTCTCGGAATGGGTTCCTGTCTGATCGCCCTCTCGATCGCCGCAGCCRTTGCCCTCCTCGATCTGATCGCGACACACCGCGACAACCGCACGCTTCGCGTCTTCTAAGAGGCCACTGCGTCTTAAATCTCCCTTTACCTTTCCCGTTGGCAGCCCGGCACCGTTGGTGTATCGACACGCGCTCCTGTGTCAGCGGAAGTAAGGGATTATGTCAGCTCGGACCGGCCTCCTCATCATTCTGGCGTTTACGATCTTCCGCATCGTGACGCTGCATTTCGATACGACGGACCTTTTCGTCGATGAGGCGCAATACTGGTTCTGGTCGCAAAATCTCGATTTCGGCTATTATTCCAAGCCGCCGATGATCGCCTGGGTGCTCAGGATCTTCACCGAGCTTGCCGGCTCCAGCGACATTTACTGGCTGCGGCTTCCCGGCCCCCTCTTCCACATGGCGACCGCGCTGGTGCTGATGAAAATGGCAAAGCGCTTCATCGGGCCTGAGATCGAAGGCTGGGTCGGCGCGACCTATATCACGCTGCCGGCGGTTGCGCTTTCTTCGGTCTTCTTCTCCACCGACGTCATCCTGCTCTTCTTCATAGCCATTGCGCTCATTGCCTATTTCGAGCTGACGCAGCGTCGCTCCGTCGGGCTTGCACTTCTCATGGGTGTCGGTGTCGGGTTGGCGTTTCTTACGAAATATGCCGTGCTCTTCCTTGTGCCCGGCGGAGCGATTGCGCTGCTGCTCATTCCGGCGGCGCGTATTTCGGTGCGCGATTTCATCATCGCGGTCGTCACCTCCGCGGTCATCGCGTTCCCGAATCTGTGGTGGAACCTCCAGAACAACAATACGACAGTACGCCATACGCAGGATATCGCCCACTGGAACGATCTCGGCAGCAATATTCGCGGCGGGCTGGAATTCTTCTCCGCGCAGTTCGGCGTCGTCGGCCCGATCGTCTTCTTCGCCATGCTCTGGGCTGTCTGGAACATGATCCGCGGCCGCAGCGAGCCGCGTGAGAAGATGCTCGTCTGGCTCTCGATCCCGGTCGTGCTGCTCATTACCCTGCAGGCGACCGTCGCCAAGGCCTATGCCAATTGGGGCGTCACGGCCTATGTGGCGGGTATCGTGCTGGCGGTCTGGCTGCTTCACCGCCTGTGGCCGAAAGGTCTCAGAACCTCGCTCACCATCAATGGCGTTGCCTGCCTGCTCTTCCCCTTCGCAACGATCTTCGCACATCAACTGGTGCTACCAAACGGCAAGGAAGTCATGCAGCGCTATCTCGGCCGGGCCGAAGTAAGCCGCGCAGCCGCCGATCTCGCCGCGCAGGCCGGCACCGGCATCATCGTCACCGACAACAGGGACATGGTCGCCGATCTCTTCCACACGCTGAGAGCCGCACCCTACAAGATCTATGCCCGTCCGCCGGCCGATCTGCCGGACAGCTATTACGAACAGGAATTTGCGCTCCCGGCCGATACCAGCGGGCAGGTTCTGTTCCTGACCTCCAAGCTGCTGAGTTGCGCGAACGAAACGCCGGAAATGCTGAAAAGCTGGCAGCCGGAAAAAGGCAACTACAGGGGCGATACGATCTATGTCTATAAGGCCGGTGCGGCCTGCCTGATGCAGCCCTAAAACAGCTCAGTTCACGGGGCCGGGCAGGCAGAGGCCGGTTCCGCAGCCTTCTATTTCGACAAATTTTACGCCACCCTCCTCGAAGGCAAGGCGCAGCTGCGCCTCCGTCGCACGATGGATTTCGTGGTGACGGCCTTCATAGTCGCGTATCGTGCTACGGGAGACGGCAGCCTTCTCGGCGAGGTCTGCCTGCGTCCAATCAAGCAGACCACGAGCCGCGCGGCACAAAGCGGGCGTCAGAATTGTTTCTTTTGCACCTTGACCCATAATTTCAAACCACCCATATTGGTCAATATAAATCATATATGTCATGTTTTGAACAGGATTTCCAGATCGGGAGAGAGCGATGCCCCACGATACGCCTTTGATTTCAACAATCGTCGGCGGCCTTGTGCTGGCATTTATCCTGGGCGCGATCGCCAATCGCCTGCGCCTGCCTCCCCTCGTAGGATATCTTGTCGCAGGCGTTCTCGTCGGTCCGCATACGCCGGGTTTCGTTGCCGATCAGAGCCTTGCGCCTGAGCTTGCGGAAATCGGCGTCATCCTGCTGATGTTCGGCGTCGGCCTGCATTTCTCACTCAAGGACCTGCTTTCCGTGCGCGGCATCGCGGTGCCGGGTGCGGTTGTGCAGATCGGCTTTGCCACGCTGCTCGGCTGGGGTCTTGGCGCTTTCATGGGATGGCCGACGGGCGGCAGCCTCGTGTTCGGCCTAGCGCTTTCCGTCGCCTCCACGGTCGTGCTGCTGAAAGCCCTGCAGGAGCGGCGTCTCGTCGAGACAGAGCGTGGGCGCATCGCAGTCGGCTGGCTGATTGTCGAAGACCTTGCCATGGTGCTTGCGCTGGTGCTCATCCCGGCGGCCGCCAGCATCACCGGCGATGGTCATGGCCCAGTCGAGCCTCTCTCGGCGGGCCTCAACCGGCTTTTCGGCCTCGATCTCGGCGTCGGCGGCATCATCGCCATGACGCTGGTCAAAGTGGCGCTGTTCGTCGCCCTGATGCTGGTCTTCGGCCGCAAGCTCATCCCCTGGACCATGCACCGCATCGCTCACACCGGTTCGCGTGAACTCTTCCGCCTCGGCGTGCTGGCAATTGCTCTTGGTGTCGCCTTCGGCGCATCCAAGCTTTTCGGCGTATCGCTGGCGCTCGGCGCCTTCTTTGCCGGCATGGTTCTCGCCGAGAGCGAGCTTAGCCATCGCGCCGCCCAGGAAAGCCTGCCGCTTCGCGATGCCTTCGCGGTGCTCTTCTTTGTCTCCGTCGGCATGCTCTTCGATCCGAACATCCTGATCGAGCGGCCGTTGCCGGTGCTTGCGACGGTCTTCATCATCGTGATCGGCAAGTCGATCGCAGCCTTCCTGATCGTCCTGCTTTTCAAGAAGCCGGTCAGTACGGCGCTGACGATCTCGGCGAGCCTCGGGCAGATCGGCGAATTTTCCTTCATTCTCGCCGCCCTCGGCGTCGATCTCGGCTTGCTGCCGGAGGAAGGGCGCGACCTTATCCTTGCCGGCGCGATCATCTCGATCATCATCAACCCGCTGCTCTTCTTCGTCTGCGATCGCATCCGGCCACTGCTGGAAAGCCCGAAGCGCGAGGAACCGGCCACTGAGACTGCTCCGGCCACTGAGGTTTCGCCGGCACCGGAAGAGGCTGCGGCCGATAGCGACGAGGTCCATCCGACGGCGCTGAACCGCCATGCGATCCTTATTGGTTACGGCCGTGTCGGCAGCATCGTCGGCCAGAATCTCAAATCATCGGGCACGCCCTTCCTCGTCATCGAGGATTCAGACAAGCGCATCATCGAATTGCGCGCGCAAGGCGTCGAAGTCGTCCCCGGCAACGCCGTTTCTCGCGAAACACTTGATCTCGCCAACATTGCAGGCGCCCGCAGCCTTGTCATCGCCATCCCAAACGCCTTCGAGGCCTGTAGCATTGCCGAGCAGGGCCGTACCATCAATCCATCGATCCTGATCGTTGCACGCGCCCATTCCGACGCCGAAGTGGACGAACTGCGGCAATACGGCGCCGACACGGTGATCATGGGAGAGCGGGAAATTGCGCTTGGCATGGTTGACCGGCTCGCCCAAGTGCATCATGACAGTGCACCCTATGAAGACGGACCTTCGGCTGGTACAATCGTGCCATCGGTGGAACATCCGCCTGAAAAAGAATGAGAGATTGCCGCGCCTTTGAGCCGATTTGGGAGAGAAATCGCAGAGACAGGGGAGACGGTGCTGGAACAGCGCCGTCTGGCAAGCCGTATTGCCGCTTCCGTCGTCGTTGCGATCGTCGCCTATCTCGGCCTGCTCTTCGGCGGCAATATTGTCATCGGCCCTTCATCGGCGCCGAACAGCCTGTCTTCCTCCAGCCGGGATTCGCAGCAGACGCAGGTGACTGCGCGCGATGCCATTCGCGGCCTGCTGATCAGCGACCGCAAGGTGGCGCCGAAGCAACAGGTCCACGATGCCGGCCCGGCATCGCTGAATGCCGCACCCGCACTGCAATTCGCCGACTGGTGCCAAGCCGCTCCGGCCTCTGAATTCGAGACCCCGCTGCGCCCTGTCGCTGCCCGGGCTCACCAGCCCCGCGCACCGCCGCAGGTTGCCTGAATCACGTCGCCTTCGGGCGCTTCTGATCCAATAGACATGTAGACATGCCGCAGCGCGGTTGCGCCGGCCCAAGCATTATCCAAGGATTTAAAACATGCGCAATTCACCATGGCTGGTGTTCACCTATACGGTGATCATCGTGCTCGGCCTGTTGATCGCCCTGCCGAATGCGCTGCCGCAGAGCGTGCTGCAGCGCATCCCCTCCTGGCTGCCGCACAGCCAGGTTTCTCTCGGTCTCGACCTTCGCGGTGGTTCGCACCTCGTGCTCGAAGTCGATGAAGCCGACCTCACCAAGGAGCGCCTGAATTCGCTCCTGCAGGACGCACGCCGTGTGCTGCGCGAAAAGAACATCCAGCCTAAGTCGGTCGTCCGCAACAACAACAACATCGTTGTTTCGCTCGCAGATCCGTCGCAAAGCGATGCGGCCGTCACTCAGCTTCGCACGCTCGGCAATACGATCGCCAGTGGCATCAGCGCCGGCCAGTCGGACCTTTCGGTCACCGCTGACGGCGGCAACATCACCATCGGCTTCTCCCCGGCCGGTATTTCGACGAATGTCGACAATGCCGTCACACAGAGCCTTGAAGTCATCCGCCAGCGCGTCGACCAAGTCGGCGTTGCCGAGCCGACGATCCAGCGCATCGGCGCAAACCGCATTCTCGTGCAGCTTCCTGGTGCGCAGGATCCATCTCGTCTTCGCGAGCTTCTCGGCTCCACCGCCAAGATGTCCTTCCACATGCTCGCCCCGAACGGCCAGGCCGGTCCGGGTGTGACGATCATGAAGGATGACGAGGGCAACAGCTACCCGGTTCTCGACCGCGTCGAGATTTCAGGCGACCGCCTCTCGGATGCCCGCGTCAGCTTCGACCAGAGCCAGCAGCCGGTCGTCACCTTCCGCTTCGACAGCGCCGGTGCAACCCGCTTTGCCGAAATTACCCGCCAGAACGTCGGCAATCCCTTCGCGATCGTCCTCGACGACAAGGTGCTGAGCGCGCCCGTCATTCGCGAGCCGATCACCGGCGGTTCCGGCCAGATCTCGGGCAACTTCTCGACTGATAGCGCCAACACGCTCGCCGCCATGCTGCGCGCCGGCGCCCTGCCCGCCAAACTCACCGTCATCGAAGAACGCACCGTCGGCGCCGACCTTGGCGCGGATGCGATCCGGATGGGCCTCTATGCCGGCGTCGTAGGTTTCGCGCTCGTCGCCGCCTTCATCTTCGTGCTCTACGGCACCTGGGGTATTCTGGCGAACACCGCGCTTCTCATCCACACGATCCTGACCTTCTCGGCGCTGACGCTTGTCGGCGCGACGCTGACGCTGCCCGGCATCGCCGGCGTCGTGCTCGGCATCGGCCTTGCGGTCGACGCGAACGTCCTGATCAACGAGCGCATCCGCGAAGAAAGCCGCAAGGGCAAGAGCGCCTTTGCGGCAATCGACACCGGCTTCCGCCGCGCCTATTCGACCATCATCGACGGCAACATGACGGCGCTGATCGCCGCAGCCGTCCTGTTCTGGTTCGGCTCCGGCCCAGTTCGCGGCTTTGCCGTAACCATGGCGCTCGGCCTGATCATCTCGATGTTCACCTCGGTCGCCTTCGTGCGCGTCACGATGATCGAGATCACCCGCCGCCAGAAGATGAAGACGATCAACATCAAGCCGATGTTCTCCTTCTTCAGCCCCTACGACAAGCATATCCAGTTCATGAAGGCCCGCTTCCTCGGCGTGACCGTCTCCGCATTGCTGTCGATCGCCTCGATCGCACTCTTCATCTATCCGGGCCTTAACTACGGCGTCGATTTCCGTGGCGGTATCCAGATGTCGGTGAAGACACAGGACGCTGCCGATCTCGGCCGCTTCCGCGAAGAACTGAACAGCCTCGGCCTCGGCGAAGTGGCCCTGCAGTCCTTCGGTGACAACAACACGATGCTGGTGCGCGCGCAGCGCCAGGAAGGCGGCGAAGAGGCACAGACTGCAGCGGTGACCAAGCTCAAGGCCGAGATCGTCAAGATCGACCCGTCGGCAACCGTCACCGGCACCGATGTCATCGGTCCGAAGGTCAGCGGCGAGCTTGCCTGGGCAGGTATCCTGTCCGTCGTGATCGCCAGCCTCGCGATGCTGTTCTACATCTGGTACCGCTTCGAATGGCCTTTCGCGGTCGGCGCCATCGTCACGCTCGTGCTCGACGTGACGAAGGTGATCGGCTTCTTCGCGCTGACGGGTCTCGACTTCAACCTAACGGCTATCGCCGCCATCCTGACGCTCGTCGGCTACTCGGTGAACGACAAGGTCGTCGTCTACGACCGCATGCGTGAAAACATGCGCCTCTACAAGTCGATGCCGCTGCGCGAGATCATCGACAAGTCGATCAACGAGACGTTGGCCCGAAGCCTCTACACCAATGCGACAGCCTTCCTCTCGCTCCTGCCGATGGCAATCTGGGGCGGCAGTGCGGTGGAAAGCTTCGCTGTACCGATGGCTTTCGGCATTCTCGTCGCCGCTGCATCGTCGGTCTTCATCGCAGCGCCGATCCTGCTCTTCCTCGGCGACTGGCGCCGCCGCCATGCCAAGGCAGTGGCAGCTTCGAACGATGCAGCCGTGGAAATCATTCCGCCGGATGCAGGCCAGCCGCGCAAAACGGCAGGCTAAACCGCCAATATTTAAGGTGGACTTGGAGAGGGCGCCGGTTGCACAGCCGGCGCCCTCTTTCTATGTTCGGTTCAAAGAGATCGGGAGCACCGCCAAATGTCTTCCAACCCGACGGCGAAAAAGCCGGCAACCGGTTCCACTGGCGATCAGGAGGAGCGCATCAAACGCTTCCTTGCGACCGCCTCGCACGACCTGCAATCGCCGCTCCGCCATATCGCCATGTATGCGGAAATGCTGCTCGACGATCTGGAGCCGACGCTCGACAGCGAACAGTTGCAGAGCCTCAGGATGATCATGGACAAGGCCCAGACGGCGCAGCGGCTGACCAAGGCATTGATGAGCCTTGCGGGAACGACACCGCAGATCACCATCAGCGACGTGCGCCTCACCGACGTTGCGCAAGAGGCGTGGAAGCAGTCGCTGGAGGAATTTCCGGTGAGCGGCGCGACACTTGATGCGGACAATCTACCTCTCATCCGCAGCGATGCAGCACTTCTGACCATTGTTCTGAGGCACCTCTTCTCCAATGCGCTGACATATCATGGCGCCGCAGCGCCGCATGTCACCGTGACGGCCGCACGGGAAGGTGCGGATTGGCGCGTCATCGTTGCCGACAACGGCTGCGGCATCGAACCTGCCTATCGGGAGAAGATCTTCGATGCCTTCTGGAAGTTGCCGAAAGCAGGCAGCGTGCCCGGACCGGGGCTTGGCCTGACGACCACGAGGGACCTGCTCGGCGCGTTCGGCGGTGATATCAGGCTCGACCATTCCGATGAGAGCGGCAGCCGCTTTGCGATCCGCCTGCCGGCTTAGGGCGCCGTGCGTTCATTCGGACGCACGGCGCTCTAACTCTTGGAGGCCAAGCATCAGGCTTTCCGGTCAGATGCTGTAATCATCTTTCCAGAAATCCGGGACATCATAGGTCACGTACTCCCGGATGATGTGCTGTAGCGTCTGGACGTCGATCTCATCTTTGCCGATGCGGAAATCGACGCCGTAATCGGGGAATTCCTGGAAATAGTTACCCGATATATCGGTCGAGACGACACCGATCGGGCCCGTATAGCCGATGCCCCGAAGTTCAGGCACGGTCTCGCGAAAATCAGCATTCGGCAACAGGCGGTTGTCGAGAAGGATGAGATCGAATCGAGCGGCCTTTATCTTGTCCAGCGCATCGCCAATCGATTGAGAATATTCGACATCGACACGCGGTTCGGAGAGATCGGCGATCTTCTTTTTGAGCGAACGGAATTCGATAAACTCGTCATCGACGAATAATACCTTTACGGCATTCCTGCGCGTTGCTTCCGCACTCATCGTTTCAGCTTTCCCCGAAATGAAACCAGCTCACGAAACCAGACCGTTCCGCAACGCAATCGCCACCATATGAACGCGGTTGACGGCATCGAGTTTCCGGACTGCGGCCGTGATATGGGAATTGACCGTGTGTTCCGAAAGGCCGAGGATGATGGCGATCTCTGCAGAGGTCTTGCCTTCGCTCGTCCACTTGACGATTTCGGTTTCGCGCTGCGTGAGCCGACCGGATATTTCCTGCGTCAGGATTTCCTCATACAGCTTGTCGAAGATGCGCATGGCATCGAGCAGAATATCCGCCACCTCGCCCTGGTCCGGCTCCTGACGCTGGCCGGCGAGCACCAGGCAGTAGCGACGTCCTTCCGGCGTAAACAGTGGAATGAAAAGGAATGTGTTGCCGCTGAATTCATTAAAGACGAGATCAGACGGGTAGCCTTCTATCGTCGCACTTTTTCCATGCACTGGCGTCGTCAAAAACTGCGCCGTCCGCGCCTTGGCGGTTCCCAGCGCTTCCTTGAGAGTCTTGACAAAGAGGCTCATGCGCCGTTCGACGACATTGGTGATGACGACATCGCGTTCGCCGAAAGGAGTTGCAGCCTCCGAAATGCGCGCCAGAGTAAAATTGTCGAAATTGTAGTGCTGTGCGGCCGCCTTCAGCAGGCGAAAAAAATCCGTGCGATTGATAGCCCGGCTAAGTTCCGGACCGGCATGAAAGGGAACTGCGGCAGCACTGGTCATTCCCACCCTTCCTCCTCCCCAATTCTCATTCCGACGATCCCGAAATCTTGGGATATACGTCTTAAACGCGAACAGCTACAAAAATTGCGAGATGGTTGATGATCGATAACGAAATGGGGACTTTCGATATCGCAGGCGGAGACATCTCAACTACAGGTGATGCGTAGGACAGTTTACTCGATAGTAGCTCTTACCTAGGTATCCCAATCTCTCCGTATTCAACATCCATGGATGCGGAAGACAGTGCCAGAAGTAAGCGCGGGAGAGCCGGTCGGGCCATCAGCTAAGGGGTTGGCTGACGTTCGTGGCGGCGAACAGGGATCGGGCGGCTCTCTCAGTGCTTTTTGGTTTTCTTCTCTTCGGCTGCAGTTTGAAATGCACTGCCAGGCTTGTCAATTGTGCATTCTGCAGGCGTTATGCACTTTTTGCGTGCATATATGTCGCGCTTTCTGCAATCACCTATTGCTGGTGATCCTGGCAAAGTCCAGCGGCTTCTCAAGGTAGAAATCGGCACCGGCGGCAAGTGCCCGTTCTCGGTCCTCCACCGCATCCGAACCGCTGCACACGCCGAGCTGCATGGCGGAAAAGCGATCATCCTGTCGCAGCCGCGCGATCAGCCCGCTTCCGCTGTCGAGAGGCATGTAGAGATCGGCGATCAGTATATCCGGCACGCCTTCGCCACTTTCCAGACGCTCCTCAAGCGCCTCGAATGCAGCCTGTGCGGTAGGAAAACAGAATAGATCAACATCTACCTGTTGTTTCTTTCGGATATAGTCGAGATAGAAGAGATCATCCCTGCTATCGTCGACGTAAAACAAGGTTGGCATCTGGCACCACAATTCGGATATTGTTTCTGATGTTCTGCACTGTCCTTCACTGAGACATTAACGCCACTTCACTAAAATTCGATATCGACCTTTAGGGATTTACTGTCGAAAAAGCATGTTTTGCGCAACAATCTGCCTATTGAGTATTCGGCGATTTCGGAAAAGATGACTCGCCAACAAGGACGTGGCGGAGAGGTGATGCAGGTGCGGGATGCTGCTACATCAGGACGAGACGGGGCGGAAAGCGGTCGCTACCGCATGGTCGCGCTCGTCATCGGCTACCTGCTGGTCCTGCTCGGTCTGACGGCGCTGACCGGGTGGCTGCTGGAGGTCGAAATCATCATCTCGATCGTGCCCGGCTTTCCGTCCATGGCATTCAATACCGCCGTCTGCTTCGTGCTGTCGGGTATCGGGCTTGCCACGTCGATGGAAACAGGCAGGCCTAACCGCATCGTGCCCGTCCTTGCTTGCGGCCTTGCCGCCCTGCTTTCCGCGGTGCGCCTGACAGAGATCATCACGCTCGGCCGCACGATACATAATGTCGATGTGTTCCTGACGCAGTTTTTCATCTCTCCAACCTTTGTCGAACAGATCGGCGGCGGCATGGGGCCGAACACGGCGCTGATCTTCCTGATATCAAATCTTTCCATTCTCTTCGCGCTCTATGGGAAGGAGCGGCGCGGCCAGCTCGTACAGGAACTCACCAGCTATATCGCGATCACGCTCGGCATGATCGCGCTTGCCGGATACGTCACCGATGCCGAACAGGGATATCGCTGGGGTCCCTATGCCGCGATGGCTTTGCCTACGGCTATCGGTCTGGTGGCTTTCGGTTGCGGGCTTCTCGCCAGATCCTGGTGGATGTCGCCAACCAGCAGGGCAGAGATCCCCCTCTGGATACCGGCATCAATCTGTTTTACCGGCCTCATCGTCGATCTCTACACACCGCTTGGCGTGGCAAACGGTATTCTCTATGTCCCGCTTGTGCTGACGGCGCTCTGGTTCGGTAATCGCAACGCGCCGATGTTATTCGCCTTCGTCTGCACTGTCCTGATTCTGCTCGGCTTTTTCGCCGTCAACCATGCCGAGAACGAATACTGGCGGGAAGCCACCAATCGCTCGATCACGGCAGCGACGCTCTGGCTGATTGCCATTTTCGTCTTCTATTTCATGCGCAACAACCAGCATCTGGAAACCGAGCGCATCCGCTTCAGCGCGCTGGTGCGCAATACGCCTGACGCGGTGATCGCCATCGACGAGGTGGGGCGGATCATGAGCTTCAATCCAGCCGCCGAGACCATGTTCGGCTACACACCGCAGGAAGTGATCGGCAACAACATCAAGATGCTGATGCCGGAACCCTATCATTCCGAACATGACGCCTATCTTGGCAATTACCGGCGCACAGGCGAGGAACGCATCATCGGCACGACGCGCATGGTCTCCGGTCGGCGCAAGAACGGCGTGGTCTTCCCAATCGACCTCTCGGTCAGCGCTGTCGGCAGCGACCCGGGAAGGACCTTCGTCGGCATCGTGCGCGATATCAGCGAGCGCATGCGGCAAGAAGAGCGGATGAAGACGACGCTTGCGCAGCTCGAGGCCTATACGGCCGATCTCGAACGCTCCAACCACGATCTCGATGAGTTCGCCTATATCGCCTCGCATGACCTCAAGGAACCGCTGCGCGGCCTGCACAATCATTCGCGTTTCCTGCTGGAAGATTATGAGGAGAAGCTCGATGAAGACGGCGTGCGCCGGCTCAATCGGCTCGTCCGGCTCAGTCAGCGCATGGAAAAGCTTGTCAACGATCTTCTCTATTTCTCGCGCATCGGTCGCCAGCAGCTTGCGGTCAAAAGAACCGATATCGGTTCGATCATCCGCGACGTCGTCGCCACCATGGAGCTTTTTCTGGAGGAGCGGCATGCGAAGGTCGTCATCGACGGGATGCTGCCAGAGGTCGTCTGCGATGCCCCGCGGCTAACCGAGGTATTCCGCAACCTCGTCACCAATGCCATCAAATACAATGACAAACCCGTGCCGCTCGTCAGCGTCGGCTATCTGGAACGCTATGTCGGCAAGGACGGAACGGCGGCCCGCAACGTCTTCTACGTGAAGGACAACGGCAAGGGCATACCCCAAGAATTCCACGAGGATATTTTCCGCATTTTCAAACGGCTTGAAAAATCGCAGGATTCCGAGGACGGCACCGGCGCGGGGCTCACCTTCGTGCGCAAGATCATTGGGCGTCACAATGGTGAGATATGGCTGGAGTCGGACGTCGGCATCGGCACGACATTTTACTTTACCTTGGGAAGGAAGCGCGAGGGTCAGAATGCTGCAGCGTGACACGCAACCGATCCTCATCGTCGAGGACAGCGAAGACGATTTCGAAGCAACGATGCGCGCCTTCAAGCGCACCAATCTGCGCAACCCCATCCGCTGGGCCGCCTCCGGTCAGGAAGCGCTCGACGTGCTCGCCACCATGGCGCCGAAGCCCGGCCTCATTCTGCTCGATCTCAATATGCCGGGTCTCGACGGGCGCAAGACGCTTGAGGCGATCAAGTCCAATGCGCATTGGCGGAAGATCCCGGTCGTGATCCTCACGACATCGGACGACGAGCGAGACATCGAGGGCTGCTATGCGCTGGGCGCCAACACTTATGTACAGAAACCGGTCGATCTCGACGGACTGTTCGCCGCTATCCAGCGACTCAAGGAATACTGGTTCGAAATCGCAATCCTGCCCCTAGAGGACTGACGTTTGGCGGAAGACTGCTGCGTTCTCATCATCGATGACAACATAGACGACCGGGAAGTCTATCGCCGCATGCTGGCGCGCGTCTCCGGCACGAGCTATTCCGTGATCGAGGCCGAGAGCGGTGACGAGGGCCTCGCCCTCAACAGCCAGAGGCACCCTCACTGTATCTTGCTCGACTATTCGCTTCCCGGCCGCGACGGCCTTGGCGTGCTCTCGGAAATCCTCGCCCAAGATGCGGCCGCCAATGTGGTGATGCTGACCGGCCAAGGCAACGAGACCGTTGCCGTCGAAGTGATGAAGAGCGGTGCGCGCGACTATCTCACCAAGGATGCGCTATCGCCCGAGACGCTGCATCGCTGCATCCAGAACGCCATGATGCATGGCGCGCTGGAAGCAAAACTTGAACAGAAGCGGCAATCGCTCGAAATCTTCACCCGTGCCATGGCGCACGATCTCAAAGAGCCGCTGCGAACGATCAAATCCTTCAGCCGCATCCTGCACGGCTCGGCCGAGCTGCCGACCGAGGACCGTGAGCTTCTCGATTATATCCTCAGCGCCGCCGATCACATGGAAGACCTGATCGTCAAGGTCTCGGGCTTCACGAAGCTGGAGGTTTCGAGCGAGCTCGAGCTCAAGCCGGTTTCGCTGTCGGCCGTGCTCGATCAGGTGGAGCACAATCTGCATCAGCAGATCGAAAGCCGGCAGGCGATCATCATCCGCGGTCGGCTGCCGGAGGTGATGGGCGACGCGACGCTGCTGATCCAGCTTTTACAGAACCTCGTTTCCAATGCGATCCGCTATTGCGAGGATATCGTTCCGGAAGTGCGCGTTTCGGCCATAGCAGACAGGGGGATATGCCGCCTGACGGTGGGTGACAACGGGCCGGGCATCGACCCTAATCATCGTGAACTGATCTTCCAACCCTTCAAGCGCCTCGTCGGCCGCGGCATCGAAGGCACAGGGCTCGGCCTTGCCATATGCCGTCGCATCGCGCAGCTGCATGGCGGATCGATCTGGTGCGAGGCGAAGACCGGCAGGGGTGCGACCTTCCTGCTCGAAGTACCGCTCGCGAAGATATCAGGCGATCAGCCGGTCACCAGCGAACAGCCACAGGCGGCAAAAGCATCCGACCATACGAACGAAAGCCGCGGCAGGCTCGCCGAAGTGCTGCTGGTGGAAGACAGCCCGGCCGATATCCAGCTTCTGAAAATCAAGTTGATGCGGCGCGAGAAGGTGAACTTCAACCTGCATGTGGCGACCAACGGCCGCGAGGCGATGCGGCTTCTGGAGCAGCGCGCCGGCGTTCCGGACGAGCCGCAGATCGACTTGATGCTGCTCGACATCAACATGCCGATCATGGATGGTTTCGAGGTGCTGAACGCGCTCTCAGCCGATCACCGGCTGAACCGGATTCCGGTCTGTGTGCTCAGCACGTCGAGTGACGAAAGCGACATGCAACGGGCAAAAGACCTCGGCGCGCTCGCCTATATGATCAAGCCGCCGACGCTGCAACAACTCGAAGAAGCATTGGAGGAAGTCGACACGCTGGAGCTCCTGCCGCGTGGTGACGCACTTGTACTTTTTGCGGAACAAAATTAGAGAAAAGGTCATTGGCAACGGTATGACGCTAGCAACGACCCTCATACTCGCGCTTCTGGCCTCGCCTTTTCAATTCGGGCTTTCATCCATGGCTTCAGGCATACACCATATCACGCTGATCACCCGCAAGGTGCAGGCGAATGTGGATTTCTACGCCGGATTCCTCGGCATGCGGCTCGTCAAACAGACGGCCGGTTTCGAGGACGCCACACAGCTTCATCTCTTCTATGGCGATGCCGAGGGCACTCCGGGCTCGCTCGTCACCTTCCTCGTCTGGGAGGACGGTGCGCCCGGCCGCGCTGGCTACGGCCAGATCAACGAGATGTCGCTGGCGATCGATCCGACCAGTATCGGTTATTGGCTGACGCGTGCCATGCGCTTCGGCTTCCGCTCGGAAGGCCCCGCGGATGAATTCGGCGAGCCGGTGCTGCGGTTGAAGGACCCCGACAATGTCATCGTCAAGCTTGCCGGCGCCAAGGATCTGAAGTCGCCGGCCGTCTGGAATGGCGGCGATGTGCCGATCGAGCATGCCGTGCAGCGCGTGCGCGGTGCGACCATGCTGACCGAAAAGCCGAACGAGAGCCGCCATTTCATCGAAAGCCATTTCGGCTACAGGTTCCAGGCAAATCGCGGCACGATCGACCGCCTCGTCTCGCAGTCGGGCGATATCATCGACGTGCGCGACGCGCGTGGCTTCTGGTCCGGCGCGCCGGGTACCGGCACCGTCGATCATGTGGCTTTTCGCGCAGATGACGACGCAGCCGTGCTTGCCGTCCACAAGGCGCTCGGAAAGGAAAATGCATCGGCGACCAATCTGCACGATCGCAAATACTTCCGCTCGCTCTATGCCCGCGAGCCCGGCGGCACGCTGATAGAGCTTGCCACCAACCAGCCGGGCATGATGGTGGATGAGCCGAAAGCCACACTCGGGACCAAGCTCTTCATTCCGCCGAAGGATTCGATCACCAATCTTAGCGACCTGAAGGTCGTGCTGCCGCAGTTTTCCATGCCCGGCCAGCCGCGTATCAATTATCGCGACCTGCCTTTCGTCCATCGTTTCTATACGCCGCCCGATCCCGACGGCAGCGTCTTCGTGCTGCTGCATGGCTCCGGCGGCAACGAGACGACGCTGATGCCGCTGCTGAACAAGGTCGCGCCACGCGCCACCCTTCTCGGCGTGCGTGGGCGCGCGACCGAGGAAGGCTTCCCGCGCTGGTACAAGCGCATCACGCCTTTCGCCTTCGACCAGGACGACATCAAGAACGAAGCCGAAGCCTTCGCCGCTTTCATCGAAGGTGCGGTAAAATCTTATGGTCTCGATCCGAAGAAGATCGTTTATGTCGGCTACTCAAATGGCGCTAACCTTCTGAATTCGCTTCTCTACCTGCACCCGAACCTGGTGCACAAGGCTGTGCTTCTGCGCTCCATGCCGGTGCTCAGCGCCTATCCGCATGCCGACTTGAAGGGCACGGACCTGCTTGTCATCAGCGGCAAGATGGATGCCTATGGCAAATATGCGAGCGAGCTGGAAGAGCGCCTGAAGACATCGGGTGCGACCGTCGATTCCGACGTCATCCCCGGCGGTCACGATCTCGGCGATGCCGACGTGCCGATCATTCAAAAATGGCTGCTGCAGGAAAACAAACTGCAGGGAATCCAATAGGCTACCAGTGGAAGCTATCTGGGCATGATGCCGGAACGGCATCCAGTGCCGGCGGCGTGTTGCGATCGATCCCGTAAAGCCTTGCAAAACCGGCGTCTTTCAGGAGATGGGCACCCGCCGGCATGACGTCGCCGACATACTGATCGACGACGTCGGCGTTGACGACCAGGATGAAATCGAACTTGCGGCGCCAATCGACAAGGTAGGGAGTGAAGCTGGCGGCCTCCGCCATCAGACCTGGACAGGACAGAACGCCGGTTGAAAAGAGATTTCCTTCCGGTACGGAGCGATCTGACCAGGATGGAAGGACGGCAAGAGGCTGCTTGCCCTGCGCACTGAAGAGCGTCGGAACGAAAGCATGCGCCAGTGGAACCGCCAATGTCGGCAGATGCCGGAACGTATCCTCGGTGAATGCGTAATGCCGCTGATCGAGTTTTATCTCGGCAAAGGCCGGATCGTGCTGCAACGGCAGGATCGCAGCTCCCGAGGGAACAGCTTCAAGCACCTTCTCGACGCTCGCAACATCGGCCTGCCCCCGCCACCAGTTGAAACCGATCCAGACGGTTCGGCCAAAGACTGCGACATTCAATGCGAGGAACAGGATGATAGCCTGACGCCGACCGACCTTTTGAAAGGGGCAGATCATCACCATGCCGACAAGGGCGGCCATGATGGGAAAGCGCCAGCTTATCCAACCGGTGCCAAAGGCATGCCGTGGCGAAAGGATGGATAGGACAAGAAGGCCTGCCGCGGTGACGACAAGGCCCGCGTGGACGCGCAGGTTTTTGCCCGCAAGCGCCCTGCTACAGATCAGCAGGATCGGCACGAGGAAAATCGCGTCGACAAATGCAGCATATGTCCAGATGGCGGAGAGCAGATTGGAAACCAGCAGCACTGGGCTGTCGTTCCAGACCGCCAGGATATCGCCAACCTGACTTCCCGGAAGATCGGCAGCGTTCAGCGCCAGCGCGACCGGCGGCAGCAGGCAGGCGATCATTGCCGCCGCGAGCCTGCCGGCAAGGTGCAGGACCGCCGAACGAGATTTGAGGACATCAAAGCGCCAGGAAAATTCCAACCCACAGACGATCGCCAGGAAGAAACCTACGGAGAATATATGGACGACGGTGAGGAGCAGCGACACGGCCACCCGCCATAAGAAGAGCCTGACCGCAGAACCGGACTCCAGTCGGTAATCCACCGTTGAAAACAGCAATGCAAAGCCGAGGCCGATCTGGAAATTGATGAAACCGCCGATCAGCGTAGCGCACCAAGCGAAGTACAGCATGCCGATCTGCCAATAGTAGCTGCCGCCGAACAGGCGTCGATGCAGCACGAAGGCACCGAGCGGCGGCAGGACAATCGCCAGGAACAGCAGGATGCGGGCGAGCAGCGAGACGCCGATGACGGGACCGATGAAGCGGGCGAGCAGATCAATGCCGACATTGGTGAAAGTGCGGTTCCACTCGATCGCGTAGATTTCGGGGAAGGGTGCTTCCTTTATGCCGCCGGCAAGCAGCCACATGCGGGCATAGTGGTTTGCATAATCGAGGAGTGGCGGAAATTTGAAGAGAGCGACAAGGATGGCGGCAAGAGCCATGAAAGCCAGCAAGGGCGCAGTCGAAGCCTGCCGCGCAGCGACTTCCTGCGGCTTTTCCGCCTTGTGAACTTCAGCTGAAAATACCTGATCAAGGTTCGCCATGGCCGATCCTGCCCAAACTCCGGGACAGATCTATCAGCCAATGGTCAAGCTTCCTTTAAACGGGATTATCCACGCCTTGCGACCGTGATACCGGCAAGAACGATCAGGCCGCCCAAGGCCTGCATTGCCGTGATCGATTCGTTGAGCAGTGCCCAGGCGAGGATGGCCGCCACGACCGGCTGGAGAAGCAGCGTCAGCGAAGAGAAGGCTGCCGGCAGATAGGCAAGCGCATAGGCGATCGCCACTTGCCCGCCGGCATGGCTGACGAAGGCAAGGCCGAAGACCACCGACCAGCCGTAAAGGCTTACCGGCAGCATGTGGCCTTCGAAGAAGAACGCAAGCGGGAAGACGCCGACTGCGGCAGAGGCTGTGCTCCACAGCATGATACGGATCGTATCGAAACGACTGCGCAGCGCGCCGATCGCCAGGATGTAGCAGGCATAGAAGAAGGCGGCGATCATGGCGACGCCATCACCGCGCAGGTCGCCATTTCCAAAGGCAGCAGGCCCGCCCTTCAGCACGACCACGCCGGCCAATGCCAGGATGAGGCCGAGCACGAAGACGCGGGTAACTTTTGTGCCGAAGAACAGAAAGCCGATGGCGGTCACGAAGACCGGCGCAAGGTTTGCGAGCAGCGTCGCATTGGCAACCGAGGTCATGGTGATCGACAGATGCCAGGCCGACAGATCAAGCGCCAGCACGGCGCCCGGCAGGATCAGCATACCATAATCGGCGAGGCTTTTCGGCTTCGGGCCGGTATCCTTGCGCAGAAGCGAGAAGATGAAGATCGGGATCAGCGCCAGCGCCACACGCCAGAAGGCCGTTGCCATTGGCCCGACCTCGGAAAGCCGCACGAAGATCGGCGATCCGCCGATCGCCGCGCCGCCGACAATAAGGGCGGCCAGCGGGAGACGGCTGGAAGATGGAGTTTCGGAAACGGAGGAAGCGGCCTGCGACATGATCTCGATGCTTTCTGCGCGGCCGATCTCAGCCGCGATTGACGCAGCGACTATCAGGAGTCGCGCCTCGAAGACAGTCAGAGAACGACAGATCGATCAGAAATAGGTCGCCAATTATCCCGCGGCCGCGGCCTGCAGCTTGTCTGTGATCTCGCGGGCAACGAGGACCGTATGTTCGGTGATCTGCGGCAATCCCATCAATTCACCGAAGGTTCCACGCGCAAGCGGACCGGAAATGAGCAACGAGGGGATTACCTGACCATCCGCCCCGAGCGCTTCGGAACGCTCGGAGCAAGCAAGTCCGAGACCGGTCGGATCGAGAACGAGATAGCCTTCACGCTCGAGTTCACCGAGCCAGGGCTGCGTCTGCAAAATGCCACCATGTGCGGGGCCGGTCGTGACGATGACGGCATCGAACGTTCGTTCCAATCTTTCGCGGGCATGCCGCGGCTGCAGGGTTACGCGGATCGTTTCACCCTCGACCTTGGCATCGGCGACGGATGCCGCAAGCACTTCCAGCCGGCCGGCTTCGATTGCTGAATCGAGCACCGCCTCCACCTGCGGGGCGATGCGGAAACGGTGAACATCCCAGTAGGACCTGAGATGCCGGACGATGCGCCGCCGCTCGGCGACCGGCAAAGCGCGCCAGAGATCGTGTCCCTGGGAGCGCACCTGATCGATGACGGTATGCCAGCTCAAGCCCTGTCCGGCTGCCTGGCGAATGGTCAGCCGGATCTTGCGCAACAGCGCGACTGCCGAGGATGCGGGATCGGCGATGAAATCGCCGAAGGGTTCCTGCGGAGCCTCGGCATGGCCGCGAGAGCGCAGGCCGCGGCGAGAAATCGCCACAACAGGACCTTCATGGCCGTTTCGCGCAAGCGAGGCGATCACGTCTGCCGCCGTCAGCCCGTTGCCGATGACGAGAACTCTGTCCTGCGGCCGCACGACCTCAAGGGAACCTGGTTTCGTGGTATCGGCAACGAAACGAGGATGATCGCCAAGAATAGCCGCCAGCCTGCCCGGCGCCACCGGCGGCGGATGGCTGGTGGCGATGGCGACAATATCGGTCTCAGTGCGCCCGCCCTTATCGTCGAGGATCACCCAGCTATCGCGCTGGCGGCGGATGGCCGTCACTGTGGCGCGGCGATGAGTGATGGCACCCGACTTCAGGAAGGGCTTCAGAAGTGCACCGACATAATCGCCGAACACGCGCCGGCGCGGGAAAAGCTGGCCGTTCTCGCGCGCAGCTTCGGGATCGTCGCGCACGGCATTGTTCGCCTCGATCCAGCGCTGGAACTCTTCCAGATCATCCGGCTGCAGGCTCATCTTGGCGGCCGGCACATTGATGCGGTGCGCCGGATCGGCGGTGTCATAGGCAAGGCCGCGGCCCAGCATAGGGCGCGGCTCGAAGACCACGATATCGGGTGCATCGTTGCCGGCAAGTTTCAGCAAATGATAGGCGACGCCCGCCCCGGAAACGCCGCCGCCGATGATGGCGACGAGCGGCCGCTGGGATTTCTGTTCAGTCGAAGGTTCTGTCTGGAACTGCATCTCAGCCGGCGTCATTTCAATTGATGCCGGAGCATAGGTGGAGCGCGAAGGCCATGCAATGCTCCGGTCCTATTGTCTATATTTTTCATGCAGAAACCTGCAGCGACCCGATCAGCCGGAGATCGTGGTTGCGAATTCCGGAGTGCCTCTGATGGTGTTGCTGACGGTGCAGATCTCGTCTTCGGCCATATGTGCGATCTTGCTGAGCGTTTCCTCGTCGATATCGCCTTTGATAGAAAAGGCGATGTTGAACTTGGCGACGCGCGACAGCCCTTCCACCGCCTTTTCGCCGGTCACATCAGCGGTGATCTCGGTGATCTTGTCGAGGATGCCGAGCTGGCTTGCCGCCATGCGGGCACTCAGCACGAGACAGGCCGAAAGCGAGGAATAGAGCAGGTCGAGCGGGTTGAAGCCCGGCTGTGATGGGCCGGTGACGATATCGATCTCACCGCCGGTGACCGACGTGACATGCGGGAAACCGGTACGACCAAGAACGGCATTTGCACCTGTGGGACGGGGACGCGCCTTGAGATCGGCCATTTTGAAATCCTCTATTGAATAGAGCTTTCAGATAGTGTCTTGGCCGCAAACCCGCAATGCGGCGATTTTGATTTTCGTTGCACCGCTCAGCGGAACCTTTCCACTGTTCAGCGGTTTTTTCACCTGAAAAACCTCATGAGGAGGCAGGACTTTCCCATGCCTGGCATCCGCAAGATCGACCGCAAACACAGCAGTATGGATGCGCGTGACCGCCTGATTGTCGCGCTCTATGCCCAGCTCAAGGCCGAGCGGGAGACACGTGAGACGCTGGAATGGGCAATCCGCAATGGTGCGGTATCCAAGGAAGTATTGGAAGCGATCGCCGCCGATCCGGTTCCTGTCGTCACCAGCGAGGATATCGCATCGCTTGAAAAGATCATCGCGCTTGACGAGCGGCGCAGCAACTCGTCCCGGCAATAAATGACCAGAACGGCTGACAAGGAGGAAAGCACATGGCCGACATCACCTATCAGATCGTTCCGCATGACAATGGCTGGGCCTACAAGCTCGGCAACACATTGTCTGAACCCTATGCCACGGCGGAGCAGGCGATGGATCGCGCAAGAAACGCAGCCGCGCGCCAGAAGATCGGCAAGGGCGATGCGCTGCTCGCCTATCCGGCGCCGGATGGAAGCGGCTGGAAATTCCAGCAGATCGAAACCGACAAAAGCAATAGCAGGCTCTAAACGGAGGAGGCGATGGCGGGACGCGCAAGCTGGAAGGGCCATCTGAAGGTCGGCGACCTTGCTTGCGCCGTCGGCCTTTATACGGCTGTTTCCTCTTCCGACCGCCTCTCTTTCAACATCGTCAACCGCAGGACTGGGCACCGCGTCGAGCGGCAGTTCGTCGACAGCGAAACCGGCAAGCCGGTGGAGCGCGACGACCAGGTCAAAGGCTATCGGATGGAGAGCGGCGACTACATCCTCATCGAAGGTGATGAGATCTCGGAGATCATGCCCGAAAGCGACAAGGTGCTTGACGTGAAGGGATTCATTCCCTTCGATGGGATCGACAAGCTCTATTTCGACCGCCCCTACTATCTGGCACCAGTCGACGAACATGACGCGGAAGCCCTCGCATTGATTGCCAGAGGCATGCTTGACGGCAAGGTGGCAGCCCTTGCCGAAGCCGTGCTCTTCCGCCGCAACCGCACGCTGCTCGTCCGCGCGCATGACGACCATATCATCGCGACCATGCTGAACTTCGACTATGAAGTGCGCTCAGCAAGCTCCGTCTTCAAGGACATTCCCGATATCAAGTTCGACAAGGAGATGCTGGACCTCGCCGGCCATATCATCGGCACCAAAGAGGGCCGTTTCGACCCGAGTGAATACCACGACCGCTACGAGGCCGCGCTCGTCGAGCTGGTAAAAGCCAAGATCGAAGGGCGCGCGCCGCCGAAACGCAAGCGCGAGCCGGAACGCAAGGTCGTCGATCTCATGGAGGCGCTGCGCCAAAGTGCGAAAATGGGCGGCAAGGCGCCGGCGAAGAAGCCTGCCGCACGCAAAACCTCTGATAGAAGCAGCAGAAAGGCGAGCTGATCATGGCGCTCGAGACCTATCAGACCAAACGCGATTTCAAGATCACGCCGGAGCCACGCGGCAGGCAAGGCCGCACGAAGGGCAACAGCTTCGTTATCCAGAAGCACGACGCCACGCGGCTACACTATGATTTTCGGCTAGAGATGGACGGCGTGCTGAAAAGCTGGGCCGTCACCAAGGGACCGAGCCTCAACCCTGAAGATAAGCGCCTTGCCGTCCATGTCGAGGATCATCCTCTCTCCTATGGCGATTTCGAAGGCATCATTCCAAAGGGCCAGTATGGCGGCGGCACGGTCATCGTCTGGGATCGCGGCAGCTGGACTCCAACAGGCAATCCCCATAAGGCCTATCGCAAGGGGCACATGGAATTCGAACTCGACGGCGACAAGCTGAAGGGGCGCTGGCATCTGGTGCGCATGCATGGAAAACCCGATGAGAAGCGCGAGAACTGGCTGCTCATCAAGGGCGACGACGAGGAAGCCCGCCGTGAGGGTGAAGCCGATATCCTCGAAGAGCGCCCCGAATCCGCCAAAACCGGTCGGCAACTCGAAGAGGTGGCGAAGAATCCCAACGCCACGTGGCACTCCAGACCGGAGGGTGGCAAGGCCGTTGCCGCAAAGGCCAAGGCGCCGGCGAGAAGGGCAAAGTCCCCTGCCTCGCAAGAGCGGGATTGGCCGAAGAGCGCAAAAAAAGCTGATATGCCCGACTTCATCGAGATGGCGCTCGCCAAGCTGAAGCCCAAGCCACCGGCCGGTGAGGGCTGGATCCACGAGATCAAGTTCGACGGTTACCGGCTACAGGTGAAGATCGAGAATGGGCGGGTGACGATGCTCACACGCGGCGGTCTCGACTGGACGGAGAAATTCGGCAAGGACCTTGTCGATGCCTTTGCATCTTTGCCGGCCGAAACGGCCGTCATCGATGGCGAACTCGTCGTCGAACGCGATAACGGCGCGTCGGACTTCTCTGCCCTGCAGCACGACCTCAGCGAAGGTCGTTACGACCGCTTCGTCTTCTATGCTTTCGACCTGCTCTATCTCGACGGATATACCCTGCTCGACGTAAGCCTCCTCGAACGCAAACATCTGCTGGAGACCGTGGTTCCCAAAGATAGTGGCAAGCTGCGTTACAGCACGCATTTCAACGAGAACGGCGGGCTGGTGCTGGATCACGCCTGCCGGCTCAGCCTCGAAGGCGTCGTCTCCAAGCCGCGCGACAGCAAATATATTTCCGGCCGCAACGGTGAATGGATCAAGTCGAAATGCTCGCAGCGGCAGGAATTCGTCATCGGCGGCTATGTGCCCTCGACCGCGATGAAGAATGCCATCGGCTCACTCGCCATGGGTTATTACGAGGATGGCGCGCTGAAGTATGTCGGCCGTGTCGGCACCGGTTACACGGTCGCGACGGGGCAGATGCTTTACGAGCGGCTCTCGGCGATGGAGATGGAGCAGAATTCCTTCGACGACAAGCTGACCGCCGAGGAGCGGCGCGGGTTGCATTACGTCAAGCCGCAGCTCGTTGCCGAAGTGGAGTTCCGCGCATGGTCGGCGGATGGTATTCTGCGCCACGCGGCCTTCCGCGGATTGCGGGAGGACAAGCCGGTAAAGGACGTTGTGCGCGAGATGGAAAAGACGACCGCGAAAAACCTGCCGAAATCGACCGTGCAGCTCACTCATCCCGACCGCATCTACTGGCCGGATGAGGGCGTCACCAAGGAAGGCCTCGCCAATTACTATGCGCAGGTCTGGCACCTCATAGCGCCCTATGTCGTCAACCGGCCGCTTGCCCTCCTGCGCCTGCCCGATGGGATTTCCGGCCATCAGCGCTTTTTCCAGAAACATGCCTGGAAAGGCATGAACGACCATATCGAGGAAATTACCGACCCCAAAGACAAGGGTGGCGAGAAGCTGCTGCGCATTACCGATTTCGACGGTCTCGTGGCGCTGGTGCAATCGGCCGTGCTGGAAATCCACCCCTGGGGCACGACGACGGATAATTGGGAAAAGCCCGATATGATCACCATGGACCTCGATCCCGGCGAGGATGTGCCATGGGAAAATGTGATAGCGGCGGCTTACGAATTGAAGGAGCGCATCGAAGGCGAAGGCCTTGCAGCCTTTGTCAAAACATCCGGCGGCAAAGGCCTGCATGTGGTGACGCCGCTTGAGCCGAAGGCCGGTTGGGCGGATGTGAAGGGCTTTGCCAAATGGCTGGCAGACAGCATGTCGCAAGATGATCCCGACCGCTATCTTGCAACCGCAACCAAAGCGAAGCGCAGCGGCAAGATCTTCATCGACTATCTCCGGAACGGCCGCGGCAACACCGCCGTTGCCGCCTATTCCGCGCGCGCTCGCCCGGGTGCGGCCGTTTCCATGCCGCTGGAATGGAGTGAACTGACCACCGAAATCGGCCCCGCCTATTTCACCATCGATAATACGCCGGCGAGGCTCGATGTGCTTGGCAAGGATCCTTGGGATGGGTTCTTTGCGGCGGCAAAGCCATTGCAGAAGCGGAAGCGATAGGGCTTCACTTTCAACCCTGCGGACTTTTTAAGATTACCGCGACTTCCCGCGACCGCCTTCAGCGGCCAGGCTCTTCTTCAGTGCATCCATGATGTTGATGACATTGCCCGTCGATTTCACCGGTGCAGGCTTGCGAGCCGGGGCAGCCTTCTTGAGGCTCTTTTCCTTGCTGCGGATCAACGCCTTCAGCCGCTTCTGAACCGGATCCTGTACCATCGAAGGGCTCCATTCCTTCGTCTCTTCCTTGACCAGCTTTTTCATCAAGGTCAGCAACTCGCTATCGACCTTGGCCTTCATATCGAGTTCGGCCGCCGGTTCGCGCACCTCGTCTCCATAACGCAGCGTCCAGAGAATGATGCCCTTGCCCTGCGGTTCCAGGAGCACGGCACGCTCTCGCCGGTAAAGCACCAGCCGGGCGATGCCGACGACATCGTTGGCTTTCATCGCCTCGCGGATCACGCAGAAGGCCTCGATGCCGACCTTGTCCTCCGGCGCCAGGAAATGCGGCTTGTCGTACCAGATCCAGTCGATCGACCCGCGCGGCACGAAAGTATCGATATCGATTGTGCGCGTGCTTTCCAGCCCCACCTCTTCGATCTCCTCGTCCTCGAGCAGAACATAGTCGTCTTCGCCGCGCGGATAGCCTTTCATCTGATCCCTCTCCGCAACGGGCTTGTGTGTGACGCTATCGACATAGCGGCTTTCGACGCGGTTTTTCGTTGCGCGGTTCAATACATGAAACCGCACCTTGCTCGACTCCGTCGTCGCCGGCGTCAGCGAAACGGACGCGGTGACAAGCGAGAGCTTGAGATAACCTTTCCAGAATGTTTGACGGGCCATGGGTCATAAACGGAAATGGTCGCGAGAGGTTCCGTCCATTACCTATTGGAGAGAAAATTCCGGCGACATTCCAACGGAATGCAACGCCTAAGAGGCCCGGTTGCAATCACATATTCGTTTCGACAATTTCCTGACACGATCTTCGTACCAATTGGTTCGATGTCGTTGTCAGCAGGCAAACAAATGCAAAAAGATGATGTCTCCCGAGCCAAGAAAGTCGCTTTCGTCCTCACGCTGTTTTTTGGTGTGATGATATCCTACGCGAAGTTTGCCGGACTGTTTCCGCCGCCGGATTTGAGCGACGAAACAAGATATGGACCGCCAGGCTGGTTCTCGAGCTTCGACCTCGGACCTTCGCCTTTGTCTCGTCCGCCGGAATTCCGACCGGTTGAAGAGCCGCACGACATTTCCGTTTGAATGATGCGGTGCGGAGCGTCGCAGCCGATAAGAGCCGAAGCGGCCGTCGAACGTCAACGCAAAGGGTCGGGAGATTGCATGGGCATCATCCCGCAGCTCGTTTGGCAGGGTTTCTCAAATCATGGAAGCCCTCTTTGACCTCGACCCTCAGCTTGAGTTAGTATCTGGGGAGTGGCCCGCAGATCGATGGTGTTCGGCTTCTGCCCTGGCTGCCAGGAAAACCAGATAGCGATCGGACGCCGATAGTGCTTGTTGAGGGCATCGGCCGCTTCCCTCTCGAAGAGCGTCCGTTCTTTCGGGCTGTCGGTAATATTCCGCTTTTCGTAGATCACAGTATTCCTCCCCATTGTTGCGATCCAATTTCGGATCATGCGCAAAAATGCGCCTATCCGAAACGGACTAAGGTCCGAAGGTTAGGCGGGATTGTGCAGAGGAGATGAGGATGGCGTAGGGTTCAGTGTATAGCGCGCGCTATCCCAGACAGCCGCATTCTACAATGCCATGTTTATTTAGACAAAAATGCTTCAGAGATTGAATGGTGCCCAGGACCGGAATCGAACCAGTGACACGCGGATTTTCAATCCGCTGCTCTACCAACTGAGCTACCTGGGCTAGCCATGCTTCTTAGGAAACATCCTGCTTGAGAATGTCAGGGCCTTGGTTCGCCCCGGAAGCGAGCGGGGTTATAGCATCTTGTTCGCCCATGGCAAGCATCAAATGATAGTTTTTTGACGGTCCTGCGGATTTTGGCGATTTGCGAGGAAAAATAAAGGCTTCGCGGTGGAAAACCTGCTCTGTTCCTTGGTCTTCACGCAATTGCGGACGCAAAAACCGCTGCACATTTTTGCTGGAATTGCCCTAGTTTTCCTCGTCGGGATAATCCGCCTTCGTCTCGTCGTCGGCCACGGGGATGGCGTAGGAGCCCGTCAGCCAGCGCGACAGGTCCACTTCGCGGCAGCGGTTGGAACAGAAGGGATAGTGTTCGCGGTTCGACGGTTTGCCGCATTCCGGGCAGGGGCGCGTCTTGCGCAGCGGCTTGACCTTGTCGTCGGTCTTCATTTCATCAGACATGGTTTCCTCCTACAGCATCGGCCCGAAAATCGTTCCGATTTTCGGAAAGCCTGATGCGTAGATTCAACAAGGTAGAGCGTCCTTTGTGCGTCCGAATGGACGCACGGCGCTCTAGCAGGAGATCAGCCCTCGGGCCAACGGCTGTGGACATCGAAGCCCTCGCCGGTCAAAAGCAGAATGGTTTCATAAAGCGGCAGTCCCACGACATTGGTGTAGGAACCCACCATTTTCTGCACGAAGGTGCCAGCCAGCCCCTGGATACCGTAGGCGCCGGCCTTGCCGCGCCACTGGCCCGAGGCAATGTAGTTTTCGATCTCGAAGCTCGACAGGCGCTTGAAGCGCACTTTGGTCTCGACGATCTTCTGGCGCACCTTGCGGTCGGGCGTGATCAGGCAGATGCCGGTATAGACAACGTGGTTGCGGCCGGAGAGCAGGTGCAGCGAGTTTGACGCCTCATCGGCAAATTCCGCCTTGCCGAGAATGCGGCGGCCGACGGCGACCACCGTATCGGCGGACAGGATATAGCTGCCCTTCCAGGTGATATCGCCCTTGATGGCGGCAAGTGCCGCTTCCGCCTTTTCGCCCGAGAGGCGGCGAGCGAGCGAGCGCGGATGCTCCGACTTCTTCGGTGCCTCGTCGATATCCATCGGCATCAGGCGCGAAGGCTCGATGCCGGCCTGATTGAGCAGATCGACGCGGCGGGGCGAGCCCGAGGCCAGAATGAGCTTGTATTTCAGCGCCATGGAACCTCGACCATCGGCAGGCGGGAGCGGAAACTCCGGGGAGCTTCGCAGACCAAGCTTACTTGAAGCGGTAGGTGATGCGGCCCTTCGTCAGGTCGTAGGGCGTCATTTCGACCAGAACCTTGTCGCCGGCGAGAACGCGGATGCGGTTCTTGCGCATGCGGCCGGCAGTGTGGGCAATGATCTCATGCTCGTTTTCGAGCTTCACGCGGAATGTCGCATTCGGCAGAAGTTCGGTCACGATGCCCGGGAATTCGAGGACTTCTTCTTTAGGCATATAAGGGTTTTCTTCCTGTGTGTTGGGTAAAGCGGCGCTGGGCGCCTCAAAATTTGCGCGGAAACTACACAATCAACGGGGATTTGTGAACCTCGTAGATCGGGCTTTCTATCTTTTGTTTCACGCCGATTGCGCGGCGATGCCATTTCTCTTGAGTAGCCGGCTTTCGATGAGGCCGGCGAGGTGATCGCGAACCTCTCGATAGCTGTCCAATATCTGCTCGCGCGTTCCGGTCACGACCGTCGGATCCATGGTCGGCCAGTAGACCACGTCAACGGCGCTGGAGCGGGTCAGCTCGAGTGCTGCGTGATGGGCCTGCGGTGAGAGCGTGATGATGAGGTCGAAATAATCGTCCTCAAGCTCCTCCAGCGTCTGTGGCTGGCGGCGGCCGAGCGACAGGCCAATTTCTTCCAGCACGACATCGACAAAAGGATCGCGTTCGCCGGCGCGAACGCCGGCAGACCTTATATAGGTATTTCCGGGGAGAATGCTACGGGCGATCGCTTCCGCCATCGGCGAGCGGATGACATTCAGCCCGCACATGAAGAGGATGGCGCCCGGCCGCTTTCCGTCCTCCGTTTCGACGTGCGGCTCCATCGCCGTCATCCACGCCAATAGAGCACGCAGACCAGCGTGAAGAGACGCCGGGCAGTGTCGAAATCGACATCGATCTTACCGGAAAGCCGGTCCTTCAGGGTCTGCGATCCCTCGTTGTGAATGCCGCGTCGGCCCATGTCGATCGCCTCGATGCGGCTCGGTGAGGCCGAGCGGATCGCCTCGTAATAGCTCTCGCAGATCATGAAATAGTCTTTCACGATCCGCCGGAATGGCGTCAGTGACAGGATATGGGTTGCAACATTCTCGCCCTTTTCCGTGGTGATGGAAAAGACCAGTTTGGAATCGACCAGAGAAATGTTCAGCCGGTAAGGCCCGCCGGCATGGCCGACGGGTGTGAAGGAATTCTCCTCGATCAGGTCGAAGATCGCCACCGCCCGCTCATGCTCGACATCAGGAGTCGAACGGCCGATCGTATCGTCAAGGACAACGTCGCAGAGCCGAAAGTCGTCCTTCACCATTCCCTCACCTTTCGAGGTTCAGGCGGATCGCGACCGATCGCGCATGGGCATCGAGGCCTTCGGAAACGGCAAGCGCAATCGCTGCCGGGCCAAGATCACGGAGCTGCTGCGGACCGAGCCGCAAGATCGAGGTGCGCTTGACGAAATCGAGAACCGAAAGGCCGGAGGAGAAACGGGCGGAACGTGCCGTCGGCAGCACGTGATTGGAGCCGCCGACATAATCGCCGATCACTTCGGGCGTATGGGCGCCGATGAAGATCGCGCCGGCATTGCGGATCTTGTCCACAAAGCCATCGGGATTGGCAACGGCGAGTTCCAGATGTTCGGCGGCGATACGGTTTGCGAGCGGAATGGCATCCTTGAGATCGGAGACAAGGATGATTGCGCCAAAATCGCGCCAGCTAGCCGCAGCAGTCTCTGCACGGTTCAGCGTCTTCAGCTGCCGTTCGAGGGCCGCTTCGACCGCCTTGCCGAATTCCTCGTCGTCGGTGATCAGGATGGCCTGGGAGCTCTCGTCATGCTCGGCCTGGGCGAGCAGATCAGCGGCAACCCAATCGGGATTGTTGTCCTTGTCTGCGATGACGAGCACTTCTGACGGGCCGGCGATCATGTCGATACCAACAGTGCCGAAGACATGGCGCTTGGCGGCGGCGACATAAGCATTGCCGGGGCCAGTAATCTTGGCAACCGGGGCGATCGTTTCCGTGCCATAGGCAAGGGCAGCAATCGCCTGCGCGCCGCCGACGCGGTAGATTTCATTGACGCCGGCAAGTTTAGCCGCGGCCAGCACTGCTGGATTGACCGAACCGCCCGTCGCCGGCACAGCGATAACAATGCGATCGACCCCTGCAACTTTCGCCGGTACGGCGTTCATCAGGACCGAGCTCGGATAGCTCGCCGTGCCGCCGGGCACATAGAGGCCGACGGCTTCGATTGCCGTCCAGCGCGAGCCGAGACCGACACCCATATTGTCTTCGTAGATATCGTCCTTCGGAAGCTGACGGCGGTGATGGGATTCGATGCGGAGTGCGGCGACCTTCAGGGCGCCGAGGACTTCGGATGGAGTAACCTCGACGGCATTGTCGATCTCTTCCTCGGTGACGCGCATGGGCACGGTGGCGTAGTCGATGCTGTCGAACTTCTTCGAATATTCGGCGAGAGCGA
Organism: Rhizobium sp. 01T437; assembly: GCF_056398505.1. Classification (NCBI taxonomy): domain Bacteria; kingdom Pseudomonadati; phylum Pseudomonadota; class Alphaproteobacteria; order Hyphomicrobiales; family Rhizobiaceae; genus Rhizobium; species Rhizobium sp. 01T437. The sequence goes on from NZ_JBFTPM010000006.1 coordinate 60,441, forward strand.
CATCGCCGCGGGTGCGCACGTCATCGATAATGGCGCGTACCACGGCGTTGACGTCTTCGGAGACTTCCCGCTTGGTGGTCAGAAARGCCGCGAAACGCTGCTCAAAACCATCGGATGCCTGATTGAGCCAGATTGCCAAGGCGGTATTCCTTCTCTGATCGAAACTGTTGGGCTCAGGTGCCGGGGTGGCGCGGCTTGGAAGTCGTTTCCCAGGCGCCGCCGATATCGGCAAGCTGCACTTCGATGCATTCGACATCGAGGACGATGGAGGCCGTGCCGGACAGCGAGAGCTCCAGCGTGCCTTCCGGGCCTTCGCCCTCCTGCTCGAAACGCAAGGCCAGCAGCGACAGCACGTCGTCGCGCCGAGCACGGTCGATGCCGATCGAGCGGACGGAAAGTACGCGCTTGAAAACGAGAGCAGCGCGGCGGCGTTCGAAACCCTTGCGCTTGCGGGCCGCCTCTTCCCAGACGAAGCGGTTGGCGGCGAGCGAAAACTGCTTGTCGCGCGGCGACCAGTCGATATCGGCTACCTTGAGGACGCTGTCCTGCATATGTGCGGAAATGACGGCCAAGTCTTCGCTATCGAGCGCAACAAGCTTCAGGTCGGTCATCCAGCCTCTATCCCATGTCTTTCAGCCGCACCTGCGGCGATCTGTCAGACAAGGGAGATAAGGCGCTCAGACCAAATACGCAACCGGGATAAAGGGCGCATAAGCGCCCTTTTCTTACTCGCTGACGCGCTCAACGATAGCGCCGCAGCGGGTCAGCTTTTCTTCCAGCCGCTCAAAGCCACGATCGAGGTGATAGACGCGGGAAACCGTGGTCTCGCCTTCGGCGGCAAGCCCGGCGATAACGAGCGAAACGGAAGCGCGAAGATCGGTCGCCATGACCGGGGCGCCCTTCAGCCGCTGGACACCCTCGATCTTGGCCGTCTGGCCCGACAGAGAGATCTTCGCGCCAAGGCGGGCAAGCTCCTGCACATGCATGAAGCGGTTTTCGAAGATGGTTTCGGTGACATGCGAGACACCGGAAGAGCGGGTCATCAGCGCCATGAATTGCGCCTGCAGGTCTGTCGGGAAGCCCGGGAAGGGATCGGTGACGATATCGACCGGACTGATGCCGGCGCCGTTGCGCTTGATGCGCATGCCATTGTTGGTCGACGAGATATCCGCGCCGGCGCGGCGCAGCGTTTCCAGCGCCGTTTCCAGCAGGGCAATATCGGTATTTTCGAGTACGACATCGCCGCCGGCCATGGCGACGGCCATAGCATAGGTGCCGGTTTCGATACGGTCCGGCAGGACGCGATGGCGCGCGCCCGAGAGCGAGGTGACGCCTTCGATCGTGATGGTCGAGGTGCCTGCGCCGGAAATCTTCGCGCCCATGGCGTTCAGGCAGTTGGCAAGGTCTACGACTTCAGGCTCGCGGGCGGCATTGCCGATGACGGTCGTGCCGCGGGCAAGCGTTGCCGCCATCATCAGCACATGCGTGGCGCCAACCGAGACCTTCGGGAAGGTGTAATGTGTGCCAATGAGGCCGCCCTGCGGCGCCTTAGCATTGATATAGCCGCCGTCGATTTCCATCGTCGCGCCAAGAGCGGTCAGCCCGTCGATGAAGAGATCGACCGGGCGCGTGCCGATCGCGCAGCCGCCCGGCAGCGACACGCGGCAATAGCCTTCGCGCGCCAGAAGCGGACCGATGACCCAGAAGGAAGCGCGCATCTTCGAGACCAGCTCGTAGGGGGCGGTCGTATCGACGATGGTGCGGCAGGTGAAATGGATCGTGCGGGCGTAGGAATCTTCCTGGCGCTCGCGGCGACCGTTAACGGCAACGTCGACACCGTGATTGCCGAGGATGCGCATCAGCAATTCGACATCGGCAAGATGGGGCACGTTTTCCAGCGTCAGCGTATCGCTCGTCAGCAGCGAGGCGATCATCAGCGGCAGCGCGGCATTCTTGGCGCCGGAAATCGGAATGATGCCGTTAAGCTCATTACCGCCGACAATTCTGATACGATCCATGTGCACTTACGGGCGAGGCCCGCCTTTCCTCAAAAGTTTTGCCTGTGGGGGCAAGGCAAGAAGTGGGGGTCTTTAGAGCAAATCCCCCGACGCTTCAATTCGTCGCGGACCGAACATTACGATTCGTCCATTTTTGCGGCAGGCGTTTTTGCAGCGGGCAACCCATTCGTCTCGTCCGCCTGGCCGGATCGGCGAGCGCGCACCTGCTGTTTGCGTCTTGAAAGATTTTCTCTCAGCTTTTCGGCAGCCCGCTCGCGGCGCAATGCCGCTTGTGCTTCCATGGCCGCTTTCCGGCTCTGCCGGGCCTTCTCAGTCTCTTCGTTCATCCCCCAGAACTACCCGAATTCGCGCCATTCCAAAAGTGGGCGGGACGTTATTCCGAGAGAAGTTGGAATTTGCGGCTTGCACTCCTGCCGAAGCTGTGGCAATAGCCGCCCCGTTCACGCGAATTGAGCGTTTCCGCTTCTCGCGTCTGGTCCTGCTGCCGTAGCTCAGTGGTAGAGCACACCCTTGGTAAGGGTGAGGTCGGTGGTTCAATCCCACTCGGCAGCACCAGTTTTCCTCAACAAAATCAGCCAGAAGACTGTTGCCATGGTTTGCGCCATCGTGTGCTAAACAGCATAAAGCGGCGGAACAAAACAGGAATTGCACACACAATCCGTGCAATATCCGTGCAGAGCGTTCTCCGCTTGTTCGCCCTTGCCTTATCCAAAGGTCCCGCGCGCAAGATCGTAGTGCGCATCAAACCGCTGAATGATTGCCAATTCGAGATCGTAATTCCATTCGCAAGCTTCAATCCCAAGCTCGGCCCCGACATGGACGCTGAATTCTCTCAGCCCGAAGGATCTCTCAAAGTCTTCACGCATCAACTCGACGAAGGGGCTGGTATAATCAAGGATCTGGCCATCAAGTGGTCGCATCCGCCTTTAATACATCAAATCGCCGAGGCGGCGCACGCTCAAATGACAGCAGCTTAGGAAGCTCGACTTATTCGACCCTTTTCAAGCACTTAAGGGTAAAACTGCGGAATTTCTGTTGGAAATTACTGAACAAGATCAATGGGGTGTAAATCTGACGCCTACATTTCACCGATCCAGCCCTCCCTTCGTCCGGTGGGGTTGGGCGTGCTACTGGTGCCGATCAGTGCCTCCCTCGAAGGCGGCTTTGCGCTCAAAAGCTGCCATGGCCCGCCGCCACGGCAACATGACGGCCCTCGACTAGAATCTTGTGGGGCTGACGCTGAAATCGACCACATTAACGAGCGCTGCAATCGCTGGCGTTTCGCGCTGCGACCGAGACGGGATTGGTTTTTACGGCCGAACCGCTCGACCATGTGCTATATTCGCGCACAGGTTTTGGGCCCGATGTCAAGACCTCGTCTCCTGCATGTAAATGAAGCGTATGGAATGAAAGGAAATTCGATCATCACTTAGTTGGAGAGAAACCGTCATGAAACCTATGAGACTGATTTCACTGGCCTCGACGGCCGCTGCCTTGGCCTTTTCGTTCGGCTCGGCATGCGCACAGCAGGTCACCGGCACCCCAGGCTCGCCCGGGGCAACGACGACGATTGATGGGAGATACTTGCCCCCACAACCGCCAGCGTTCGGCGGCGAGATCAACCTTCAGGCCAGCCAGTCGAAACCGTATTGGCCCGCGCAAGTGGTGCCGCCCAAGGGTGCGCCCAACGTGCTCCTGATCATGACAGACGATCAGGGTTATGGCGTTTCGGGGACTTTCGGCGGTGTCATCCCAACTCCTGCAATGGATCGCATCGCAAACGCCGGATTGCGTTACACGCAGTTCCACTCAACTGCTCTCTGCTCACCAACACGGGCCGCGTTGATCACCGGACGCAACCACCACTCGGTCGGCTTCGGCATCATTTCCGAACAATCCACCGGCTATCCTGGCTACGACAGCGTCCTTGGCCTCGACAATGCCACCATCGGCACGATCCTCAAGCAAAATGGCTACGCGACATCCTGGTTTGGCAAGAACCACAACACCCCGAGCTACCTGTACAGCGCGGCCGGGCCATTCGACCAATGGCCGATTGGCATGGGGTTCGACTATTTCTACGGCTTCATGGGTGGCGAGACCGACCAGTGGACGCCCTACCTCTTTCAGAACATGACGCAGATTTTCCCCTGGGTCGGGAAGCCCGACTACAACCTCACCACCGATCTGGCGGACGAAGCGATCCGGCATTTACGGCAGCTTAACTCAGCCGCGCCCGACAAGCCGTTCTTCCTCTACTATGTCCCGGGTGGCACCCATTCACCGCACCAGCCAACCAAGGAGTGGATCGACAAGTTCAAGGGCAAGTTCGACATGGGTTGGAACGCCCTGCGCGACCAGATCTTCGCCAACCAGAAGCGGCTCGGTGTGATCCCCGCGAACACCGAACTGACGCCCTGGCCGGATGATCTGAAGAAGTGGGACACGCTCACCGCTGACGAAAAGCGACTGTTCGCGCATCAAGCGGAAGTGTACGGCGCCTATGCAGCCTACACCGACCATGAGATTGGCCGGGTAATCCAGGAGGTCGAGGATGAGGGAAAGCTCGACAACACTCTGATTATCTACATCAGCGGCGATAACGGCACCAGCGCCGAAGGCACCACCGTCGGCACGCCAAACCAGTACACCGCCTACAACGGCATTCTCGATCTTCCTATCGCGGATCAGTTGAAGGCCTATGATGCTTGGGGGCTCCCCCCAACCTATCCGCACATGTCAGTTGCTTGGTCATGGGCGTTTGACACACCGTTCAAATGGACCAAGCAAGTGGCGTCGCATTTCGGCGGCACTCGCCAGGGCATGGCCATTTCATGGCCCGGCCATATCAACGACGTCGGCGGCATCCGCACGCAGTTTCATCACATGATCGACATCGTGCCAACCATCCTGGAGGTGACCGGCATCCCGGCGCCTCTGGTCGTTAACGGCATTGCGCAAAAGCCCATCGAGGGGTGAGCATGGCCTACACCTTCGACAAGGCAAACGCCAACGCTGCCTCGAAACGCACCACGCAATATTTCGAGATGTTCGCGAATCGCGCGATCTATCACGATGGCTGGATCGCGGCGACGACCCCACCAGCCCCACCCTGGCTCCTCGGCACCGCGAAGCTACCCGAGGATGTGATCAATGGCTATAAATGGGAGCTCTACAACCTCACTGACGACTATTCGGAGAACAACGACCTCGCCGCCAAAATGCCCGACAAGTTGCGCGAACTGCAGCAGCTTTTCCTGGTGGAGGCTGAGAAGTACAATGTCTTCCCTCTCGACAATTCCGTCCTGCCACGCATCATTGCGCCACGGCCGAGCGCGACAGCAGGGCGAACCCTCTTCACCTACCCGGGCGAGGTGTCCGGCATACCGGTTAGTGACGCACCCAGCATCCTGAACAAGTCTTACACCATAACCGCCGATGTGGATGTTCCCCAGGGCGGAGCAGAGGGAATGATCACCACTTTGGGTGGCCGCTTCGGTGGCTACGGCCTCTATCTGCTTAAGGGCAAGCCGGTGTTCCTCTACAACCTCGTCGACCTTGAACGCTTTCGCTGGGAAGGGCAGGACGCGCTGGCACCGGGCAAGCACACCATCGTTTTCGACTTCACCTACGATGGCCCCGGCTTCGGAAAAGGCGGCACCGGCGTGCTAAAGGTGGACGACAAGGAAGTCGCCAACCAGAAAGTCCCGCACACCGTGCCCTTCCTCATGTCAATCGATGAAACCTTCGACGTGGGCGTCGATACCCGCACTCCCGTCGATGACGGTGACTACAGTGTGCCTTTCCCCTTCACCGGAAAGCTCGACAAGGTTGCCTTCAAGCTGGGCGGACCCAGCTAGGAGCAAATGATCAGGCAATTACCCGTAGTAGGCTCGCCAAAGCGAACAACTAAGGCACTATAGGACGGCGGGCTCCCTTTCCGGGGTGCCCGCAAATGCTTACGAGGGACCGGCGGCGCTAGTCTCATCATAGTGTTCGAGAGTGGTACGAGCCTTCGGCATAATCGAGCTATCTATGCACGAGCCGAGACCTAAATTCACTCGCGTATTTTTGTCATCCCGAACCACTTCACGCAATCTCACTCAAAAAGACAGTAAGAAGGCCTTCGAAGGCTCTAACTAGAGTGGGACTTCGTGCCGGAGTACTGCATTGGGGCCATATCAATGGCTTGTGAACCTCCCGCAATCAACACGCTTCCGGTGCCACAGTTGTGGCGTGATCTCTGGTGGTGGAGTGAGCCTCTCTATTGGTCCCGACGTCTACTGCGAACCAAAAAGAGATGGCTGCCAGCGCTAAGACTGCATAGGTGAAAAATGTGCAAAATCCGTGCAGTCCAATATTCCCAAGGGCAATACCTCAAGGCTGGCAATCGCTTGCGCGATCTAGCGGAAACCCTTGGTAAGGGTGAGGTCGGTGGTTCAATGCCACTCGGCAGCACCAGTTTTCTCCTTTAGCATTATCCCCCGCGCCAATCGGCGCCATTGCTGCCGGCAAAAATCTCGCTAGAATATTAGCATTCTGAAGCCTTTGCGGAGGAACCCGAAGGCTTCATTCAATGTTTCTATCGAGACATGCTGGAGGAGCGTCGATGGCAACTGAACGATGGAATAGTCCGATCAAGGTAGGTTTCGAAGAGGCGGGAGCACGCACGGTTAACGGACCGTTTGACGCGCTGACCTGCCTGACCGATCTCTGGCCTGCCGTGCGCGGATTGAAATATCTCAAGGCACGCAGCGCCTGCCGCGCCGCACTCGATGGAAGAAAGACTGTCGAAGAGGCCCGCGCGGAGTTTATGGCGGCGGCCGAGGAAGCAAAGCTTAAAGTGCATTAAGCTTTCGGCGGCGGTATCGGACAATAAAAGTCCGATCTGTTCCGAAACGAAGCAATGCTTAATTTTCACTTAACCTTGCACGGAGCTCGCGCAGGGCTTTGCCTCGAAAGACGTTGCGCCATTCATCTGTTCATCAATAGAACGACGCCAGCCATCATGATGATGGTTAGAGGCTCGTCACCCTCTGCGGGAGACTGCAGACGAGCCTCGTCCGAAAGAAACTTCGAATATTCGATCAGCAATCCGAAGTATCCTCATCCTCCACCTGAATATATCCTACACCGATGATTGTGCCATCTGCAGCACGGATGAAGGACGGCAGGTAATGCGGTTCGGCGGGCTTGCAGACGGCGGCGCTGGTATATTCGTTCAGCGCTATTTCGTCTTTCGGCAGGGCCGAATAACTCATGTCGGTTTCAAGTGAGGCATAGGCGGAGCCGGCAAAGGCACCGCATCCCAGAAGAAGGGCCGTGGCCCACAGGCGTATAAGCGTTTGCATTATTGTCTCCAGTATTGAAATCCGCTCTTCAACACGCGGGACAGGGGGTTGGTTCCTTGGAAATTCCTGTTGCGGATCGCGATTTATCTCACCAGCAGGCGGCAATGCACGTAACCGCTTCCGACAATGTCCTCGGCTATTGCCAGGGCCCGCTCACTATCACCCCATTGGCTTACGAAACCTTCGAGTATGACGGAGGGGCCAATAGTGGAGACGATGATTTCGGTCGCATCGACATCGGCTGCGGCATGCAGGGCGCTTTCCACGGACGCACGCATAGCGGCCGTATTGTGGCCCTTCATCCAGGCTTCCTTGTGGAGTGGCGAGCTATGAAACCGCGGCACCATGACCGTTCCTGACATTGGCTAATGGGGATTTAACGCAAGAAGACGACGTTTGTTGCCATACGCAGCCGGCTGGATGCATAGTCGCCGCGATGGTGGTGCTCCGATACTCCCGTCCCTGCCGGCGCCATCGGCAGAAGCCCATGCAATTGCGGCCGAGGAAAATAATGATGAAAGCGCTGGTGCCCGCACTTCTTGCCACGACCCTTCTGGCCGCACCTCTGCTGGCAGGCTGTTCCGCCGCGGACGCGCCTGCGCTGGAGCCCATTCCCGGCAGCATCACCTATGGCGGGCCGCCGCGCACGAAGCTGACGAAATCGCCGATCGGCAGTGCCGTCCACAACGACTTCTACGATCAGCAGGGCCAGCGCGTCTACGAAACCTATATTCTCCAGCCCGACCGCAGCCTGAAGCTGGTGCGGCGCCAGATTGTGCCGGACTTTCCGTAATAGTGCATGGCGACCTACGCCTGCTTGACAGCGGCGCCAATCGAGAACATCCAAGGAACATCTGATTTTATTCGCAGGCGCTGATTCTCCCGCGAAGCCCAACCGGACGGCTGGATGTATCTCGAAAGACTCAATCCCCAGCAACGCATGGCCGTGGAGCACGGCACACTCACAGACGGCAGCCATGTGGCCGGGCCGCTGTTGGTCATCGCCGGGGCCGGATCAGGCAAGACCAATACGCTCGCGCATCGTGTTGCGCACCTCATTCTCAAGGGTGCCGATCCGCGCCGTATCCTGCTGATGACCTTTTCGCGCCGGGCGGCTGCCGAAATGGGCCGGCGCGTCGAACGTATCTGCGGCGAGGTTCTCGGCAAAAATTCCGGCATCATGGCGGATGCGCTCGCCTGGAGCGGCACGTTTCACGGTATCGGCGCGCGACTCTTGCGCGACTATGCCGAGCAGATCGGCATCGACCCGGCCTTTTCCATCCATGACCGGGAAGACAGCGCCGACCTGATGAACCTCATGCGCCACGATCTCGGCTTCTCCAAGACGGAAAGCCGGTTTCCGACGAAGGGCACCTGCCTTGCCATCTATTCGCGTGCCGTAAACTCCGAAACGGAACTGCCGCTGGTGCTGCGCGACGCCTTCCCCTGGTGCGCCACCTGGGAAAAGCAGCTTCGCGAGCTTTTTGCCTGTTATGTCGAGTCGAAACAGAGCCAGAATGTGCTCGATTACGACGACCTGCTGCTCTACTGGGCACAGATGGTGGCCGAACCCATGATCGCCGAGGATATTGGCAGCCGCTTCGACCATGTGCTCGTTGACGAGTATCAGGACACCAACAGGCTTCAGTCTTCGATCCTGCTTGCCCTCAAGCCTGATGGCCAGGGCCTGACCGTTGTCGGCGACGATGCGCAGTCGATCTATTCCTTCCGCGCGGCCACAGTGCGCAACATTCTCGATTTTCCGGCGTCCTTCAGCCCGGCTGCCAATATCGTCACGCTCGACCGCAACTACCGTTCGACGCAGCCGATCCTTGCCGCCGCCAACGCGGTGATCGACCTTGCTTCCGAGCGTTTCACCAAGAACCTCTGGACGGAGCGGGAATCGCCGGAACGGCCACGGCTGGTGACGGTGCGCGACGAGAACGATCAGGCGCGCTATGTGGCCGACAAGGTTCTCGACAATCGCGAGGAGGGCGTGAAGCTGAAAAGCCAGGCCGTGCTCTTCCGCGCCTCGCATCACAGCGGCCCACTTGAGGTGGAACTCACCCGCCGCAACATTCCTTTCGTGAAGTTTGGTGGGCTGAAATTCCTCGACAGTGCGCATGTGAAGGACATGCTGGCAGCGCTTCGCTTCGCCCAGAACCCGCGCGACCGAGTGGCTGGTTTCCGGCTGATGCAGATCCTTCCAGGTGTTGGCCCTTCCACCGCGCAGAAGGTGTTGGACCAGATGGCCGAGGATGCGAGCCCGATGGCAGCGCTTGCCGTCATGCCCGCACCGCCGCGCTCGGGCGAGGACTGGACCTCCTTCGTTTCCACCATGCGGGAGCTGAAAACCGGCAAGGCCGGCTGGCCTGCCGAGATCGAGCTGGTACGGCGATGGTATGAGCCGCATCTGGAACGGCTGCATGAGGATGCGAGCGCGCGGCTTGCCGATCTCGTGCAACTCGAGCAGATCGCCGGTGGTTATGCCTCGCGTGAGCGCTTCCTGACGGAGCTCACGCTCGATCCGCCCGATGCGACTTCGGATCAGGCGGGCGTGCCGCTGCTCGACGAGGACTATCTCATCCTCTCGACCATCCATTCGGCCAAGGGGCAGGAATGGACCAAGGTCTTCATGCTGAACGTCATCGACGGCTGCATCCCCTCGGATCTCGCAGTCGGCACGACGGCGGAAATCGAGGAGGAGCGGCGATTACTCTATGTAGCGATGACCCGCGCCAAGGACAGCCTCGATCTCGTCGTACCACAGCGTTTCTTCACCTATGGGCAGAATTCGCAGGGCGACCGGCATGTCTATGCGTCGCGCAGCCGCTTCATTCCAGCCACGCTGTTGCAATTCTTCGAGGTCTGCGGCTGGCCGCAGGTCAAGACCGATACGGCAGCCGCCCAGCAGGCGCGGCAAGTGCGTATCGATGTCGGCGCGCGTATGCGCGGCATGTGGCGCTAAGCGATTCCAGGAAAAGTGCGAAGCGGTTTTCTGTCCCGAATTGCGCTAAAATAAAAGGTTAGAGCGCGAGCGGCGGTTTGGCAGGCTCGAAGAAGCGGCTGATCATCTCATCGTTTACCAGAGCGATTGTCGCTGGCGACCATTTCGGATTACGGTCCTTGTCGACCACGGCCGCGCGTACGCCCTCATAGAAATCGTGACCAAGCAGGATTTGCATACAGGCGCCGAGCTCCCGGGCAAGGCATTCGCCGAGCGTACGGCTTTGACGCCCGGCTCGCAACAAGCGCAGCGCCAGCTTTAGGCTGGTCGGTGAACGTGTCAGAATCACGCGGCGGGTCTCGGCGGCGAACTCGCCCTCTTCCTTCGCGAGCGCCGAGACTATCTCCTCGACGCTGTTGAAGTGGAAGGCGCGGTCGATCAATGCAGCATTTGCCTGCAATCTTCCCTCGCCCGGATGAGCCGAGAGGTCAAGCAGGAGGGCGTCCACATCCGCCGAGGAACTTCCTGCACGCAGGTTCGCAAGAGCCTCGATGGCCTCTTCACGACGAGAGGACGAGATACAGAGATCGGCGAGGCCGGAATAGATCGCATCGGCAGCATTGATGTCGAGGCCGGTCAAGGCCATCCACGTGCCGCTTTCGCCCGAGGTGCGCGGCAGCAGCCATGTGGCGCCGATATCGGGAAAATAGCCGATGCCGGTTTCCGGCATGGCAAGGCGGGTGCGCTCGGTGACGATGCGATGGCGGCCATGGGCGGAAAGCCCGACGCCGCCGCCCATGGTGATGCCGTCCATCAGTGCCACATAGGGCTTCGGATAATTGGCGATCCTATGGTTGAGGCGGAATTCCTCGCGCCAGAAGGTTTCCGCCATACCGTCGCCGGCGCGACCRCTCTGGTGAATGGCGCGAATATCGCCGCCGGCGCAGAAACCGCGCTCGCCTTCGCCCATTATGACAACGCTCGCCACGCTTTGATCCCCAGCGAAATCATCAAGGGCGGCGGCAATCGTGCGCACCATGGGGATGACTAGGCTGTTCAGCGCCTTTGGGCGGTTAAGCCGGATAAGACCCGTCGTGCCCCGTCGTTCAACGATGACTTCGCTTTGATTGCTGTTGTCCATGATCCCACCTCGCTCCTTCCCTAGGAATAAACGGGGTTGAGCCAGGGTTCCAGTGGCTGTCTGACCAATCAGGCAGAAAGGGACTGCGAAACGGCGACATCGCGCCGCACCGCGTAATCGATCGCCAGTTCCAGCGGCAGCGGCCGCGAGAAATAATAGCCCTGCGCCAATCTTACGCCGATGCCTTTCAGCGACTCGGCGACATCCTCGCTTTCGACACCCTCGGCCACGGAGGCGATGCCGAGGTTCTGGCAGAGACTGGCGACGGAGCGGGTGATGTTCATGCAGCGCGCATCGCGGTCGAAATTCATCACAAAGGCCTTGTCGATCTTCAGCTTGTCGAAGGCCAGGCGGTGGATGTGGCTCAAGCTCGAATAGCCGGTGCCAAAATCGTCAAGCGCGATCGAGATGCCGGCAGCACGCAGCATGCCAATCACCTGATCGGCAGTGTCGAAATCGGACAGGAGTGCCGTCTCGGTGATCTCGAACTCGATGCGTTTCGGATCGACACCGGAGCGGCTGATCATGGCGAGCAATGCCATCGATGTTTCATGATCGCAGATGTCGCGGGCCGACAGGTTGAAGGAGACGCGCAGATGCGCCGGCATGATCTTCAGTGCGTCGAGCGCCTGGCCGAAGAGAATGCGTGTTATGCGGCCGATCACCGCCGTGCGTTCGGCAGCCGGAATGAAGGCGTCCGGACTGATGCGGCCGAAGCGGGCGCTATCCCAGCGCGCAAGGGCCTCAAAACCGACGACGCGGCCGCTGCGCAGCTCCAGGATCGGCTGATATTCGAGCTTCAACTCCTTGGCGAAATTGTCGGCCTGCAGCTCCAGCTCGATCAGGTAGCGTTGTGTCAGGATTTTTTCGTGTTCCGGCGAGAAGAATTCCACACCGCCGATGCGCTTGCTCTTGACCTGGTAGAGCGCGAAATCCGCTTTCTCGTAGAGATCTTCGGCCGTGTACTCGCCAGCGTCAGGATAGACGATGCCGCAGGAGCCGGAAACGCGCACCGAACCGTCAGGAATGTCGAAGGGTTCACGCACTGCCGCACAGAGCGCCACGCCGAGGTCAGAGACGGCCCTGAGCGTCATGCCGGAGGGGAAGATGATGCCGAATTCATCGCCGCCAAGACGCGAGACGATGCCCTGATCACCCAACAACGAGACGAAGCGGCGTGCCGTCTCCTTCAATACGACGTCGCCGGCCGCATGGCCGAAGACATCATTGACCGGCTTGAAGCCATCGAGATCGACGATGCCGATGACGGGCGGTGAAGACGGATCCTTCAGCAGCATCTTTTCGAGCGACAGGAAGAAGCTGCGGCGATTGGCAAGGCCCGTCAGCTGGTCCTGCAGCGCATTGCGGCTGTTGACGAGGTTCAGTTCCTCGGCTTCTGCCTGTTTCTGCTTGAGCTCTTCGGCAAGCCGCACCAGGTGCGCGAAGTTCTGGAAGTAGCTGTTGATGACACGCAGGAAGGGCAGCACCAGGAACAAGCCACTGACTGCCGTGGCCACAAAGACCGGGTTGCCGGAAAAGAGGAAGGTCACGATCATGGCTGTGAAAGTGATGACCGTGGTGATTGCCGCGGCGAGCGGCAGATGCATCAGGCAAAAGACGCAGGAAATGCCGGTTACGACCAGGAAATAGGCGATCTGTCCCTGCTGCGAGGCATCGCCATATTGATAGAGCGCGATAGCCCAGCCGCCGAAGCCGATCGTGAGGATAACCGCGCCGACCAGCGTCACCTTCATCAGCCGTAGCGCACGCTCCGGCGTGACGTTTTCCTTGCCACTGATCTCCCACCAGCAGAGGCGGAAGACGCAGACGATGCTGAGACCGACGGGGATGTAGAGCGAAAGCCAAAGAGGCGCTGACTTGATGTGTGTGATGGCCACAGCCAGCGCATTGATGACGAGGAGAACGTACAGAATCGGAATCTGTGATGACAAAGCTTCGAACTGCGCCACCAGAAACTTTGGATTATCTTTTTGCAGCCGTAATGACGCTATGAAGTTCTTCATGATCCCTTTTCCCTTGGCGGAAACGAGCCAGAGAAAGCTTGATTATTCCTTATTCACGTAACGTCAGGCCACCCGCACTGCGCCGGGATGGTAAATGTTCGGTTGCATTTCAGAAAGAAGCCGCAGCCAGTGCGCGATGAATGCTATGCAGATCGTCGACGCTCCTGTTCATCAGGAAGAGTTCCCAATCGAGCGAGCTGCGGACGATGGTTTCCAGTGAGTCGTGTTTCGGTGCCCAGTCCAGCACGCGACGGGCAAGCGTCGCATCGGCGACGACGCTTGCCGCGTCGCCCGGCCGGCGTGGCGCCATGTTGATCTTGAACGAGTGACCGTTCAAGCGGGTGACCATGTTCAACACATCGAGCACGGAATAGCCGCTGCCATAGCCGCAGTTGGCGACAAGTGGCCCCCTGCCCTGGCGCAGATGCTGGAGCGCCTTCAAATGCGCCGCCGTCAAATCGCTCACATGAATGTAGTCGCGCACACCGGTGCCGTCATGGGTCGGGTAGTCGAAGCCATAGACGGCGACGCTGTCGCGCTTTCCGAGTGCGGCCTCACAGGCGACCTTGATGAGATGGGTCGCGCCCGAGGTCGACTGGCCGGTACGCAGCTGCGGATCGGCGCCTGCAACGTTGAAATAGCGTAGTGCCACATAGCCGAAGTCATAGGCGGCGGCAGCGTCACGAAGCATCATTTCGGTCATCAGCTTCGACTGGCCGTATGGATTTTCCGGATTGAGTGGTGCCGTTTCCTTCACGGGCACGGAGCCCTTCTGCTGACCGTAAACAGCGGCTGTCGAGGAGAAGACGAAGTTACGGATGCCCGCCTTGATCGCAGCACTCAGCAGGGCGCGTGTCTTGCCGGAATTGTTGTCGTAATAAGAAAGAGGGTCAGAGACCGAGACCGGCACGACGGCAGAGCCGGCGAAATGGATGATCGCCTCGATATCGTTTTCGATGAAGATCTTCTTCAGCACGTCCGGATCGGCGACATCGCCGAGATAGAAGCGCGCGGCCGGCGCCACGGCCCAGCGAAAGCCGGTGGAGAGGTTGTCGAGCACGACGACATCTTCACCGACATCCAACAGCGTCCAAACCATGTGGCTGCCGATATATCCAGCCCCACCTGTCACCAGAACCGCCATGTCTGCATTCCCTGTTTTATCTTTTTCGGGAGCATCAGAACGGCTTTTTCCTTTCCGATTTTATTATCAAACGGCCTCGGAAAGCCTTTGCGGCCGGTATGTTTTGACATGTGGTTAGAGGCGCATTTCAGGCTTTGCTACAATTTTATCGACCAGCTGGTTTTGGGACGAAAACGCCTCGCGACCCCTCTTTTTGGGTTCGTTGACATCAAGCAGGCGGTGGGGCAAATTAGTGTCATGAACAACTTCGCGTTCCAGGCTATGACGATGGGCATGACGACCACCCTTTGCGGTGAGGGCGTCGGCTTGTGACCTGAAACTGTTCACTACACCCGACCCAACCCCGCCGGACACGCGCGGGGTTTTCTGTTTCTGCCCCGATGTCCGCCCCATGCAAAGGACTTCTCGTGGCACAAGATCTTCTCTCAATGCCGGTTCGTAACCCGCTTCTCCAAAACAGGGAGCGGCAGCGATGAGACTCTACCTGTCATCCTACCGGCTCGGCGCCAGCGCCTTCCGGCTGAGGAAACTTCTCAATGGCGGACGGCGCGCCGCCGTCATCCAGAACGCGCTGGACTTCATTTCGGCCGATTCCCGGCGTGCCTACGAGGCCAATATCTACGATCCCAAGGAAGAACTTGCCGATTGGGGGATCGAGGCGGAAGAAGTGGATTTGCGAGACTATTTTGGGCAACCGCACGCGCTGAAAGAGGCGCTCGCCGGCTTCGACCTCGTTTGGGCCGTCGGCGGCAATGCATTTCTTCTGCGGCGGGCCATGCGGCAGAGCGGCTTCGATCGCATCATCGGGGAATTGCTGCGCCAGGATGCGCTCGTCTATGGCGGCTTCAGCGCCGGGGCGGTCGTTGCAACGCCCTCGCTAAAGGGTATCGACATCATGGACGATCCGCAGCAGCTTGCACCGGATTACGACGAAGCAATCCTGTGGGACGGTCTCGGACTCGTCGATTTCTCCATCGTCCCGCATTACCGCTCTGACCATGATGAGGCCGAAGCTGCCGAAAAGACCGTCCAGTTCCTTGAAGAAGCCGGCACGCCCTTTCAGCCGCTGAGAGACGGCGAAGTCATCATCGTCGAGGGCCGGAATGTGACGCTGCTACCGGTGCTGCCGGAAGCGATGCGTCGCTCCGCCTAGAGCTTCAGGATATAGTCGCAAAGCCGCTCGGCCGCGACTGTCACCTGCGCCGGATCGCGCAGGAAGCAGGCGCGCAGAAAAAGCTCGCCGCCGGGTCCGAAGGCCGTGCCGGGAGCAAGGCCGACGCCGGTCTTGTCGACGATGTCGATCGCAGCCTTGCGGCTGTCGGTAACGCCGTCGATCTTGAGGAAGGCGTAAAGCGCGCCATCGGGCTTCAGTGTTTCGACCCGATTGGTGGCGATCAGTGCATCGCAGAGGATATCGCGGGAGCGGGTTGCCTTGTCGATGTTCGACTGCACGAAGGCGTCACCCTCGTTGAGGGCTGCGACCGCGCCCTTCTGCATGAACTGTGCGACGCCCGAGGTCGAATACTGGATCAGGTTTTCCAGCACCTGCCCGGTTTCCGGCGGCGCGACGATCCAGCCGACACGCCAGCCGGTCATAGACCAGTTCTTGGAGAAGGAGTTGACGAAGATGATCTTGTCGCCTGGCTCCATGACGTCGAGGAAAGACGGCGCGCGGCCGCCAGCATAGAAATAACGCGCGTAGATCTCGTCCGCCATGATCCAGAGATCATGTTTGCGTGCCAGCGTCAGGATATCGGCCAGATCCTTCTTCGTCGCGGTCCAGCCGGTCGGGTTTGATGGGGTATTGATAAAGAGGCCGCGGGTCCTCGGCGTGATCGCCGCTTCGATGCGATTGAGGTCGACAGCCCAGGTACCGCCTTCGAACTGAAGCTCGACGCCGACCGAACGGGCGCCGGCGATTTCAAGCGCAGCAGCGATATTCGGCCAGGCCGGGGTGAGGTAGACGAGCTCGTCACCGGGCGAAGTCAGCGCCTGGACGGCGATCTGGATCGCCTGCATGCCGGAGCCGGTGACATAGAAATGCTCTGGCGGCAGGCGGATGCCGAAATGCCTGAAATAATAATCCGACAGCGCCTGGCGCAGTTCGGGAATGCCGCGCTGCCAAGTATAGAAGGTCTCGCCGGCAGCGAGCGCCTGCATGGCGGCCTGATTGATGAAATCGGGAGTGGGAAGATCACCTTCGCCGACCCAGAGCGGCAAGAGGCCCTCACGGCCACGGGCATAATTGACGACTTCGACGATCCCGCTTTCTGGCGCTGCAATGGCGCGCGGGCTGAGGCTGCTTATAATCGACATGCATATCTCCAGTTCACGCCTTCATAGTGGATTTGCAGACGCAAATCCCATGACAAAGCGTGATGGCATATTGATTTCCGTGATGGATGAGCCCGGCCGGAGCGGACGGGCTCCGAGCCGAATCAGACGGCTGGGCGCTTGGCGAGAAGGTCGCGGATTTCCGTCAGCAGCGCGACATCTGCCGGCGGCGGCGGAACCTCTGCAGGCGCTTCCTTCGCCTTGCGCTCAACCTGCTCGCGCAGAATGTTCACAGCCTTGATCATCAGGAAGATGATCCAGGCGAGGATCACGAAATTGATGAGGACCGTGATGAAATTGCCGTACGCGAAAACGGCGCCGTGGCTGCGGGCAAGTGCAAGGGTTGGCTGCCCATAGGCGTCCTTAGACAGCGGGATGTAGTAATTGGAGAAGTCGAAACCGCCGAAAATCGCACCGACGATCGGCATGATCATGTCTTCGACCAGCGACTTGACGATGCCGCCGAAGGCGCCGCCGATGATAACACCGACTGCGAGATCCATGACATTGCCGCGGGCGATGAAAGCTTTGAACTCATTGAGCATCCGATCTGCCTCCCCTTGATGCATTTTCAAAGACATGCCGTTGTTTTCATTAGCTACACCTTCATCTCAATTAATCAATCGGCAATTGGAAATATTCGGACACTGCCCCCATCCGCGTAGAACTTAAGACCAAGGCCGCGGGAATTTTCAAACTTGCTGAATTGCCCTAATCTCGGACTGTTCCGGGAGGACGGCGGATTGTCCGTCGGCGGAGGGTCAATGCTTCCAGGCTGGGTCATATTTGCGTTTGCCTTGGGTTATCTTCTGCTGCTCTTCGCAGTAGCAAGCTATGGCGACCGCCGGAGCCGGAAATTCGGCGTGCCGGAAGGCGGCCGGCCTGTGGTCTATGCGCTCAGCCTGGCGATCTACTGCACCTCCTGGACCTATTTCGGAGGCGTCGGCCTTGCGGCTCATCACGGGCTGGAATTTGCCGGCATCTATATCGGGCCGATCCTCGTCTTCACCCTCGGCATGCCGCTTTTGAAGCGCATCATCGAACTCGCCAAGGCGGAGAAGCTTACATCCGTCGCCGATTTCATTGCCGCGCGCTACGGCAAGAATTCCACCGTTGCGACCATCGTGGCGCTGATCTGCCTCATCGGCACCATCCCCTATATCGCGCTGCAGCTGAAATCCATTTCGGCGACGGTCACGGCCATGGTCAATCCGTCCGACTATGGCATCGGCAGCGGCAACCTCTACTTCCTCGACCTTCCGCTGATCGTCACGCTGGTGCTTGCCTGCTTCGCGATCATGTTCGGCACACGCCACACCGATGCGACGGAACATCAGGACGGGCTCATCCTCGCAGTATCGATGGAGTCGATGGTGAAGCTGGTTGCCTTCCTGACGGCGGGCATCTGCGTCATCTGGTTCCTGTTCGACGGGCCAAGCGATCTGTGGCAGAAAGGATCGGAGAACGCCCTGGTCACCGCCGCACTCGACTATCAGACACCGCTTAGCCGATGGATCACGCTGACGCTGCTTTCGGCCTTCGCCATTATCATGCTGCCGCGCCAGTTCCATGTCACCGTCGTCGAAAACCGCACCGCAAAGCAGCTCCGGCTCGCGGGCTTTCTCTTCCCGCTTTATCTGATCGCCATCAATCTCTTTGTGCTGCCGGTTGCTATCGGCGGGCTGCTGACCTTCGGCGGTAACGGCAATGCAGACCTTTACGTGCTCTCTCTGCCGCTTGTGGGGCAAATGCCTATTGTCTCGCTGATCACCTTCATCGGCGGATTTTCGGCGGCGACCGCCATGGTGATCGTCGATTCCGTGGCGCTTTCCATCATGGTGTCGAACGACATCGTCATGCCGTTCTTCCTGCGTCGGAAGCTCGCGGGCCTTGCGAGCCAGCGCGACGACTTCGCAAAGAGCCTGCTCAATATCCGCCGCAGCGCCATCTTCGCCGTGCTGCTGCTTGGCTACGCCTATTACCGTTCGACCGACAGCACGGCAGGGCTCGCCTCGATCGGCCTGCTCTCCTTTGCCGCCATCGCGCAGATTGCGCCCGCCCTCTTCGGCGGCATGATCTGGTGGCGGGCGAATGCGCGCGGCGCCATCCTCGGCCTCTCGTCCGGCTTCATCATCTGGGTCTACCTGCTGTTCCTGCCCTCATTCGGAGGCCCGGATTATTCCTATGTGGCGAGCAGTTTCCTCGGCTTCATCTTTCCCGGTACAACGCTCTTCACCGGGCAGGATGCCGATCCGCTCGTCAATGCGACGGCAATGAGCCTGCTCGTCAATACCGCCGCCTTCATCGTCGGCTCGCTGACGCGCAATGCCAAGCCGCTGGAACGCATCCAGGCCGGCATCTTCGTCAAGCGGCATTCGCGCTCGCAATTTGCCACGCGGGGCTGGAAGACCCGCATCAGCGTGGGCGATCTCAAGACGGCGATCTCCCGCTATCTCGGCGAGGAGCGCATGCAGCGCTCGCTTGCGACCTATGAACAGACGTCCGGCCGCAAGCTGGAGGACGACCAGCCGGCGGATATGGCGCTCATCCATTTCACCGAGCAGCTTCTCGGCAGCGCCATCGGCTCCTCCTCGGCGCGGCTCGTGCTGTCGTTGATCCTGCAAAAAATCGAGGATGCTTCCTCCGACACGGCCTGGCTGCTCGATCAGGCGAGTGAAGCACTGCAATATAATCAGGACATGCTGCAGACGGCGCTCTCGCAGATGGATCAGGGTATTGCCGTCTTCGACAGTTCCAATCGGCTGACGATCTGGAACCGCCGCTTCCGGCAATTGCTGGACCTGCCGGAAAATGCCGGCCAGGTGGGTTTTCCGCTATCGGAAATCGTCAGTATCCTCAGCCAGCGCGGCGATATCGCACCGGGCGACCAGGGCCAAGCAGTGCGGCATTTCCTGACGCTCGACAAGCCCTTCCCGCTGGTGCTCGGCGGCGGCGAGCGCATCATCGAAGTTCGCTCGAATGCCATGCCGGACAAGGGCATCGTCGCCACCTTCACCGATATCACCCAGCGCGTGGCCGCCGACCGCGCGCTGAAACAGGCAAACGAGACGCTGGAGCAGCGTGTCGTCGAGCGCACCGCGGAGCTGACACGCGTCAACAAGGAACTCGCCGAGGCGCGTGCAGCGGCCGAGGAGGCCAATATCGGCAAGACGCGCTTCTTTGCTGCCGCCGGCCACGATATTCTGCAGCCGCTCAATGCGGCCCGGCTCTATTCTTCCGCGCTCGTCGAACGCATGGCGCAATCGGAAAACAGCCTAATCGTGCGCAATATCGATTCCGCGCTGGAATCGGTCGAATCCATTCTCGGCGCCGTGCTCGATATTTCCCGGCTTGATACCGGCGCCATGCGCCCGCGGCTGGCGTCCGTGCCGCTTTCCGATCTGCTGGAACGCATCGAGACCGATTTTGCGCCGATCGCCCGCGAGAAGAAACTGAAGCTCAAGGTCATCCCGACTTCGCTGCGGGTGCGCTCCGATCCGAACCTGCTGCGCCGTCTCGTACAGAACCTCGTTTCCAACGCCATCAAATATACGGTCAGCGGCAAGGTGCTGGTCGGGGTAAGGCGACGTGGCAATCAAGTGATGATCCAGGTGATGGATTCCGGCATCGGCATACCGCCTTCGAAATTCCGGACGGTGTTCAAGGAATTCGCGCGGCTGGATGAGGGTGCCAAGACCGCGTCGGGCCTCGGGCTCGGCCTCTCCATCGTCGATCGCATCGCGCGCGTGCTCAATCACAAGGTCGAGCTTCATTCAACGCATGGCAAGGGCACGGAATTCCGTATTCTCATGCCGCTCGATATCTCGAAGAGCGCGGAAGCCGCGGCAGCCGTCGTTCCCGTTGACCGCACGGCGCAGCCGCTGAAGGGATTGCGCATCCTCTGCATCGATAACGAAACCAAGATCCTCGAAGGCATGCGACTGCTGATCGACGGATGGGGCTGCGACACGCAGGCAGCGGATTCGCTTTCCGTTGTTCAGGCGCTGTCGATGCGCCAGCCGCCCGATCTCGTCATTGCCGACTATCATCTTGCGGACGGGACCGGGGTCGAAGCGATCCTGCATCTGCGGCAGCATTTCGGTGTCGATATTCCGGCCCTACTCGTCACTGCCGACAGGACGCCGGAGGTGCGCGCCGAGGCGGAGAAGCATGGCATCGCCGTACAGCACAAGCCGGTGCGGCCGGCGGCACTTCGCGCCTATATCACCCAGATTTCCGGCCTGAAGCGCACCGCCGCGGAGTGAAGATCAGGCTGCCTTGCGCCGGCCGAAGACGTGGCCGACAAGCTCCTGGACGCGGACGGCGGTCGGGACATCGCCGAACAGGATACGGTACATGATGGGGGCGACTACGCGATCCATCACTGCATCGACATCGGGGAACGCCTCGCCTCTCTCCTTCGCCCGACCGGCAATCGCCTCGATCTGCTGACGGGTGAAGTTGCAACATTTGCTGGCATTGTCGCCGGTCTGGGCGGAGAGCACATCGCGGACATATTCACGGCCAGGACCAGAAGACATTTCCTCGGCATATTGCTCGGCCCAGGCCTCCAGATCACCGGCGCCGGTACCGGTATCGGCCGGCTCCATATCGGGGCGCAGGCGCTCCACGGCGACGTCGGCCAGCAATTCCTGCAGGTCACCCCAGCGGCGATAGATGGTGGAAGGCGTCACGCCTGCACGCGTCGCGATCAGCGGCACGGTTATCTCTGCACGGCTCATCTCTACGAGGAGGTCACGCACCGCGGCATGCACGGAAGCCTGAACACGCGCGCTTCTGCCACCCGGACGGATATTCTCTTTCACTGCCATTTCGAACCAACCTTATCCGCCTGAAGTGTGCTGCGATCTTTCAGATTCGCCTAGCACGCTTCCAGCTCCTTTTACGCAATTCCGAGTGCAAAACCGCGGCCAACAGTTCAGAAACCTTCATGTACCCATAAACGCAAATTATTTGCTTTTAGACTTTACGCGTCCTAGATAGAGCTAACGCAATAAATTAGCTTTAAGGAGCTTATATGGTCGCCGCTTCCGAATCCATCAAGAATTCGTCGCCCATGGGCTTCCATGCTCTGACGCTTGCGATCTTCTTCGGCGCATCAGCAGCGCCGACGCCTCTCTATCGCATCTATCAGGAAAGCTTTGCCGTTTCTCCCATCCTGATCACCGTGATCTTCGCAGTCTACGCCTTCGCACTGCTCGCAGCCCTGCTGATTGCCGGTTCCATTTCCGACCATCTCGGACGGCGGCCCGTCATTTTCGGCGCGCTGGTGCTCGAAATCATCGCCATGGCGCTGTTTTCCATTGCCAGCGGGCCGGAATGGCTGATCGCAGCACGTATCGTACAGGGGCTTGCGACCGGTATTGCCGGCGCTTCGCTGGGTGCCGCCCTTGTCGACATCGACCGGACAAAGGGGCAGATCGTCAACTCGCTCGCACCGCTTTCCGGCATGGCGATCGGCGCCATCGGCACCAGCGCGCTGATCCAGTATGGACCCGAGCCACTGCATTTCGTCTATACCCTGCTGCTTGCCGCCTTTGCCGTACAGGCCGTTGCGCTATGGCTGACGCGAGAGACGGGCGGCACGCGGCCCGGTGTCTTCAATTCGCTGAAGCCGACGATTTTTATTCCGCAGCAGGTGAAGAAGCCTCTGTCGCTGGTGACGCCGATCAATATCGCCAACTGGACACTCGGCGGCTTCTACCTGTCGCTCGTGCCTTCGCTGGTCGCTTCGACCACCGGCAGCCGCGCGCCGCTCACGGGTGGGGCGGTCGTGGCAGCGCTGATGCTGTCGGGCGCAATCGCCGTCTTCCTGCGCCGCAACCGCAGCCCGAAAGCCAATCTCTTCTTCGGAGTCGCTTCCCAAACATCAGGCATCGCAACGGTGGTCGCGGGCGTGCATCTTGCCAATGTGCCGCTGCTGCTCGTCGGCACGCTTTTAACGGGTGCCGGTTTCGGCACTAATTTCCTCGGCTCAATCGGCACGATCATGCCGCTTGCTAAGCCGGAAGAGCGGGCTGGCCTGCTTTCGGCCTTCTATATTCAGAGCTATCTCGCCTTCAGCCTGCCGGCAATCCTTGCCGGCTTCCTCGTTAAGTCGATCGGCTACGGCATGACCACAGACATCTACGCAACCGCCATCGTCCTCGTCAGCCTTGCCGGGCTGATGGTGATGCGCACGACAAGGGAGACGACGCCGGCTTAAAGCGTGTCGCGATCTTTCGAATCCGTCACGCTTTAAGCTCTTGTTTTCGCACGTCGTTATCGCAAAATCGCAGTCAGCGCCAGCCGAACGCCGGCGCGACATATTTCAGGATCGATTCGATGACGTGGGCATTGTATTCCACGCCGAGCTGGTTGGGGACGGTAAGCAGGAGCGTATCGGCCTCGGCGATAGCCTCGTCCTTCTTAAGCTCCTCGATGAGAGCATCGGGCTCGGCGGCATAGGAACGGCCGAAGATCGCCCTCGTATTCTCGTCGAGGAAACCGATCTTGTCCTGCCCTTCATTGCCATAGCCGAAATAAGAGCGATCGCGATCGTTCACCAGCGCGAAGATGCTGCGGCTGACGGAAACGCGCGGCTCGCGCTGATGGCCGGCCTCCTTCCAGGCTTCGCGATAAGCACGGATCTGCTTGGCCTGCTGGATGTGGAAGGCTTCGCCCGTCTCGTCATCCTTCAGCGTCGAACTCTGCAGGTTCATGCCAAGTTTGGCGGCCCAGACGGCCGTAGCGTTCGAGCCTGCGCCCCACCAGATGCGCTCACGCAGCCCTTCGGAATGCGGCTCGAGGCGCAGCAGGCCGGGCGGATTGGGGAACATCGGCCGCGGATTAGGCTCAGCAAAGCCTTCGCCCCGCAGCACTTCGAGGAAGACCTCGGCATGGCGGCGGCCCATATCGGCATCGCTCTGGCCTTCCGGCGGGTTGTAGCCGAAATAGCGCCAGCCATCGATGACCTGCTCGGGCGAGCCGCGGCTGATGCCCAGCTGCAGGCGTCCGCGGGAAATCAGATCGGCCGCGCCGGCATCTTCAGCCATGTAGAGCGGGTTCTCGTAGCGCATGTCGATGACCGCGGTGCCGATCTCGATGCGGCTTGTGCGGGCGCCGACGGCCGCCAGCAGCGGGTATGGCGAAGCAAGCTGACGAGCAAAATGATGGACGCGGAAATAGGCGCCGTCAGCGCCAAGTTCTTCAGCGGCGACCGCGAGATCGATCGACTGCAGCAGCGTATCGCCTGCCGAGCGCGTCTGGGATTGCGGCGAGGGCGTCCAATGCCCGAACGAGAGAAAACCGATCTTCTTCATGATTCCATCGCTTAAACTGAAGTGTGCCCTGCACGCTTCTTGTCATGATTCCTGACAGGCATATAGGCGCTCGCAGGAGATTTCTGAACCGGATGACAGATCAAATGCGAATTCGGCGCCGCGCAGTTGCAGCACAGAACGCGGTCTATCGGGAAACCTCGTAAAAGCACGGGGAAAAATTTGTTCCCGGCCACACTCTTAAGACAATTCTTAATTAGTCATATAAATTGCCGTCCGCTAGATTGTGAAGGGAAAGCAATGAATACAGATAGTTTTGAAAAGAAAGCCGACCTGCTGCTGGTCATGGCAAACGCTCATCGACTGCGGATGCTGAAGACGCTTGCCGAGCGCGAGGTGGCGGTCAACAACCTCGCCGATATTATCGGAATCAGCCAATCGGCACTCTCCCAACACCTTGCCAAGCTCCGCAGCAGAGACCTCGTCAAGACGCGACGCGATGCGCAGACGATCTACTACTCAGTCAAATCCGAGAAGGTCCATGTGATCCTCGATATGCTGAGCGAAATGTTCGACGAGGGCCAGACAACGGATCGCCTGCTGGCAGGTTAGGAGACTTCTTGTCACCCAGCATTCTCCGCCGTCACCGGTTATCTGCTCTAGCCTGGCCTGCTACGCCGGGCATGAACATTCTTTATTTCTCCACGAGCTTGGCGAGCTGCTCGGCGACCGTGCCCCAGCCGTCGTGGAAGCCCAACTCCACATGCGTGTTGCGGGTGTCCTTGTCCTTGTGCATGACGAGGGCGTTGTAGTCTGTGCCTTCGGGATGGTCGGCGAAGGTGATGATGGCTGTCATGAAAGGGGTCGGCGCGGGGCGCCAGCCGCCGAGGAGCGCATTGGTGAAAACGAGGCGACGGCCTTCCTGAACATCCAGGAAACAGGCGCTGAGATGCGGCTGAAAGGGGGAGCCATCCTCACTCATCTCGGTCACTAGGGCGCCGCCGGGTTTGACTTCCATGGCGGCGACACGGCAGAGCGCCGGCGCTGGGATCCACCATTTTTCGAATTTTGCTGGCGTGGTCCAGGCGCTCCAGACAGTGGCCACAGGTGCCTTGATGATGCGCGAAATGGTCAGATCGAGATCCGGATTAATTTGAGTGTTCACTGGGGCATTCATTGGGATTTTTCCTCCGTCGATTGCGTGGCGGTAACGAAAGCTTCGAGCCTGTCCGTGCGGGTTTCCCAGATGGCACGCTGGGCCGAAAGCCAGACATCGACCATCGCGAAACGCTTCTTTTCAAGCGTGCAGGTGCGCACGCGGCCCTGCTTTCTCGTTTCGATTAGGCCTGTCTCTTCCAGCAGGTGAATGTGTTTCATGAAGGACGGCAAGGCCATGTCGAAAGGCTTTGCAAGGTCGCTGATGCTGGCCGGGCCGGTGCCTAAACGACCGATGACGGCGCGGCGCGTGGGATCGGCCAGTGCCAGGAAGAGGCTGTCGAGTTGATGTGAATAGTAATCCATAAGGCTAAGTATCAGGATCCGATACTTAGCGCAAGAGCTAAGTGTTTTGAGTTGGCTGTTCGTGTGCCTGCAGCAGGATTCTCCGCTCAAGCCCAGCCAGAGATGGAGGGAATGTGAGAGCGGCGCCCGCGGCCCTTGCGAGCCGCGGCGCCTCACCAATTATGCAGCCTTATCAGTTGCCGGATAGGGATCGAAGCGGCTGTAGAAGGTTTCGCCCTTGGCAGCCATGTCCTTCAAGAGCGGCGTCGGCTTGAAGTGGTCGCCATAGCGGGAGGCCAGCTTTTCGGCGAGGTCCACGAAGGCCTTTACACCCATGCCGTCGATGTAGCTCAGCGCGCCGCCGGTATAGGGCGCAAAGCCGAAGCCGAGGATGGAGCCGACGTCGGCTTCGCGGGGATCGGTGACGATGCCCTCTTCCATCGTGCGGGCGGCTTCGAGCGCGATCGTGACCAGGAAGCGCTGCTTCAGGGTATTGACGTCAATCTCGTCCGCCGGCTTCTGCGGATAGAAGGTCTTCAGCTCCGGCCAGAGGAATTTCTTGGCTGGCTTGGCCGGATATTCGTAGAAACCCTTGCCGTTCTTGCGGCCGTGGCGATCGAGCTCGTCCACCAGCTTGTCGATGAGAGCGAGGTGACGCTCGTCTACGGCCTTGGGGCCGAGATCGGCGACGGTTGCCTTGAGGATCTTCTGCGAGAGATCGATCGCCACTTCATCGTTCAGCGAGAGCGGACCGACCGGCATGCCTGCCATCTTGGCGGCATTCTCGATCATCGCCGCCGGCACGCCTTCGATCAGCATGTCATAGGCTTCGTGGATATAGCGGAAGACGCAGCGGTTGACGAAGAAGCCTCTGGTATCGTTGACGACAATGGGCGTCTTCTTGATCGCGGCCACGTAATCCAAGGCAACGGCAAGCGCTCTGTCGCCGGTGTTTTTGCCGAGGATAACCTCGGTCAGCATCATCTTTTCGACCGGCGAGAAGAAATGCACGCCGATGAACTGGTCCGGGCGCTTCGAATTTTCGGCAAGGCCCGTGATCGGCAGGGTCGAGGTGTTGGAGGCGAAGATCGTCGTTTCCGGGATGACGGCCTCCACCTGCTCGATGACCGCCTTCTTGACGGCGCGGTCCTCGAAGACTGCTTCGATGACGAGATCGGCATCCTTCAGATCCGCATAATCGGCGGAGGGTGTAAGGCGGGCGAGAAGTGCGGCACCCTCTTCCTGCGTAAGACGCCCCTTACCGATGGAATCCTTGACAAGGCCTTCGCCAACACCCCTGCCCTTGGTGGCAGCCTCAATATCGCGGTCGATCAGCACGACCTCGAAGCCAGCGGCGGCCGTGACATAGGCGATCGAGGCGCCCATGAAGCCGGCGCCGACGACGCCGACCTTCTTGAGTTCCATCTTCGGCACACCGGCCGGGCGGCGGGCGCCCTTGTTGAGCTCCTGCATGGAGATGAAGAGCGAGCGGATCATCGAGAAGGCTTCGGTGGTCTGCAGCACCTGCGTGAAATAGCGCTGCTCGATCTTCAGCGCGGTGTCGAAGGGAACCTGCAGGCCTTCATAGACGCATTTCAGGATGGCGAGCGCACCCGGATAATTGCCCGCTGTTTCGCGGCGCAGGATCGCCGGCGCTGCCGGCCAGAGCTGGGCAGCGGCGGGTGTCCAGATGCCGCCGCCCGGCACCTTGAAGCCCTTTTCGTCCCAGGGGGCGACGGGCTTTAGGCCGTCCTTGATCATCTGCTTGGCGGCCGGAATGAGCTGATCCGGATCGACCACCTGATGGATGAGGTTCATGGCCTTTGCGCGCGAGGCGTTCAGCGACTGGCCCGTCGTCATCATCTGCAAGGCGGACTGGGCATCGGTCAGCCGCGAGATGCGCTGTGTGCCGCCGGCGCCGGGGAAGATGCCGACCTTGACTTCCGGCAGGGCGATCTTGACGCTCTTGGTATTGGAGGCGACGCGGCCGTGGCAGGCAAGCGACATTTCCAGCGCGCCACCCATGCAGGTGCCGTTGATGGCGGAAACCCAGGGCTTGCCGCAGGTTTCGAGCTTGCGGAACAGGCCGGTCATACGGCCGACCAGATCGAAGAGTTTCTGTGCCGCACCGTCAGGATTTGCGGCCTTCTCCTGCTGGTAGAGTGTGAACATGGACTTGATCATCGAGAGATCGGCACCGCCCGAGAAGGAGGACTTGCCCGAGGTGATGACCACGCCCTTGACGGCGCTGTCGGCAACCGTGGCACCGATGATCGCATCGAGTTCGTTCATCACCTCTTCGGTGAAGACGTTCATCGACTTGCCGGGCATGTCCCAGGTGACCAGCGCGATACCATCCGCATCGGTCTCGACGGTGAAGTTGGTGTAGCTCATCGTCTCTCTCCCTTAAACGCGTTCGATGATGGTTGCCGTGCCCATGCCGGCGCCGATGCAGAGGGTGACCAGCGCGGTGTTGAGATCGCGGCGCTCAAGCTCGTCCAGCACGGTGCCGAGGATCATGGCGCCGGTCGCGCCGAGCGGATGGCCCATGGCGATCGCCCCGCCATTGACGTTGATCTGGTCATGCGGAATGTCGAAGGCCTGCATGTAGCGCAGCACGACGGCGGCAAAGGCTTCGTTCAATTCGAAGAGGTCGATATCGGCAAGCGTCATGCCCGTGCGCTTCAGGAGCTTTTCGGTGACATCGACGGGGCCGGTCAGCATCAGAGCCGGGTCGGAGCCGATATTGGCGAAGGCCTTGACGCGGGCGCGCGGCTTCAAGCCCATGCTTGTCCCCCCGGCTTTCGAGCCGAGCAGGACAGCAGCGGCGCCATCGACGATGCCGGAGGAATTGCCGGCATGGTGGACGTAAGTGACGCGCTCGACTTCCGGATGGGCCTGGATCGCGACAGCTTCGAAGCCGCCCATTTCGCCCGGCATCTGGAAGGAGGGATTGAGGGAGGCGAGCGCCTGCATATCTGTGCCGGGGCGCATGTGTTCGTCATGGGCGAGGATGGTCAGGCCATTCTGATCCTTGACCGGGATGACGGAATTCTTGAACCAGCCGTTGTTCCACGCATTCGCCGCGCGCTTCTGGCTTTCGACGGCGTAAGCATCGACGTCGTCGCGGGAGAAGCCGTATTTGGTGGCGATGAGATCGGCCGACACGCCCTGTGGCATGAAATAGGCCGGGAAGTTGACCGAGGGGTCCATGAACCAGGCGCCGCCGGACATGCCGAGGCCGACGCGCGACATGCTTTCGACGCCGCCGGCGATGACGATATCGTCAGCGCCCTGCGCGATCTTGCCGGCGCCGAAATTCACGGCATCGAGGCCGGAGGCGCAGAAGCGGGAGATCTGCATGCCGGGTGCTTTCGTCGAATAACCGGCCTCGAAGGCGGCAGCCTTTGGGATGACGGCGCCGGCATCCATGACCGGGTCGACACAGCCCATGATGATGTCGTCGACCGTTTCGGTATTCAGGCCGTTGCGGTCGCGGATCGCCTCCAGCGTCTTTGCCGCGAGGCGGACGGAGGGCACTTCGTGGAGTGAGCCATCCTTCTTGCCTCGGCCGCGAGGCGTGCGGACGTGATCGTAAATGAAAACCTCGGTCATTGTCTCATCTCCCTGGCGGCGCAAAGGCGCCGGTGAATTTTGCTCTTCCGGCAAGGCCAGAGCCGGAGAAGGTTGCGCTTGCGGCCCCCTCATCCGGCCCTTCGGGCCACCTTCTCCCCCGGGGGAGAAGGGGATCGCAATCAAAACGCTTCGGCGGCCAGTTCCATCATCGTGTCGGCGCCGGTTTCGATGCGGGTCTTGCGCAATGCGGTTTCCGGCATCACGCGCTCCATGAAGAACTTCGCCGTGATCAGCTTGTTCTTCAGATAGTCCTCCCTGGCATCGCCGGCGGCAAGACGCTCGTTGGCGGCTTTTGCCATGCGCGCCCACATATATCCGAGAACGACAAGGCCGAAGAGGTGCATGTAATCGGTGGAGCCGGCACCGGCATTGTCGGGCTTGGCCATGGCGTTCTGCATGAACCACATGGTCGCACCCTGCACATCGTTCAAGCCCTTTTTCAGGTGCTTGGTGAAGAAGCCGAGTTGCTCGTCATTGCGATTTTCTTCGCAGAAATCGCCGATCTCCTTGAAGAGCGCCATGGCCGCGCGGCCGCCGTTCAGCGCCAGCTTGCGACCGACGAGATCGAGTGCCTGGATACCGTTGGCGCCTTCATAGATCATGGCGATGCGGGCATCGCGCACATACTGGCTCATGCCGTGCTCTTCGATATAGCCGTGACCGCCGAAGACCTGCTGGGCCATGACGGCATGATCGAAGCCCTTGTCGGTCATCACTCCCTTCAGGATCGGGGTGACGAGGCCGAGAATATCGTCGGCCGTCTGGCGCTCCTTCTCGTCGGTGGCGCGATGGGCGATATCAGACTTGAGCGCGGTCCAGAGCAGGAAGGCGCGGCCGGCCTCGTTGAAGGCGCGGATAGTCATCAGCGAGCGGCGGATATCGGGATGGACGATGATCGGATCGGCCTTCTTGTCCGGCGCCTTCACACCTGACAGCGAGCGGCCCTGGATGCGATCGCGGGCGTAATTGGCGGCGTTCTGATAGGCGATCTCGGAAATGGCAATGCCCTGCAGGCCGACCATCAGGCGGGCCTCGTTCATCATCACGAACATGGCGTTGAGGCCGCGGTTTTCGGTGCCAATCAGGAAGCCCGTCGCCTCGTCGTAGTTCATGACGCAGGTGGCGTTGGCATGGATGCCCATCTTGTGTTCGATGGCGCCGCAGGAAACGCCGTTGCGGGCGCCCTGCGCGCCGTCCTTGCCGACGAGGAACTTCGGGACGATGAAAAGCGAGAGGCCCTTGGTGCCCTCAGGCGCGCCTTCGATGCGGGCCAGCACCAGGTGGATGATGTTGTCGGCCAGGTCATGCTCGCCGGCGGAGATGAAGATCTTCTGGCCTGATATCCTGTAGCTGCCATCAGCCTGCGGCACTGCCTTGGTGCGCAGCATGCCGAGATCGGTGCCGCAATGCGGCTCGGTGAGGTTCATGGTGCCGGACCAGCTGCCGTCCACCATCTTCGGCAGGTAGGTGCTCTTCTGCTCCTCGGTGCCGTGGACGAGGATTGCAGCGATGGCGCCCTGAGTCAGGCCGGGATACATCATCAGCGACATGTTGGCGGCGGAGGTATATTCGCCGACGGCGGTATGCAGCGTATAGGGAAGCCCCTGCCCACCGAATTCCGCCGGCACCGCAAGGCCGATCCAGCCCCCTTCGCGATAGGCTTTATAGGCCTCCTTGAAGCCCTTCGGCGTAGAGACGCTGGCATCGTCGTGGCGAGTGCAGCCTTCCAGATCGCCGGAATAATTCAGCGGAAAAAGAGCTTCCTCGGCAACCCTTCCGGCCTCGCCGAGGATCGCTTCGATCATATCGGGTGTCGCATCGGCAAAACCCGGCAGATTATTATAGCGCTCGAGACCCAGCACGTCGTTCAGCACGAAGAGCGTGTCGTTCACCGGGGCCTTGTAGACTGGCATCGTTCGAATTCCTCCAATTCGGCAACCGGATCGCTCCGGCCTTGAGACTCTCTTACAAAATATTGACGTTTGCGTAAACGTCAAATTCCGCGTGCGCGCAATTTTGTGAAGTGTGTGGAGAGGGGCAACCATGCAGCGCCATTATCGCTTCGGCGGGAATAGTCCGTTGCTTCTCCGGCTAAGCGCGCTACACTCCTCTTGCGACTTTGGAGAAGCCTGGGAGGAGCTGTTTCATGAAGAGAGCGTGGCCTGCGGAGTTCAATTCCATTTTCGATACGGCGGAGGAAGTGACCATCGAGCCCATAACAGTCGAGCCGGTCAACGGCGAACGGCTTGTTGCGCATGACGAGCCTCCGGCTCTGCGTAAGGCGCTGAGAGTGCGTATTCCCATGGAAACCTACGAACGCATCTGGCCGCTGGCAGAGATGCGGTTCCGGCCGGGCGAAGGTCCCTACGCCGGCAAGGCGGTGACACTGATCGCCACCAACCCGCACTATCACCCCTGGCACCCTGCCGATGGCGGCAGCGAGGAGAAAGTCAGCGATAGCGGACGGCATTACAAGATCGATTATCTGATCGTGCATTTCCTCTTAGATGAGGTGCGCGAAACCGTAGCAGCCTGAGCATGGATCTTACGGCTTGAAGGTCCAAACCGCTTGAAGGCAGGACAGCTCCCGGAATAGGCTTGCGTAAGCAAAGTCCATTCGGGGAGCGGAGCCTTGAGCGATTTCGATATCATACGGCGACGCGCCGAAGAGAGAAAAGGCGGAGCCGATGCGCTGAAAGCGATGCTGCCGGCCATGCCTGATCATGAGGCGCTGCGCGCGCTGCCCGACGATCGCATTCTTTCGCAGATGACCCGGCGCATCTTCTACAGCGGCTTCGTTCACAAGGTCATCGATAATAAATGGCCGGGCTTCGAAGAAGCTTTCGATGGCTTCGATCCCGCCGCCCTCAACATCGCTCCCGACGAATTTTGGCATGATCTGACTGGTGATGACCGCATCGTCAAGAACGGTGCGAAGATCATGTCGGTACGCGCCAATGCGGCCTTCGTGCGCGAACTGGCGAACGAAGCGGGCAGCGCCGGCGCCTTCTTCGCGAACTGGCCGCGCGAGGACCATATCGGCCTGCTCGAAGTGCTCACCAAGCGCGGCAGCCGGCTGGGCGGAGGCACGGGTCAATATTTCCTGCGCGGCATCGGCCGCGACAGTTTCATCATGACATCAGATGTGCTCGCCTGCCTGAGGGATGCGGGCGTGCCGCTCTCGGCGTCCGGGACCGGCAAGAAGGATCAGCAACTGATCCAGCAGACGTTTAACCGCTGGGCCAAGGAAACGGGGCAGCCGCTCGCCTATCTCTCACGTATCTGCGGGCTTTCGATCGACGCGCCGGAAGCGTGAAAAATTTCCGCCCGACGGTTTTTTGAAGGGCCGGGACTGCCTACCTCTCTCGAAAGGTTCATCCCAAGGAGAAGATCATGGCCGAGTTTCCCTATCGCAGCGCGCTGATTGTCGGCGCCGGTTCCGGCATCAGCGGCTCGCTCGCCCGCAAGCTTTCAGACCGCGGCGTGAAGGTTGGCCTTGCAGCACGCAATATCGGCAAGCTCGGGCCGCTGCTCGACGAAACCGGGGCCAAGGCCTTCGCCACTGATGCCGCACAACCGGCGGCGGTTTCGGCGCTGTTCGAGCGCGTGGATGCGGAGATCGGCCAGCCTGATATCGTGATCTATAATGCCAGCGGCCGGGTGCGCGGGCCGATCGCCGAGCTCGATCCTGCTGATGTGGAACAGGCGATCGCGACCAGTGCCTTCGGCGGCTTCCTCGTCACGCAACAGGCGGCAAAACGCATGATCCCGCAGGGGCGCGGGGCGATCCTGCTGACAGGGGCGACGGCCAGCATCAAGGGATTTGCGCAATCGGCGCCCTTTGCCATGGGAAAATTCGCCCTGCGCGGCCTGGCGCAAAGTGCCGCCCGCGAGCTTGGGCCGCTGGGCATCCATGTGGCACATTTCATTATCGACGGCGGCGTGCGATCGACCACCAGACCCGACCGCGAAGACAAGCCTGATGGCACGCTTTCGCCTGATGCGGTCGCGCAATCCTACATCGATGTGCTGCTGCAACACCGAAGCGCCTGGTCGCAAGAGGTGGAACTGCGGCCCTGGACGGAGAGCTTCTGATCCGGCCGGTTACGGCGCGGTATATTTTCTTTTCCGCAAGCATGGAAATCGGTAAGATCAGGCCGGCTTCGACAGCTTGGGAGGGAACGATGCCGCGACTGGACCATGTCACGATCGATACCCGCAATGCGCCGGTCATGATCAGCTTTCTGGAAAGCATTCTCGGTGTGAAGGAAGGCTACCGACCACCCTTCCCTACATCCGGCCACTGGCTCTATCTGGATGACAGGCCAGTCATCCACCTAAGCCTTACTTCACGCGCAGCTGACTTTCCGCCCGGCATATTCAACCATGTCGCCTTCAGCCTCTTCGAATTCGAATCGGCACTCGCCCGCATCAAGGCGAGCGGCTATCGCTATGAATATCTCGACATTCCGGATACCGATCTCGGCCAGGTCTTCGTCTATGGGCCAGAGGGCGTGAAGATCGAGCTGCAGTACAAGCGTCCGATCTGAAGATTTCCGCGCTCCAAACTGGCCCGAAAAGGGCAAAAGTTAAAAAATTCCAATCCGGGTTAACGAGTTCTTTACCACGTTTCGTAAAAGGTGCGCGGTGAGCATTGGCGATCTGCATTCCTTTTCTTTGTCTCGCGTTTCAGGAGTGCCGCCAAAAATCTATCCAGCTTGAGGAAAGTCTAATTGACTATTTCCTTATGGATGGCGCTCTCCGACGTGTACCTGGGTACGCTTCGGAAAAGGCAATGATCGGGCCCAGACCGGGCAATCGAAGCGAGCAAGAACATGAACGGATCGCGATCACATTCTTCCCGGCATTCCGACAGGACCTCGCTCGACGCGTTGAACCGCACCATCGAAGGGCTGGAAGCGCGGATAGAAGGCCTGATGGGCAGCGGGCGCGAACAGCAGCCCCGCAATCCGACGCCCGACCGTGATCCCTACGCCAGTTCCTATGCGCCGCGCGCAGCCGATCCGCTTGCAGAAATCCGCCAGCGCCAGCGCGCGCTTGACGCTACCAGAGAAAACCGCGAGCGCGCCTATACGCGCGAAGCGGCGCCGGCCCTTCTGCGTGAGCCGGCCCTCGCGCCTGCCCTGCAGCGCGCTCCGGCGCCGCAGCCGGCGGCACCCGCCTTCCGCGCCTCCAACGACACGATGAACGAAATCGCCCAGGCACTCGTCAACCTGCGGCAGGATCTGAAACGCGACATTTCCGAAGGTGTCACGCGTGAGATGAATGCGCTGCGCACGGAACTGCGCGAGATCAAGACCAGCGCGCAGGACCGGCATTTCGCCGACGACATCCGCGCCGACATGGGTCGTCTGTCGCAGAGCATTGCGCAGCTCACCAACCGCTCGGCCGGACCGGAGGCTACCGGCCTGCGCAGCGACTTCGAGGAACTACGTTCGCTGATGGACGGGCTGGCGCGCGAAGATTCGATGCGCCACATGGAACAGCGCTGGGACAATGTGGAAAATCGCCTGGCAGAGCTCGACACGGCCGGGCTGCAGGAAGAGCTGGTATCGCTCGCCTACCGGCTTGACGACATCAAGCGGCATCTTGGCGGCATGGGCGAAAGCCCGGCCGTGCAGGCGCTGGAAGACAAGCTAATCACCATCGCCTCCGCCGTCGAGCAGTTCGGCAATCTGATCCAGCCGCACGACCGGATCATGTCCGAACAGTTCGCCGCCATGGATACGCGGCTCGACGAGATCAGCCGCGCGATCGCCGCCAGCGGACGCACTGCCACGGGTACCGATCCGGTACTGATGCAGCGGCTGGAAAACCGCCTTTCCGCACTTGGCGACCAGATCGAGCTGATGGGTCGGGCCACCATGAGCCGGCCCGGTCCAGCCGACGACATGGCGGGCCGGCTGGAAGCGCTGACGGCGCGCGTTGAAGACCTCGCCAATACCGAAGCGACTTCACGTCTCGACGAGCGGCTTGAGCACCTTTCCTATCTGCTCGAACGCACGCAGAAGGCCGCGCCGCAGCCGGACCTGACCGGCACGCTTTCCGACATCTCCCGCAAGATCGATGCGCTGGAAAGCGGCTCGGTCAATGATGCGCTCGCCAAGCGGCTCGACTATCTCGCACGCCGCATCGACGAAATGGAAATCCGCCCCGCTCCGGCGCCTGTTATCGACGACAGCGCCTTTCAGCGTCTCGAAGGGCGGCTCAGCGACATCGCCGCGCGGCTCGAAGAAAGCACGGCGGCCGCGCCGACCGACACGCGCGCGCTGAAGAACCTCGAAGATCAGATCGCCAATCTCTCCGAACTCTTGAGCGCACCACGCGAAAACGCCGAAGTGTCGGCAAATCTCGACCGCCGCATGGGCGCGATCGAAGATTATATCGCGACGAACGACGAATATATCATCGAGGCAGCGCGGCAGGCGGCGGAAGCGGTGGTCGATGCTTATTCGCGCAATGGCGGAGCGCAGGGCGCTGCACCTGCAGCAGCCGACATGTCGGCCCTGGTCGCGCTTGCCGAAGATCTGCGGCATCTCGAAGATCTGAGCCGCGACGGCGAAGAGCGCACCCACAAGACCTTCCAGGCCCTGCACGAGACTTTGGTGCATATTGCCGACCGGCTGGATACGATGGAAGAGCGGGTTCGCCCGGCCGCCCGCATACCGGCGGCAGAAGTCGATTTCGACGTCGATCCCTACGCACTGGTCGACGCAGCCCGGGAGCCGGCTAAAGTTCCGGTGATGCAGGCGGCGAAGGCTTCGCCTGTGCTGCGCACGGCCGCCATCGCTGACGAGGCCGCGCCGCGCATGCCGGAAGCGGCGTTGGCCGACAGCACCAGCGCGATCGCCATCGAAGCCACCAGCCAGCAGGAAAAGCCAGTTGTTCCCGCCAAAGGCGGCCTGCTCGCAACCCTTGGCCGCAAGCTGGTGCCATCGCGCAAGACGGAAGCAAAGGCGGTTGCCGAGCGCACGGTCATCGATCCCGCTCCGTCGATCGATCCCGTCGACGTGATGCCGACCGAGGCGGCAAACGAACTGCTGGAACCGGGCTCGGGCGCACCTGATGTGAAGAAGATCCTAGAGCGCGTGCGCGCCAGCCAGAACGCCCAGCGCGGCAAGCCGGCCACCGAAAACGATCGGGCGGACTACATCGCCGCTGCGCGCCGCGCCGCGCAGGCTGCCGCCATGGAGATCGACAGCAACGCAAAGCCTGCGACGCGCGCCGAGCGTCGTGCCGCCAAGCCTGAAAAAGCCGGCAAGGGTGGCGCCTTCTCGCGCTTCCGCCGGCCGATCCTGCTGGCAGTCGGCGCCATCCTGCTCGCCATCATGGCCTTCCCGCTTGCGCGCACGCTGACGACGGGCGAAAAGGCCCCGCCACCGGCTGAAGTCTCGGCCCTGACCGGTGCGACCGAAATGCCGCAGGCCAACATGGCAGCCCCTGCACCGGTTGCGCCGGAAGCAATCGCACCGGAAATCGGTGCCCAGGCGCCGACGATGACGCCGGAGACAACACCTCCCGAGGCGGCCGCTCCTGCAGAGCCGCAGGCGGCGACACCCGACCACCTGACCGACGCCGCGCCGCTTGACGGCGAAGGAGCTGAATCCTTCGACCAGGCACCGGCACAGGAGACATCCAGCTTCGTTCCGAACGCGCCGACCGCACCGGAGGCAACGACGCTGGCAGCTCCTGCTGCTGCCTCCATCATCGTTCCCGACACGATCCAGCCGCAGCCGCTCGCCGACGCAGCACGCAACGGCGATGCGCTGGCGCTTTTCGAGATCGGTGCGCGTTATACCGAAGGCCGCAACGGCCTTGCCGCCGACCAGAAGCAGGCCGCGAGCTGGTACCAGCTTTCCGCCGACAAGGGCTTTGCGCCGGCGCAGTACCGTCTCGGCAGCATGTATGAGAAGGGCAATGGCGTCGGCCGCGACGTGCAGAAGGCCAAGGCCCTCTACGAACAGGCTGCAGCCCAGGGCAATGCCAGCGCCATGCACAATCTCGCCGTACTCTACGCCTCCGGCGCGCTCGGCCAGCAGGATTATGCTACGGCCGCCTCATGGTTCCAGAAAGCGGCCGACCTCGGCATCACCGACAGCCAGTTCAACCTCGCCATCCTCTGTGCCCGCGGCAATGGCGTGCCGGCGGATCTGGAAGAATCCTACAAGTGGTTTGCGATCGCCGCCAGGGCCGGTGACAAGGACGCCGCTCAGAAGCGCGACGAAGTGGCGAATGCCATGAAGCCGGACCAGCTCGAACGCGCTCGCGCCAAGGCCGACCTCTGGAAGCCGCAGCCGCTCGACAACAAGGCGAACGGCATCGAAATCCCCGATGCATGGGCAAGCGGCGCTGCGCCGAAGACGGCAACTGTCGACATGAAGAAGGCCATCCGCAACATCCAGGCGATCCTCAACAATAACGGCTTCGACGCCGGCCCGCCGGACGGAGAGATGGGCGCCAAGACGGTGACCGCCATCAAGAACTTCCAGAAATCGATCGGTCAGGAACCGACCGGCAAGGTCAATGACGACACGGTGAAGGCGCTTCTGGAGCGTAACAAACCAGGCGCCAAGGCTATCTGAAATAACCCGGCGGCACTCTGCCGCAGGGCTTTCCGCCTTTTAGGGCCGGCTGTCACAAAACCTGAAAAAAGCCGGATTATGCGGGACATATCGAGGCCCGCATCCGGCTGATCGCGCTTTTTTCCTTCGAAAGCCTCTGGCAACGATTTCACAGTAGGATGCGCCATTCGAACGGGACGTGAGACGGGCCGCCGCGGCGGGCGCGGCGACAAGCGGGGTCGGCTGTGACAATCTATCTGCCCATCGCAGAATTGTCGGTGAACATCTTCATCATTCTCGGCATGGGGGCTGCCGTCGGCTTCCTGTCCGGCATGTTCGGTGTTGGCGGCGGCTTCCTGATCACGCCTCTTCTGATCTTCTACAACATCCCCCCGGTCGTCGCCGTCGCGACAGGCGCCAACCAGGTGGTGGCTTCCTCGATATCGGGGGCAATCACGCATTTCCGGCGCGGCACGCTGGATGTGAAGCTCGGCACGGTGCTGCTTGTCGGCGGTCTTTCGGGCGCGACGGTCGGCATCTGGATTTTCTCGCTGCTGCGCGCCATCGGTCAGCTCGACCTCTTCATCTCCCTGCTTTACGTCGTCTTCCTCGGCACGGTCGGCGGGCTGATGCTCTGGGAAAGCGTCAACGCCATGCGTCGTGCCGCCCGTAACGAAGCGCCTGCCCCACGCCGGCCGGGCCATCAGCACTGGGTGCACAAGCTGCCCCTGAAGGTACGATTCAAGAAATCGAAGATCTATCTCTCGGTGATCCCGATCGTGACACTCGGATTTTCGATCGGCATCCTCACCTCTGTGATGGGTGTCGGCGGCGGATTCATCATGGTGCCGGCGATGATCTATCTGCTGCGCATCCCGACCAATGTGGTCGTCGGGACCTCGCTCTTCCAGATCATCTTCGTGACCGCCTATACAACGATCGTGCAGGCGGCGACCAACTATTCGGTCGATATCGTGCTCGCCTTCTTCCTGATGCTCGCCGGCGTCATCGGTGCGCAATATGGCGTGCGCGTCGGCCAGCGGCTGCGTGGCGAACAGTTGCGCGCCCTGCTCGGCCTACTGGTTCTTGCCGTCGGCCTGCGCCTCGCGGTCGCGCTGATCGTGACACCGGAAGACATCTATTCGGTGGTCATGGGATTGGGGAACTGATGCTTCGGCTCCTCCTGCTCCTTACCCTTCTCATGCCTGTCGCCGCCTCGGCACAGGTGCTGCTGCCCGGACAGGGAACGACGCGGGCCGAGCGCGAAGGGCTGGAAATCGGTACCTCCACCAGCGAAATCGCCATTACCTCCGATTTCCGCGGCGCAGATCTGACGATTTTCGGCGCAGTGACGAATACCGACGACCTGCTGCTCGCCATCGGCCAGTATGACGTCATCGTGGTTCTGGAAGGCCCGCGCGAAGATGCCACGGTGCGCAAGAAGGAGCGGGTCTTCGGCATCTGGATCAATACCTCGTCAATGACCTTTGCCGACGTACCGCATTCCTATTCGATGTCGAGTTCGCGCTCCATCGACGACATCACGACGCCACTCGACCTGACCGGAGAGGGTATCGGCATCGATCATATTCCGCTGCGGCCGATCGATTTTGCCGGCAACTTCAACAGTCTCAACGAATTCCGCACCGCCTTCCGGCGTCTGCAGCAGTCGGGCGGGCTTTACGAGCGCGATCCGAGCGGCGTTCGTTTTGTCTCCTCCAACCTCTTCAAGGCAAGCCTGCGGCTGCCGGCCAATATTCCGAACGGCGTACACACGGTGCGTGCCTATCTGTTCAAGAGCGGGAAGTTCGTGACGCAGAAATCGCAGCCGCTGCGCGTCATCAAGACGGGCATCGAGCAAACGATTACCGATGCGGCGCATGAGCAACCGATTTTCTACGGCTGCTTTGCGGTGCTGCTGGCCGTGCTGACGGGATGGGGTGCAAGCCTGATTTTCCGCAAGGATTGATCGGGCGGATTTCCGCCATCGGGCGATGACTTTCAAATGGGCTTTTATCAAACGTCCGGGGACGGTGACGTGCCCGGTGGCGGACGCTTGTCCCGATGCCCGCCACAGCCACCATTCAAACTCTTCTTGCTGAGAACCGCTTGCATTTTGCCATCAGTCGAGCTAGCTTGAAAACCAGTTGTTTATAGCAACTAGTTTTGAAGGGCGTGATCCATTGGAGGATGAGATGAGGAAGCTTGTTGTCTGGAACCTGATGACGCTGGACGGTTACTTCGAAGGGACGAAGCCGTGGGACATCGAGTTCCACAATCTGGCCTGGGGGCCGGAGCTGGAGAAATATGCCGAGCAGTTCGGCGAGGAAGGCGACCTCTTGGTCTTCGGCCGCAAGACCTATGAGGGCATGGCCGCCTACTGGCCGAGCGCGGAGAGCGAAGACAAGATCAAGGCCTATATGAACAGCATCGCCAAGATCGCCGTCTCGCGGACCATGGAAAAGGCGGACTGGAACAACACGCGCGTCGTCAATGATCCGGTATTCGAACTGAAGCGGCTGAAGGAAGAGGATGGCAAGACGATCTTCATCTTCGGCAGCGCCGAACTTGCCGATACCCTGCTGAAGGCGGGGTTGGTGGATGAAATCCGCATCTGCCTCGTGCCCGTCATTCTCGGTCGCGGTAATCCGCATTTCAAGCCTGCGGATGCACAGCAGTCCCTGAAGCTGCTCGACTCGTCTGTGACGAAGAGCGGCGCGGTGATCCTGCGCTACGAGCCCGTCAGGGCAGTCTGATCATTTGCCTTTACCGGCTGCAGCCACCAAGGCTGCGGCCGCTTCGCCTGCCGTTTCCATATAGGTGGGATCGCGATGCAGGAGCACGGCGGCAAAGGAGCCGTCGAGCAGCAAAACGACCTGGCGGGCGAGCTTTGGCGGCTCGACAAGATGCTGCTCCTCGAAGATAGCAGCGAGCCATTGCTCGACATTCTTCTTATGCGCGGCACCAACCTTGATGGCGGGATGGCCGGGCATATTGGCAAGTTCAGCCGAGGTCCTGAGATAGCCGCAGCCCTTCCATTTCGGATGCCGGGCCGAGCGAGCCAGATTGTCGAATATACCCTTCACCTTCGCCGCCAGATCCCCATCCGTTTCCGCAAACCAGCGCCGATAGACTGCAAGATTGGGCTGGTCGCGGGTTTCCAGATAGGCGGCGATCAGGTCGTCCTTGCTGTCGAAATGATAATAGAGGGTGCGCTTCGTGACATCAGCTTTCTCCGCCACGGCATCAACGCTCACGGCCCGAATGCCTTCGCTGTAGAACAGTTTGGCCGCAGCGGCGACGATGCGTTCGCGTGTGTCGGAAGCGGATTTGACCATGTCGGCAATGTATACCGACTAGTGAGTATGCTCAACATCAACTGTCGCCTACTGTCCCCCAAGTGCAGGCAAGGGAGAGATATATGCCGGCTGCAGAAAAACGGGGGAAGAGCGACCTTGCACGGGAGGCGGCAGCTGTCGCGATCGGCTGCCGTGACGGCGTGGAACTTCGCGGCCATCTCTGGAGTGCAATCAGCGACCGCAACAATGGCAGCGTCGTCATCAATCCGGCAACCGGCGTTGCGGCACACTATTATCACTATTATGCGCGCTTTCTCGCCGAACACGGCTTTGACGTGCTGACCTATGATTATCGCGGCATCGGCCTGTCGCACCCGGAACGGTTACGCGGCTGCGGCTATCGCTGGCGGGACTGGGGCGAACGGGATTTCGATGCGGCGCTGCTCTTCATGGAGGGCCAGCGGCCCGGCCAGCCGCTTTTCGTCGTCGGACACAGTATCGGCGGCTTTCTGCCCGGCCTTTCGGCGCATGCCGACCGCATCACGCGCATGCTTGCGGTCGGCGCGCAATATGGGAACTGGCGAGACTATGCCCTCGCGCACCGCTGGCGGCTGCTCCTGAAATGGCATCTTTTCATGCCAGCGGCGACCTTGCTGTTCGGCTATTTTCCGGGGCGGCGTCTCGGCTGGCTCGAGGATCTTCCGAAGGGCGTTGCGCTCGACTGGGCGTTCCAGCGGGAATGGATCGATCCTCATCCATCGGCTGCCGAAAGGGCCGGCGCGTCGAAGCCCTTTGAAAATTTTCATGCGCCAATCCTGAGCCTCACCGTCACCGATGATGAGATTGCGACCGTCCGGGCTATCAGGCGCGGTCTTTCTCACTATCGCAATGCAAAGGTGGAAGAAGTGCTGCTGATGCCTGAAGATCTCGGATTTCCGAAGATCGGGCATTTCGATCTTTTCCACGCCCGCCACGCCGCCGGCTTCTGGCTCGACACTCTGCTCTGGCTGCGGGACGGCACCAATCCCTGGCCTGGTAAAAAGCCGTCGGAACATCTCGTATTCGCATAAAAACCGCTCTTTAACGTTTACGAGTTAGTAATCTCTCGGAAACGAGAGGTTTGTATCATGCGTACTCGTATCGTGCTCGCGGTCATCGGGCTGGCCCTGCTTGCCGGCTGCGCGACGGCGCCCCGCCAGACGAGAAATATCTGCGCCGTCTTCGATCAGAAGGATGGTCTCTTCACAAGCTGGCAGGGTGCTGCAGAGCGTGCGGAGAAGAAATACGGCGTGCCGGTGCCAATCCTGATGGCGACCATGTATGTCGAATCCGGCTTCCAGCCTTATGCGCGGCCGCCGCGCACGAAACTCTTCGGCTTCATTCCCTGGACGCGGCCTTCGACGGCCTATGGCTATTCGCAGGCGCTGAACGGGACCTGGGACCACTACCAGTCCGAAACCGGCAACTGGGCCGCAACGCGTACCAACTTCGCCGACGCGATCGATTTCATCGGCTGGTACCACTACAGCAACAGTCAGGCGACGGGTATTCCGCTCAACGACGCCTATGGTCTCTACCTTGCCTATTACTCCGGTCCGACGGGATACAAACGCGGCGACTGGCGCAACAATGGTCAGTTGCAGCAGACGGCGCAGAAATTTGCGCGGATGGCCGGGACCTATCAGCAGCAACTGCAGGGATGTAATTGAGTTATTCCCTTCTCCCAGTGGGAAAGGGAGACGGTGTCAGCCCCGCAAATTGTCGTACCGGACCGAATAGATCCTGTCACGGCCGAGCAGATGAGCAATCAGCGACGCCTTGTCGAAGAGGCCCTTCATGGCCTTGTGGCCAAGGTCGAGACCACCGCTCATGACGCCGAAGGCGGGCATCAGCAGGCGGCCGCCGTCCGTCGCGAAACAGGGACGGCGAACGGATTTTTCGCGGCGGCGGACGGTGGCTGCCGGATGCAGATGGCCGGCGATTTCACCCTTCTGCAAGCCATCGCGCGGCTCATGACGGAAGGTCAGGCCGGCATAATAGAGCTCGTCGGAGCAGGTACCCGGCAGGTTGACGGTGCCGTCAGGATCATGGTTGCCATTGATCCAGATCCATTCGCGGCCGCGGGCCATTTCGACGATCAGCGTGCGGAAGGCATCCGGCAGATGCTCGGAGCCGACGCGGTCGTGAAAATTGTCGCCGAGCGAAATGACGATTTTCGGGTCGTAGCGGGAGATGACGGCCGCGAGCACAGTGAGCGTCGCCAGCGTATCGTAAGGCGGCAACATCATGCCGCGGCGGGCAAAGGCCGCCCCTTTTTCCAGATGCAGGTCGGAGACGACGAGAATGCCGGCATCCGGCAGATAGAGCGCGCCGAGCGGATCACAGACCGCGGCAACACCGTGAATGGCGGTTTCGACGCCCGGTATTGCGGCAAGGCCAGTCATGTCGCGCGCGAGCGCAAGGCGATTCATCACTCTCGTCATTCCTAAAAATTTCAGGCCATCGCCTCGGCGATCAGGTCGTCGGCGGCTTCGGCCAGCAGCGCGTCATGGGCCTGGCCCGGCACCGATTCCTTGCCGATTTCCAGCATGACCGGCACGGCGAGCGGCGAAATATGGTCCAGCGCCCGGTGGGTGATGTGGCCCTTGATTCGTCTCAGCATATCGCCAAGTCGGGAAATATCCAAAAGACCGGTGGACGCATCCTGTCGCGTCGCCTGCAGCAGGATGTGGTCGGGCTCATGGGTTCGGAGCACATCATAGATCAGGTCGGCGGAGACGGTGATCTGCCGGCCGGTCTTTTCCTTTCCCGGATGGCGCCGCTCGATCAAGCCTGCAATCACGGCACAATTGCGGAAGGTGCGCTTCAGAAGGAAGGATTCATTCAGCCAGGATTCCAGATCGTCGCCTAGCATGTCCTCGTCGAAGAGATCGGAAAGTCTGAGGCGGCCGTTGGCGATCATCAGACCGATATCTTCAAGCCCCCAGATGGCGAGGGAATAATCCGTTGCGACGAAACCGAGGGGTTTTGCCCCTGTCCTGTCCAGCCGGCGGGTGAGCAGCATGCCGAGCGTCTGGTGTGCGAGCCGCCCTTCGAAGGGATAGATGACCATGTAATCGCGGCTGCCGCGCGGGAAGGTCTCGATCAACAGCTCGTCACGTTTCGGCAGGAGAGATTTTTCCTTCTGCAGTGAGAGCCAGTCTCGCACCTGATCCGGCAGACGGTGCCAGCGATCGGGATCATCCAGCATCGAGCGGACCTGATCGGCAAGGTAGGTCGAGAGCGGGAACTTGCCGCCGGCGTAGGAAGGGATTTTCGGATCGAAGGAATAGGCCTGGCTCACAAGCGCCTCGTTTTCCCGGATGCCTTCGAAGCGGAGCACCTTGCCGGAGAAGATGAACGTATCGCCCGGTGCGAGCTGTTCGAGGAAATATTCCTCGACCTTGCCGAGCACGGCACCCGGACGGCCGAGCCTGCCACCCTCGCCGCGTTTAGCCATGCGGATGTTCAGCATCGGATCCTCGACAAT
The DNA here is from genome assembly GCF_056398505.1 of Rhizobium sp. 01T437. Classification (NCBI taxonomy): domain Bacteria; kingdom Pseudomonadati; phylum Pseudomonadota; class Alphaproteobacteria; order Hyphomicrobiales; family Rhizobiaceae; genus Rhizobium; species Rhizobium sp. 01T437. Next base: position 105,226 of record NZ_JBFTPM010000006.1, read on the forward strand.
GGTGCCGAGGTTCAGGCGATATTGCTGTGCCACCTGCGGATTGGAGACGCGCCAGCGGCCTTCCTTGGTCTTGCGGATGCGGGCATAACGCTCATAGGTGCGCAGAGCGTAGCCACCGGTCGCCACGAAGTCGACGACGCGCTCGAATGTCTCCCACGGAAGATCGGCATAAGGCGAGGCGCTGGTGATCTCATCATAGAGTTCCAGCATGTCGAAGGGTTCGGCACAGGCCATGCCGAGCACGTGCTGGGCAAGTACATCGAGTCCACCGCGGCCGACGGGGGGCGTATCCTGCGCGCCGATGTAATTCGCATCGAGTGCTGCCTGGCACTCCATGACCTCGAAGCGGTTGGCGGGGACGAGGATCGCCTTCGACGGCTCGTCCATGCGATGATTGGCGCGGCCGATGCGCTGGGCAAGGCGCGAGGCGCCCTTCGGCGCGCCGACATGAATGACGAGGTCGATATCGCCCCAGTCTATGCCGAGGTCGAGGGTCGATGTGGCGACGACGGCCCGCAGTCGGTTGGCGGCCATCGCGGCTTCGACCTTGCGGCGCTGGGCAACATCCAGCGAACCATGATGGAGCGCGATCGGCAGGTTCTCCTCGTTGACCGTCCAGAGCTCCTGAAAGAGCATTTCGGCCTGCGAGCGGGTATTGACGAAGAGCAGCGTCGTCTTGTGATCGATCAGCTGCCGGTAGACATCCGGGATCGCATATTTGGCGGCATGGCCGGACCAGGGGATGCGCTCCTCGGTATCGAGAATGGAGATATTGGGCTTGGCGCCGCCTTCGACGAGCACGAGGCCGGCATGGTTTTCCCTGCCCTCCTGCTGCGCCACCAGCCATTTCTGCAAATCCAGGGGTTCGGCAACGGTGGCGGAGAGCCCGATGGTCCTCAAATCGGGCGCAAGCCTGCGCAGCCGAGCAAGGCCGAGCGAGAGCATGTGCCCGCGCTTTGAGGTGACGAGCGAATGCAGCTCGTCGAAGATGACATATTTCAAATCCTTGAAGAAGCGTTCGGCCTCCCGGTTTGCCAATAACAGGGCGACCTGCTCCGGCGTCGTCAGCAGGATGTCGGGCGGGTTGAGCTTCTGGCGCTGGCGCTTGGCGTTCGGCGTATCACCGGTGCGGTTCTCGATCGATATCGGCAAGCCCATCTCGGTGACAGGCTTCATCAGGTTGCGCTCGATATCAACGGCCAGCGCCTTCAGCGGCGAAACGTAGAGCGTGTGGATGCCAGTGAAGGCCGAGCCAGGCGGGATCTTGCCACGGCGCGTGAGGTCGGTCAGCGACGGCAGAAAGCCGGCGAGCGTCTTGCCGGCGCCGGTGGGCGCGATGAGCAGCGTGCTCTCGCCGGCTTCGGCACGGGCCAGCAATTCAAGCTGGTGGGCGCGCGGGCGCCAGCCCTTTTCCGCAAACCAGCGGAGGAAGGGTGTAGGCAAGGCAAGGCTGGTCTCGGCATCGATCTGATCCACGGGGCAAATGTAGTTCAAACGCGGACGAATAGAAGCGGTATTGACTCCCCGGTATAATCGTGGATAAATAATGTCCATGATTAAAGGAGATCAGCTGTGAAGCTTGGTGACGGCGTCGAACAGAGCATTCATTGCACGGCGGTACTATCAGGGCTTTCCAAGGGCGGCGTGCTATCGGCCGCAGCCCTCGCCGAATATCACGGCGTATCGACGAGCTATCTGCTGAAGCACCTGCAGGCGCTTTCGGGAGCCGGAATTCTGGAGACAGTGCCGGGGCCAAAGGGCGGTTACCGGCTGGCGAAGAAGCCGGAAGACATTTCGCTGCTCGATATCGTGCTCGCGGTCGAAGGCCCGGCGCCGGCCTTCCGCTGCGCCGAAATCCGCCAACGTGGCCCGAACCCGCTGCCGCAGCGCTATTTCACCAAGCCCTGCCAGGTCACGGCGGCAATGCTCAGAGCCGAGCACGCCTATCGCGCCGAACTCGCGAGCACCAGCATCGCCGACATTCTGACAGAGCTTTCCGCTGATGATGACGGCGGGATCGCCGCCAGAGGCTGCGCCTTCATGGAAATGCATGAAAGAAAAGTGGCTCGCTGAGCCCCACACAAACCCCAACCCAAGGAGAAATACCATGCAAGCACGTTTCAACTTCGGCAAAGCCGCTCCGGATGCCTATAAGGCCGTCGTCGCTCTGGAGCAGTATGTGCAGGAATCCGGACTGGATAAGCGCTTCATTCACCTGATCAAGCTTCGTGCCTCGCAGATCAATGGCTGCGCCTATTGCGTCGACATGCATGTGAAGGAAGCGCGCCATCACGGGCTTTCGGAACAATGGATCAACCTGATGTGCGTATGGCGGGAATCGCCGGTTTACGACGCCCGCGAACGCGCCCTGCTCGGCTGGGTCGATGCTGTAACGAAGATTGCAGAGACCGGTGCGCCGGATGCCGATTACGAGGCACTGAAGGCGCATTTCTCGGAAGAAGAAATGACCAAGATCACGGTTGCGATCGGCACGATCAATATCTGGAACCGGCTTGCCGTCGGCTTCCGTAGCCAGCATCCGATCGATGCACCGCAGAAGGCGGCCTGAGACCTCTTTGCTGATAAGGGCTTTGTCCCGGTGACCGACCCGAGAGATCGGGTCGGTTGAATATTTCATCGTCTGTGGTGCGTATCGGACCTCACGGCAACGGCTTCAGGCAATTTGCCCGAGAGGTCCATGCTGTTGAATATGTCGCGAACGACCTTGGCGATTTCCTTTGCGGAAGAGCCTTTGGCGTATTCTTCCTGCATGCGGCGTCTGACAAGCTTTTCCAGATCTGACATAGCTCACCTTATCATATCCGGCGCGAGGAGAAGTGTCGCGCCAGGACCGATCACGGGCAAGTTACGTTTTGTTTAGAATGGCTTACCGATTTGTAATGTTGAGTCTTTCCTGGTCAGATTGACCCGGAAAACTCTAGAGAGCGATGTAGCGGTCGGCCCTGTGATTGATCGCGACGAACAGATTGAGCACGACGGCACCGAGCACGGAATAGAAAACGACCGGCGGCGTGGTGACGAAGAAGGCGGCGGTCAGGACACACATGTCGATGGCAAGCTGCACGAGGCCGGCGCGGATACCGAAACGCTCCTGCATATAGATGCCGAGGATGCCGACGCCACCGAGGCTGGCGCGATGACGATAGAGCGCAAGAAGGCCGTAACCCAGCAGCAGGCCGCCGAGGAGAGCCGCCCACGCCGGATGAATGGCAGCGATTTCCATTACCTTCGGCTGCAGGCTGGTGAGCAGCGAGGTCAGGCCGATGGCGATGAAGGTCTTGATCGTAAAGGCGATGCCGAGCTGTTTCCACGACAGGTAGAAGAAGGGCAGGTTGAGCATGAAGAAGGCAATGCCGAAATTTACGTCAAAGGCATAATGCAGCAGAAAGGCAATGCCGGCGGTGCTGCCGGTCAGCAGGCCGGCGCTCGCGAGCACATAGAGGCCAAGCGCAGACACGAGGCTGCCGGAGAATATGCCCTGCACATCCTCGACCGGCGTGTGACGCGTCGCGGTGGTATTCCAGAAGCCAAGGGCATTGATGAGTTGGCTCATGGCGCGATCTCCAATAGCGGCTGCTCCGGACAGGCCGGAGGAAGAGGGAATGTAAGGGTGGATACGGCGCGTGCTGCTCTTTGGGAGCGCGTCGCTTCTCGCTGAATGGCCGGATTATCAGGCCTTACAAGGTTGCACGCAAGCGAAATATGTAAGCAATACTGACCTATTTTAAAATCGCAAGAAATATGCGTTCAGTCGGTCTTGCGCGTAAGGAACAGAATGCCGGAAACCGGTTTGCCGCCATCTTTGCGAATGATGGTTTTGACGATGTCGATGATTTGGAGACCGTGGGCTGCAGCAAGCCCTTCCACATAGGTTTGCGAGTGGGCGTAACGCAGCGACGGGGCTAGGCTGAAGCTATAGCCTTCGCCGCCATCCTCGACCGAAAAGACAAAATCGGCGCCCGCTATGGCGAGGTCGTCGACGATCGCAAAGACGCTTTCCAGATTGCCGAGATACATCAGCACATCGGCGGCGGTGACGAGATCGGCGCGGTGCCGCCCGCCATCGGCAAAGAGACCGGAGGCTTCGGGCGCCAGCGACAGGTCTGCCTGGGCGAGACGGTCGTAGATATGCTTTTCGGCAGCCTTCGCCAGCATGTTCTGCGACAGGTCGAAGCCTTCGAGCTCTGTGACCTGGGCGCGGATTTCAGGGCCAAGCAGGCCCGTACCGCTGCCGAGATCGACGGCACGCCGATACTGCCTTCCAGTCGATGCGACGAGCGCCGCAAGTTTCTGCGGAACGGAATAGTCCAGCTTCTCGACGAGCGAGGTCTCGAAACGATCGGCATAATCGTCGAAGAGGCGTTCGACATAGCGGCTTGGCGGCTGGGCTGGCGTCTCAGTGTCGCCGAGCAGAGCAAGCTTGAGGCTCGAGCCGAAAACATCCTCGGGATCGAGTTCCAGCGTACGGCGATAGGCTTCGACGGCGGCATCCGTTTTGCCCACCTTTTCCTGGTAGGTGGCAAGGCGGTACCAACCTGCCGCCCAGGCCGGTACCAATTCCAGCGCCTGTTCCATCAGTTCGGCCGCAGCATCCGGCTCGCCGCCCTCATCCAGCATCCTGGCGTAATCGGCACGACGGTCGGCGATGACATCGCCGGAGGAGAGCTGGCTTGGCTGCATGATTGGACCCTTTGGCTGGCGGCATTTGGCTTCGGCCACAAAAAAACTCAAGTCCTATTTCAGAGGCGGTGCTGTCTTGGCGGAAAAGGCTTGCAGGCGAATCGCCGCGACCGTATCTCAAGGCAAACAGGAGATGGCGCATGTCCGATCAGGTGAACAGGTTCCTCGGCGATTCCATTGGCCGTACGATCATCAAACTTTTGGTGGTGTCGCTGGTCGTCGGCTTCGTCATGGCCATCTTCGGGCTGACCCCCTGGGAACTTATCTACAACTTCCGTGATTTCGTGATCCATCTATGGCGGCAGGGCTTCTCTGCGCTTGGCCGCGTCGGTGACTATCTGATCCTGGGTGCGACCATCGTCATTCCGATCTTCATCATCATCCGTCTTTTCAGCTATCGTAAATAATATGAACTCAACCATCCTTTCTCGCCGCGGCCTGCTGCAGCTTTCAGGTCTTGCACTGGTGGCTGGCATTGCCGGCTGCACCACGACCCCGAAACTTGCGACCACGCCTTCCAATGCCGCAGACGAGACGGCTTCTGCATTGCCGCTCGTCAACCAGCTTCGCGCCAAGAACGGCCTGCCGCCGCTCAGCGTCGATCCGCATGCAAGTGCCGCCGCGATCTTCCAGGCCAAGCGCATGGCAAGTGCTGGCAGGATGAAGCATCTGATGGGCATGACAGACAGTTTCGGCGCCCGCGTGAAGGCGAGCGGTGTTGCCCTGCCGGCCGCCGAAAACATCGCTTCGGGCCAGCAGAGCGTCGATGCGGTCGTCACCGCCTGGATCAACTCCCCCCACCATCTGGAAAATATGCTCGGACGCTATAGCGGTATCGGCGTTGCCGTTGCACATAATACGTCTTCCAAGAATCTGCCCTATTGGGCGATGGTGCTTTCCAACTGAGGCGAACCCGCCTCTTTCCCCAAGAGGCGGATATGGATACCGGCGGCAACAGAAATACATTGGCCTTCGACGTGACGCACTGGCTGGTGCTGTCGATCGCCATTCCGATGACGCTCGGCTTCATGACCACGCCGCTGCTCGGCATCACCAATACCGCTGTCGTCGGCCATATGGGCGATCCGGAAGCGCTGGCGGGGCTCGCCATCGGCGCCATGCTGTTCGACCTCATCATGGGCAGCTTCAACTTCCTGCGGGCGTCCACGACCGGGCTGACGGCGCAGGCGCTCGGGCGGCGTGACGCGCATGAGCAGCAGGCCGTCTTCTGGCGGGCGATCGTCTCGGCGCTCGGCTCCGGCCTGGCCCTTCTCGTGCTGTCGCCTCTGCTGATCCTGATCGGCCTGAAGCTGATGGGGGCGGAGGGACGGATTGCCGAGGCAACCAGCACCTATTTCTCGATCCGCATTCTCGCCGCACCGGCAGCGCTTGCCAATTACGCCCTTCTCGGCTTTGTCCTCGGCCGCGGTCAGGGTCGGACAGGGCTGCTGCTGCAGGCGCTGATCAACGGCATCAACATCCTGCTTTCCATCTATCTCGGGCTTTCGCTCGACTGGGGCGTTTCAGGCGTCGCCTGGGGCACGATGGCGGGTGAAACGGCAGGGGCGCTTGCCGGTCTTTTCATCGTGCTGCGCGGTTTCGATGGGGCGTATCGGCCAAGCCGGATGGAGATCTTTTCGCGGAGCAAGCTCGCCGACCTTTTCGCGCTGAACCGCGACATCCTGATCCGCACCTTCGTGCTGATCGGCTCATTCGCGATCATGACCCGCATCGGCACCAGCTTCGGCGCGATCACGCTTGCGGCCAATGCGGTGCTGATGAACTTCTTCCTGCTGTCTGGCTATTATCTCGACGGTCTTGCCAATGCCGCCGAGCAGATCACCGGGCGGGCGATCGGGGCACAATATAAGCCGGCCTTCGACCGCGGCCTGAAGCTCACGACTCTATGGTCCTTCGGGCTGGCGGCGATCATTTCCGCCTTCTTCTATTTCGCCGGCCCCTCTTTGATCTCCGGGCTGACCAGTTCGCCGGAGRTCCAGGCAGCGGCCGAAACCTATCTGCCCTGGGCGGCGGTGACGGGGCTGACAGGTGCGCTTGCCTTCCTGATGGACGGCGTCTTCATCGGCGCGACATGGTCCGTCGACATGCGCAACCGGATGCTGATGTCCTTTGCAGGATATCTCGCCATGCTCGCCGTCTTCGTGCCGCTGTTCGGCAATCATGGCCTATGGCTCGCGATGAATGCCTTCCTGCTGCTTCGCGGTTTCTTCCTGGCAGTGCTGATCAAGCCGCGCGCGGCTCAGACGTTCCGCGCCGCCCAGTAATCGACGCGGCTATCTCTGAGATCGCGGATCGAGGCAACCTTTTCGCGGTCGAGCAGCTTCGACAGGCCGCGGACAATCGTGCCGGGAAGGCCCGGGCCTTCATAGACCATGCAGGAATAGAGCTGCACGAGATCTGCCCCTGCCCTGACCTTCTCCAGCGCCGTTTCGGCCGAGGAGACGCCGCCGACACCGATGATCGGCAGGGCAGGACCGACGCGCTTGCGCATCTTGGCGAGCACAGCGGTGGATTTCTCGAAGAGCGGTGCGCCGGAGAGGCCGCCGGCCTCTTTCGCCTGGAGCTGATCCTTTAAGCCGTCGCGCGATAGCGTCGTATTGGATACGATGAGACCATCCAGCGCATGCGACAGCGCCTCCGCGGCAATGTCATCCATGCCCTCTTCGGTAAGATCCGGAGCGATCTTCAAGAAGACCGGGATTTTCCGGCCGGCCTTCTCTGCCTCCTCGTCGCGTGCCGTCAGCACGGCCGACAGGAGAGCCGCGAGGCTTTCGCCTGCCTGCAGATCGCGCAGGCCCGGCGTGTTGGGCGAGGAAATATTGGCGGTGAAATAGCGGGCGACCGAATAGAAGCGGCGGATGCCGGCGACATAATCGGCGATACGATCCTCGCTGTCCTTGTTGGCACCGATATTGACGCCGATAATGCCGGCGCGGCCGATCTGCGACAGACGGCGGAAGGCCGCTTCATGGCCTTCATTGTTGAAGCCAAGGCGGTTGATGACGCCTTCATCCTCCACCAGGCGGAAGATGCGCGGGCGCGGATTGCCCGATTGCGGCTTCGGTGTAACGGTGCCGATCTCAGTAAAGCCGAAACCGAGCTTCAGTAGTGCCTCCGGGACTTCCGCATTCTTGTCATAGCCTGCCGCCATACCGAGCGGATTGGCAAAGTCGAGACCAGCAACGGTCTGGCGCAGACGCGAATCCGGCGCGATGCGGCAGGCGGGCACGACGCCCGATTTCAGTGCCGCGATCGACATGCCGTGCGCGGTTTCCGGATCGAAAAGAAAGAGGCCTCGGCGGGCGATGCGCTTGAAAGGATCGATCACGGTGCAAGCTCCGGAAAAATATGGGTACCGGCATCGTCGACCAACAAAGGCGCTTCCCAGAGTACGGCCGAAAGCGGCAGATTGGCATAAAGGTGCGGGAAGAGCGCGCCGCCCCGCGAGGGTTCGAAGACCAGCTTGTCGCCGAAATTGCGGCCATCGATGGCGACGAGGACAAGGCCAGTCTGGCCGGCAAAATGCAGGGCTGCCGTCTGCTTGACCTGGTCTGCCGTCGAGAAATGGATGAAGCCGTCCTTCTGATCGATGCCGGCGCCATGAAAAACGCCGGTTTGTCTGGCTTCCTGCCAGAGCGCCTCCGGCACGATCTTGTAAAGGGTCAGTGTCGCGGTCATGATGATCCCATTGGCTGGCCTTCCTGATGAGGGCTTTGCCCCAAAGAGACGGCGATGTCCACGCCTGCGGGCGCAAAAACGGACAGGCACCACGCTTTGCGGAGGATGAGACGATGAAGGCATTTGCAATCATGCTTGCCGCCGGTCTTCTGCCGCTTGCGGCATTGGCGGCGGAGCCAGACGCAGCCCGCTTCCAGCTTGAGCGCAGCGGCGACCATTTCGTGCGCCTCGACCGGCAGACGGGGGCGATGTCGCTCTGCACCGAAAAAGACGGGGCGCTGGTCTGCCGCATGGCGGCCGATGAACGCGCCGCCTATGAGGACGAACTCGACCGGCTTGCCGACCGGGTGAGCGCGCTGGAGAAGAATACAGCCGCCCGGCCCGCCTTGCCGACGGATGCGGAAGTCGACCGCTCGATCGGCATCATGGAGCGGATGATGCGCAGTTTCATGGGTATAGTTCGGGAATTCCAGGCGGAAGACAAGGCCAATCCCCTTCCGCAACGGAGTTGATCTGGTTATATTCATATAAGTGGAGAGTCATGTTCGTGCGGGGGAGCCGAACATGACCGACGGGATCGAGCTCTTGGGAGGGAGTTTTCGATGCAGGAACAGACCATCATCATCGCTGACGACCACCCGCTTTTCCGCGACGCGTTGCGTCAGGCGGTGACCGGTATGGAAGGACGGCAGGCAATCGTCGAAGCCGGAGATTTCTCCGCGGCAAGAACGGCTGCGGGCGAGCACCCGGATGCGGACCTGATGCTGCTCGATCTTGCCATGCCCGGAGTCAGCGGTTTTTCCGGCCTGATGGCGCTGCGCTCCGAATTCGTCAGCCTGCCGATCGTCATCATCTCGGCAACCGATGACACCACGACGATCCGCCGGGCGCTGGAGCTCGGCGCTTCCGGCTTCATCTCGAAATCCTCAGGCATCGAGGATATCCGCCGCGGCATCCTGACGGTGCTCGCGGGCGACATTGCCACGCCGGAGAGCTATCGCGATGGACAGGAACAGGACCCCGATGTCGCCGACCTCATCCATCGCCTGCACACGCTGACACCGCAGCAAAGCCGGGTGCTGACCATGCTCGGCGAAGGACTCCTAAACAAGCAGATCGCCTACGAACTCGGCGTTTCCGAAGCGACGATCAAGGCACATGTCTCGGCAATCCTCCTGAAGCTCAACGTCGACAGCCGCACGCAGGCGGTCATCCAGCTCGGCAAGATCAATATGGCGATGGTCGCCTGAGCCTGCGCCCTACAGCATCCGCCCGAAAATCGGAATCGATTTTCGGAAAGCCTGATGCGTAGATTTAAACAGTTAGAGCGTCCTTTGTGCGTCCGAATGGACGCACGGCGCTCTAAGGAGACAGGATTTTATTCCTCATTCTCACTTTACTCGGGGAAGAGCCTCGGTTAATCTGCCGGAGATAGAAAGCGGCCGGATGGACCGCGGAACCGGACGCATATGCTGTCACATGACCAGATCTGGGGAGCGATCGACAGGCTTGCCGAAGGGCATGACCTGACGCCGTCTGGTCTTGCGCGGCGGGCGGGTCTCGATCCGACCTCCTTCAATAAGTCCAAGCGGCTCTCGGCGGACGGGCGCCTGCGCTGGCCTTCGACGGAATCCATCGCCAAGGTGCTGGAGGCGACGGGGGCGAGCATGGAGCAGTTCCTCGGCTTCATGCGGCCGGCGGGTGCTGCCGCCGCCAGCCTGCCGGACAGTATTTTTGCCTCACAGGGAAACTCCATTCCCCTGCTCGGCTTTGCGCAGGCGGGCGCAGGCGGCTTTTTCGACGATGGCGGCTTTCCTGCAGGCCAAGGCTGGGATGTGGTGGAATTTCCGGCTGGCCCCTCGCAGAAGGCTGGCGTCTACGCGCTCGAGGTACAGGGCGAAAGCATGATGCCGCTCTATCGCGACGGCGATGTGCTGATCGTGGAGCCCGGTGCGCAGGTGCGCCGCAACGACCGTGTCGTCGTCAAGACACGCGAGGGCGAGGTCATGGCCAAGGTGCTTCTACGCCAGAGCCCGCGCTTCATCGAACTTTTGTCGCTCAATCCCGAACATCCTAACCGGACGATCGAGCTTTCCGACGTCGAATGGATTGCCCGTATCATCTGGGCCAGCCAATAGGAAAATAATCATGCGCCCTGCAGCCTTCATCACAGGTATCGCGGGGATGGCGACTGTGGTTGGTCTGCTGCTGGCCGGGCAAGCGCGGCTCAATGGGGGCGAGGGCCTGTCATCTAACGCCGAAGCCGGCGTAGCCGCGGTGCTGCCCGATACGACCGCCGATGTGGCAAAACCGCCTGTATCCATCACAGACGAAGATGCTGAATTGATCGCTCGGGCAACAGAGCCTGCGCCAACCGAGCCGGCGGCGGCTCCATCCGGAAACACAGCAGAGGCCTCTTCCGAAAATGCGCCAGCGGATGCAACGGCGCAAAGCGCTCCTGCGCCGACCGAGGCACCATCAACCGCGCCTGCTGGAAAGGACAGCGTGGAACTGCTGCGGCCGACAGTGGAGAGCGCCGGCCTTCTCTCCTTCGGCAAACGCAGGCTGCAGATTGCCAATGTCATCGAGACGCCCGCCGACAAGAGCTGCGGTTCGGATGGCAAGCAGTGGCCATGCGGCATGATGGCGAAGACGGCGCTGCGGCTTTACCTGCGCAACCGCACGATCGATTGCGACCTGCCTTCCGATGCGTGGGAGGACATGGCGACTGCGGCCTGCCGGCTGGGACAGCAGGATATCGGCACGTGGCTGGTTGAAAACGGCTGGGTGGAGGCGCAGCCGGGCTCACCGCTTGCCGCTGCCGGCGAAAAAGCAAAACAGGCAAAGCAAGGCATTCACGGCGAGGATCCGCGCCGCAGGCCGGCGGCTGCGCCCCGGCCCGAAACCGCCGCTCCCTTGTAATAAAGACCGCCAATTCCTAATCTCCGCTCATCGAAGAGGGAATCAGACATGAACAAGCCGCTTTCCGCCCATGACGCGCTGATCTATGTGATGGTGATGGCATCCGCCGTCGACAGCACCATGAACGACCGGGAAATGGAGAGGATTGGTCAGCTCATCGGCTTCCTGCCGGTTTTCCGCGATTTCGACGACGACAATCTGATTTCCATCGCCCGCGACTGCGCCTCGTTGCTGGCGGGGCCCGAGGGGCTTGACGTCGTGCTGGAGACCGTTCGCGATACGCTGCCTGCCCGTCTCTATGACACGGCCTATGCACTGGCGGTCGAAGTCGCTTCGGCCGACCTTTCCGTCAAGGCCGAAGAACTGCGGCTGCTCAGCCTGCTGCGCGACCGCCTCGGCCTCGACAAGCTGACCTGCGCCGCCATCGAACGCAGCGCGATCGCCCGCTTCCGCAAGGGCTGATTTCTGCTTTTCTTCACGCAATTCCGGACGCAAAACCGCTGCACACTTTTGCTGGAATTGCTCTAGTACAGCCCGTAAGGGAAATAACGCAGATAGATTTCCTGCAGGCGGCCATTGCGCGAGAGCGTTGCCAGCGCATGGTCGATTGCTGCCGTCAGCACGCTGTCGTTCTGGCGCAGCATGATCGTCATTCCCTCGCCCAGGAAGTGCTCGGACATATAGGGACCGTCGAACAGGGCGCAGCATTTGTCTGAAGCTGACGAAGCGACCCAGAAGGAAAGCTGCAGCGCATCGGCAAAGGCAGCATCGATCTTGTGTTCCTTCAAGGCCGTCAGCAGCGCTTCCCTATTGTCGAAGGGCTGAGCCTTGATGGCAGGGAAGAAGGCAGCAAGCATCGCCTCATGCACGGTACCCTTGACGACGCCGACGGAATGGCCAGCGAGGCCGGTAGCCGTCGTTCCGGTCACGGAGGCGCCCGTGTTGCGGACGAAGCGGGCCGGCAGCATCAGATAAGGGCGGGAGAAGAGGAACTCGCGACGCAGCTCGGGCGTGACGGCAAGGCCGGCAATGACGGCGTCACCCTGTAAGCCGGCAAGCGCCTTCTGCAGGTCGGCAAAGGGCAGCGCCTGGATCTGGCACTTATCAGCGATCTCGAGCTCGGTGCAGATCTCGCGGGCGAGATCGACGTTGAAGCCGGAGAGCTTGCCGTTCTGGTCGATGAAATTGAAGGGCGGAAAGTCCACCGAGGTCAGGAAACGCAGGCGCACGAGCGAGGAGAGATCAGGCTTCGCCAGACGCTCGCGGGAATCGAAAAGCAGTGGCACGGACAGGCCCGATTGCTGCGCAAAAGCGGAAAAAGCCGAAAACAGTGCAACCGACAATAGGCAAAGGACGAAAATCCCTCGGAGGGCCAGAAACGCCGGTCTAGATTGCACCATGATAACCTGCCTCGGGAGTAAGAGCGGCGCTTGCCACAGGCCGAGATGTAACAGAATCACGCCCAACGGGGAATATAGCCTGGCGGGCGACAGACGGCGATCGGACAGAATTGCGATACGCGCAGGTCTTCAAAGCAAGCCTTTCGGAAGACTCGGCTCCGCGCCAGTCGCAAAAAAATTCCGCATAAATTGCATTTTTCGAACACCCAAGCACAAATGACAACCATGCCCCAAAAATTTACGGGCAATCCTCCAAGCCCGTTAGCGCGGAATTAAGCAATATCCGATCTTATTTATTGCGACGACACCGACCTCAACGGCCGACCGCATGATGCGCATGTCGAACCTCTCAAGGTATCTCCCACACCGCAATACCGAAGAATTGTTCTGCAACAAATGATTTCAAAAGCACCGGGTCCGCAACACACCCGGCCAATCGGGTGACATTTCCATGCTGAAACATCTGAAAATCCGCACAAAAGTCATATCGGTCGTGGCGCTCCTGGGGCTGATCACCATGGTCGGATTGGTCTATGTCATGTCCGAGTTCCGCCAGGCGGACGCGACCTACAGCGCCTTCATCGATCATGAGGCGCTGGCCTCCATGCAGAGTGCGCGCGCCAGCGCATCGATCGTCGCCTCGGTGCTGCAAGTGAGCCTGCTTGCCGATATGAAGCCCGATACGCCGGCATTCCAAACGGCGCTCGCCACACCAAGCAAGCTGCCGCAGGCACGCGACCGCATGAAGCAGGCGCTGGCACTTGTGCCCAGCCGCAAGGCCGCGATCGATGAAATCCAGGCCGGTATCGATGAAATCGAAACTCTGGCGAACAAGATCATCGAGCAGAGCAAGGCCAAAGACAGCGCCGGCGCCCTGGCGAATGTCGCCCTGATCAATGCCAAGCTCAACGCACTGACGCCGAAAATGATCGCCAACAACGATGCGATGATGGCGATGCTCAACGACGGCGGCGACGCTCTTTCGGCTTCCGTCAATGAGCGGATCGTCTTCTGTTTCATCCTGATCGGCATTGCGGTTCTCGCAGCTGTCGGCGTCAGCGTGGCCGTGGCGCAGATCGGCATCGCCGGCCCCATGATGCAGCTGCGCCTGCGCATGACGCGGCTTGCCGAAGGCGATACCGCGAGCGAGATCAGCGGTCTCGACCGCGGCGACGAGGTCGGCCAGATGGCGAAGGCCGTCTTGATCTTCCGCGACAACGCGATCGAGCGTGCCCAGATCGAGGCGCGCGCCGAAGCCGACCGCAGCCTCAGCGACAACGAGCGCCGTGAACGCGAAGCGCAGAAGACCGCGGAAGCCGCCGATCTCGAGCGCGCGGTCAACGCGCTCGGAGACGGCCTGCGCCGGCTCTCGGCGGGCGACCTCCTCTCACATATCGAAACGCCTTTCGTCACCCATCTCGACGCGCTGCGCCAGGACTTCAACAATTCGGTCGAGAAGCTCAACGAAACCCTGCACGCCGTCGGCTCCAACGCCCGTGCCATCAGTGCCGGCGCCAACGAGATCCGGTCGTCTGCCGACGAGCTTTCGAAGCGCACCGAACAGCAGGCCGCTTCCGTCGAAGAAACGGCAGCAGCCCTTGAGGAGATCACCATAACGGTGAAGGACGCGGCAAAGCGTGCCGAAGAGGCAAGCCAGCTCGTCGCCCGCACCCGCCTCGGTGCCGAGAAGTCCGGCGACGTCGTCCGCAAGGCGGTCGCTGCCATGCATCAGATCGAGCAGTCTTCCGTCGAGATCGGCAATATCATCGGCGTCATCGACGATATCGCCTTCCAGACAAACCTGCTGGCGCTGAACGCCGGTGTCGAAGCAGCGCGTGCCGGTGAAGCCGGCAAGGGCTTTGCGGTCGTCGCACAGGAAGTGCGTGAACTCGCCCAGCGCTCTGCAAACGCCGCCAAGGAAATCAAGGCGCTGATCACCACGTCAGGCACGCATGTGCAGACCGGCGTCTCGCTGGTTGGCGAAACGGGCAAGGCGCTCGATGCGATCGTCCACGAGGTGCAGGAAATCAACCAGCACGTCCATGCGATCGCCGAAGCTGCCCGCGAGCAGTCGACCGGACTGCAGGAGATCAATACAGCCGTCAACACCATGGATCAGGGCACGCAGCAGAATGCAGCCATGGTCGAGGAATCCACCGCGGCAAGCCATAGCCTTGCCACGGAAGCGACGGCGCTCAACAACCTGCTCGGCCAGTTCCGCCTGACAGGCACCGGCGGCTTCGTTGCAAGCGCGCCGATCTCGACGGCACCGGCCGCGCCGCGTGCTGCCGCACGGCCGGCTGCCAGAGCTCCGGTCCGCGTTGCCGAAAGCACCGCACGCCCGAAGGCTTCGCCGGCCCGCGCCCTCGGCCAGAAGCTCGCCAGCGCTTTCGGTGCGAACAGCGCAGCCCCCGTCAGCAGCCAGGAAGCCGATTGGACGGAATTCTGAGCTGATAGTCTGATTGAATGAGAATGGGCGGCTTCGGCCGCCCATTTTCGTTTCACGTCCTTGTCACCTCAGGCCGACTTTGTCGGACCGACGGGCGACAGAGCCACTTTACAATCGAGAAGGGCGGCGGTGAGGACGATGAGAGGGATCGGCCCGGCGCGTAAAAACGCAGGGCTCGAGCGTCCTATCAATTTCATGGAGCTGTTCCCTGCGGCGATTGACGGTCGCGCTGCCGGATCTTAGGAAGCCTTCGCCGCATCGAGGGTGGCTGACAGAAATACCTGATCAGACGAAGCGGCAATGCACTTCCGTTGTTTATGTCGGGATTGTGAGGAGTACCGCCATCGTGTACGCACGACGCATTATTCACATCTGGGGTAGAAATGAACTTCATCTCGCCTGAATACGCGCTGCTTTTCTGCGTGGTATTCGCGCTGTACTACCTGTTTCCTCGTCTACAGATTGCCATTCTGTTGGTGGCAAGCCTTGTCTTTTACGGCTGGTCGCAGCCTCTGGAGATTCCGCTGCTGTTGGCAGTTTCGTTTGGCTCCAGTACAGCAACATATCTCATTCTCAAAGGCCGTGCCGATCCCAAGAGGCTTATGATCTACGGAGTTGCCGCCAATCTCTCCGTCCTTGCTTTTTTCAAATACAAGTTCCTTTTCATTGACCCAAAGCTCGCCGCAGCCTCCAGCACGAACGGGTTAATTGAGAGCATCCTGTATGCCCCGCTCCCGATCGGGATCTCATTTTATACATTTCATTGCATCAGTCTGATTGGTGACGCTTATCGGCGGCAATTCACGGAGGAGGATCTCGCCGGCGGCCTGAGATATTGGCATTTCATGCGCAATGGCCTGCTCTATCTCGTCTTCTTTCCGCAAATCGTTGCAGGGCCGATAGTCAAGGCCCATCAGTTCATGCCGCAGATCGGTAAGAAGAAAATCAGAGACGTGCCCTTCGCCGAGGCGGCGAAATGGATTATCTGGGGCCTGTTCTTTAAGTCCTTTGTTGCCGACAATCTGGCGCAATTTACAGTCTGGATGGATCAACCCGCCACATTTCAGGGCCTGGGGCGCTACGACCTCCTCGCGCTTCTGTTCTGCTACAGCTTTCAGATCTTCGCAGATTTTGCCGGTTATTCGGCCATCGCAATCGGATCGGCCGCCCTGTTGGGCTATCGGCTGCCGATCAATTTCAATCGGCCATACACGGCTAGGTCATTTTCCGACTTCTGGCGAAGATGGCACATCAGCTTGTCAAGTTTTCTGCGCGAGTATCTCTATATTCCGCTTGGCGGTAACAGGCACGGTCCAATCCGAACATATCTGAACCTATTCATCACGATGGCGCTCGGCGGCCTTTGGCATGGCGCAGAAATCTCGTTTCTTCTCTGGGGTGCAGCGCATGGAGTGGCCCTATGCATAGAAAGAGCGCTCAGTCCATTCGCCAATGTCGTTCGATCCCGAGGGGCAATTACCGTCACTTTGCAAGTTGCCTATACAGCACTTATTTTTTTGGCGGTGTCTTGCTTATGGCTGTTCTTCAAGCTGCAGAATTTCGACCACGCCTCGCTCTACATTCAGGCGATCGCGAATACACCAATACGGCTCGCCTTTCAGCCCTATCAATACGCGATAGTTGCAGTCTATGCTGTGCCAGTCATGTTCGCTCATCTCGTCCCGAAACAGATAAGTGAGAAAGACAGCATGTTCATGGCAATATGCTATGGCGCGATGCTGACGTTCTCGATCTTCGACAAGGGGCCGACGGATGCCTTCATCTATTTCCAGTTCTGAGAACATCGCCGCACGGCGTCGCCAGTATGACGAGCGTCTTATCTCGATGGCACAGGGCCCGCGGGACTGGATATTCATAGCCTCGATCGGTGCAGCCGCCTTATTTTTCTTTGTGCTGTGGAGCCTCGCAATCCCGTACCTTCCAAAATACCTTCCAACACTCAACCAATCGGAAGGCAATCGGCAGGTCATCGTGGATTTCGAGCGAGATGACATCTCGTCAATTACACTCGCCGGTACATCCCTACTCTACCGGCTCTCCTCGCGCCTTTTCGACGTAAAGACGGCCAACGTTTCCTTACCTGGGCAGTC
Organism: Rhizobium sp. 01T437; assembly: GCF_056398505.1. Lineage (NCBI taxonomy): Bacteria > Pseudomonadati > Pseudomonadota > Alphaproteobacteria > Hyphomicrobiales > Rhizobiaceae > Rhizobium > Rhizobium sp. 01T437. The sequence continues at coordinate 122,508 of NZ_JBFTPM010000006.1, forward strand.
GCCAGTGTCGAGTGCGATGATTGCGTCAGAAAGAAACCCCAGGATACTCGTTATCGAGATAAATATCCTAGATCGCCCACGCAATCTTGAACTTGAGGGATTTGCCAGGCGTATCTTTTCGCCGCCGCTCGGTCTGCAAGCTTTAAACTTCGCTTACAGCCCGGTTCGATCAGTCGTATCTCGCGCATTCGACCTCGATGTGATCGTTGATCAGCAGGCAAGGGCGACAGCGGATGCGGCGCGACAACTTATCGATCGAACACCGGAGCCACTAAACTCCGGCGAAGCTGTTTCGTCAGCGGCAAGGGCGCTGAATAAGCGGCCCGTCGATGGGACGATAAGCCAGTCTGCGCAAGATTTGCGGGCGATTGCAGACCGGATCGAAACTTCAGGAGGCAAGGCCTTCTATCTTCTCATGCCGATGCATCCTCTGGTCGCTGCGACTGAATATGAAACGCGGAGTAAGGATGCGATGATCGCCGCTGATCCAAAATTCAGCGATCGGTTGCTCAAGATTGATTGGAATGACGAAATCCGATGGGAACCGGATGGCGCTCACCTCGACGCAAGATCAGCCGCGATTGTCGCGCGACAGCTTGAGCAAGTCATTGCCAAGCAGACTAGGTAGCGGTGCGATCTAACCGCAAGCACCGTTGGTCGCATATTGGTGAGGATGCGATCGACATCGGCACCGTTTCTATCGTGAGCTTTCCACGATTTGCGGTACAATGGCACCGTGCTGCGGAAAGAAAGGCTTCCAATATGAAACTGATCGCACTTGGCCTGATCGGCGCGCTGGCGCTCGCTGGCTGCACGACTGTCGAATATACCGGTCCCGGCATCGAGCCCATCCCCGGCAGCATCACCTATAACGGCCAGCCGCGCACCAAACTGACGAAGTCGCCTGTCGGCTCGACTTTCCCGCATAATTTCATCGATCAGTACGGCCGTCAGGTCGAAGAGACCTATATCATCCGCCCGGATCGCACGCTGGCGATCGCTCACCGCCAGTACCGGCCGATCAACATTTTCGGAAGAGATTGAGAGATGTAACTGGAGCGGGTGAAGGGAATCGAACCCTCGTATTCAGCTTGGGAAGCTGCTGCTCTACCATTGAGCTACACCCGCCTGATGGCTTGAGACTTCCAACAGATGGCCGCCGCTGTCAAGTGACGGCGCCATCGGGCATCAAATGCGAAAATGCTTCGACAGTTTGAGGCCCTGGGCCTGATAGTTGGAACCGAGGCCCGAACCGTAGAGGCTCGACGGCTGTTCCTGCATGTGTTCGTAGATCAGGCGGCCGACGATCTGGCCGTCCTCCAGGATGAAGGGCACTTCGTGGCTGCGCACTTCCAGCACGGCGCGGCTGCCGCGCCCGCCGGCCGGCGCATGGCCGAAGCCGGGGTCGAAGAAGCCGGCATAGTGGACGCGGAATTCGCCGACGAGCGGATCGAAAGGTGTCATTTCCGCCGCATAATGCGGGGGAACGTGCACGGCCTCACGCGAGACGAGGATATAGAACTCATCCGGGTCGAGGATCAGTTCAGTGCGGCCGCGGCTATAGAGCGGCTCCCAGAAATCGTAGATATCGTGCTGGGCCTTCTTGTCGACGTCGACGACGGCCGTGTGGTGTTTGCCGCGATAGCCGATCAGGCCTTCTTCGTCGCCCGTCAGATCGATCGACAGCGCAATGCCGCCGCCGGATACGTTCGGCAGCTTGGAGGCGACGAGCGTTTCCGTTGCGTGCAACTTCAAAAGCTCCGGTTCGCCCAGAACCGAATGGCCGACGCGGAAGCGGATCTGTGACAGGCGCGAGCCGCGGCGCACGACGATGGGGAACGTGCGCGGGCTGATTTCGAGATAAAGCGGGCCGGAATAGCCTGATGGGATCTTGTCGAATTCCTGCGCGTAATCGGTGATGACGCGCGTGAAGATATCGAGGCGGCCGGTCGAACTCTTCGGATTGGCCGAGGCCGACATGTCGGCCGGCAGATCGAGGCGCTCCATCAGTGGTACGATGTAGACGCAGCCGGTTTCCAGCACCGCGCCTTCACTGAGGTCGATGACATGCAGGCTCAGCCGGTCGAGCTTGTCTGAAACGAGATGGGACGGGCCGGGCATGAAGCTGGCGCGCACACGGAAAGCCTTGGCGCCCAGCCGCAGATCCAGACTGGCAGGCTGGATCTGGTCGCGGTCCAGCTCGCGCTCGCTTTGAAGACGCCCCGTCTCAAACAGCGCGGCAATTGCGCGGTCGGCCAAAATTCCAGTTTCGCGAGCCATCATGCTCCATCCATAATTTGCAGCCGACAAAACCAAAGTCGGGGAATTGACGCAAGCTTAGAACGGCAGTATTGCAAATTTATCCCGTGGTGATTTGGCCGGTCGGCTTGCAGCCACGTTAAATAAGTGGCTAAAAAGACCGGGTTGAAAACCGGTCTGCATTTGCGGCCGGTTTTTTTGTTGTTTGAAAGTGGTGATGGCATGAGCAAGACTTGGCGCCCGGCAACCCAACTCGTCCACGGCGGAACGCTCCGCTCGCAATATGGTGAGACATCCGAGGCAATCTATCTCACGCAGGGTTTCGTCTACGATACGTCGGAAGCGGCAGAAGCGCGCTTCAAGGGCGAGACCGAAGGTTTCATCTATGCGCGCTACGGCAGCCCGACCAATGACATGTTCGAAAAGCGCATGTGCATGCTGGAAGGCGCCGAAGACGCGCGCGCCACCGCTTCCGGCATGGCCGCCGTCACCGCCGCCATTCTCTGCCAGCTGAAGGCCGGCGATCACATCGTTGCCGCGCGCGCCCTCTTCGGCTCCTGCCGCTGGGTCGTCGAGACGCTGGCGCCGAAATATGGCATCGACTGCACGCTGGTCGACGGCCGCTATCTGGAGAACTGGGAAAAGGCAATTACGCCGAAGACCAAGGTGTTCTTCCTGGAAAGCCCGACCAACCCGACACTGGAAGTGGTCGATATTGCTGGTGTTGCCAAGCTCGCCAACCAGATCGGTGCGAAGGTCGTCGTCGACAACGTCTTTGCGACGCCGCTCTTCCAGAAGCCGCTGGAGCTCGGCGCTCATATCGTCGTCTATTCCGCGACCAAGCACATCGACGGCCAGGGCCGCTGCCTCGGCGGCGTGGTTCTTTCCGACAAGGAATGGATCGACGAGAACCTGCATGACTATTTCCGCCATACTGGCCCCGCCATGTCGCCCTTCAATGCCTGGACGCTCTTGAAGGGCATCGAGACGCTGCCGCTGCGCGTCAAGCAACAGACGCAGAATGCCGCAAAGATCGCCGATTTCCTCGCCGATCAGGGCAAGGTCGCCAAGGTCATCTATCCCGGCCGCAAGGACCATCCGCAGGCCGATATCATCGCCAAGCAGATGACCGGCGGCTCGACGCTGGTCTGCTTCGAACTGAAGGGCGGCAAGGATGCGGCGTTCGCGCTGCAGAACGCGCTGGAGATCGTCAAGATTTCCAACAATCTCGGCGATTCCAAGAGCCTGATCACCCATCCGGCGACGACCACGCACAAGAACCTGACGGACGAGGCGCGTGCCGAGCTCGGCATTTCGCCTGGCACCGTGCGCCTGTCGGCCGGCATCGAAGACACGGACGATCTCATCGAGGATTTCGCCCGCGCGCTCGCCAAGGTCTCGGCCTGATCTTCTCCAGCATCGGCCCGAAAATCGGAATCGATTTTCGGGCCGATGCGTAGTTTCAAAGAGCAGAGCGTCCTTTGTGCGTTCGAAAGGACGCACGGCGTTCTAGGCACGGCAGCGGAAAGCACCGCGGTCGTGGCATTTGCCTTGAAATTAACACTGAGAGTTAGGCTTAATGAACGAAAGGCGGTCCAACCGGGGGTGGTGAGGCCGCGATCACTGTACCGTTTCTTGACGGCAGAGGCCTCTTATAAGATACGGGTAACATATCCTGACTAAGGTGTAAGGCATGTATCGCGCCCTCACACGAGATATCGAAGTCGTTGTCGAGCCGTTTTATCTGGAGGAGCAATCCGATCCGGAGGACGATCGTTACGTCTGGGGTTACCGTGTGGTCATCAGCAACAATTCCGGCATCGCCGTGCGTCTCGTCAACCGCTACTGGAACATTACCGACCAGAACGGGCAGATCGACGAGGTCAGCGGCCCCGGCGTCGTCGGCGAACAGCCGCGGCTGCAGCCAGGTGACACCTATGAATATTCCTCCGGTTGCCCGCTTGATACGCCATCCGGCCTGATGTTCGGCCACTACCAGATGGAGACGGACGAAGGCGAGATGTTCAATGTCGACATACCCGCCTTCTCGCTGGATTCACCCGGCCTGCTCAGGGTGCTTAACTAAAGCGCGGCGCGATCTTTCAGATTCGCTTACCACGCTTTAGACCTTGTTTTCGCATGTCGTTATCGCAAAACCGCTGCACAGTTTTGCGCAACATGCTTTTAGTCACTCCGCCGCTGCAACTTCGTGCACCGGGAAGCGGTAGGTCGTGGAGCAGAACTCGCAGGTGACCGAGATCTCGCCGTTTTCCTGGCTCGCCTCGATTTCCTCGGCGCTGAAGCCCTTCAGCACGCCACCGATCTTTTCCCGCGAACAGCTGCAACGATCGAAGACCGCTCGCGGTTCGTAGACGCGCACGCCGCGCTCGTGGAAGAGGCGGAAGAGCAAGCGCTCGGTGCCGACAAGCGGATCGGTCAGTTCATCGGCATCCACGGTTTCAACGAGCGAGCGGGCTTCCGTCCAGGCATCATCCTCGACATGGGCGCGCGCAGCCGTGTCACCATCACCGCCGTGAAGATCGGGCCGGCGCATACGCTCCGGCGCTTCCGGCAGGAACTGGGCGACGAGGCCCCCTGCCCGCCAGCGGTGACGCGGCTTACCGTTCTCGTCGCGGTCGAAGAGCTCGGCGGCGGCAAGGCGAACACGCGTCGGGATCTGCTCCGACTGGCGGAAATAGACGCCGGCAATGTCTTCCAGCGAGGTGCCGTCAAGCGCCACGATGCCCTGATAGGGCTGGCTGAACTTGCCCTGGTCGATGGTGAAGGCGAGCACGCCCTTGCCGAGGAGCTGTTCCGGCTCGGTCTCGCCCGATGCGATCGCCTGATCGAGCAGCGCCTGATCGAAACGGGCATAGGCACGGACATTCTCCGGCGTCGAGAAATCGGCGACCAGCAGATCGACGGGGCCGTCGCTCTTGGTCTGGACGGTGAACTTGCCGTCGAATTTCAGCGAGGTGCCGAGCAGCACGGTCAGCACCACCACTTCCGCCAGGAGGCGGGCGACGGGCGTGGGATAATGATGGCGTTCGAGGATTGAATCCAGCATTGGGCCGAGCTGGACGGCGCGACCGCGCACATCCAGCCCTTCCACCTGGAAGGGGACGACATGATCATCGCCGGCGAAATCGAACTCGCCGAGGGCGGCGGCAGCTTCTGCCATGGCTTTCACTCCTGTTTTGTCAGAGCAGCCGGCTAGCGTACCGGCTGCTTGCGCAGCCGCGAGTTTGGAACTCGCGACATCCGATTATGGTTCAGATCGCGCCCAGGCACCAAGCAAGAATCGACTTCTGCGCATGAAGACGGTTTTCCGCCTCATCGAAGACCACGGATTGCGGACCATCGATCACCTCATCCGTCACCTCCTCACCGCGGTGAGCGGGGAGGCAGTGCATGAACAATGCGTCTTTGCCGGCCTGCGCCATCAAATGCGCGTTGACCTGATAAGGCTGGAAGACATTGTGACCGCGGGCCCGATGTTCCTGATTCATGGAGACCCAGGTATCGGTCACCACGCAATCGACGCCGGCGACCGCACGGTCTGCATCATGGTAAAGCATGACTTCGGCGCCCTCATTGCGGGCCCAGTTCAGATAGTGATCCTTCGGCTCGGAACCAAGGGGTACGGCCATGTTCATGCGATAGCCGAAACGGGCAGCGCCTTCGACGAGCGAATGCAGCACGTTGTTGCCGTCGCCCGTCCAGGCGATCGTCTTGCCCTTGATCGGGCCGCGATGCTCTTCGAAGGTCATGATATCGGCCATGATCTGGCAGGGATGGGTATCGTCCGTCAGCGCATTGATGACCGGCACGGTCGCATGCTCGGCAAGCTCCAGCATGCGATTGTGGTCGGTCGTGCGGATCATGATCGCGTCGACATAGCGCGACAGAACCTTGGCGGTGTCGCCGATCGTCTCGGCGCGGCCGAGCTGCATTTCTGTACCCGACAGGAACAGCGTCTCGCCGCCGAGCTGGCGCATGCCGACATCGAAGGAGACGCGGGTTCGGGTGGACGGCTTCTCGAAGATCATGGCCAGCATCTTGCCGGCGAGCGGCTTGTCGCCGCTGCCTGCCTTGAATGCCTGCTTTCGCAGCTTGGCATCGTCCATGATGGTTCTGAGGTCGGATGCGGTGACCGCGGAGAGATCGAGGAAATGTTTGGGGGAAGCCATTGTTCGTTACCTGCTACGCCCGCCGTCGGGCGGGGCATTGTCCTATCAAGCGGTCTTCTTGACCTTGGCGGCACGGATGCTTTCGGCGGCGCGCTCGATACGGGAAATTCCCTCGCGCGCCTCTTCCGCGGTTACGACCAGCGGCGGAAGCAGACGGATGACATTATCGCCTGCCGGAATCGCCAGAAGATGGGCGGCGCGGATTTCCTTCAGAAGTTCTGCCGAAGGGATGGCAGCCTTGATGCCGAGCATCAGGCCTTCGCCTCTGATATCTTCGATGACATCGGGATAACGATCCTTGAGCGAGGCGAGGCCCTGACGGAAGACGAGGGTGATATCGCGCACATGCTGCAGGAAGCCATCGGCCAGGATGATATCCAGCACCGCGCTGCCGACAGCCATGGCCAGCGGGTTGCCGCCATAGGTGGAGCCATGCGTGCCGGCCTTCATACCGGAGGCAGCTTCTGCCGTTGCGAGGCAAGCGCCAAGCGGGAAGCCGCCGCCAATGCCCTTGGCAACCGCCATGATATCAGGCGAAACACCCGACCATTCATAAGCAAAGAGCTTGCCGGTACGGCCGACGCCGGTCTGCACCTCGTCGAGGATCAGCAGCAGGCCATGCTCGTCGCAGAGCTCGCGGAGCGCCCTCATGAATTCCGGGGTCGCCGGGCGAATGCCGCCCTCGCCCTGGACCGGCTCGATGAGGATGCCGGCCGTCTTATCGGTGATTGCCGCGCGGACGGCCTCGATATCGCCGAAAGGCACCTGATCGAAGCCGGGGGCCTTGGGGCCGAAACCTTCGAGATATTTCTCCTGACCGCCGGCGGCGATGGTCGCGAGCGTGCGGCCGTGGAAGGCGCCTTCGAAGGTGATGATGTGGAAGCGCTCGGGATGGCCCTTGGAGAACTGGTAACGGCGCGCAGTCTTGATGGCGCATTCGAGCGCCTCGGCGCCTGAATTGGTGAAGAACACCTTGTCGGCGAAAGTGGCATCCGTCAGGCGCTTGGCAAGCTTCTCCTGTCCCGGCACCTCATAGATATTGGAGAGATGCCAGACCTTGTCAGCCTGATCCTTGAGAGCGGCCACAACGTGCGGATTGCTATGCCCCACGGAGGTAACGGCAACGCCCGCGCCGAAATCCAGATATCGCTCGCCCGTTTCGGTGATCAGCCACACGCCCTCGCCTCGCTCGAACCGCAGCGGGGCACGAGAATAGGTATCATAAAGCGGCGAGGCTTCAGCCATGGCGCAATCTCCTGGTCAGGCTCTAAGGCAACGGACTCCGGCTAAGAAAACCAGGCCCGAAAAATCAAAAATGCCGCCTTGCGGCGGCAGGGAGCACTATTTACTTTTCGCACTGCAATGTCAACAAAACTGAGGATTTAGCACATGCGTCAAGCCTCAAATCAGACTTGCAGGTCTATCAACAGCTAATGTTGCAGAAATGACTCGCCGGGGAAGCAAGTTGGGGAAAACCCCGAATTCGGATTCATCGGATTCCTGCGACTCTTGTCACAGAGTCAGGCTCACACTAGGTTAAAGTTCAATTACTAGACTGCATGCGGCGGAACTAGTCACCAAAATTGATCAGGCGTTTCTTGCTTCGGAGACTTCCGAGGCAACGGTGAGGGATTCTGCCATCACCAACGCGAAAGGTGGAGACAGGGCAATGAACTGGACAGACGAGCGTGTCGAGAAGCTCAAGAAGCTTTGGTCAGAGGGGCTGAGCGCCAGCCAGATCGCTGCGCAGCTTGGCGGAGTGAGTAGAAACGCTGTTATCGGCAAGGTTCACCGGCTCAGTCTTCCCGGCCGCGCCAAGGCCGGCGGCACGGCAACCGCTGCGCGCGCACCCAAGCGCAATACGTCGGCTCCGCGCGCCCCGAACTATGCGTCTCGCATCACCACCCGCACCGTTACCCGCCAGCAGGGCGCAACGATGCTGAAGGAAGAGATCGAGATCGAAACGGTCGAGGAAATGGAATATGTGCCGGCCAAAAACGTGGTCGTGCCGATCTCCCGCCGCCTCGGCCTGACGGAACTGACAGAGCGCACCTGCAAGTGGCCGGTCGGCGATCCGCTGAAGGACGACTTCTACTTCTGCGGTTGCGACTCCCCGGATTCCTCGCCCTATTGCAACTATCACCAGCGCCTCGCCTACCAGCCGGTCAGCGAACGCCGCAAGGCTGTCCGGGTCGCCTGACCCGCACCTTCTCAACAAATGCAGCATCCGCCGCCCCTCTTCGCTGACGCGCAGAGGGGCGTATTTTTTTAGCCGGCACAGGAGGGCTGGAAAACGGCTCCTGACCACGATCTGCCGGAGGCCGATCTCTGCCTGCCGTTCACCATGCCTGACGATGCGAACTTATGTGGCCCAACGCCACCGATGCGTTTCAGCCCTAGACCGGTATGGAACGGTGGTCATGGCGCTGTAACGCGATTTTCTGATACAGATGCGGTATTCTCGTGGAGTAGCACGGCGCAAACAGTCGCTCAGGGGTGCCAATGGAGATCGATCCAAAGCGGATGACAATGGGGTTCGTCGGGACGGGCACGATTACCGAGGCCGTCGTCACCGGATTGAGCAAGACAGCGTTTCGCGACACACCGATCGTGCTGTCACCGCGCAGCGCGAGCGTCGCCGCCCGCCTTGCGGCGGCAAACCGGAATGTGTCGATCGCTTTGGGCAACCAGGATGTTCTCGACCGATCCGATCTCGTATTTGTGGCAGTGAGGCCGCAAATTGCCGAGGAGGTGATCCGCTCGCTCCGATTTCGGCCGGGTCACCATGTCATCAGCTTTGTCGCGGCCACGCCAATGGATCAACTGCTGGCGTGGATCGATCAACCAGTTCGCCTGAGCCTGGCAATTCCACTTCCGTTCGTCGCAGATCTTCAGGGCGCGACCGCGATCTACCCGCTCGACGAGGTTTCCCACGCCCTCTTTTCGGCGCTCGGAACGGCGATCCAGGTTGAAAACAAACTTGAGTTCGAACTTCTCGCGGTGGCGAGCTGCCTGATGGCCACCTATTTCGGCATCCTGGACGAGACGTCGACCTGGCTGCAGAGCCAGGGGCTTTCGGGAACGGCTGGCGACGCCTACCTCCGTCAATTGTTTTCCGGCCTCGCCCATGCTGCCCGTTCAAAACCTGTCGCGAGTTTTGATGAACTCATCGGCGAGCATTCGACCAAGGGCGGATTGAATGAACAGGTGCTCGAAGACTTTCGCGAGTTCGGCGGCACTGCGGCTCTGCAAAAGGCTCTTGATCGAGTTCTCGCACGCATTCGTCTGTAGAAAGCAGGTTCTCTCGAGGTCCGCTTTCGGCGCCTGGTGTCGGCTTTCATAAGAAGCTCGGGGTGCCAGATAGACAAACGGGCCGCCCGGCAAGCGAGCGACCCGTCTGGACCTCCGATCACTCGGATTAAGCTTCCATGGAATATCCCGCGCCGCGGACGGTGCGGATGACATCCTGCATGTTGGAGAAGTTCAGCGCCTTACGCAGGCGGCCGACATGGACGTCGACAGTACGTTCGTCCACGTAGATATCGTGGCCCCAGACGCCATCCAGAAGCTGCGAGCGGGAGAAGACCCTGCCCGGCGACGACATCAGGAATTCGAGCAGGCGGAATTCGGTCGGGCCGAGGCGGACTTCGCGGCTCTTGCGATGAACGCGATGCGTTTCGCGATCGAGCTCGATATCACCACACTTCAGAACGGTGGAGAGAACTTCCGGGCGGGCGCGGCGCAGCATCGCCTTGACGCGGGCGACGAGTTCCGGCGTGGAGAAGGGCTTGACGACATAGTCGTCCGCGCCGGTCGAAAGACCGCGAACACGCTCGCTTTCTTCGCCGCGGGCCGTCAGCATGATGATCGGCAGACGCTCGGTTTCCGGCCGCATGCGCAGCCGGCGGCAGAGCTCGATACCGGAAACGCCCGGCAGCATCCAGTCAAGGATGAGCAGGTCCGGGGTGCGCTCCTGAAGCCGGATTTCGGCCTCGTCGCCACGGAGGATCGTATCCACCTCGAAACCTTCAGCCTCGAGGTTGTAGCGGAGAAGCACGCTCAGCGCCTCTTCATCTTCAACAACTGCAACTCTTGGGATCATGCGTGTCAGTCTCCTAATGCATGATCCTTAAACCGGGGGTGATTTAAGCAAGGGACCATGCAGGAACTCGGAATTGGCTGCACCTTTGCGCGCCCCCGCGCGGGGCGCGCATGCAATCGGCAGTTCAGGATTACTCCGTCACCGCACCAACGGTATTGGAGCTATCGTCCTTCGGACGCTCGCCCTCCGGCTGGGCGCCGGTTGCCATGTAGTAGATCGTTTCTGCGATGTTGGTCGCATGGTCGCCGATACGCTCGATGTTCTTGGCGCAGAAGAGAAGATGCGTGCAGCTCGTGATGTTGCGCGGATCTTCCATCATGTAGGTGAGGAGTTCGCGGAACAGCGAGGTGTACATCGCGTCGATCTCATCGTCGCGCTCGCGGATGGACTTGGCCTTATCAGCGGAACGCGTCGTATAGACATCGAGCACTTCCTTGAGCTGGACGAGCGCCAGTTCGGAGAGATGCTCGAGACCGCGGGCGAGCTTGCGCGGAACGCCGGTGCTCTGGACGGCGATGACGCGCTTTGCGGTGTTCTTGCCAAGGTCGCCGACGCGCTCGAGGTCGGCGGCGATGCGGATCGAACCCATGATCTCGCGAAGGTCGGAGGCCATCGGCTGGCGACGAGCAATCGTGACGATCGCCTTGTCGTTGATTTCGCGTTCCGCGTGATCAAGGATCACGTCATCGGAAATGACCTTCTGGGCGAGCGCAGTGTCACCGTTGACAAGCGCACGGACGGCCTCGCCGACCATCTGTTCGGCAAGACCACCCATCTCGGAAATGCGCCGGGACAGGAATTTCAGATCGTCATCGTAAGCGGAAAAAATATGTGTCGATGCCATGGGGCTTTGTCCTCGAAAATCGGGAAGGCTTCACATCGCCAAAATCAGCCGAACCGGCCCATGATATAATCCTGGGTGCGCGGATCGTCCGGATTGGTGAACATCTTGTCGGTATCGTTTTCCTCGACCAGGTTGCCGAGGTGGAACATGGCCGTACGCTGTGATACGCGCGCGGCCTGCTGCATGGAATGCGTCACGATGACGATGGTGTAGTTTTCACGCAGCTCGTGGATCAGCTCTTCGACCTTGGCAGTCGCGATCGGGTCGAGCGCCGAGCAGGGCTCGTCCATCAGGATGACTTCCGGGCTGACGGCAACGGCGCGTGCGATGCACAGACGCTGCTGCTGACCGCCGGAAAGGCCGGTGCCGGATTCATGCACGCGATCCTTCACCTCATTCCAGAGGCCGGCGCGCTGCAGGCTCGTCTCAACGATCTGGTCCAGGTCGGCCTTGGACTTGGCAAGGCCATGGATGCGCGGGCCGTAAGAAACGTTTTCATAAATCGTCTTCGGGAACGGATTCGGCTTCTGGAACACCATGCCGACACGGGCGCGGAGTTCGACGACGTCGATGTCAGGATCGTAGATATCATCGCTGTCGAGCGTGATCTTGCCGGTGACCCGGCAACCGTCGATCGTGTCGTTCATGCGGTTCAGCGACCGCAGGAAGGTGGACTTGCCGCAGCCCGACGGGCCGATCAGGGCGGTCACGGTGTTTTCGCGGACGTTCAGATTGACATCGAAAAGCGCGCGCTTCTCGCCGTAATAAACGGAGACATCCTGTCCGATCATCTTATACGGGACGTTGCTCATTTTCTGGTCCAGCGCCTTCTCAACTGCGGCTTCCGTCAACATGTTCATGATCTCTACTCCGTTTACCAGCGGCGCTCAAAGCGACGACGCAAGAGGATAGCTCCCATGTTCATGACGATCAGGAACAGGAGCAGGACGATAATGGCACCCGAGGTTCTTTCCACGAATGCGCGCTCGGCTTCGTTGGCCCACATGTAGACCTGAACCGGAAGTGCCGTGGAGGGATCGAGTGGACTGCTCGGCGCCTGGGCGACGAAGGCGACCATGCCGATCAGCAGCAGCGGCGCAGTTTCGCCGAGTGCATGGGCAAGGCCGATGATCGTGCCGGTCAGGATGCCGGGCATTGCAAGCGGCAGCACGTGGTGAAACACCATCTGCATCTTCGAGGCGCCGAGGCCGAGGGCAGCCGCGCGGATCGACGGCGGCACGGCGCGCAGAGCCGCACGCGTCGCGATGATGATCGTCGGCAGTGTCATCAGGGTCAGCACCAGACCACCGACCAGCGGTGCCGAACGCGGCAGGCCGGCGAAGTTGATGAAGACCGACAGGCCGAGCAGACCGTAGACGATCGACGGAACGGCGGCGAGGTTGTTGATATTGACCTCGATCAGGTCCGTCAGCTTGTTCTTCGGCGCGAATTCCTCGAGATAGATCGAGGCGGCAACGCCGATCGGCAGCGCAAGGACGAGAACGATCAGCATCAGATAGAGCGAGCCGATAAGGGCGACGCCGAGACCTGCGGCTTCCGGACGGCTGGAATTGCCGTTGACGAAGAGGCCGGTGTTGAACTGCTTGTGGAGAGCGCCGCTCGCCTTCAGCTCATTCATCCAGGCAACCTGCTTGTCGTTGACCTTGCGGTTCTTCTCATCGACCGAGAGATCGATCTGGCCTTTGTTGGCGCTGTCGATATTGGCATCCGCAAGCACCGTGACATTGACGGTCTTGCCGATGATCGACGGGTCGGCAACGACCATGTCGCGCAGCTGAATGGGCGCACCCTTGGACAGCATGGCGGATGCGTCGCGTACGTCCGGACGGCTCGACGCATTGATGTTGAGCTGCTTGACGATCGCGTCGCGCAGCAGAACCGGATAGTTGGCGGAGACCAGCACCGAAGGGTCGGTCGCACGCTTGTTGTCCGGGTCAATCGTCTTCTCGGTGAATTCGATCGGCAGGGTGATCGACGTCTGCAGGAAGGCGGTATAGCCGTTGCTGATGACGGTCCACAGCAGAATGAAGAGGAAGACGAGGCCGAATGCTATGGCTGCGATGCCATAAGCCTGGAACCGGCGCTCGGCAGCGTAGCGACGCTTGATGCCGATATCGCGACGCGCGGGCGCCTTGGAAACGGTGACGCCGGCGACGGGGGAAACAATATTCGTCATTCGTACTGCTCCCGGTATTTGCGCACGATATAGAGCGCGTAGATGTTGAGGCAAAGCGTGATGCAGAACAGCGTGATGCCAAGTGCGAAGGCAACCAGCGTCTGCGGCGATGTGAATTCAAGGTCGCCGGTCAGCTGGTTGACGATCTTGACGGTCACTGTCGTCATCGGCTCGAAGGGATTGATCTGGATGCGGGCGGCGACACCGGCCGCCAGAACCACGATCATGGTTTCGCCAATGGCGCGCGAAGCAGTCATCAGCAGCGCGCCGACGATACCGGGAAGAGCTGCGGGCAAGACCACCTTCTTGATGGTTTCGGAGCGTGTGGCGCCGAGACCGAGCGAGCCGTCACGCAGTGCCCGCGGAACTGCGGTGATGATATCGTCCGACAGCGAGGAAACGTAGGGGATCAGCATGATGCCCATGACGATGCCTGCGGTGATGACGCTCTGTGCCTGGATGAAGTTCGTATAGCTGCCGCTCAGAAGACCGCTGATCTGCGCCGAGAAATCACGCAGGAACGGCCCRACGGTGACGAGCGCAAAGAAGCCATAGACGATCGTCGGAATGCCGGCGAGCACTTCGAGAAGCGGCTTGGCGATCGAGCGCACCTTCGAAGAAGCATACTCGGCCATGTAGATGGCGGCAAAGAGGCCGACCGGCACGGCGACCAGCATGGCGACCAGGCCGATATAGAGCGTGCCGAGCAGAAGTGGGATGAGCCCGAACTGGCCGAAGGAGGAGCTGCCCGCACCGGCAAAACGCGGATCCCAGACCGTTCCGAAGAAGAAGTCGAAGAAGGGAACGACCGCGAAGAAGCGGCCCGCTTCAGACAGCATCGAGAGCACGATGCCGATCGTCGTCAGAATGGCGATGGAGGATGCAACGAGCAGCGCCCAGAGCATAACGCGCTCGACACGGTTGCGGGCGCGGAAGCGCGGAGCAACGGAGCGCAGCGCATAGAAAGCACCTGCGACAGATATGAGCAGCACGATCGCCGTCATGATGACGCGGCTCGTCATGCTCTCCGAGTTCAGGGTCTTTGCGGCAGCGATCATATAGGGCTGCGGCTCGCCGGCGAGCGGTACGCCCTTCTCGCTGAGCTTTGCCTGCAGGCCAGCAGGATTGCCGGAGAGAGAAGAGACCTCATCCGAAGTCAGCATGTTCATGCCGCGGGCAACCGTGGCGACCATGCTGTAGGCGAGATCCTGCTGGACGGCCGGTTGCGCCTTCACATCATCGGGAAAACCGCCGCGAACGGAGGAAGAGACGATGCCCGGGCTGACAGCAAGCCAGACGAACAGAACAATCAGGGAAGGCAGAACAGCCCAGATCGCGGCATAAGAGCCGTAATAGACCGGCCGCGAATGCAGGGCAGAAGACCTGCCTCCGGAAAGCGCCATCGCGCGGCTGCGCGCAGCCACATAGGCAACGGCGCCGATCACTACCAGGCACAAGAGTATGATGGATGTGCTCATTCGTTACGTCCCCAGGCCCACAGCCCCCAAAGAGCCCGGCAGCTCCAGGAGCGTGCCATTGGCTTCAATATCATGGAGAAGAAGTTCATCCGCCCGGCGCCCAAATGGAGCCGGGCGGATAAGGTGATGCCGGCGCGACACCCCCAAGTGTCGCGCCGGCAAAGTCATTACATGGTCTTGCCGGCTTCTACGGCCTTACGGATCGCATCACGCTCTGCATCCGGAGCAGCAACGAGGCCGTATTCAGCGAGCGGGCCGTCAGGGCCGATCATCTGGTCGGATACGAAGAAGTTGACATATTCCTTCAGGCCCGGAACGGCGCCGAGATGCGCCTTCTTGACGTAGAAGAACAGCGGACGGGAAACCGGGTAGGTGCCGTTAGCGATGGTTTCCGTCGACGGAACGATGCCGTTCACGCTGGCAACCTTGAGCTTGTCAGCGTTGTTTTCGTAGAAGGAGAGACCGAATACGCCAACGCCGGTCTTGTTGGCAGCGATGCGTGCCAGCGTTTCCGGATAGTCGCCGTCGATGTCGACAGCAGCGCCGTCCTTGCGAACTGCGACGCAAGCCTTGCCCTGGGCAGCCTTGTCGGCGATTTCCTTGGCGATGACTTCCTGAGCGCCGGAAGCCTTGCAGCCGGCAGCGAGAACGTTCTGTTCGAAGACTTCGCGGGTACCGTGCTTTTCGCCCGGGATGTAAGCAGCGATATCAACAGCCGGAAGCTTCGGGTTGACTTCAGACCACTTCTTGTAGGGGTTGGCGACGAGCTTGCCGTCAACAACAACCTGGGCAGCGAGGGCCTTGTAGATGTCGGCCGGAACGTAGGCAACATCCGGGTTGGACGAGTCGGTTGCGAAGACGATACCGTCATAACCGATCTTGACTTCCTGGATGTCCGTTACGCCGGCAGCCTTGCAGGCTTCCGCTTCATTCTTGTTGATCGGACGCGAAGCGTTGGCAACGTCGATCGTGTCTTCACCGACGCCCTTGCAGAATTCCTTGAGACCAGCGCCCGTGCCGCCGGATTCGACGACCGGCGTCTTGAACTTGGAGAAGGTTTCACCGAAGGACTCGGCGACGATCTTTGCGTACGGCAGGACGGTGGACGAACCAGCAACCTGAATCTGGTCGCGAGCAACTGCAACGCCAGCGAAAGCGGCGGTTGCAGCGAGCGCGGCAACAGTAAGTTTAAAGGTGTTCATTTGAATCTCCCGGCATTTGGGCTTGTGTGAGTGCGGCCTCAAAGAGGCCCTCGCATTGCCTTTTTTCATCGGCAGGACTCTCTTAGCGCCTTAAGCCCCGTCCTTTTATGTCAAATCGATGAAACATTTATGACAAGATAAATTCTTGATTTTAAATATAAAAATATGGCGCTTAAAAATTGTGTGCGACATATTGCGTCAGAAACGCACGGTAAACTCCGTTCCCTTGCCCACCTCTGATTTAACGATCAGCCGTGCACGATGGCGCGTCAGAATATGCTTGACGATGGCAAGCCCGAGCCCCGTGCCCTTCTTGGAACGGCTGTCTTCGATGCTGACGCGGTAGAAGCGCTCCGTCAAGCGCGGCACATGTTCGGCCGGAATGCCCGGCCCCTTGTCGACGACGCTGACCTCCACCGGCTGGCCCGACCCGTTCTTCAGCCAGACATCGACGACTTCGCCTTCCTGGCCGTATTTGCAGGCGTTTTCCATCAGGTTCTCGAAGACTTGGACGAGCTCGTCGCGGTCTCCCAGCACTTCGACCTTGCCTTCCGGCAGGTGCAGGTTGATCGAGACGCCGACATCCTTCGCAAGCGGCACGAGCGAATCCCTGACGTGGCCGAGAAGCGGCACGAGATCCACCTTCTCATCGGGGGCGATATGCGACTTGAGCTCAAGCCTGGACAGAGACAGGAGATCGTCGACGAGCCTGCTCATGCGCGTCGTCTGGTCGAACATGATGCCGAGGAAACGCGCCTGCGCCTTCGGATCGTTTTTGGCCGGGCCCTGGATCGTCTCGATGAAGCCGCGCAGCGAGGCAAGCGGCGTGCGCAGCTCATGGCTGGCATTGGCGACGAAATCCGAGCGCATGCGATCGATGCGGCGTATTTCGGAAATATCACGGAAGGAGAGGATGTAATAGCGCTCATTGCGGCCGTCATCATCCTTGAATTCGACAGGAGCGCTGCGAACGATATACACGCGCTCGGAAGGCAGCCGCTCGGAATGCTCGATCTGGTTCGGGGCGTTGGTGGCGATGGTTTCGCGCACCATGTCCAAGACACCAGGCGAACGCAGCCTCGCCGATATATGGGAGCCGAGCGCCACCTCGCCGAAGGCCTTTTCAGCCGCGCGGTTCTGAAACAGCACCGAGGCATCTTCCGAGAGCACCATGACCGGGATATCGAGGCCGGCCAGCGTGGCGGAGACCTCCGGCAGGCGGCTCAGAGGCACTTCAGGCTCTGGTTCGACCGGCTCGACGACATCAGGTCTGATCACCGGCGCCTCGTTGAAGAGCGAGGTGAAGATCATCACAAGCAGCAGGGCGAGCACGATCCATTTGTTCATGCCCGCGGCAAGCGCCACCAACGCGCTCAGCAGCGTCGCCAGCAAAACCGGGCGTTCGCGCCGGATGCGCGCCAACAGGCTTTTTGTCCACGGCATTTCGTCTTCCAAGCTGCCCCTCACGGCGTCGATTCGTTTTTCTTTGTATTCAAACTCTGCCTGATAGCCGCGTTTCATGACAGAAGTTTTCCATTTGAGAAACTTGCGCGAAAAGCCGCAGCGCGTGACACCGAATTGCGCTTTGCTTACGCAGCGGATTTGATTTTCAATGATAAATATGCTCGCCTGCTGAAAAACGAAATCATTGAGCGCAGGAGAAGACGATGGCCGAGGATGTCGAAAGCAGAGTTGTGGAGCTGGAGATCAGGGGCAAGAGACGCGTCTTCGATATCGATGATCCCGTGCTGCCCGACTGGGTGGATGAGCATGCGCTGGAATCCGGCGGCTACCCCTACAAGAAGAAGCTGAAGGACGACGAATATCTCGAAGAGCTCAGGAAGCTGCAGGCCGAGCTCGTAAAAGTGCAGTTCTGGCTGCAGGCGACGGGCAAGCGGGTGATGGCGCTCTTCGAAGGGCGCGACGCGGCCGGCAAGGGCGGCGCGATCCAGGCATCCTCGGCTCACATGAACCCGCGTCTTGCCCGCGTGGTGGCGCTCGCCAAGCCTACGGAGCGGGAACAGGGTCAATGGTACTTCCAGCGCTATATCGCACAGTTTCCGACATCGGGCGAATTCGTGCTCTTCGACCGCTCCTGGTACAATCGCGCCGGCGTGGAGCCGGTCATGGGCTTCTGCACGCCGAAACAATATGAGGACTTTCTCAATCAGGCGCCGCAGGTGGAAAAGGTCATCGCCCACGAAGGCATATTCTTCTTCAAGTTCTATCTGGATATCGGCCGGGAAATGCAGATCAAGCGGTTCCATGACCGGCGGCACGATCCGCTCGCCGTCTGGAAGCTCTCCTCGATGGATATAGCCGCATTGAGCAAATGGGGCGACTACAGCGAGAAGCGCGATCGCATGCTGAAGGAAACCCACACGGAGTTTGCGCCCTGGACCGTGATCCACGCCAATGACAAACACCGGGCGAGGCTCAACCTCATCCGCCACATGCTGAAAACCATCGACTATGACGGCAAGGACAAGGACGCGATCGGCGCGCTTGATGATAAGATCATCGGCTCGGGTCCCGGCTTCCTGAAATAAACGTCCCTACGGCATCGGCCCGAAAATCGAAATCGATTTTCGGAAAGCCTGATGTGTAGATTAAAAGAGGCAGAGCGTCCTTTGTGCGTCCGAATGGACGCACGGCGCTCTGGCAAACCGGGTCGCTTACTGGCCCGGCAGGATGCGCACAGCAAAGAGATTGATGCCACGGGCCTTGCCGTCGACATCGCTGTTGATCATCAGCCGGCCCGGAGAATTCGGCGCCAGGGAGCGGTCGAAGCGCACCTGCAGCAGCGCGTCCGATTTTTCACGCGTGACGTTGAAACGATGGCGGGCGCAATTGCCGAGCGACTGGAAATCGCACTCGACGGTGATTTGTGTAGGCTCGTCCGTGGTGGACTGCAGGGTCAGCGCGATGGTCGAGGACTTGCCGGCGAGCTGCTGCAGGACATTGGCCGGAATGGTGATGGAGACATTGCCATCCGTATTGCCGCTCTGAGAGGTCAGGCGGAGGGCCGGGCCTTCGGTTTCAGTGACATTTTCGATGCGGGCACGCGGGCCGCTCTCGATCTTGTCGGCATCCGAGGGCTTGAAGACCTCGATCCAGTCTGCCGAGAAACCGTTCTGCGGATCGATCGTGACCGGCTGGTCGACATGCGAAGACGCGTCACCGGCGCCGTCCTCGCCATCGAAATCTTCCGGCTGCGTGCTGGCGGGCGGATTGGCGACGCTGGTGTCGCGCTCAGCCGCCGTCATCAGCAGGCCGGAACTATAGACCCACCAGCCACCTGTGCCGATGAAGGCGAGCAGCACGCACCAGACAAGCAGGCGCGAGAAGAATTTGCGCGGCTTGCGGCGAACAGCGGCCCGCTCAGGGCGGAAATCCATGCCGCTGCGCTTCTCCGGCGTCGCGCGCGTCTCTCCGCGCATCTCTCCATCAGGTGCCGCCCCCAGCTGATCGGCGCTGCTGGCGTGGACGTCATCCAGGCTTGCATCGTCCGTGCGCCGGGAAGTGGCGTTGTAGCCGCGTGTTTCACCTGTAACGGCCAGGCTGTCATCCTCGCCCCCGCGATAGACGGGCTCTTCCGGACGATAGGCGGGCTCTTCCACGTGATGGGCGGGCTCAGGGATCTCCACAACGGGCGGAACCGGAACTTCCGGAGGTCCCTGCCGCGGGTGAAGGCGGGCACGCTCTTCGCTCTCGATGGTGTGGATCGTCGTTTCGAGGCGGTGGCGGTGATGGGCCACCACATCGGCATCGGTGATATCCTGCTTGCGCAGGCCGGCTTCCAGCGCCTGACGCGCGGACTGATAGATGCGTGCACGAACTTCCGCACTGTCGCGGTCGGAATTATCGAGCGCAGTTCTGATAGCCGTTTCTAGTCCGCTCACATCAGGCCCTTCACGTTTCGTGCCGGCATCAACACCAAAAGATTGAATGCCTGTCAAAATTCGGTAGCGGCAAGTGCGGCAAACCGCAAGCCTTGCAGCCCTTCCGGAACGCATCGGCGGGGGAAAAGCAGCCGCCGGGCGTTCCGAATTCTCCATTAGATATAGTGAAAATGGACAGGATTACGGAAAAGGCAGCAAGAAGAAGACCACACTCTTTTCCTCAGGCGCTGGCTCTGCTAATCAATTGACGTTTTCGTAAACGTCAAAAAGCGGTGAAAGCATGGCCCTGCCCCCGATCCTTAGGGATAATCTGAGACTGCCGGTCATCGGCTCGCCGCTTTTCATCGTCTCCCATCCGGCGCTGACACTGGCGCAATGCAAGGCCGGCGTGATCGGCGCGTTTCCGGCCTTGAACGCGCGGCCGGAAAGCCAGCTCGACGAGTGGCTGGCCATGATCACCGAAGATCTTGCACATTATAATGCCAGGCATCCGGAACGGCCGGCCGCACCCTTTGCGGTCAACCAGATCGTCCATATGTCGAACAAGCGGCTGGAGCACGATCTGATGCTCTGCGTGAAATACAAGGTGCCTGTTGTCATTTCCTCGCTTGGCGCCGTGCCGGAAGTGAATGCAGCGGTCCATTCCTATGGTGGCATCGTGCTGCATGACGTGATCAACAACCGCCATGCCAATTCGGCAATCCGCAAGGGTGCGGACGGACTGATCGCGGTTGCGGCAGGTGCGGGCGGACATGCGGGCACGCTTTCTCCCTTCGCACTGGTGCAGGAGATCCGCAGTTGGTTCGACGGCCCGCTTCTGCTTGCCGGCTCGATTGCGACCGGCGGCGCCATTCTGGCAGCACAGGCGATGGGCGCTGACATGGCCTATATCGGCACCCCCTTCATCGCGACCGAGGAGGCGCGCGCCTCCGATGCCTACAAACAGGCGATCGTCGAGGGTGCCGCCGCCGATATCGTCTACTCGAACTATTTCACCGGCGTGCACGGCAACTACCTGAAGCCCTCCATTCGGGCAGCAGGCCTCGACCCGGACGATCTGCCTGACGCCGATCCCTCGAAGATGGATTTCGAACAGGCGACGGACGGCGCAAAGGCCTGGAAGGACATCTGGGGCAGCGGCCAGGGCATCGGCGCGATCAAGGCGGTGGAGCCGGTCGCGAAGCTGGTCGACCGGCTGGAAGCGGAATATCGAGCCGCCCGCACCCGGCTGGCGCTCTGAAGTGCGGGCCTTTCCACAGGCTTCAGCTTTTTTGCCCGAGGGCATAAGAGGGTGCTTGAAATCTTCGGACAATGGCTGTATCAGCCCCATGCAAATCGCGGGCCGCATGCTTCGCCCGCCGGATTGCCGCTTTAGCTCAGTCGGTAGAGCACATCATTCGTAATGATGGGGTCAGGTGTTCGAGTCACCTAAGCGGCACCATTAGCCTCTTGATTGTAAGTATAAATTCTCGACGTCTTCAGATATTACCCGCCGACGACGCGCTCAAGTCGCCACGCATGTAGCGCAATTGCCTGCCAGAACGTCGTAACCACTCGGGTCTGTCAATACGAACTCGGCGCGTAAAATGTCAGCGTTCGATTGTCATTGACTCTACGAAATCGCGTTAGTTGTATTGGAATCGTGATTCTAGGAATGTTTCAGGGAAAATTATGAGCGCAAGGAAAGTCGGTTCGGCTCCACCTTGTGGAGGGACCCCAGGGCATCCCGACCGCTGAGATCATAAACTGGACACGTCACGTCCTAAGTGTACCGCGCTCTAAGCTCGCAGGTCTTCTATCATGGCCCGAAGTCAAAAAGGCGGGAGTGTACTTTCTTGTTGGCCCCAATCCGGACGACGATGGTCAAACGTTCGTTTACATTGGCCAAAGGTGTTCTAACGCCGCGTTGTACAACGAGTGCAGGCCATATAGCGCCTGGGCACCCCGCCGAACCAGCCTAAGTCGGCGAAGGCCCTCGTGTCAAAAGGACCACGACGACTGCGAGCGACAGGAGCACTCCGAGTATATAGAATGTGTCGGAAAACGCCATGACGAAGGATTGTTGCTGGACGAGCGTGCCGAGCAAGATCTCGGCCTCATGATGTGCATGACCTATATCACCGGCGCCATGCGCCATAAAATACTGCTGCATGTCCGTCAGAAACTGCCCGACGTTGTTTCCATAGGGCGTGACCGACTGGCCGATGATGTTGGAATGGAATTGTTCACGTTTGGTGATGATCGTTGCCAGTGTGGCCGTTCCCACTGCGCCACCGAGGCTTCGCATCATGTTGAACAGCCCGGATGCCGCTCCTGATTGCTCTCTGGGGATTCCAATAGTTGCGATACCGATCAACGGTGCGATCACCACGGCCTGACCAATTGCACGCACAATGTTGGTAATCATGAACTGGGGACCACCGTCGTCGAAGCTCAGATGCGTGTTCAGAAAGCAGCTTGCTGCGAAGATAGCCAGACCGACGGAGACGATGGCACGCCGATCGAAGTGCTTTTGCAGCAAAGGCACGAAGGGGATGATCAGAAGCTGCGGCAGGCCGGCCCAGGCCAGCACCAAGCCCGTTTGTTCGGCATTGTAGCCTTGAACTCCGTTCAGGTACGCAGGCAGCACGTACACCGAGCCATAGAGGGCGAAGCCAACAATGATATTGGCGAGGGTACCCAATCCAAAATTTCGGCGGGCGAGCAGACGTAGTTGGACAGCAGGTTTCTCGACGACCAACTCGATGATGATGAAAATCGTCAGTGCAATGGCTGCGAGGATGGCCAAGTGCACTATGTAGGGTGACCCGAACCAGTCGTCCTTGTTGCCTTCATCGAGCACTGTTTGCAGCGATGCCAAGCCAACCGCCATGAATGCGATGCCGAGCCAGTCGCCGTCGCGCAGCAATGCGAGGTTCATCTTGGATCGTTCCAGCGTCGGATAGAGCAAGCCAAACATCAACGCCCCGGGGACAAGGTTGATGAAGAAGATATACTGCCATCCGTAGTTTTCGGTCAGGTAGCCGCCGATGGTCGGCCCGATTGCTGGTCCGAAGGTCGCAGTCAGCGCGAAAGCCGCTAACCCCGTCGGCTGCTGGCGCAGCGGGATCGTCGTCAACACGCGAGTGAAGGCCATCGGAATCATCACCCCGCCCGTGAGGCCCTGCAATCCACGGAACATGATCATTTCCGATAGGTTCGTGGCAAAGGCGCAGCAGACGGAAAACAACAGAAACAGGCCGAGATTGCCGAGCAATGCGCGGCGGAAGGTGAAGACGCGGCTGAGATAGTCCGTCAGCGGGATCATGATGATTTCGCCGATCAGATAGGCGGTCGAGATCCAGGTGCCGTTGTCGGAACCGGTACCGATTCCGCCTTCGATCTGTGGAAGCGAGGAGTTGGTGATCTGAATGTCGAGGACGGCAATCAGCGCCCCCACCATACAGCCGCCAACCGCGATCCAAGTGCGCATGCTGGCGCCCGCCTCGCGCTCAACTCCAGATGTCTCCATGCCCGCCATCGCCGTAGACCTCCCAAGAATTACTTGCTTGCGTTCCCAGGAGGGTTGCCATCAACGGCCGGTCCAACCTTGATTGTGGTCGTTACCGACATCCCCGGAAGCAGGCGACCGGCAAGTGGATCCGACTTGTCGATGGTGATCTTGACGGGAACACGCTGGACGATCTTGGTAAAGTTGCCGGTCGCGTTGTCGGGCGGCAGCAAGGCGAACTCCTGACCGCTTGCCGGCGCTAGGCTGTTTACGATGCCGCGCACGGTGATACCTGAAAATGTATCCACGTCGATCCTGACCGGTTGGCCTGGCTTGACGTTGGCGAGCTGGGTCTCCTTGTAATTGGCGACGACATAGGCCGCCTGGAGCGGCACCACAGCCAGCAACAGTTGACCAGGCTGGGCGTAGAGGCCAACCCGGACTGCCCGCGCGCCGACAACTCCGTCGACGGGTGCTCGTAGCACCGTGTATCCGAGGCTGAGTTCGGCCTGATCCAGCGCGGCACGATTGTGACCAAGAGTTGCTTTTGCTTCGGACTGTTGAGCGTCCAGCGTAGCGATCTGCTTCTGCGCGGCGACCAGTGCAGCCTTGTCCTTGACTACGACGGCCTTCGCCGAATCGGCCTGCGACGCTGCCTGTTGGGCCTCTTCCACTGTTGCCGAACCCGTTTTTGACAGGGTCATGAAGCGCTGGTTGTTCTGTTCAGCGAACACCTCCGATGCCTGGTCGGTATTGATCGTCGCTTGCGCTTCATCGATCAGGGCCTTTTGTTCGCTGAGTTGGGCGGCAATACTGACGATGGCCGCTTCGGCCTCGGCGACATCCGCCTTGGCCTGATCGACCGCCGCCTGAAAGTCGCGCGGATCAATCGTAGCGAGAATGTCACCGGCTTTGACCGGCTGATTGTCATTGACAAGAAGCGTCTGGATATAACCCGCCACCTGTGGCGCTATCGCGACCACGTCGGCCTGCACATATGCATCGTCCGTCGATTGTTCGAATTGCCACACCGTCCAGTATTCCCAGCCGCCATAGGCCGCTGCACCAAGCGCCACCATCCCTATCGTACCCAGCACCAGCATTCGCCATTTCGGCTTTCGCGTCGGCGGAGCAGGTGTCCCTGTCTCCGCTTGATCGCTCTCATCTGAAGTTTTTAGGTTTGTGTTCGCAGGATGATTGGTGACATTCATGTTCATGGGGGCTCCTGCCCCTGAATAGCCAACTGGCGGTTTGGGCTGCACCGGGATTTAGTGATTCCAGCAAGTTGGGTTCAGCCGGCCGGCCGACCCGACTGGGAAGGCAGTGATGCGATGGGTGAAAATTATCCCGTTAGTGTGTGTTCCATAACCATACGTTGGTGTAGGATATGCCGTGCTTTCTGGTCACGGCTTTGAGTTCGGGCTTGCGACGTAGACCCACTGCAGCAGGTCGTTGATCTGGCTGTTTGGATGCCCGTTGACGGTAAGCGGTGGGCCGACCCCACCTTACCGAGATCATCGGTAGACTTGCTACTCGCCGCATGAGTTGCGCTCTGGTATCGCGGCACACGCTGACATTGCGAGTTTCGCGAAAACCCCTGACGGCCATAATCTTACCGGCGCGGCGCAGCCGTTCGAGGCGGTGAGACGCGCCCGTCCTCGACGACGGCGCGTATTGCGATATTCTATCCATTAGATATCCGCATGAAATATGGGAGCCGACGGCACTCTGCGCCCGGCAAAACAAAGGCTTTCCGATTCGCCGATCAGAAAGCCTTTTGCCGAGGTGCGGCGCGTCTGGAGGACATTGCATCCATCCAAGCGCCAACTTCGTCAGACCTCCAGAAATTGTTTTTCGCGACCTGTATGGGAGCGGGAAACTTGCCATCTCTCACCCAGCGCCAGAGCGTCACGTTCGAAACCGGAGCAATCTTCTGAACGTCGCTGGTACTTAAAAGTGTGTAGGAGATTGCGCTGCCAGTCATGCTTATTCCTCTATTTTTCAGACTAGAGGCAGCATGCGCGACGACAGTTGTTTATAATAAACACAATGCATTTCAATGCGATACGTCCGAAAATCGAAACGACTGCTTGGGGTAACGATCTCAGCAGTCATTGCCGCTGCAGATCAATGCGGCTCGTCACCACGGATCGGCCCGAGGCGAGGTCGCGATCAACAGTCTGTAGGCGAAGCCCGTTCTGCCCCACCTTTTCGATCATCAAGTTTGCGCTTCGGTCGCCATTGGTGATGTGAGCCCAGGTGACATTGAAGTTGAGAGCATCGCCTTTCCTGCTGCCTATGAGCATGGAAGGCTGGCCCGATGGTCCCGTGTAGTTGCCGGTGTAGCGTTGACCGGCCGCCTTTACATTTGCCGAGAAGGTTCTTGTGATGACGGCGAGCGCGCGACAACTGCCATTCATGGAAACTGCGGAAGCACTCGCGTTGGATTTCAGGTTGCACGACACATTGACCTTCGGGCCGCCGATCTTGGTCAGGACCATTCCGCCTCCATCCCAGTCGCCTGCCAGCGAGTTCAAAAAGTCGGCGTCGGCCGCATTCGCGTTGGCAGACAAACATGAAAGCGAGAGCAATGTTGCGATCAGAAGAGGACGCATGAGAGCACCCAAGGTTTCCCTGGGCTTACAACATCYGACGTSCGAAATTGTTCCGTTAGAGCGTCACTCGTGCCAGTGATCCGCCACCCAAGGTGTCGGGAGGATATAGTGGCGCAGGTAGCGGAAGGGTTGTTTGCCGTCGCGTTTGCTGACGTCAAAGACGCCCTTGATATGATCGAGCCTTGTTTCGGCCCGGCCTTTCGGGCCGAATTTCCCTTCGATGGCGTTCTGCGGGTGGAAGCCACGCGGGAAGAGGACAACGCGGGCACGCGATGGCAGGCGCGGTGCGAGGAAGTAGTTCAGCGGAAAGGCCCAGTGGCAGTCCTGACGAAAGTGCAGAACCCAGTTGCGCCGGAAGAATTTCACGCCTCCCGGCGCATTGCGGGTGACGAAGCGCTGTTCATACTGATACTCATCGGCCACTTTCTGCGGGTTGGCCCTGAACTTTTCCTGCAGCGGCAGGAGCTTGCCGACCGGAAAGCGAAAGAGCGAGCTCTGGCCGAGCCTTTCGAAAGGCGTTGTCTGGTTGCGGGCCATGACGACATCATCAGGCCCTCCAACCTTGAAAAAGTCATCAAGAGAGGCGACGATAACAAGGTCGAGGTCCAGATAGAGGACCGGCCCGCTCAGGCTTCCGAGCTTCGGTCCCCAAAGCCTCGCCTTCGGCCAGATGCCCCTCGTATTGACGGGCATTTCGACATCCAGAGGCGGCAGGTCCTCGCACAGGATACCGGGATGGAGATCATCCCGGCAGTCGGTGAAACAGGTGAAGGTAAACGGCGGCGTGATGTTGCGCGCCACCATCGCATACAGCCGGTTGATGAAAGTCGGCCCGTATCTTGTACCCCAATTGATGCAAATTACCTGTTTAACGCCGCCGCTCGCAGCCAAAACATGCGTCATCATAGCTCGCCATTTCCGTGCCCGGATCCGAAACCCTTTGCAGCCGCGATGGCGCGGTTCACAGGCCTGCATCAGGTTTTCAAGTGGGAATAACCTGGCGGAAATGCAATCCTGAGATCCGAGAGGCCTGGCCTGCCAGATCTCTTTATTTCCGGCGGATACCCACCGAAACTTCCTTCGCAGAATGCGTTGTATTTTAAATTTGCCAGGGTCGGAAGCGGTTTAAGCGTCGACACCAAAGAAAGCATATCACTTGCGCTTTACCTGCTATCAGCAGGAGCATAAAAGACTTGCCGACATCACGCGTTGCACCTGCCCCACCAGCCGACAGCGGTTTTCCCGTTTCACGGAGAAAGCTTCGAGAGGTTCATCATGTCCGCTACATCGAAGCAATCCAACCGCACGCTCGTCGTTGCCACGATCATGCTCGCGACCTTCATGGTGGCGATCGAGGCCACGATCGTGGCGACCGCCATGCCGCGGATCGTCGGCCAGCTCGGCGGCTTCACCTATTACAGCTGGGTCTTTTCCGCCTTCCTGCTGGCGCAGTCCACGACGACAGTCATCTACGGCAAGCTTTCCGACATTTTTGGACGCAAGCCGGTGCTGATCGGCGGTATCCTCGTTTTCCTCGTCGGTTCACTCTTCTGCGGGCTTGCCTGGTCGATGGCCTCGCTCATCGCCTTTCGTCTGGTGCAGGGCCTTGGTGCCGGCGCGATCCAGCCGGTGACGATGACAATCATCGGCGACCTGTTCAAGCTGGAGGAACGCGGCAAGGTGCAGGGCGTGATGGCGACAGTTTGGGCGACTTCGGCGGTCGTCGGACCGCTCGCCGGCGGCATCATCGTCGATACTATCTCCTGGGCCTGGATCTTCTGGATCAACCTGCCGATCGGCATCTTCTCCATCATCGCCTTCATGATGTTCCTGAAGGAGGATGTGGCGCATAAGGATGCGAAGATCGACTATCTCGGCGCCATCCTGTTTTCGATTTCCATCATCGCGCTGCTGACGATGCTGACGGAAACGGACGCCCCGGCCTGGGTCCTTCTCTCGCTTGCCGCCCTCTTCGTCGTGACCGGCATTCTCTTTGTATTGCAGGAAAAGCGCACGCCGGAGCCTATCATTTCCATCGCGCTCTGGAGCCGCCGGCTGGTGGCGACCAGCAATGCCTGCATGCTGCTGGCCGGCATGGCGCTGATCGGCCTTTCGACGATCCTGCCGATGTATGTGCAGGGTGTGCTCGGCCGTTCGCCGATCGTCGCCGGCTTCACGCTCACCATGCTCGTCGTAGGCTGGCCGCTGTCGGTGATGCTATCAGGCCGTTTCTTCAAGGCCTTCGGCATTCGCAATACGCTCCGGGTCGGCAGCTTCATGTTCCCCTTCGGCGCCTTCTTCCTTCTCTTCCTCACGCCGGAAAGCCATCCGGCCGTTGCGGGCGCCGGCTCCTTCTTCATGGGCTTCGGCATGGGGCTCATCAACCTCACCAGCATCGCGCTGGTGCAGGACAGCGTGGAATGGTCGATGCGCGGAAGCGCCACAGCCTCGATCATCTTTGCGCGCAGCCTCGGCAATACGCTGGGTGCCACCGTGCTCGGCGCCATCCTCAATGCCGGTATCGACCACTATGCGACGGGCGACGCGGCAAACAGCCTGCACAATGTCCTGAACGAGCCGACCGGCCTCTCGGCGCTTGCAAACGATCCGGCAGTGCGCGGCATCTTCGATGCGGCGCTGCATTGGAGCTTCTGGGGTGTCGTTGTCGTGGCGGTGCTGACCTTTGCGACCACCTGGCTTATTCCGATCGGCCGCGGCGTGAAGACCGGGGGCGCGGGGAGTGCGGCGAGCGAAGCCGCCTCGCACTGATCGGATGCCAACCTTTCAGCCAGGAGCGCCTTCCGCGGAGCTCTGCGGGATGGATTGCAGCAGGGTCTGGCGAGCGGAGCGAAGGTGGATGCGACAGGCGGCCTCAATCTTCGCCTGATCGTTGGCTTCGAGCGCCGCTATATAATCGAGATGTTCGTGGATCGCGCGTTCGTTGCGTTCGCGGGCGGCCGCCTTGTTCCACTGATAATGATAGTGGAAGATGATGGCGATCGCGTCATAAAAGTCGGCGATGAAACGGTTCTTCGAGGCGCGATGGATCAGCAAGTGAAAGCGCTCGTCGAGTGCCGAGAATTCCTTGAAGCGATTGTTGATGTCTGCGAGCACCGAGAGATGCTCCTCCTTGATCGCCGCCAAATCCGACCAGGCGTGATGGTCGGCAGGTAGCCTGCCGAATTCGGCGGCCGAATGCAGCTCGAACATTTCGCGCACATCGGCAAGTTCAAGCGCGAATTCACGGGTAAAGCCCTTCAGCGTCCAGTGGCTGTTCGGGCGTTTCTCGATCAAGCCGAAACGCGAGAAGCGGATGAGGAATTCGCGCACGCTGGTCGTGCCTGTGCCGATCTCGCGGGCAAGCTCCAGCTCGTTGATCTGCATGCCAGGGGCTGCCTCATCGGAAAGAATGCGCTGCATGAAGCTGCGCTCGATGATGTCATGCAGTGAATCCGTTTCTTCGGAGGGGAAGAAGTCGCGGTCGATCGGCTGGCGCAGCACGATCTTCTGGCGCTTGTTCCAGCGGATGATGCCCTCTTCGCTGAGACGTGTCAGAATGGCGCGTGCCGTGCTGCGGCTGACGCCGAGCTGGGCTGCGATTTCCGGCTCCGAAGGCAGCGCCGTATCCGTGCGCAATGCTGCCGCATACCGGTTATAGGCTTCCTTGAAGACCGTATTCTGCCTTGCCATCAGACCTTGCTTTCCGCCCAAGCGATACGGGCTTTCCGCCCGAGCGACACAGCGATGATACCCGCCACCAACAACGGGCACAGCCGGACCAGGAGCCTCTTCAAGCGACCTCTATCTTATTTTCAGTCGCCTGCGGCTGTTTGCCTCCCTCGTCCACAGGATCAATATTCCCGTTGACTTGAAAATGTTTATTGTAGATAAAAAACAAAAGCAATGCGCATTCGTCTATGTAGCGGGCGTTTCGTCAGGGAGAAGAAATTGGACAGACAGCCTTGGATCATCCTGTCGACCGGAGACAATGTCGCGGTCGCAACGGCACCGATTGCTGAAGGATCGACCGTCGCCGGTGTCACGACGCGCCAGAAGATCGACCCCGGCCACAAGGTCGCCATAGCAGACATTCCGCTCGGTACGCCGGTCGTGAAATACGGCCAGGCGATCGGCCGCACCACGGCTGATGTGAAGGCCGGCGACCATGTTCACAGCCATAATCTGCATTTCGAAAACGACCGCCTTGCAGCGACGGCCAATTCCGCTCCGGAAGAAGCAAGTGCCGAGGACAGGGCGCGTACCTTCATGGGTTATCGCCGTGCCGACGGACGGGCGGCGACGCGCAATTATATCGGAATCATCGCCAGCGTGAACTGTTCCACCACGGTCTGTCGGGCAATCGCCGACGAGGCCAACCGTACGATCCTGCCGCATTATGACGGCATCGACGGCTTCGTGCCGATCGTTCACGACCAGGGCTGCGGCATGAGCTCGACGGGTGACGGCATGAACGTGCTGCACCGCACACTTGCCGGTTACACCCGCCATGTGAATTTCGGCGGTGTG
Source organism: Rhizobium sp. 01T437 (assembly GCF_056398505.1). Taxonomy (NCBI): domain Bacteria; kingdom Pseudomonadati; phylum Pseudomonadota; class Alphaproteobacteria; order Hyphomicrobiales; family Rhizobiaceae; genus Rhizobium; species Rhizobium sp. 01T437. The sequence goes on from NZ_JBFTPM010000006.1 coordinate 153,314, forward strand.
CTGATGATCGGCCTCGGCTGCGAAGTCAACCAGCTGACGCTTTACGGCCAGAGCGGTGCCGGCGCCTCCAAGCGGCATTTCAACATTCAGGACGCTGGCGGCTCCCGCCGCGCTGTCGAGCGCGCCATGGGCATGCTGCGCGAAATCGCCGCCGATGTCGGCCGTGAAAAGCGTGTTCCGATGTCGATCGGTGAGATCATCATCGGTCTGCAATGCGGTGGTTCGGACGGTTTTTCGGGCATCACCGCCAATCCGGCGCTCGGTGTTGCAGCCGATCTGCTGGCGGCAGCCGGTGGTACGGCAATCCTTTCGGAAACCTCCGAGATCTATGGCGCGGAGCATTTGCTGCGCAGCCGCGCCGTCAGTGATGATGTCGCCAAAAAGCTCGATGAGAAGATCGCCTGGTGGGAAGACTATGTCGCCCTGCACGGCGCCTCGCTCGACAACAACCCGTCTCCGGGCAACAAGCGCGGCGGGCTGACGACCATTCTCGAAAAGTCGCTCGGCGCGGTTGCCAAGGGTGGCCGCTCGCCGCTGACCGCCGTCTATGGTTATGCCGAGCGCGTCACCGCACCCGGCCTCGTCTTCATGGATACGCCCGGCTATGACCCGGTTTCAGCCACCGGCCAAGTTGCCGGCGGCGCAAACATGATCGCCTTTACGACCGGCCGCGGCAGCTGCTTCGGCTGTCGCCCGGCGCCTTCGCTGAAGCTCGCCAGCAATTCGGCGCTCTATACCTCGATGGAAGAGGATATGGACATCGATTGCGGCACCATCGTTACGGGTGACGCGACCATCAGCGGCAAGGGCCGCGAGATCTTCGAGCTGATCGTCGATACTGCCTCAGGCAAGAAGACGAAAAGTGAAATCTTCGGTTACGGCGATAACGAATTCGTCCCGTGGCATCTCGGCGCCACGCTCTAAATAATACTTATTGATATCAGGGTCTTCACAAGGAGGAATGATGAAGACGAGGAAGATTGGCAAGACGGCGCTCGAGGTAACCGAAATCAGCTTCGGCGCGGCGGCACTCGGCGGCCTTTACCGCGCCTGCCCGCGCGAGCAGGCGATGGAGACGCTGGAATCCGCATGGAGCCACGGCATCCGCTATTTCGACGTAGCGCCGTGGTATGGCCTTGGGCTTGGCGAACGACGCGTCGGCGATTTCCTGCGCGACAAGCCGGAAAACGATTATGTGCTGTCCACCAAGGTCGGTCGTCTGATGCGCCCGGTACCGACGGGCACCGTTCCTGATTATGGCTATGTCGAGCCGCTCTCCTTCGATGCCGATTACGACTATTCCTATGACGGCATCATGCGTTCGGTCGAATTCAGCTATGCGCGCCTCGGCCTCAACCGCATCGATATCCTCTTCGTCCATGACATCGGCGCCTATACGCATGGCGCCGCCAAGAATGCCGTGCATCTGAGGAACTTCCTTGATAGCGGCATCAAGGCGCTGGAACAGCTGAAATCCTCCGGCGCGATCAAGGCCTTCGGCCTCGGCGTCAACGAAGTGCCGGTCTGCCTCGACGTGATGCGCAATGGCGATATCGACGTCATCCTGCTTGCCGGCCGCTACACGCTGCTCGACCGCTCGGCGGTTGCCGAGCTCATTCCGCTCTGCCGGCAGAAGGGTACGTCGCTCGTCGTCGGCGGTGTGTTCAATTCCGGTATTCTTGCAACCGGCCCGGTGCCGGGATCACATTTCGACTACATGCCGGCAAATGACGAAGTGCTCGGCAGGGTGGGCGCGATGGAAGAGGTGGCCAAGCGCCACGGCCTGCCGCTTGCCGCTCCCGCCCTGCAGTTTCCGCTGCGCGACCCGGTCGTCTCCTCGGTGCTGATCGGCACGGCGAGGCCCTCAAGCCTCGTGCGCAATATGGAGAATTTCGAGCCGCAGCTTCCCGCCGATATCTATCCCGAATTCGAACCCTATACGCTTGTCGCCGCACCGCTCGGCGAAGAGGCCGTGCGGGTCTAAGGAGACACCATGCTTAGAGGTATTCATCCGCTTCTCGGTCCCGATCTGCTCTATGCGCTGAAAAGCATGGGGCATGGCGACGATATCGTCATTGCCGATGCCAATTTCCCGGCAAGCAGCATGGGACCCGATGTCATCCGTGCCGATGGCGTCAGTGCCACTGATATGGCCGAGGCGATCCTCACCCACATGCCACTCGATACGTTCGTGCCGCAAACGGCATGGCGGATGGAGGTGGTTGGCGACCCCAAGGCGGTGCCGGAGGTTTGCGCCGAATTCCAGGCGATCGTCACCCGACGCGCCGGGGATTTTTCCATCGCATCCGTCGAACGCTTCGCCTTCTATGAGATGGCACGGAAGGCCGCCTATATCGTCGCGACGACTGAGTTCCGGCTCTACGGCAACCTGATCTTGAAGAAGGGCGTCGTCCATCCGCACGAGGTGCAATTCGACTGAGGACCTTATTTTAGGTCCTTATGTATTTAAAATAAAAACAATTGCTTGGGAGAGAATTTAGCGGTTAAAAAAGCGAATTGGGCACACTTGCAATTTGCCTGCGCCTCAGCTAGCTTCTGATCGTAAATGTTTTTTATCGATAAAAATCGTCCGCCAGCGTTCAGCGGTCCGGTTTCATTGGAGGAGAACGCACCCTGAGAGGAGAACCCTTATGAGCATAGTGAAATCCATTCTGTCTCGCCGTGCCTTTACGGCACTTGCAGGCGCCGCTGTCATTGCGACGGCAATGCCGGCCACGTCCTTTGCGGCCGAGGTGACGATCCCGATCATCGTGAAGGACACGACGTCCTTCTACTGGCAGATCGTTCTGGCCGGCGCGCGCAAGGCCGGCAAGGATCTCGGCGTCAACGTGCCGGAACTCGGCGCTCAGGCCGAATCCGACATCAACGGCCAGATCAGCATTCTTGAGAACGCCGTTGCCGGCAAGCCGGCCGCCGTCGTCATCTCCCCGACCGAGTTCAAGGCGCTCGGCAAGCCGATCGATGAAGCCGCCAAGTCGGTTCCGATCATCGGCATCGACTCTGGCGCCGACTCCAAGGCATTCAAGTCGTTCCTGACGACCGACAACGTCCAGGGCGGCCGTATCGCTGCCGACGGTCTTGCCGCCGCCATCAAGGGCGCCACCGGCAAGGAAGAGGGCGAAGTCGTCATCCTGACCAACCTTCCCGGCGTCGGTTCGCTGGAACAGCGCCGCGAAGGCTTCCTGGATCAGGTGAAGACCAAGCATCCCGGCCTGAAGGTGATTGCCGACAAGTACGGCGACGGCCAGGCAACGACCGGCCTCAACATGATGACCGACCTGATCACGGCAAACCCGAAGCTCGTCGGCGTCTTCGCCTCGAACCTCATCATGGCGCAGGGCGTCGGCCAGGCGATCGCCGAAAACAAGCTCGGCGACAAGATCAAGGTCATCGGCTTCGACAGCGACGACAAGACGGTCGGCTTCCTCAAGGATGGTGCGATTGCCGGCCTCGTCGTTCAGGACCCCTATCGCATGGGCTATGACGGCGTGAAGACCGCTCTTGCCGTCTCCAAGGGCGAAAAGGTCGAGAAGAACGTCGACACCGGCGCAAACCTCGTCACCAAGGCGAATATGGCCGAGCCGAAGATCGACGCGCTCTTGAACCCGAAGATCAAGTAAAACAACAAGCGGCCGCGCCGGCTTCAAAAACCGGCGCGGCCTTTCTCATCCATGGTATGTTTCACCAGGGATGGAGCAGACGTGACAAGAGGAGGAGAGGTCCATGGTCGGACTGGAAGAGGTCAGTCATCGCCACGATGACAGCGCGACGCTGAAAGAAGCCAATCGAATTCCCGCCGGATCGCCCATCCTCGAATTGAAAGGCCTGCAGAAGAATTACGGTCACGTGCAGGCGCTGAAGCCGGCGACGCTGACCTTCCTTGCCGGTGAAATCCACGCCATCGTCGGCGAAAACGGCGCCGGCAAATCCACCCTCATCAAATTGCTCACGGGCGTCATCACACGCACGGCCGGCGAGGTACTGTGGTGCGGCCATCCAGTGGGGCTGTCGACGCCGAACGAGGCAATCGCCCGCGGCATCAACGCCGTCCACCAGGAAGTCGTGCTCTGCCGGCACCTGACTGTTGCCGCCAATCTCTTCCTCGGCGACGAGGTCAATCGCTTCGGTATCATGCGCAAGAAGCAGATGGAGAAGATGGCGCAGGCCGTTCTCGACGATCTCGGCTTCGGCCTGCCGGCCGGTGCGCTTCTGAGCTCGCTGACGATCGGTCAGCAGCAGCTCGTCGCCACCGCGCGCGCGGCCATGCGCGGCACGCAGTTCCTGATCTTCGACGAGCCGACCGCCTATCTCACCCGCCAGGAATCCGCACAGCTGTTCAAGCTGATCCGCCGCCTGCAGGGCGAGGGCGTCACCATCGTCTATATCAGCCACCGCATGGAGGAAGTCTTCGAGCTTGCCGACCGTGTCTCGGTGCTGCGCGACGGCACGCATGTCGGCACGCGCCTCATCGGCGAAACCAATGACGCCGAGCTGATCGCGCTGATGATCAATCGCTCGATCGAGCAGATCTACCACAAGGAAGAGATTCCGATCGGCGAGACGATCCTCGACGTCAGGGGTCTTAGCGGCCCGGGCTTCGAAGACGTGTCGCTGAGCGTCAAGGCAGGACAGATCGTCGGGCTCTATGGCCTGATCGGCGCCGGGCGCAGCGAATTTGCTCTCGGGCTCTATGGCCGCCAGCCGACAAGCGCGGGCGAAATCCACTGGATGGGTAAGCGCGTCGATATCAAGAACGAACGCACTGCGATGGAGCTCGGCATTGCGCTGGCGCCCGAAAGCCGGCGCGACCAGGGGCTCTGCCTCAACCTGCCGATCGGCCTCAACATCAATCTGCCGGTGTTCGGACGCCTCAGCCAGGGCCCGGTCATCAATCACACACGCGAATCGACGAATGCCGACAAGCAGATCCGCGATCTCAGCATCAAGACGCCGAGCCGGCGCGTTCCGGCCTCCAGCATGTCGGGCGGCAACCAGCAGAAGATCGTCATCGGCAAGTGGCTGAGCCACGGCGCCCGGCTTTTCATTTTCGACGAGCCGACCGTCGGCGTCGACGTCGGCACCAAGGCGGAAATCTACCGGCTCTTCGCCAAGCTTCTGAAGGAGGGGGCAGGCATCATCCTGATCTCTTCCTACCTGCCTGAGGTCTACGAACTGGCCGACCGGCTGCACGTCTTCCGCAGCGGCAAGCTTGTCGCAAGCCATGATTTCCACGCGGCGACGCATGAAGAAGTGCTCAGCGAAGCGATCGGCGTCTGAGCAAGAAGAATAAGAGGGAGAAAATTCATGACTGTAACCCCCACTGAAATCGTCGCGCCGCCGCCGCGCCGGAAGATGAACATCCTGTTTGGCCTGACGCTGATCGGCTTGCTGATCTTCCTCTGGGTCGTGCTCGGCTTCTCGACAGCCAGCTTCTGGACGCCGCTCAACATCTCCAACCTGCTGCGCCAAGGCGCGATGACGGCGATCCTGGCGCTCGGCCAGACCTTCGTCATCATCACCGCCGGCATCGATCTTTCTGTCGGCGCAATCGTCGGCTTCTGCACGGTTATCATCGCCTGGCTGCTGCAGGCGGGCGTACCGCTCTGGGCGGCAATCCTGCTGACGCTGGCAATCGGTGTCGCGATCGGCTCCTTCCATGGCTTCGGCATTGTGCATATGGGCCTGCCGCCGTTCATCATCACGCTGGCGACGCTGACATCGCTGCGCGGCATTGGCCTGCTGATCACCAACGGCTCTACGATCAGCATCACCGACGAGGGCTTCAGCAACTTCGCCCGCGCCGATTTCCTTGGCGTCCCAAGCCTGTTCTGGATGGTCATCCTGGTTGCGATCCCCTCCTTCGTCTTCCTACATCTGAGCCGCTGGGGCCGCTATCTCTTCGCCGTCGGTTCGAATGCCGAGGCGGCGCGCCTTTCCGGCGTCAACGTCAAGGGGATGATCTACCTCGCCTATATCCTTTCGGCCTCGTTTGCGGCTTTCGTCGGCGTGCTGCTTGCCTCGCGTATCGCAATCGGTAACGCGACACAGGCCGACGGCTGGGAACTACAGGCGATCGCCTCCTCGGTCATCGGCGGCACGTCGCTCTTCGGAGCCGTCGGCTCCGTGCATGGTCCGCTGATCGGTGCGTTCATTCTGGCGACGATCAACAACGGCGCAAATCTCCTGAACGTCAACTCGTTCTGGCAGCGCATCATCACCGGCCTGCTGATCATCGTCATCGTCTACTTCGACCAGCTTCGCCGGCGCCGGGCGGGCTGAGCGAGATGCAAAACGAAGCCGGCCCAAAGGCCGGCTTTCTTCTTTTCAGCAATGCGAGAACCATCATGAAAGCTGTCCTTTGCCGCGAACCCGGTGTCCTCGATCTCGTCGAGCGCCCTTCCCCCGAAAAACCGGCGCCCGGCTGGGTACGGCTTGCCGTCAGCCATGTCGGCATCTGCGGCACGGATTATCATATCTTTGAAGGCAAGCACCCCTTTCTCGAATATCCGCGCGTCATGGGACACGAGATCTCAGCGACGGTGCTGGAGACCGGCGACGGGGTGGCGATGGCCGTCGGTACGCCCGTCATCGTCAATCCCTATCTCTCCTGCGGAAGCTGTGTCGCCTGCCGGCAGGGCAAGCCGAATTGCTGCACCAATATCAAGGTTCTCGGCGTGCATACGGATGGTGCTTTCTGCGAGGAAATCGTAGTGCCCGCGGGCAATCTCTATGCCGCCAAGGGCCTCAGCCTTGAGGCCGCGGCGACCGTCGAATTCCTGGCTATCGGGGCGCATGCTGTACGCCGATCCATGGCGCCTGCGGGTTCCCGCTCGCTCGTCATCGGCGCAGGTCCGATCGGCCTTGGCGCGGCAATCTTCTCGCGTATTGCCGGCCATGACGTGACGCTGCTGGATACGAGTGCGGAACGGCTGCAGATGGCGTCGGAGCGCTTCGGCTTTACGTCAGGGATCGTCGCCAATGATGGGACAGCCGATACCGTGAAGGCCGGGACGGACGGCGATGGTTTTGATGTCGTCTTTGACGCGACAGGCTTTGGACCTTCGATAGAGAAGGCCTTCAGCTTTGTCGCCCATGGCGGCGCGCTGGTGCTTGTCAGCGTCGTGAAAGACGATATCCGCTTCTCCGATCCGGAGTTTCACAAGCGGGAAATGATGGTTATCGGCAGCCGCAATGCGACGCGCGTCGACTTCGAACACGTCGCGGATTCGATCGCCAAGGGTCTCGTTCCGGTCGATAAGCTGATCACGCATCGCACGACGCTTGCCGATGTGCCGCGCGATCTCGCCCGCTGGGCACATGAGAAGAGCGGCCTCATCAAGGCGGTGATCAAGATTGCAGGTTAAAGCGTGTCGCGATCCTTCGGATTCGCTTGCCACACTTTAAGCTTTTGTTTTCGCATGTCGTTATCGCAAAACCGCTGCACACTTTTGCGCGACATGCTTTAGGCCGCGTCGATTGCCGCGCGCATCTGCCTGACGACCGCGGCATCGGTTCGGTTCGAGGTCGGCACATCGAAGCCGAAAGAGACAGCGCGCGGATCAGCGCTGGCAACGGCAGAACTGCAGGAACCGTGAACTTCGTGCGCACCTGTTGCCCGCAGGATCTCGACGACATTGGCCGGTCGCACGCCGCTGCCCGGCATGATGGAAATGCGGCCGGCTGCCTTGGCGGCTATGCGCTTCAGCGTTTCGAGCCCATCCACCGCCTTCGGTACGCAGCCTGAAGTAAGGATGCGCTCGCAGCCGAGTTCGACCGCCTGTTCCAGTGCTGCATCCGGATCGGGCACGAGATCGAAAGCGCGATGCAGCGTCGAACCGAGGCCGGCAGCATGCGCCTTCAGGCGATGAATGAGCGGCATGTCGAGCGTGCCGTCCAGTCGGTTGGCGCCGATGACGACGCCGGCGAGGCCAGCGGCCCTGACAGCATCGATATCTGCCAGCATCGCCTTTTCATCCGTGGCATCGAAGATGAAGGGGCCGGCATGCGGGCGGATCATTGCGTAGACGGGGATCGGCGCTTGCGCCGCGATTCGCATCAGGCTCGGCAATGGCGTCAGCCCGCCAAGCTCCAGCGCCGAGCAAAGCTCGATGCGTCCGGCACCGCCCTCGATTGCAGCCGCAAGGCCCTGAGCGCTATCGACGCATACTTCCAGCAAAACCGTCATATCCCGAATCCCTCTTCTTCCGTCGCAGCCTATTTATGCGAAGGCGGCATCTTTCGCGACAGGCGCCGGCACAATTTTTGCCGCGGTCGCGATCAGCAAGTCACAAGCGTCGGCCGCGGCTTTCCGATGATTGAAGGACACGTGATAGGACATGGGCATCGGCTCGGCGAGTTCGACGATGCGCACCCGGTCGGCAATCGGCATGGCGCTGACGCGGCCGAGGAAGGAGACATAGCCGTGATTAGCGACGAGATCGACGATGACGGGCAGCGAATCCGCAGCGGTGATGTCTCGATCGCGGAGGCGGCGATGCAGGGTGCGGTCATAGCCGAAGGTCATGGCGGCATGGCCGATGCCGGTGCGCGGACTCGGCGTGCAGATCGGATGGCTGGCGACGAGGTCAGCGACCGTCACTTCCGTGCTGTCAGGCGGTGCAATAGCCACCATATCGGTGCGCAGCAATTCGCGATGACGGAAGCTTTCCAGGCCGAAGACGGAATCGAGGATCGCAACATCGATGCGCCCGGATTTCAGCGCCTCGCGCAGATCGTCGGCAGTCATCGAGACCAGCGATAAAGCATTCTTGTTGCGGCCGGCATTCCACTCGGCAACGAGGCTGCCCAGGCAGCGCGCGACCCAGCTTTCCGAGCCTGTCGGGATAATGGCGCCGATGCGCAGCGAACGAGCCGTGCGTTGATAGCGTTCGTCTGCTGTGGATTTCAGTTCGTTCCAGGCGAGGCTGATGGTCGAAAAGACCGTATAGGCGAAGCGGCCCTCCTCCGTCAGCGCAGAGCCTTGCGCCTGACGCTCGAAGAGACGGCGGCCGAAGAATTTCTCAAGATTGGCAATCTGCAATGAAAGCTGCGGCTGACCAAGGCGAAGGCGGCGGGCGGCTCTATTGATGCTGCCTTGATCGGCAACCTCTAAGTAGCGCTCCATTGTGACGAGCTTTACTGGGATACGAGCAGCCCATTGCTCGTAAGCGTCCGGCTCCTGTTGGCCCAGCAAATCACCAAGCTGTTCTGTCGCATCGAGGATCGGCGCCAATCCCTCCTGAACTCTGCCGCCGGCGAGCAGGATGACGAGCTCGCCCGAAGAGCGTTCGACGAGTTTCAAGGCAAGCGCCGTTTCCAGATTGCCGACGGCCGCCGATGCGGTCGAGACTGAGATGTTGAAGCGGCGCGCGGTTTCGCGCATGGAGCCGGACGACAGGACATGGCTTGCGATGAAGAGGGCGCCGAGATGCAAGGCTTTCTCCGGAAACTACTGAAAAGGCGGAGGATATGACGTGTTCGTGAAAAAAGATATCCCTGCCCATAAACGCGCAGGCTATCGTTCACTCATAAGAAATCCGGGCGGCGAAAGAACCGATCAAAAGCACCGGAACACCGTGGAAACACGCAAGGGGACAAAAACAAATCGCGCCGGCCTTGGAAAAGGGAATGCAATTCCGCGCATGGACCTGCATTCGCCGCCATAATCGCGTCGCGAGAGCGAATACTGGAGGGGGCTGCTTCGATTTTCGGGCATCGATTTTTCGGGCATGCACACTATTTCCATGACGCACGTATTTCCGGCATGATGGCCTGATGGCTGACCATGCCGGCTGGTTTTATGCGCGCAGGCTTCGCGTCCGGGGCTTTCGCGACGTTTAACGGTGTTCAACCAAGGGGATAATCATGCTGAAGAAATTCGCACTTGCCGTTTCGCTTGCCGCCTTTGCGGCCGGCGCCGCCCACGCCGCAGACGTCGTCGTTTCGTCGAAGATCGACACCGAAGGCACGCTGCTCGGCAACGTCATCGCGCTGGCACTCAATGCCAACGGCATCAAGACGCAGGACCGCATCGCGCTGGGTGCTACGCCTGTCGTGCGCAAGGCGATCACCGCTGGCGAAATCGACATCTATCCGGAATATACCGGCAATGCCGGCTTCTTCTTCAACAAGGCCGATGATGCCGCCTGGAAAAACCTCGACCAGGGTTATCAGCTGGCGAAGAAGTTGGACTATGACGCCAACAAGATCGTCTGGCTGACGCCCTCGCCCGCCAACAATACCTGGGCGCTTGCCGTGCGCAGCGATGTTGCCGGCCCGAATAACCTCAAGACCTTGTCCGACTTCGGCAAGTGGGTCTCCGGTGGCGGTGCTGCCAAGCTTGCGGCTTCCGCCGAATTCGTGAACTCCGCCGGCGCCTTGCCCGCCTTCCAGACCACCTATGGCTTCACGCTGAAGCCGGATCAGGAAGTCGTGCTTTCTGGCGGCGACACGGCTGCAACGATCAAGGCTGCGGCCGACCAGACCAACGGCGTCAATACCGCCATGGTCTATGGTACTGACGGCGCAATTCAGGCTGCCGAACTGGTCGTTCTCGAAGACGACAAGAGCGTGCAACAGGTCTATGCACCGACCCCAATCATCCGCGAGGCCGTGCTGCAGGCAAACCCGAAGATCCAGGAAATCCTCACTCCGATCTTCCAGAGCCTGACGGCAGACGAACTGCGCAAGCTCAACGCCAAGATCCAGGTCGATGGCGAGCCGGCGAAGTCCGTTGCCGAAGCCTATCTGAAGGAAAAAGGCTTCCTGAAGTAATCGCCTGATGCCCCGCCCGGCATTCGGGCGGGGCACTCTCCGGACAGGGTTGGATCGATGGAAGAAACCTTAGCGGTCCGCAAGCTGGACCGGCTCGGCGTGGTACTGGTGGCAGGCGGCATTGTGGCGACGGCGCTTCTGCCTTTCATCTATGTGAAGGCAAACCGTATCGCCGCCGGCAAGCCGATGCTGCTGACGCAGCTTCTTCCCCAGCCTTCCGTCGTCATTCTGCTGGTCCTCCTGATTGCCACTGCCTTGGCGACGCTTTTCCTGAAGAACGCTTTCGTTCGCCTGGGACTGGGCACGCTCTGCCTCATCGCGCTGATTGCCGCAATCGGGCTCACGGCAACGGCCTCCACACCGCCAGGCAGCACCGTGGCGCGCATGACGCCTGGCGGCAGCTTCTGGGTCCTCCTCGGCGTCATCGGCCTCATCATTTCCGACGCATTGGTGAAGATAAGGCTGACGCCCTGGATGCGTGTTGCGTCACTTGTGGCTTACACCGCCTTGCTCGCGATATTTCTCTCGTCCGGCCTGCTCGACAGCCTTTCGATCCTGAGGGAGTTTTCGACCCGGGCAAACCAGTTCTGGAGCGAGGCGGTCTCCCACTTGATGCTGGCATTCGGCTCGCTCGCCATCGCCATCGTTCTCGGGCTGCCGCTCGGCATCCTCTGCTTCTGGGTGCCGAAGCTGCGCGCCATCGTGCTGCGGACGCTGAGCCTCATCCAGACCATTCCGAGCCTGGCACTCTTCGGCCTCCTGATGCTGCCACTCGGTTATCTCGCTGCAAACGTGCCGCTTGCGGCCGATATCGGCATTCGCGGCATCGGCACCGCGCCGGCGCTGATTGCGCTCGTGCTCTATTCGCTGCTGCCGATCGTCGCCAACACGGTCGTCGGCCTCGAAGGTGTCGATCCCTCCGTGCGTGATGCTGCCGCCGGCATGGGACTGACACGCCGGCAGATCTTGACCGGTATAGACCTGCCGCTCGCCTTTCCCGTCATCCTCACCGGCATCCGCATCGTGCTGGTGCAGGCGATCGGCATGGTGACGATTGCCGCGCTGATCGGCGGTGGCGGCTTCGGCATCTTCATCTTCCAGGGGCTTGGCCAAACGGCCATGGACCTCGTCCTGCTCGGCGCCGTGCCGACCGTTTTCTTCGCCTTCTCCTCGGCCGTCATCCTCGATGCGGTCATCGAAAGCATTCAGGGGCCAGCCGCATGAGCAAGATCGAGATCAGGAACGTCACGAAGCGCTACGGCTCGGCAACCGTCGTCGACAACGTCTCCATGAGCGTCGAAAAAGGTTCGATCACCGTCATCGTCGGCACATCCGGCTCCGGCAAATCGACGCTGATGCGAATGATCAACCGGCTGGTGCCGATCACCGAGGGTCAGATCTTCGTCGGCGACCATGATATCATGGACGTGCCGGCGACCGAGCTTCGCCGCAAGATCGGCTATGCCATCCAGGGCCACGGCCTGTTTCCGCACCGGACGGTGGCGCAGAACATTGCAACCGTGCCGGAGCTTCTCGGCTGGGATACGGCCCGCATCGGCAGCCGTGTGACGGAACTGCTCGGCCTCTTCAATCTCGACCCGGCGATCTTTGCCGAGAAGTATCCGCACCAGCTGTCCGGTGGCCAGCAGCAGCGCGTCGGCGTCGCGCGGGCGCTGGCAGCCGAGCCGGAGCTGCTATTGATGGACGAGCCCTTCGGCGCGCTCGACCCCGTTATTCGCGGCAAGGCGCAGGACGATCTGCTGGCAATCCAGAAGCAGTTCGGCACCACGGTCGTCCTCGTCACGCATGACATGGACGAGGCCTTTCATCTCGGCAACCAGATCGCCGTCATGAGCGGCGGCAAGCTCCTGCAGTGCTCAACGCCGGAGAAGATCCTGACGGAACCGGCCGATCCCTTCGTGCAGCAATTGACCGGCACATCCGACCGGGCGCTGAAGCTGATGTCGCTGACACCGTTGAAAGACAGTATGCAGCCGGCCAAGCCGGGCCTGCCCTATTCGCTGGCGCAATCTCTGAGTCTTCGCGATGCGCTGGCCGAAATGATCTGGCAGGGTCTCGACGAAGCTGCCGTGCAGGATGCGAACAAGGCGCCCGTCGGTTCCATCTCCATGGATCGGCTGCTCGAACTGGGCCGCAAGGCATGAAATTTCTCCTCGCCAACCTGTTTCGCGCGCTGGCGCTGGTGATGCTGCTCATCCTGATCTTCAGGACAGAATGGCTCTCCTTCATGCTGGTGCCGCTGACCAACAACAATGCACCGCCGGTCTACATGCAGAACAGCCTCGCTTCGCTGGCGCTCGGGCACCTGGAGCTGGTCTTCATTTCGATTATCGGCAGCGCGGTGCTTGCCGTGCTTGGCGGCATTTTCGTCACCCGCCCGAGCGGCGCCGACTTCCTGCCGCTGTCGCGCGCCATCGCCAATGCCGGCCAGACCTTTCCGCCGGTCGCCGTGCTGGCGCTTGCCGTTCCCGCCACCGGTTTTGGTGCTGCGCCGACGCTGATTGCGCTCTTTCTCTACGGACTGCTGCCGATCTTCGAAAATACGGTCGCCGGTCTCAAGCAGGTTTCGCCGCAGGTGCTGGATGCTGCCGACGGGATGGGCATGAACGGGACGCAGCGGCTCTTCAAGGTCGAGTTGCCGCTGGCATTGCCGCTGATCCTTGAAGGGTTGAAGGTTGCGACGGTCATCAATATCGGCACGGCAACGATCGGCTCGACGGTTGCGGCAAAGGGTCTCGGCGAGGTCATCATTGCCGGCCTGATCTCCGACAATACCGCCTTCATTCTGCAGGGCGGCCTGATCGTCGGTCTGATGGCGGTGCTGATCTATGATGTCGTCGGCATGCTCGAGAGCGTCATAACGCGCAGAATGGGCTTGCGTCCGGCTTGAGAGGACGGCTACCAAGGCTGCCTGAGATATCAGAAATGGGAGACCGCCTTGGCCAAGATGATCCATTCCATGATCCGCGTTCTGGACGAGGCGCGCTCGGTCGATTTCTACAGCAAAGTCTTCGGGCTTAAGGTTGCCGACCGTGTCGATTTCGAGACCTTCACGCTGATCTATATGAGCAATGAAGAGACCGGTTTCGAGCTGGAGCTGACGGTCAACAAGGGTCGCACGGCGCCCTATAATCTCGGCGATGCCTATGGCCATCTCGCTGTTTCCGTTCAGGAAGTGCAGGTCGAGCACAAGCGGCTGACGGATCTCGGCCTCAACCCTGGCAAGCTCGTGGAACTCAACCGCGACGGCAAGCTGTTCGGGCTGTTCTTCTTCATCACCGATCCCGACGGCTACAAGATCGAAGTGCTGCAGCGCTACGGCCGTTTTCAATAAAACATAAGAGGCTGAAATGATTCGGAGGAGAGACCTTCATAACGGCTGGACGCTTTCCTGTAACGATACAGGAAGAACCGGTCTGCCCGCTTCGATTCCGGCAACGGTGCCCGGCTGCGTGCATCTCGACCTGCTCGCAAACCGGCTGATCCCCGATCCCTATCTCGACATAAACGAGATTACCAATGACTGGATCGGCAAGACGGAATGGGTCTACCGGCTGGACTTCGAAGCCGAGCCTGATGCGGGCCAAGTGCAGGAACTCGTCTTTGATGGCGTCGACACGATTGCGACGATCCGCCTGAACGGCGAGGAGATCGGCCGCACCGTCAACATGCACCGCACCTATCGCTTCGACGTTTCGTCGCTGCTCCGGCATGGCGAAAACGAGCTCAGCATCACCTTCCATTCCGCCTATGCCTATGGCGCGGAGATGGAGAAGCATTACGGCTATCGCCCGAACAACTATCCGGGACCGGGCAACCTGATGCGCAAGATGGCCTGCAATTTCGGCTGGGACTGGGGGCCGACGCTTGTGACGGCCGGACTCTGGAAGCCGGTGCGGCTGGAGAGCTGGGATCGGGTGCGGCTTGCCGATATCAGGGTTTCCGCCGCGCTTGCCGGTGGCGATGGGCTGATCAAGGTGCATGCGCGGCTGGCGAGACATGGCGAGGTCGCGCCGGCGAAGCTCACGGCCGAGATCGGCGGCGTGAAGCAGACGGTCACAGTCGAAGCGGATGCAGAGGAGGTTTCCTTCGAGCTTCGTGTCCCCTCACCGCAGCTCTGGTGGCCGCATCATCTCGGCGCGCAGCCGCTCTATCCGCTGGAGATCCGGCTGCAAGATGCGAGTGGAAATATCCTCGACAGCTATTCGAAGCAGATCGGCTTCCGGTCGCTACGGCTCGACACGTCGCCGGATGCGCATGGCTCGGCCTTCACCTTCGTCATCAACGACGTGCCGATCTTTGCCTGTGGCGCCAACTGGATACCGGATGATTGCTTCCCTTCGCGCGTGACGGCGGAACGCTATGCGGCGCGGATCGATGAGGCGAAGGCTGCCAATATCAATCTGCTGCGTGTCTGGGGCGGCGGTATCTTCGAGCGGGACGAGTTTTATGAGGCCTGCGACCGGGCCGGCATGCTGGTCTGGCAGGATTTCCTCTTTGCCTGCGCCTCCTATCCGGAGGAAGAGCCGCTGCGGAGCGAAATCGTCGCTGAGGTGCGGGACAATGTGGTGCGGCTGATGCCGCATGCATCGCTCATCATCTGGAACGGCAATAACGAGAATATCTGGGGTTTTGACGAGTGGGGCTGGCGGCCGATCATCAAGGACGGTGTCAGCTGGGGGCTCGGCTATTATCTCGATGTCCTGCCAAAGCTCTGCGCCGACCTCGATCCCATCAGGCCCTACTATCCCGGCAGTCCCTATTCAGGCTCCATGGATATCGAGCCGAATGACGACCGACATGGCTGCAAGCATATATGGGACGTGTGGAACGACGTCGGTTACGAAGTCTATCGTAACTACATTCCGCGCTTCTGTTCCGAATTCGGCTGGCAGGCGCCGCCGGCATGGGCAACGCTGCAGGAGAGCGTGCATGACGAACCGCTGACGCCGGAATCGCGCGGCGTCTTCCATCATCAAAAGGCGACGCAGGGCAATGACAAGCTCATCAAGGGCCTTGCCGGACACCTGCCCGTGCCGCAGACGATGGATGACTGGCATTTTGCGACACAGCTCAATCAGGCACGTGCCATCCGCTTCGCCGTCGAGCACATGCGCTCGCATCGCGATATCTGCAAAGGCGCGGTCGTCTGGCAGTTCAACGATTGCTGGCCGGTCACCTCCTGGGCAGCGCTCGATTCTGCCGGCCGGCGCAAGCCGCTCTGGTATGCGATGCAACAGGCCTTCCATCCCCGCCTGCTGACGATCCAGCCGCGTGGCGAGGGCCTTTCCGCGGTCGCGGTTAATGAGCAGACACTGTTCTGGCGCTCGAAGATCAGCGGCAAGCGCATGCGGCTGGATGGCACGGTGCTGGCGGAATTTGAATTCTGGCGGCTGCTCTGCGATCGGTTCGAAGCCAAGGAATTTCCTCTGCCTGAGGATATCGCGAAGGCCGGCAGGGCGGATGAGGAAGTCATCGTTGTCCAGATGCTGGACAAGCGCGCCTTCCACTATTTCGTCGAGGATATCGAGCTGAAGCTCCCGGTGCCAGACATCAGCATATCGCTGGCGAGATCGCCGGATGGCTATGATATGACGGTGAGTGCCAAGAGCTTCCTGAAGGATCTCTGCCTGATGGCGGATCGGCTCGACCCTGCGGCGGTCGTGGATTCCATGCTGGTGACGTTGCTGCCGGGTGAAAGCCATGTCTTCCGTGTGACGACGGACAAGTCCCTGTCGGCTGAAGATATCATGGTTGGAACGGTGCTTCGCACTGCCAATGATCTCGCGAATAAAAACTGAAAGGCCCCGCTCTGGCGGGGCCTCTGCCGGCTCGTCCTCGCGGACGGTGTTACATCCAGTAGGGTGGCACGCCATAATAATCATAAACGCGGCGGCCATTATCGTTGTACCAGGTGTCATCATCATCCGCGTAGCTCGGCGCGCCTTCGATCTGCTCCTTGGTGAGATCGATGCGGTAACCGTCCAGCTGGGTATCGTAGTTCAGCTTTTCCCACGGCAGCGGATAGTGGTCATTGCCGATGCCGAGGAAGCCGCCGAAACTCAGAATAGCGTAAGCAACGCGGCCGTCCTGCTTCCCGAGGATGAGGCGCTCGATGGAACCGATGTGCTTACCATCGGCGCCATAGACGCGCGTGCCTTCAACCCGGTCGCTGGCGATCAGCGTCGGGGTATCCCTCACATTCGGGTCGCGTCGGGTGGCGTCAGTATCCTGATTCAGCATTGTGCACCTCCTTGTCGTTTCCTCGTGGTTCTTCCACATCGAGAAAACGTGCCCTATGCCTCAAAGTTCCCTCCCGCGTGCAGTTCATATGCGACACTCGCGATATTGACGTTTACGTTAAGGTTATTGTAGCCTCAATCCGCTTGAACCGCTCAAGCAATGGCATAAGCTGCCTTGACGGAGGATGGAGGATCTTCCGATCGACCGGTGTCATCCGGTTTCGGCGGCCGAATGGGAGAGAGACACAATGAACAGTATTTCCGTCCACCCTGGTGGTGCGAAACCGGAAAAACCATGGCTTGCCACCTATCCGGACATCGTTCCGGCCCAGATTCCCCCACTGGAATTCGCATCGCTTCCGGATCTTCTGGAAAAGGCCTGCTCCCGTTTTGCCGATCGCAAAGCCTTTTCCAGCATGGGCAAAGCGATGACCTATCGCGAACTAGAGGCTCAGACCCGCAAGGTGGCTGCCTGGCTGCAAAGTGCGGGCCTGCAAAAAGGCGATCGTGTCGCCGTGATGATGCCGAACGTGCTGCAGAACCCAGTCGCGGTCTACGGCATCCTGCGTGCCGGACTTGTCGTCGTGAACGTCAACCCGCTCTATACGCCGCGCGAGCTCGAGCACCAGCTCAACGATTCCGGCGCCAAGGCGATCTTCGTTCTGGAAAACTTCGCACGCACTGTCGAACAGGTCATCAACAAGACGGACCTCCGCCACGTCGTCGTCAGCTCTCTCGGCGAAATGCTCGGCCCAAAGGGGCATATCGTCAATTTCGTCGTCCGCCGAGTGAAGAAGCTCGTTCCGTCCTGGTCCATTCCGCAACATAAAAGTTTCAGGCAGGTGCTATCGGCGGGGGCGAACAGGACGCTTGCGCCTGTCGCGCTTACCGGCAGCGACATTGCCTTCCTGCAATATACGGGTGGGACGACAGGTATTGCCAAGGGTGCGATGCTGACGCATCAGAACCTGCTTGCCAACAAGATGCAGCTGCAGCTCTGGCTGAAATCCGCCTTCGACAAGAAGAAGCAGCCTGATGTACTGAACTTCCTTTGCGCGCTGCCGCTCTATCACATCTTCGCACTGACGGTGAATTCGCTGATGGGCATGTCGCTCGGCGCCCATAATGTGCTGATTGCCAACCCGCGTGACATTCCAGGGCTGGTGAAGGAATTCGAGAAGTCTGATATCCATATCTTCCCCGGGCTCAACACGCTCTTCAACGCGCTGCTCAACAATGCCGATTTCGCCAAGCTCGATTTCTCCTCTCTCGTCATGTCGCTCGGCGGCGGCATGGCCGTGCAGCGGCCGGTGGCGGAACGCTGGCTGAAGGTGACCGGCTCGCACGTGACCGAGGGTTACGGCCTCTCCGAGACCTCGCCCGTTGCAACGGCAAACCGTTTCGATTCGCCTGAATTCACCGGCTCGATCGGTCTTCCCATCCCCTCGACGGAACTCGACATCAGAGACGAGGACGGCAATTCGCTGCCGCTTGGCGAGATCGGCGAGATCTGTATTCGCGGCCCGCAGGTCATGGCCGGCTATTGGAACAAGCCGGAGGAAACGGCGAAGGTGATGACGCCGGATGGCTATTTCCGCACCGGCGACATGGGCTTCATGGACGAGCGCGGCTACACCAAGATCGTCGACCGCAAGAAGGACATGATCCTCGTCTCCGGCTTCAACGTCTATCCGAACGAGATCGAGGAAGTGGCCGCCATGCATGCCGGGATCCTGGAGGCGGCGGCAATCGGCGTGCCGGACGGGCATTCCGGCGAGGCGGTGAAGCTCTTCATCGTGCGCAAGGACCCTGCTCTCACCGAAGCCGATGTGAAGGCGCATTGCGCGGCCAATCTCACCAATTACAAGCGGCCGCGCTTCATCGAATTCCGCACCGAGCTGCCGAAGAGCCCCGTCGGCAAGATCCTGCGCAAGGACCTGCGCGGCTGAATTTGACGGTCTCGTGAAATTGAGGGCCATCCGCTTGTCGCGGGTGGCTTTTTTCATATTTCGACAGATGGCTGAACTTGATTTGACCGCGGGAAAGAGAATAGTTTCCGCAACCCTCTCCGCCTCCAAAGGAGTCTCCCATGAATGCCATCGTCGAACAACTGAAGAGCACCGCGGCAGCCACCAAGGCCACTGATCTGCGCGCCGCATTCGCTGATGATCCGAAGCGCTTCTCGCGCTTTTCCGTATCGCTTGACGACCTGCTGATGGATTTTTCCAAGACGGCCGTGAACGACGAGATCCTGAAGCTTCTGGTGAAGCTCGCCGAAGAAGGCGACGTCGAGAAGAAGCGCGAGGAGATGTTCTCCGGCAAAGCGATCAACTTCACCGAAGACCGCGCCGTTCTGCATACGGCCCTGCGCAACCGTTCCAACACGCCTGTTCTGGTCGATGGCAAGGACGTCATGCCTGATGTCAACGCCGTGCTAGCCGCCATGGGCAAGTTTGCCGATGGTGTGCGCTCTGGCGCCCTGAAGGGTGCGACCGGCAAGAAGATCACCGACGTCATCAATATCGGCATCGGCGGCTCGGATCTCGGTCCGGTCATGGCCACACTGGCGCTCGCGCCCTTCCATGACGGCCCGCGCGCCCATTTCGTTTCCAATATCGACGGCGCGCATATTGCCGACATCCTGAAGCTGGTGCAGCCGGAAACGACGCTCTTCATCGTCGCTTCCAAGACGTTTACGACCGTCGAGACGATGACCAATGCGCAGACGGCGCGCAAGTTCATCGCCAGCGCGCTTGGCGAAGCGGCCGTTCAGCATCACTTTGCCGCCGTTTCGACGGCGCTTGAGAAGGTTGCCGCCTTCGGCATCGAAAGCGAACGCGTCTTCGGTTTCTGGGACTGGGTCGGCGGTCGCTACTCGATCTGGTCGGCGATCGGCCTGCCGCTGATGATCGCGATCGGTCCGGAGAATTTCGGCAAGTTCCTCGATGGCGCGCATGCCGTCGACAACCACTTCCGTAAGGCGCCGATTACCGAAAACCTGCCAATGCTGCTCGGCCTCATCGGCTTCTACCACCGCAATGTGCTGGGCTATCCGACGCGCGCCATCCTGCCCTACGACCAGCGCCTGTCGCGCTTCCCGGCCTATCTGCAGCAGCTCGACATGGAATCGAACGGCAAGGGTGTGACCATCGACGGCACGCCGGTTGAAGGCAATTCCGGCCCGGTTGTCTGGGGCGAGCCCGGCACCAACGGCCAGCACGCCTTCTACCAGCTGATCCACCAGGGCACGAGCATCATTCCGGCCGAATTCATGATCGCCGCCAACGGCTTCGAGCCGGAACTGCGCCACCAGCACCAGCTTCTAATGTCGAACGTTCTCGCCCAGTCGGAAGCGCTGATGAAGGGCCGCACCTTCGCGGAAGCCAAGAAGCAGCTGACCGACAAGGGCATGGAAGACAAGCAGGCCGATTTCATCGCCCCGCACCGCGTCTTCACCGGCAACCGCCCGTCGATCACCTTCGTCTATGACAAGCTGACGCCCTATGCGCTCGGCCGCCTGATCGCGCTGTATGAACACCGCGTCTTCGTCGAAGGCGTGCTCTTTCGTATCAACTCCTTCGACCAGTGGGGCGTGGAGCTCGGCAAGGAACTGGCGACTGGCCTGCTGCCCGTCGTCGAAGGCAAGGAAAGCGCCGCCGGCCATGACTCCTCGACGCAAGGTCTGGTTGCCGCGCTGGCAAAGCTCGCGAAGTAATTCGGCAATTACGCGGCTATCGAAGCCCATCCGTGACGCGGGTGGGCTTTTTTATTTGACCCTGTCGAATTGCAGGGCGTGTCGTCGTCTATAGAAGAACCGACAGAGGAGGAGCCCATGACCGCTGATGATGACGAACTGGTGAATTTCGAGGCAAACGGCGCACTGCCATTGCCCCCCACGAATGAGCAGGGGTTTGTCGAAAACAAGGGTGCCAGCATCTGGTACGCGAGCTACGGCGCAGGCCCGGCTGTCATCCTGCTGCATGGCGGGCTCGGCAATAGCGGCAACTGGGGTTATCAGGTTCCTGCGCTTACCAACGCCAGCCATCGGGTCGTGGTGATCGACAGCCGCGGACATGGCCGCAGCACGCGCGACGACCGGCCTTATACTTATCACCTCATGGCTTCCGACGTGCTTGCCGTCATGGATCACATCCGACTTGAGGAAGCGGCCCTCGTCGGCTGGAGCGACGGTGCCTGCACGGCGCTTATCCTTGCCGACCAACAGCCGGAGCGCGTTTGCGGCGTGTTCTTCTTCGCCTGCAACATGGATCCCAGCGGTACCAAGGAATTCAAGGCGACGCCCGTCATCGATCGTTGCTTCAGCCGCCACAGGAAGGATTATCAGGCGCTATCGGCAACGCCCGACCAGTTCGAGGCCTTCGTCGCCGACGTGTCGAAGATGATGTCGACGGAGCCGAATTATACCGCCGAGCAACTGGCAAGCATCAAGGTGCCGGTTTCCGTCGTGCTCGGTGAAAACGACGAGTTCATCAAGCCTGAGCACGCCGATTACCTGGCAAGGACGATTCCGGATACGGAATTCGTGCTGCTGCCCGGCGTCAGCCATTTTGCGCCGCTGCAGCAACCGGACCTCTTCAATCGCGAGGTCTATGCCTTTCTCGACCGGATCGAGTGAGGCTCAGAGACGGCTTTCGTGCGCCTAGGTCGGATTGGCGTCGTCACCAGCGGTTCCGGATGCATTGACGCGCTTCAACCCTCGCCTTAGCGCAATCGTATGTGGGAGCTTGATCGCCGAAGCCAGACCGAGCCTTGCCAGCAGCCGAATGAAATACCAGCCGAGATCCAACTGGCCGGGCTCGATACCGAGCCGGGCGGATTCCGGAAAGGCGTGATGGTTACCGTGGAAACTCTCGCCAAAGGTCACCAGCCCGAAACGCGGAAGGTTATAGCCCTGCACCGCGACATCATCGACACTCCAGCCCTGATGGCCGTCTCGATGGGCGAAATAGCCGACCAGCCAATGTCCGGTCAGCGACACCGATATCCGAACGGCAATGCCCCAGACCACCCACGACAATCCACCGAGCGTGAAGAGCACGAGCGACAGGGGAAGTTGCTGCGCCATCCATGTCGCCTCCAGGAAGTGATAGAAGCGATCGCGCCGCTCTCGCTCCCCAAGGACGAAACGCGGAGGATGGTCCAGCACCACCGTGCAATGCATTTGCCAGAAGGCGTCGACGAAGAAAGACCGCCGATGGGCAAAGAGATCATGGCAGTCTCGCTGCCGTTGCGCCCAATCACGAATGTCGTGTGCGTAGATCATGCCGAAGGGGCCGGCCATGCCCACCAGCGTACCGAGGTAGACGAGAAAGTGCTCGATCCAGATATGCGTGCTGAATGAGCGGTGGATCAGCAGCCGGTGCATGCCGACCGAATGACCGAGGCAGATCGTGATGGCGGTCAGAAGGATGAAGACGGCGAGTGCGCTCCAGGTGAAGGTCAATGGCCCGCCCACGACGGCAATCAGGGTGATGGCGGCAATCCAGATCGACTTTGCAGGCATCCAGACCACTCTGCCCTTCACTGGATCGCTGTTGTCATCGATCATGCGTCCGGTGGAAATACTTCTCATAGCAAACTCCTTCCCCTCGGGCGCATTCAGCACTTGAACATCGCCCGCCAGTTCATTAATTAAGGAATTACCTAATTACTTTGTATCAACCGATATAATTAAGCAATACATTAATTGCTTAATTCGTTAATGGATCGATGCAACGGCGCCGCAGGCACGGAGACCGGACTTGGACGAAGAGATTTTCGAGGATGCTGTAGAAGACGGCTCCGTCAGCGCCGCCCAGCGGGTATTCCACGCGCTCTCCAGCGCGCCACGCCGGAAGATCCTTGCCTATCTCTCGGCATCGGGCCTGACCGCCGGCGAGATCGCCGACCGCTTCAGCATGTCCAAGCCAGCCGTTTCGCAGCATCTTTCTGTTCTTGAGAACGCGGGGTTGATCCGGCGAGAGAAACAGGGCCAGTTCGTCCACTATTCCCTGATCGAGAACAATCTCGTGAACACGCTCAATGGCTTCGTGCAGGAGGTCTGCCCGGTCGGTCGGCCGATCAAGAAGGAAAGCCAGGCGCGCGCCCGCGCGAAAGAATTGCCTTAAGCACCGGACAGATCCTGTGCTGGGCGTGGCGCGAGAAAAGGGTGTTGAGACGTTGAGGCATATCCTCTTCTCCGCCTCGGGGAGAAGAGGAATCGAGAGACTGCGGCTCGGGCCTTAAAGCCCGATCTCTTTCGCCCAGGGCGGATTGGCACCTGCGCGTGAGACGGTGACGGCGGCAGCCTTGGCGCCGAGAGCCAGGGCGTTGCGCAGAGCCTGCTCGTCAAGATTGGCGACCTGCGCCTTGGTCAACAGGTTATCCATCTTCAGCGAGGCGAGAACGCCGGCATCGAACGTGTCACCGGCGCCGACCGTATCAACCACAGTGACGCGTTCGCTCGGGACCGTGACCTTGCGCTCGCTCGTGTAGCCAGTCGCGCCTTCCGCACCCTTGGTGATGACGACGAGCTTGGCGCCGTGGTTCAGCCAGTGGGCTGCCAGCGCATCATGATCGCCTTCCAGGCCGAACCATTCGAGATCCTCGTCGGAGAATTTTACGATGTCTGACTTGGCGGCCATACGCTTGATACGGGCCATGTGCGCCGGCTTGTCCTTGATGAAGCCGGGGCGGATGTTCGGGTCGAGCGAGATGACGCGCTTGGCGGCCTCGCGATCGAGCAATGCTTCGTAGG
This sequence comes from Rhizobium sp. 01T437, assembly GCF_056398505.1. Taxonomy (NCBI): domain Bacteria; kingdom Pseudomonadati; phylum Pseudomonadota; class Alphaproteobacteria; order Hyphomicrobiales; family Rhizobiaceae; genus Rhizobium; species Rhizobium sp. 01T437. The sequence continues at coordinate 177,128 of NZ_JBFTPM010000006.1, forward strand.
TTTCGCCGCAGGGGCTCGGGATCAGGCTGATCGCGCCGAAATGCAGGGCCTCGCAATCATCGCCAAGGGTCGGCAGATCATCGGTGGTGATCATCCGGCCGGCCGTGCCTTCATCGTAGAAGGCATAGGTCGCCTGACCATTAACGAGCTTGACGAAGGCGATCGTCGAGGGGCGCGGCGTGATGGCGCAGGGGCTGTAATCGACGTTGCTCGCCTTCAGCGTATCGAGCAGGATTTCGCCCATCATGTCATCGGCGATGCCGGTGAAGAAGGCCGTCGGGATACCCAGACGGCCGAGCGCAATCGCGGTATTGAAGATCGCGCCGCCGGCATAGGGCGCAAAGCCCTTTTCGCCCAGGGTCTTATCCCTCGGCAGCATGTCGATCAGGGCTTCGCCGCAGCACAAAATCATCGAATTCCTCCCAACAGGACTTGCGCGTTTCTCAATCGATTAAGCGAGCTTTTGTCAAAAGGCTAGAGCGAAAGCTCACTTACGCCACCATTCCTTGCCGACCAGGCGAGCGGCGCATCAAGGAAAGCTTCAACTTCCTGCAGCGTCTTGTCGTCGAAGAGCTTCTGCTGCTTGGCGATTGCGAGAACCTCGCGCCAGGTGGCGATATGATGGAGCAGGACCTTGCCACTGGCAAAGCGCTGCTGTGCCTCCGGGAAGATGCCGTAGAAGAAGAGCGCGATGCCGTGATCGACAATGCCGCCGGCGGCACGGATGGCATCGATGAATTTGAACATGCTGCCACCGGCCGTCGTCAGATCCTCGATGACGAGCACGCGCGAGCCTTCCTTCATGTCGCCTTCGATCTGCGCATTGCGGCCATGGCCCTTCGGTTGCTTGCGGACATAGATCATCGGCAGGCCGAGGCGATCGGCAAGCAATGCGGCAAAGGGAATGCCTGCGGTCTCGCCGCCGGCGATGCAATCGAACTGCTCAAAGCCGGCATCGCGCAGCAGGGTGCTGGCGGCAAAATCCATCACGGTGGAGCGGACGCGCGGGAAGGAGAGCAGCTTGCGGCAGTCGATATAGACGGGGCTCATGATGCCGGAGGCATATTTATAGGGCGTCTCGGCGTTGAAATGAACAGCCTTGATCTCCCAGAGCATCTTTGCCAGCAGCTCTGCCATGACGGCGCGGTCGGGAAATGTGGTCTGGATCATGCGGCTTACTCCTTCGGCTGACGTTCCAGCGGCAATAGCAGCAAGAGCGGCCGGTTTCCAGACGGAAGAGGGCCGTCAGCCGAGCAGCCGGCCGATATCCGCAATCTGCATCTTCTTGAAGAGCGCGATTGCCTGCGCGCCCTCCTTCTCATCGAGCGAAACCGCATATCGCACCGCGGCGGCGAGGAGCTGCATCGTCAGCCGGGCGATGGCCAGAAGCTCCGTCTCGGTCCGCTCCGGCCATAGCTGTTTTAGCACTGAAAGCAGGGCCTGCGCGTGAAATTCCATGTCTTCGGCATCGACTTCCTGAAGGAGCTTGTCCGTGTGGGTCGCATGCCAGATATCGCGCATGACAGGCTCGCGGCGAAAGAAGGCATAATATTCATCGGCGATGACGCAGAGAGCCGTCCGCAGATTGTCGGCGTCCGTCACCTTGGCCAGTTCGTCGGCTACACATTGTCGGCCCTGCTCGTTGAAGCGCTCAGCGAGCGTGCGGATGATCGAGGTTTTGTCCGGGAAATACTGATAGAGAGCGCCGAAGGAAAGCTCAGCTTTTTCAACGATCTCGCTCATCTTCAGGGCATCACTGCCATTCTTTTCGATGAGGTCGGAGGCGACCGTCAGGATTTTTTCGAAGCGCTCGCGGCCGCGCTGCTGGCTCGGGATGCGGCGTGGCTGACCGGTCGACTCCTGCTGGCGCCTACGTTTTGCGACCATCTCTTCCGCCATCTTCCACTTCCCTCGACTGTTGACAAAGAAAATAAGAGAGTTTATCTCATTTTGCAAATGAGAGAGTTTCTCTTGTTTTAAACTGAGGAGGAGTTTCGACATGCAGAATTCCGAAATCGTTCTGATCGGCGGATCGGGGAAAACCGGCGGACGCATTGCAGCCAGGCTGGAAGAGCTGGGACTTGACGTGCGCAGGGCATCCCGCTCCACGAGACCGGCCTTCGACTGGGAGGATCGCGCGACCTGGCGCGGGGCGCTCACGGGTGCAACGAGCGCCTATGTCGCCTTCCAGCCGGACCTTTCCGTCTCCTGGGCGGCAGAGGCCATCGAAGCGCTTTCAAAGCTCGCAAGGGAGTGCAGGTTGCAGCATCTCGTGCTGCTTTCCGGCCGGGGCGAAGAAGGGGCGCAGCGGAGTGAGGAAGCGCTCAAGGCAGCGGGGATCGACTACACGATCCTGCGCGCCTCGTGGTTCTGCCAGAATTTCAGCGAGGGCGCTTTCGTGGAGCCACTCATTGCCGGCAGGCTGGAGCTGACGGCTGGCGATATCAAGGAACCCTTCATCGATGCCGATGACATTGCCGATGCGGCAGTGGCGGCACTCACCGATATCAGGCATCGCAACAAGATCTATGAGCTGACCGGCCCTCGCGCCCTGACCTTCCGCGAAGCCGTTGCCGAGATTGCCGCGGCCGCGGACCGTCCGATAGAATATGCACAGGTATCGATGGCGGATTTCAAGGACGGGCTTGCCGCTGTGGGAATGCCCGAGCCTATCGTGGCACTTCTGGAAGAACTCTTCGGACAGGTGCTCGATGGGCGCAATTCTGAGGTCATGGGTGGTGTGACAGAGATACTCGGCCGCCCGGCAAGGGATTTCAGCCAATATGCGCGGGAGACCGCGGCAACCGGATTGTGGAGCGCCTGACTATGCAGATCGTTCTCGTCATTTCCCTCATTGCCGCCGCGATCGGCAGCGGCCTTGTCGCCGGCATCTTCTTTGCCTTTTCCACCTTCATCATGACTGCTTTTTCGCGCATCCCGGCCGAGCAGGGCATTGCTGCGATGAATTCCATCAACGTGACCATCGTCCGCTCGCCCTTCATGCTACTTTTCGTACCGACGGCGATCCTCTGCGTCGTCATCGCAGTGCTCGCTTTCCTGAACTGGCGCGGCGGCGCCTCCTCGATGATGCTGGCCGGCGCTGCACTCTATGTCATCGCGTCCTTCCTCTCGACCATCGTCTTCAACGTGCCGATGAATGATGCGCTGGCGAAAGTCAGCGGCAACGGGCCAGAAGCGGTGCAGCTCTGGATGACCTATCTCAGGGACTGGACCTGGTGGAACCATGTGCGCACCATCGCCTCGCTGCTGGCCTCGGTCGCGTTCGTCCGTGCGCTGATGCTGATCTGAAAAGGGCGGAGGGAATGCCCTCCGCCCTTCCTTTGTTTTCACGCAATTGCGGACACAGAGCCGCTGCACAGTTTTCCTGGAATTGCTCAGTTCTGTTGGCAGAAGGTGATGCGGTTGTTGAAGGGATCGATGACGCCCATTTCGAGACCCCAGGGCGCTTCCTCGACACCCGGGTTCATATAACGGTAGCGTTTGGCGGCGAGTTCTGCCTGATAGGCTCTGACATCCCTCACCCGAACGAAGGCTCGCGCGCCGGGGCTGGCATCGCCGGAATGTTCGCTCAGGTGCAATTGCATATTCTCGCGCGAGACCTGGCAATAGAGTGGGGAGTTTTCGCCGAAACGATGCTCCCAATCCAGCGTGAAGCCCAGGAAACCGCAATAAAATTCCATCGCCTTCTCGACCGAGAAGATGCGGAAGATCGGCACCGGCGGCTCGATGCCGATTGCGGACTTTGCCCCTTCCGCCTCATCCAGTTTTGCGGAGAGAATATTCCACTGGTCGAAGCCGAATTGCCTGGCGACAATCTCCAGGGTTTCGCTATGGGTGAGGGAAATATCGCGGTCGGCAAGCGCCTGCCGCAGGTTTTTTGCCATAAGCTTGGCATCGCGAAAATCGCGCATAGTTCATCCTTCTCCGTTAGCGGCAAACAGGAAGATCAGTGCCCGCGTCTGCTGACCCGTTCGCCATCGATTGCCAAGAGCAAGGATGTGAAGGTGGATTTGGACGCATTCACCATAATGCTTGCGCATCGCGGGGCGGCTGGCTGCATCCGGCCGGCTATCAGCTTACGAAAGGTCGGGAGAGGGATCAAGAGGCCGATCGCGCAACACCTGCCGGCACCGAATGAAGGTGGCTGGCGAGCTCGACGCGGTTGCGGCCGGCGCGTTTGGCGGCATAGAGCGCCTTGTCCGCCTCGTTCAGCATGGCATCGAAATCCAGCGGCTTGGAGCGACCGGGCGCGACCCCCACGCTGACGGTGCATTTCAGCACTTCGTCCTCGATATAGATGTCGCGCTCCTCGAAAGCCTTGCGGATGCGCTCGCCGGCAAGCTCGGCGCGGCCGGGCATGATTTCCTTCAGCACCAGCGCGAATTCCTCACCGCCGAGGCGGGCGGCCGTATCGCCGCTACGGCAATTGGCCGAGAGTTCGCCGGCAAAGACCTTCAGGACATGATCACCGGCCGCATGACCATAGCGGTCGTTGACCGATTTGAAATGATCGATGTCGAAGACGATGACGGCGGTCGAAACGCCCATGGTGCGGACGCCATATTGATCGAACAGAGCGCGGCGGTTCAGCAAGCCGGTCAGCGGATCGGTGATCGCATCCATGCGGTGACGGGCGGCAAGCCGCCATTGATGCAGCGCCAGCGACAGGGCGCCGATGCCGGTCATGCCGGCAATGCATATGGCAAGGCTCAGGTCTTCCGCCCAATTGCTGGGTGCGGCGCCCAGCACCAGCTTGCCATCCCAGATCAACACGGCGGCACAGAGAACGAAGGAAATCGCCGTCAATGTATAGAGGGCGGTAATGCCTGATATTGGCGCAGGTGCCTCGGCGCGGTCGAGCCAATATTGCCAGGCGGTGGTGAAGAGCAGGAAGGCAATGGCGAGATTATCGGCCATGAAGGCCAGACCATCCAGCCCGGCGATCATCGGCGGAACGGATGTGGCCATGGCGACAAGTGCACGGACGACGATGCCTGGTATCGGGAGCCTGCCGGTGCGGAACTGATAGCCAGCGCCCCAGATGGTCGCGAAACCCGCGTGAAACAGCACGAAATTGCCGGCACCAAGCAGGCGCCCGGGCTGCTCCACATAGAAGGCATAGGCGAAAATGCCGGCGACGACGAGAACGAGGCCGAATGCGCCGGTGAGAAGAAAGGTTTCGGCCCGGCGCGCGAGCCAACTTCCCGTGAGCGTCACGGCAAGGCAGGTTGCTGACACGCCAAGCGCCAGAAGCAATGAATTATAGTCAAGCATCATGCTTTAAATCTCCGCGGCTCCTGCCGCGCCGATAACGTTCTGAAATCTATCTCGTCATTGCTGACGAATGTCTTACGCATTCCGTTAAAAACATGGATTTCGCAGCCGAGCGTTACAAACTCAACATTCGGCAGCAACTATAAGAAGAATAATATTTAAGCCCGCAACGTCTTTTCTCAGGCTTTGATCTGCCAATACAGTGCAAACATCGGATCGAAGACGGTAACCGGCCCGGCGCCGGTCTCAATCCTGGAGGGGAAGACTACGGGTTCGGCCTGGCGCTCCAGCGTGATGCGCTCCTCATTGGGCGCCAGCCCATACCAGGCCGGGCCATTCAGGGAGGCAAAGGCCTCCAGCTTGTCGAGCGCACTATCCTGCTCGAACACATGGGCAAGGCAGCTCATCGTATTGATCGAGGTATAGATCCCCGCGCAGCCGCAGGCGCATTCCTTGAGTGGGTCGACATGGGGCGCGGAATCCGTGCCGAGGAAGAACCTGATATCGCCGCTCGTCGCCGCGGCCCGCAACGCGAGCCTGTGGTTCTCGCGTTTCGCGACGGGCAGGCAGTAATAATGCGGGCGAATGCCACCGACGAGGATGGCGTTGCGGTTGATGATCAGGTGATGGGTCGTGATGGAGCCGGCGAGATTGGCCTTGGCCGACTTGATGTAGTCGATGCCATCTGATGTCGTGACATGTTCCATGGTCACCTTCAGCTCAGGCAAGCGCTTGCGCAGCGGGTCGAGCACCGTCTCGATGAAGACGGCTTCACGATCGAAGATATCGACGTCAGGTGTCGTCACCTCGCCGTGGACGCAGAGCGGCAGGCCGATCTTGGCCATGCGCTCCAGCACCGGCATGGCCTTTTCCATGTCGCGCACGCCACCGTGTGAATTCGTCGTGGCGCCGGCCGGATAAAGCTTCACGGCGGTGATGAGGCCGCTCTTCTTTCCCTCTTCCACGTCGTCGGGGCTCGTATTCTCGGTGAGATAGAGCGTCATCAGCGGCTGGAAACGATGGCCAGCCGGAAGCGCCTTCATGATGCGCTCGCGATAGGCGGTCGCATCAGATGTCGTGACGACGGGCGGCACCAGGTTTGGCATGATGATGGCGCGCGCAAAGGTGCTGCTCGTATCCCCGATCACACCTTCCAGCATGGCGCCGTCGCGCAGATGCAGATGCCAGTCGTCAGGACGGCGGATTGTGATCGATTGCATGGGAGCCTCCGAAGCGATGCGGGTTTCGCCTCGATAGCATCAACACCGGTGCGGAAACAACTGTTCAGGCCAGCGCGATTTCCAATGTGATGTCTGCAGGCCGGCGATTTTCGAGGATGAGGCGACCGTTCGGCAGGTCGTTGCCATAGACTTTGGCGCTTGCTTCTTCCTCGGTCAGCTTGTAGCCGCGCCAGCGATCCCAGAGGCGCTCTTCCAGAACCTCCATCGGCGGGGCAAGCATGATCGTGTAATCGAAGATACCGTCGAGTTCGGCCCATTTGCCCTGCGTGAAGAGCAGATAATTACCCTCGATGATGATGAAGCGGTCCTGGGGATCGATCGGCCGGGCAGAGGCGATGGCAAGCTCACGCGAACGGTCGAAGACGGGAACGAGAACCTCCTGATCGGCGGGGCGCACGGCTTTGACGATATCGAGGAAGCCGCGTACATCGAAGGTTTCCGGAATGCCCTTGCGGGCCAGCAGACCACGCTCGATGAGAATGGCGTTGTCCATATGGAAGCCATCCATGGGAAGCACCGAGGCACTCTCGCCCTTGGCCTTCAGGGCGCTGGCGACATTGTCGGCCATGGTGGATTTGCCGGCGCCAGGCGGGCCGGCGATCGCGATGAGGAAGCGCCTGGTGTTGCCGGCGCGGTTCAGAACCTCGCCGACAATTTCGTCTATTCTTGCACTCATGCAGCGACGGACTCCGCAGGGACCGCCTTGGCCCCGGTCATGAAGGCGACGGCATCGGACATCGTGTATTCCTTGGGGTTGATGACCGTCAAGCGGCGCCCAAGGCGATGGATGTGGATGCGGTCCGCCACCTCGAAGACATGCGGCATGTTGTGCGAGATGAGCACGATCGGAATGCCACGGGCGCGCACGTCGAGGATGAGTTCCAGCACTCGGCGGCTTTCCTTGACGCCGAGAGCGGCAGTCGGCTCGTCCATGATGATGACCTTTGAGCCGAAGGCGGCCGCACGGGCAACGGCCACGCCCTGACGCTGGCCGCCGGAGAGCGTTTCCACCGCCTGGTTGATATTCTGGATGGTCATCAGGCCGAGTTCGGACAGCTTGGTGCGTGCCTTTCTTTCCATCGTCGGCCGGTCGAGCATGCGAAACCAGGAGCCGAGCACACCTGGTTTGCGGATCTCGCGGCCGAGGAACATGTTGTCGGCGATCGACAGCGCCGGCGAAAGGGCGAGGTTCTGATAGACGGTTTCGATGCCAGCTTCGCGCGCTTCCATCGGCGATCTGAACTGTATCTGCTGGCCTTCCAGGGTGATCACTCCGTCATCGGGCGTGATTGCGCCCGATATCGCCTTGATGAGCGAGGATTTGCCGGCGCCGTTATCGCCGATGACGGCAAGGATTTCACCCGGATAGAGGTCGAAATCGGCATTGTCGAGCGCCGTCACACGTCCGTAACGCTTGACGAGGCCCCGGGCAGTGAGAATGGGTTCGCCAGCCATGATTACACCGAAACCTTTCTGATCCACTGATCGATAGCGACGGCGGCAATGATCAGCACGCCTGTCAGCAGGACTTTCCATTGTGGGTCGGCGCCGAGCATGTTGAGACCCATCGACACGACGCCGACGATCATGGTGCCGAAGAGCGTGCCAAGAATGGAGCCACGGCCGCCGAACAGCGAGATGCCGCCGATAACAGTCGCGGTGATTGCCTGGAGGTTATAGTCCGTGACGGCCGAAGACGGAGAAATCGAGCCGTTGCGGCCGATCGAGACCCAGGCGGCGAAGGCAGCGATGACACCGGATATAGTGTAGACGGTCAGCAGCACCTTCTTGGTCTGGATGCCGGAGAGCTTGGCAGCTTCCGGATCATCGCCGACGGCATAGACATGCCGGCCCCAGGCGGTGTGATTGAGGACATACCAGAGCAGCACGACGAGCAGCACCATGGCGATCACGCCGAGGGTTAGCACTGCGCTGCCAAGCTTGAAGCTTGTGGCGAAGAGATGGAGCAGAGGCGCCTGCTCATCGACATCGGTATCGCGGATCGTCTCATTGGCGGAATAGATGAAATTCGTCGCCATGACGATGTTCCAGGTGCCGAGTGTCACGATGAACGGCGGCAGCTTCATGAAGGCGACGAGGAAACCGTTCAGCAATCCGCAGAGACCACCGACGACGAGGCCGGCTACGACCGCGATCGGTGTCGGTATGCCATAGGTGATGGCGACATTGCCCATGATGACGGCCGAGATGACCATGATGACGCCGATCGAAAGATCGATGCCGGCGGTCAGGATAACCAGCGTCTGGCCGGCGCCGAGAATACCGACGATGGCGATCTGCTGCAGGATCAGCGTCAGCGTATAGGACGAGAAGAAACGTCCGCCGATCGCCAATCCGAAGATCACGATCGACAATATCAACACGATCAGCGGCACGGCGGCCGGCGTCGAGTGCAGAAAATGCTGCGCGCGCTTTATCAGCGAGACACTTTCGTGCTCGAACGAGGCGACGCTCTTGTCGCTTTCGTCGAGGACGCGTTCAAATTCCTGTGCTCCGGTCATTGTTCCTCCTCCGCAGCCGCGCGCCGAACTCACGCGAAAGCCGTCGCCGATCGTTTTCCGGTCTTTGTTCAGACGGTTTGTCGGGCGACGGCATATGGTCCGCCCAAAACGGCCGGGGATCAAGCCCCGGCCACTTCTCACACTTATTCAGGCAGGGCTTAGCCCCAGCACTTGGCCGTGCCTTCCTTGGTGTCGATCGACTTGACGCCGGAGACCGGCTTGTCGGTGACGAGCGAAACGCCGGTGTCGAAGAAGGACTTGCCTTCGGTCGGCTTCGGCTTTGCGCCGCTGTCGGCGAACTTCTTGATCGCCTCGATACCGAGCGACGCCATCAGCAGCGGATACTGCTGCGAGGTAGCGCCGATGACGCCTTCCTTGACCGACTTGACACCCGGGCAACCGCCGTCGACCGATACGATCAGCACGTTCTTTTCCATACCGACGGCCTTCAGCGCCTGATAGGCACCGACTGCAGCCGGTTCGTTGATCGTGTGGATGACGTTGATGCCAGGATCCTTCTGCAGAAGGTTTTCCATGGCCTTGCGGCCGCCTTCCTCGTTGCCGTTCGTCACGTCATGGCCGACGATGCGCTTGTCATCTTCATCGCCGATCTTGTTCGGGTTCTTCGGGTCGATGCCGAAGCCGATCATGAAGCCCTGGTCGCGCAGAACGTCGACCGTCGGCTGCGACGGCGTCAAGTCGAGGAAGCCGACCTTGGCGTCCTTGGCCTTGGCGCCGAGCGTTTCCTTGGCCCACTGGCCGATCAGCTTGCCAGCGAGCAGGTTGTCGGTGGCGAAGGTGGCGTCGGCAGCATCGGCCGGCTCTAGCGGTGTGTCGAGCGCGATGACCAGCAGACCGGCATCACGCGCTTTCTTAACCGAAGAGACGATGCCCTTGGTGTCGGAAGCGGTGAGCAGGATGCCCTTTGCGCCGTCGGCAATGCAGCTTTCGATCGCTGCGACCTGGCTTTCGCTGTCGCCATCGATCTTGCCGGCATAGGACTTCAGCGAAACGCCGAGTTCCTTGGCCTTGGCCGTAGCACCTTCCTTCATCTTCACGAAGAAGGGGTTGGTGTCGGTCTTGGTAATCAGGCATGCAGAAACATCTGCCGCCATCGCCGGAGCGGAAAAGGCGACGCCGAGCGCGAGAGCGCCGAAAGCGAGAACTGATTTCTTCATGAACTCCTCCCAGAGATTAGCCGGCCCACCCCCAAGGCGGTGCCGGAATTCATGCACGGCGAGACTTGCGGAATGTGACATCAGCCCCCTCCAAAAGCCGTCCCGTGCCCTTGACGCTGGTAATTAAGAGCGAAAGAAAACTGCTTGTCAATAAATAAATCCAATTGAATTATTAATTCGATGTGGCATGCTGGCGGGAAATCGGGCATAGGCCGTTAATCGGGAGGAGTGGCCAATGTCGTCCTTGGATGGTCCGGATTCCATGCCGGCCCCACCGCCAATTCTGAATCCGTCCGGAGGCGCGAACCAGATCAGGGTGCGCGCCTATAACGAACGGCTCGTGCTGTCGCTGGTGCGCCTCTACGGTGCCCTGTCGAAGGCCGATATCGCACGTCGTAGCGGGCTGTCTGCCCAGACCGTCTCCGTCATCATGCGGGTGCTGGAGAAGGAAGGGCTGCTTTCGCGTGGCGAGCCCATCCGCGGTCGCGTCGGCCAGCCGTCCATACCCATGCGGCTCAATCCGGATGCCGTCTATTCCTTCGGCGTGAAGATCGGCCGGCGGAGCGCCGACCTCGTATTGATGGATTTCGTCGGCAGAATTCGGCTGCAGCTGCACAGAATCTATGCCTATCCCCTGCCCGACGAGATCCTGTCTTTCGTGACCCATGGGATCAAGGAGCTGGAAGGCAAGCTGGACGAGCGCGAGCGCAGCCGCATCGCCGGCCTCGGCATCGCGGCCCCCTTCGAGCTCTGGAACTGGGCCGATGAGGTGGGCGCACCCGAGGGCGCGATGGAGGTCTGGCGCGATTTCGACCTGCAGTCGGAAATCGCCACGCAGGTATCCTACCAGGTGTTCCTGCAGAACGACGCGACCAGCGCCTGCGGTGCGGAACTGGTGTTCGGCATCGGTCCGTCCTATCCGGATTTCGTCTATTTCTTCATCGGCTCCTTCATCGGTGGCGGGATCGTTTTGAATTCGTCGATTTTTTCCGGCAAGACGGGAACGGCAGGAGCCATCGGCCCGCTGCCGGTGCGCGGCAAGAACGGCGAGACACTGCAGCTTCTGGAGATCGCCTCGATCTTCGTGCTGGAAAACATGCTGCGCGAGCGGGGCATCGACCCGCAGCCGCTCTGGTATTCGGCCGACGACTGGATTGATTTCGGCGAACCGATGGAGGCCTGGATCCAGGATACGGCCAAGGCGCTGGCACAGGCGATCGTGGCCGCGGCCTCGATCATCGATTTCAGTGCCGCCGTCATCGATGGCGGCTTTCCCGACTGGGTGCGCCGGCGCATCGTGCATGCGACGATCTACGAAGCTGAAAAGCTCGATCTGCAGGGGGTCGTCATGCCCGATATCGTCGAAGGCGTGGTCGGCGCACAGGCGCGTGCCATCGGCGGCGCCAGCCTGCCGATCTTTGCGCGTTATCTCACCGACCAGAATGTGCTTTTCAAGGAGATCGACAATGCTGAAAGGGCTTGACCCGCTGCTGAGCCCGGACCTGCTCGCGACATTGCGGGGCATGGGCCATGGCGATGAAATCGCCATCGTCGATGGCAATTATCCCGGCATCGAGCATGCGCGGCGGCTGATCCGGCTCGACGGACATCATCTCATTCCGGTTCTTGATGCCGTTTTGAGCGTGCTGCCGATCGACGACTTCGTGGCAGAAGCAATCTTCCGCTCAACGGTGAAGACCGAACGCGACAAGCTCGACCCCGTCCATGAGGAAATGATCGCCTGCTGCGCCAGGCATGAGCCGGAGCGTCAGGTCGTTCCACTCGTCGGGCAGGATTTCTATGGCCGCGTGCGCGCGGCCCATGCAGTCATCCAGACCAGTGAGCCGCGGCTCTATGCCAATATCATCCTGCGCAAGGGCGTAATCTATCCCTCGGCTGCTGACGACCCCGTCAAGGCCGAAGTCGATCCCTTCGTCTATTGAGGTCTGCCGTAGAGCAATTCCAGATGCAAAACCGCTGCGCGCTTTTGCTGGAATTGCTCTAGATCTCGCCGGCCGACGGCCCCCAGACATCCGTCAGGGCAAAGCCGAGGGGATGCGGATCGAAGGGGTCGAGTGCGACCTGCGACAGGCCGAAGGTGAAGCCGCGGCCGGTGATCGTCGGGATGACGGCCGGTTTACCGGCGACTTCCGTCACCCCCTGCAGGCCGACCTCGAATTCCGAACCGATGATCGACTTCGAYTTGAAGACGTCGCCGACCTTGGCCTTTCCGCGGGCGTAGAGGGTCGCGAGATTGGCCGAATTGCCTGTGCCGCAGGGCGAACGGTCGGCGCGGCCCGGCCACATCGTGGTGCAGGTGCGCACCGTGCCATCAGCCTCGATATCGCGGAACATCACATAGGCCACGCCTGAGATTGCCGGGATTTCCGGATGCACAACGTGGATATTGCGGTTGATCAGATCTTTGAGGATCATGCCGGCCTGCACCAGTGCTGCGGCATTGGCCTTCTCGATCGTCAGGTTGATCTGGCCGACATCGACCAACGCGTAGAAGATGCCGCCATAGCAGATGTCGGCCGTGATCTTTCCCCAATGCGGTGTGTCGATCTCGACATCAAGCTCGTGGACGAAGGACGGCACCATGGTGAGTTTCACCTTCTCGCAGCGACCGTCGCGGCAAGTGGCCGTCGCCTTGACCAGGCCGGCTGCGGTCTCAAGCGTGACGATGGTTTCCGGCTCTTTCATCTCGACGATGCCGGATTCCAGGAGAGCGGTGGTCACGCAGATGGAGTTCGAGCCGGAGCTCGCATGCGCCTGATCAGGCTGCAGGATGATGAAGGCCGCATCCGCGTCCGGATGCTTCGGCGGCAGCAACAGGTTGACCGAGCCGATCGGTGCACCCCGCGGCTCGAGGCAGAGGAAGCGACGAAGCTCCTGCCCCTTGGGGTCGGTGTTCAGCCAGTGAAGCTGGGCGGCGACCGTCTCGCCTGGAATTTTCGGCACGCCACCGATGGCGACCTTGCCGATTTCACCTTCGGCGTGAACATCCAGAAGCTGGATCGTACGCTTCCATCTCATCTTTCAAACTCCAAATCAGACGTGACGCGCGATGCCGCCATCGACGCGGATATTTTTGCGGGTGACGAAGGTTCCGGCCATGACCAGTCCTAGTACCTGTTGATGCGGAATGGCTTGATATCAACTGATGTTTTGACACCTGCCACCATATCCGCGATCAGCCGAGCTGTCGTTGCCGAATAGGTCAGGCCGAGATGGCCGTGGCCGGTGGCATAAAAGACGCCAGGCATTTTCGACGAGGGCGAGATGATCGGGATCGTATCCGGCAGCGCCGGGCGGTGCCCCATCCATTCGCTGGTATCCTGAACCTTTAGATCGGGCAGGATGCGCTGCGCATGGCGCACGAGCACGCGCGGGCGGCGGAAATCGGGGGCGGCCGTCAGTCCGGCGAGCTCGACATTGCCGCCGACACGGATGCCGCCCGCCGTCGGCGTGACCATAAAGGCGCGATGCGGCCAGATGACCGAATAGCGCATGGAAATGCCGGGCTGCATGATCTGCGTGTGATAACCACGCTCGGTTTCAAGCGGGATCGGCTCGCCGAGGCTTTCTGCCAGGAAGCGCGTGTGGACGCCGGCTGCCAGGATGACCTTTTCGGCTTCGATGCGGTTGCCGTTTTCGAGAAGGACAGCAGTCTTGCCATCACTCTTGCGTTCGACACTTTTTACCTGACCGGATACGAAGTTGGCGCCCGCGGCCTTTGCGGCATCGGCGAGTTTTACGACAAGCTTATAGGGATCGCGGATCGACTTGTTGTCCGGCATCAGCACAGCTTTGGCGACTTTCGGCGACAGAGTCGGCTCGTAATACTGGATCGCGCCGTTGCTCAGCACTTCGAATTCGAGGCCGTAGCGCCGCATCAGTTCGAGATGGCTACGGTCCGCATCGAATTCGGCCTCAGTCTCGTAGATCGCAAGGCAACCCTCTTCGGTCATCAGTTCGGGCGCCCCGATGGCATCGAGCATGGTGCTGATATCGCCGAGAGCGATCTTGGAGAGGCTCATGCCCGCATCCTCGATCTCCCTGAGACGAGAAGGCCGGCCGGCAGCGAGGAAGCGCAGGAACCAGGGCAGGATTTTCGGCGCATAGCCTGGCCGCAGCCAGACCGGGCCTTCCGGATCGATCAGCCAGCGCGGCAGCTTCTTCCAGGTCGAGGGACCGGAACCGGCTGCAAAGTCGAGCGCGATGCTCGCCATATTGCCGTAGGAGGTTCCCCTGCCCGGCTCCCCCTTGTCGATCAGCGTTACTTGAAAGCCGCGCCGCTGCAGTTCGAAAGCAATCGAAGCGCCGATCACACCGGCGCCAACGACGGCTACCGTCCTATTCGTTTCATTCGCCATGTCTTGTCCACCGCACGGCAGAGTCGATGCCGTTGGAGATGTGATATATCACAACGAAGCGAATGCCTATGATTTTTTACTGAGCATCTTCCGGCAGTCCGGCGCCGACGCTATCGCCCACGGAACCCACAGTATTGTTCATTGACTGGCCGAGACGGCGCACCTGATCGTCATAGTTGCGGCGGGTGCGGGGATCGAAAATGGCGATTGGCGTGCTGACTGCAAGGCTGACTGCGCTGCCCGCCGTCTGGGCAGCACCCATGGCGACCGCGCCGACCGCTTCGCCGAGCCCGACTTCAGAATCGGTGATGGTCTGACCGGCAATCAGCCGGTCGCCGATAAGCTTCACCACTTCAGGGCTTTCGGCGAACTTGCCGTGGTTCAGGCGATCGCCGGTCTTCAGCTTGGTAAGGTCAAGCACGGTGATACCGGCCGCTTCCAGCTTGCTGCGATAGGGCTCGGCGGAAGGATCGATCTGGCCGAGGCGATCGACATTGCCGGAGATGCGGCGCGAAAGCGCCAGCGCCCGATCATCCTGGGATACGAAGATGGTGAAATGCGGCTTGTCCTTACCGAGGCTCATAAACTGGCGGCCGAACACGTCGACATCGAGATCCGGTGAGGCAAGAATGACATTGTTGATCTTGGAGGCGACGTGGCCGTCGCGGATCGCCATCTGGCGCAGAGCCTCGACCGTCAGCCACGTGCCCATGGAGTGGGCCATGACGGTGATGTCGCCGACGGCCGGATTGTTGGCCGTGCGCCGCAGCAGCTCTTCCAGCGCATCGCGCGAATAGTTGGTGCTTTCCTTGTCGTAGTTGTAGTCGAAGATGCTGGCGCGCGACGGCCAGGTGAAAACGACGGGCGCAACGTCGGCACGCGAGTCATGGACGATCTGCGCGAAACGATAGACCGCGTCCTCGTAGCGGTTGTTGAAGCCATGAACGAAGATGAGGACGCGCTTGCTCTTCGGCATATGCGTTCTCAACCAGTTCTCGCCCGCCTTCTCTCCATTGAGCGGATCGACAGCGACAGTGACGAAATCCTTGAGAGGATCGCCTGGCAGACGGCGGGGCCATTGCACCTGCCCGACCTTGCGATTGGCGTCCGGCGGAATGGAGATATCGACGGCATCGACCATCAACCCGGTGCCACGCTCACCGGAGAAGAGAACGGCGGGATTTTCATCAGCAGCACGCGTGGTCGCCACCAGCAAGTCGACGCGCGACGTACCCGGTGGAACCGTGCCGGCCGCCTGCATGACACCGATCGGCCGCCCGCAGGAAACAAGACCAAGGCACAAGACGAGCAGGGCTGCGAGAGCTTTGCACGAAACGCCGCATCTGCCGATCATGACATCTCCGCAGGTTCAGGCGTCATCGCGCCAAGCCACCGACATGCGCTTGCCCGCGCGCCTCCAGATAGTCCGAGGCCAAGGGCGGAGTCAATTTTACGAAGGTTTGGGAGAGAGATAATCCGGAATAGAAAAGAGCCCGACGCGGGAGGAGGTGCATCGGGCTCTTGATCCTGACTGACAACTGGGAGGAGGAGTGTTGTCAGTCCGATGAAGGAGCGCTGGGAGGAGGAGTGCGCTGCCTTCGAGATCATTAATACCTAATTCATTTGATGGAGAATAGCGAAATTACCGCAATGCAGCAATGCATTTGGCGCAATGCTTGCTTCACTGGCGTCACGCCTCCGCCTCATTTTGCGGCATCTTTGATCAGTTGGTCAAATTATTGGGCAAAAAATGCTCGCGCATGAAGTCGACATAGGGCTGATCGTCCAAGGCAAAAGGTGGGGACCGGTGTCGCGTGGGAAATGAAGGCGCGAAACGAAGACGGCCGCGGCTGAAACCGCGGCCGTTTCACGACTGATTTTATGCTTATCAGGCAGCCTTGAATAGCTTCTTGCCTTCGGCATCGAGGGCTTTGAATTCCTCGTCCGACAGCGTGATGTTTACGGCCGCGACGTTTTCTTCCAGGTGCTTGACCTTGGAGGTGCCGGGGATCGGCAGCATGACGGGGCTGCGCTTCAGCACCCAGTCGAGCGCGATCTGGCTCGGGGCGGCATTGTGCTTCTTGGCAATCGTGTCGAGCAGTGAGCCCGGCTTGGCAAGATCGCCGGCAGCCAGCGGATACCAAGGGATGAAGCCGATATTGTGCTTTGCGCAATAGTCCAACACATCCTCGCTGGTGCGGTCGACGAGATTGTAGCGGTTCTGGACCGTGGCGACCTTGAAGACCTTGGAAGCGGCTTCGATATCGGAGACAGAGACTTCGCTGAGGCCCGCATGGCGGATCAGGCCGGAATCGAGCAGCGACTTGATGGTGTCGAACTGTTCCTTGGCGGGAACCTTGGGGTCGATGCGGTGAAGCTGCCAGAGATCGATCTGCTCGACGCCGAGATTGCGCAGGCTCTTGTGCACCTGCTGGATCAGATATTCCGGACGGCCGAGCGGCAGCCAGATATTCGGACCGTGGCGCGTGAGGCCGCCCTTGGTGGCGACGACGAGACCCTTCTTATAGGGGTGGAGCGCTTCCTTGATCAGCTGTTCGGAAACGTCAGGACCGTAGGAATCGGCCGTATCGATGAAGTTGATGCCGAGTTCCGGCAGACGTTTCAGCGTGCGGATCGATTCGGCGTGATCCTTGGGCTCGCCCCAGATGCCGTCGCCGGTGATACGCATGGCGCCGAAACCGAGGCGGTTGACCTCCATATCGCCACCAATCTTGAAGGTGCCGGATTTCGCTGCGTTGTAATCAGTCATCGTATTTTCCTCTCTTGGTCAATCAAATCACTCAAAATCGGTGGAGCTGGAGACCTGCTCCCAGGCGTCGAACTCGGTCTTGAGAGACCCAAGCTTCTCACGAACGAGGCTGATTGCGTCCCGCCCCAGCAAGAGATGGGCCGGCGGATTATCGGATGCAATGAGCGTCAGCATTGCGGCTGCAGCCTTTTTGGGGTCGCCCGGCTGGTTGCCGTTGCGTTCGAGGCGACGCTGGCGCAAGGGCTCGAAAACCTCATCATAATCTTCGATCGAACGCTCCGCACGCACCATCGAGCGGCCGGCCCAATCAGTGCGGAAACCACCAGGCTCGACGGCCGTCACATGGATGCCGAAGCTCTTGACCTCCTTGCCGAGGCTCTCGGAAATGCCCTCGAGGGCAAACTTGCTGCCATGGTAGAAAGCGATGCCTGGCATGGTGATGATCCCGCCCATCGAGGTGACATTGAGGATATGGCCACTGCGGCGCTTGCGCATATAGGGCAGCACCGCCTGCATGACAGCCACCGGGCCGAAAACATTGACCTCGAACTGGTGGCGCAGGTCTTCCATCGTCGATTCCTCGACGAGGCCTTCATGACCGTAGCCGGCATTGTTGACGAGAACGTCGATCGGGCCGACCTCTTTTTCGATTTCGGCGACGACAGGCGCGATCGCGGCGGTGTCGGTGACATCGAGGAGTTTGCCGAAAGCAAAGCCTGGCTTCAGTGTTTCGAACGCTTTGCGGGCTTCTTCATTGCGCAAAGTGCCAACCACCTTGTGGCCTTCATCGAGAGCGGCCTGAGCGAGAGCGCGGCCGAAGCCGGTGGAAACGCCTGTTATGAAAAGGATTTTGGTTTTTTCTGTCATGGCCTTCACTCCATTGTGCTGCTGATGGAGGGAAGGTAGGCCTTCCGGATAATTTCGATAATCTCATTAATTGGCGATAGCCTTTTTAGAGAAACTTACTAATCTCACGTCGGGAAATGGAGGATAGAATGCGCCAGGACATGCTCGACGGCATGGCGACCTTTGTCGTCGTTGCCGAGGAAAAGAGTTTTTCAGCCGCCGCCGTGCGGCTTGGTGTTTCGCCATCAGCCATCAGCCAGACGATCAGCAAGCTGGAGAGCCGGCTGCGCATGCCGCTCTTCAACCGCACCACACGCAGCGTCAGCTTGACGGAAGCCGGCGGCCGCTATCTGGAGCGGGTGCTTCCCGCCCTCGGCGAACTTGCGGCCGCCAGCAAGGATCTTGACGCGGATGTCGGCCGGCCGGCGGGCCTTCTGCGGCTAAATGTGCTGCGCGCCGGCTATATGATCGCCATCCAACCGCTGCTTCGCGATTTTCTGGATGCCTATCCTGACATTCAGGTCGAGGTGAAGATGGAAGCCTCGATGAACGATATCGTCGCGGAAGGCTTCGACGCCGGCATCCGCTTCGGCGAGACGGTGGCCAAGGATATGGTTGCCATTCCGATCGGCCCGCCGATCAGCGCCCATGTGATCGCCTCGCCGGAATATCTCGGCCGGCGCGGCATGCCGAAGCATCCACGCGACCTGCTGCAGCATGATTGCATCGGCTTTCGTTTCGTGACGAGCGGCCAGGTCGAACGCTGGGAATTCGAGAAAGATGGCGAGCGCGTCGATATTACGCTCCATCCACGGCTGATCCTCAACGATTCCGCAGCACTCACACAGGCAGCCCTCGATGGGATTGGCATTTCCTACATGATCAACGGCTATATCGAGCGTTTTCTTGAAGATGGCCGGCTCGTACGGATCCTTGCCGACTGGAGCCCGCCGCTGTCAGGCCTGACGCTCTATTATCCGGATCGCCGGCGGGTGCCTGCAAAGCTGCGCGCGCTCATCGATTTCCTGAGAAAGCATCGATCCGAAGCGCCGCCGGCAACGGAAAGCGTGATTATCTAGCGTATAGAATTGAGGGCTTTCGTCTCTTCGCCGAATTCGGCAAGCATCGTCCAGAGTTCGCCAAAGATCTCGCGTGCGAAGGCTTCCATTGAAACGCCCTCCATCGAAACACCCTGGGTGCGCTCTTGGCAGACCTCGCTGCCAACGCGCAGTGCGCCGATGACGATTGCCGAAAGCAAACGCATGTGCGCCCGCGCTTCAGGATCGCCGCCCTTGCGGGCAATCAGCGCCTCGGTCAACTTCTGCTCCAGCTTGGCATATTTGAGCTGATCGCGGGCCTTGAGGGTCGGCGTGCAATGGATGAGTTCGCCAAGCGCCATGGCGCGCTCGTCGGCCGAAGCGGTCACAGTGACGATCAGGGCCTCCTCGACCGCCTTGACGTCAGACTCACCGGCCGGGCGGGCGGCGATCGCCGCCATCAACCGGTCAGCGAAGGAATCCTGCCAGGCGAAGACAACTTCTTCCTTCGACGGGAAATAATCGAAGAAACTGCGCTTCGAAACGTCAGCTGCTTCGGTGATCTCCTCGATGGTCGTCGCGTCGAAGCCGCGCTCCAGAAAGAGGCTCATCGCTGCTTGCTCGATGCGCTCGCGGGTTTGGCGCCGCTTGCGCTCGCGCCTGCCCTCGACGCCTTCAGGCAATTTCTTCTCTGTCATTTCCATCAGATGTTATTCAGTCATCCGCTTCGGAGAAAGCGGCGATCTCCATATCCACTCCGCTGCTGCGATATTTGAAACGCTCACGCGAGAGCTCCAGCGGCTTGCGGCGCGAAATCCGGTAGACGGAAGCCGGCGGCAGGTTGCGGACCGTGCCGCCGATGCGCGTCGCCTTCAGGCCCAGGCGATCGAGGATCGGACGCGGCACAGGACAGCGCGGTCCATAGGTAAACTGATAGAAGGCGCCGCCCGCCCGCATATAGACGAAGGCGCCTGCCAGGATCGAAGCGATCTTGCGCGGCGACATGGAAAGCAGTGGCAGACCGCTCACGACGGCGCCGACAGGTTCACCCTCGAAAATATCGGCCTGCGCCAGATGGGCGGCATCCATCTGCAGGATGCGTGCATCAGGAAAACGCTTTTGAAGCGACCCGATGAATTCAGGACCATATTCGATGAGCGTCAGATCGGATTCGCTGATGCCGCGCGCAAGCAGCGCGCGGGTGAAGACGCCGGTGCCTGGCCCGAGCTCGATGATCGGACCGTCCAGCGCCGCGATCTCGCTGGTCATGATCCGCGCGAGCGAATCGCCGGAGGGCGCAATGGCCGCCACCCTCAGCGGGTTACTCAGCCAGGAGCGAAAAAAATGCAGGAAATCGGAGTATGCAGTCTTTGCTATCATGATTTTCCCACCCGTTTGAAATGCGATTGACTATCGAAGCGACGATCTCTTGCAGCATGGCAATTCCAAGGCAGGCCCGTCAATCCATGGTCTTTACGCACGTCTTCCCTATCAACATTTTGTGTATTTTTGTATCTATTGCATTTTTGCAATAAGTGCAATCTATCGCATTTCGACGACTGCGGAGAGTGACAGACGGCAATTTGGCCGCGAGGGATATGGCCCGGCAGGACGAAAGGCGCGCAGAGGCAACAGGCGGGCCTTCCGGAATCGGCTTCCAGGTGGCGAGCGGATGGTCAGAAAGGGGGCGCGCGTGATGATTGCCGACCGCGACATTGCCAAAGGCGAAAAAGCGCTGGCGGAGCCACAGCGGCCAGGCGCTTGCCGGATGCGAAGAGCGGCGTCGCAACGAAAAAGGCAGCCATGAAGGCTGCCCTCTTTTCGCGACAGGGATGTCAGTCCCTTCCCCTCGCCTTATCCTTCAAGCCGCCTTCAGTAGTTGCAGCCCGAGCTGCTGGTCGGGTTGAAGCGCAGGCCGCAAGCCATGTTGAGCGACTTCTTCCGGCCATACTGGTAAGGTTCGGAGCTGCTGGAAGCACCATTGACCGAACCCGTGGTGTGGGGCTCATTGCGAGCGGTCGTGTTCTTCTGCTGCTTTACGACCTGCTGTTGCTGTTGCGCCGGGGCAGCGTTGGCAGATGCGAAAGCCGAAACGCTGATGATTGCGCCAAAGGCTACGGCCACGAAGCCATTCTTCACGACATTGATCATTTCTTGTCTCCTTGGGAGGATGGTTGGAATTTACGCCAAGGAGCTAGGAAGCGGAATTGTCATATTCTACTGCCTTGAAACGGCGATCACGACGACGTGAGTTCCGATTGCGGACAAGAAAAAGGCGGCTTTTGGCCGCCTTTTTCTTTGCCGGCTCAATAGCCGTCGTCGCACGGCATGCTTCCGGGACCGATCGTGCCACTAAACGAGGGGTTGCACATAGTTTTCGGCTCGGGGCGGTTAACGGGTTCGCGGACAATCGAGCCCGTGGTGCCGGCTTCAACGCCGAACGCGGCAAGCGGATACCAGTAGCCGTCGGAGTGACGGCGGGTACCGGGGCGTTCCGTGCGGAATCCATGATAGCCATGCCAATAGCCGGCATGTGCTTTATATTGCACCATTTCCACATTCGACGGGACCGGAATCCGGGCCTGCTGAACGGGCGCCGCCAGCGCGGGAACGGTAGACGAGAGGGCGAGAAGAGCGCTGAGCGCAAAGGTGGACGGGGCTAGATTAAGCATTTTCATGATAAACCCTCCTTACTGGATTTACCCAAGAAAAATGCGTTCTATGCGCGCGAAGTTCCATCACGACACGCGGCTTCCTACACTTGTGATTGCAGGCGATCCGGCGTGACTGAAAGACACAAAAAATCAAAAATTGCGATTTGCAAAAGCCGCGGGAGCAGGCGCCTGCGACAATTCATCAGCCGTGTGAATTCACCGTTCTCAATTCGCGTACAAAGGACGGTAGCCCTGGCTTGCGACACAGGAGACATATTGCCTGTGAGCCGCGCCGCTTGCATTGGTTTCCCGTTCCACCGCGTCGCGGTGACCGGTCATCTGCGCACGCAGGTCGTACTGCTTGTTTGCCTCATCATACATTGCGTTGGCATCGGACATACAGAGGCTGTGGGTGACACCAGGCGGATTGACGGGTGAAGCGACCGGCACGAGCACCGGCGCATTGGCGCGATCGACACAGCCTGACAGAGCAGCCATCATCGCGACGAGACCAACGACACCAACAATTCTCGTCATCATCCAACCCTCCGGCTTCTCGCCTGATACAATCCATCGCTTCCGCAGATAGACGCCGAAGGTTGCGCGAAACTAGGCGCGGAGGTGGGGAGCTATGGTATCGTGCGCCCATCGAAGCTTGAGGCAGGCCTCAGAATGGCCGCTCGGTCACGGCACTATCTGCACCGGAGCGTCAAAATAACAGCTGTTCAGGAAGAAGAGCCTTTGATTGCGGTCCTTCGCATCCTCGGCAAATCAAGTCAGTGTTCGATCTACGCGCGGGGAATAGCATTACCTTGCACGCCAGTTTCAGAATAAAGCCAACGAGCGTAATCGGCGCCGGAATTGCGGTCGCCGCAATGGCGTTCGCACCTAATTATTTTACATCGTCGATGTGGTGGAGAGGCCGGGACTAATAAGGCCCAATTTGGCCGAAGCCGATTTGCTTGCGACAAGACAAACGGCGCCAGGCGCAATCAAGAGCCCGCTGCCAAGTCATGTCCATGAACAATTGGAAAATGGCGCACCCGAAGAGATTCGAACTCCTGACCCCCAGATTCGTAGTCTGGTGCTCTATCCAGCTGAGCTACGGGTGCGTCTGCAGTGGCGGCCGTGCCGCTTGCGTGGGCGGTTCTCTAAAGGGTCTTTTCGGGCAATGCAAGAGCAATTCGAAAAAAATCGCGACTTTGGTTCGGCAAGGCTCACTTGCGGAAATTGCATCACTTTTCGCCGTGCGACCGGCTGCGGTAATCTTCCAGTGAAACGGGGCGATCCGGAATTTCGATACGGAACTGCGTGCCGACCGAGGGCTTTTCCACAAGCGCGATCGTGCCGCCGTGGGCCAGCACCAGCTCGCGGGCGATGGTGAGGCCGAGACCGGTGCCGCCGGAGCGAGCCGAGCCGCGGAAGGCCGCAAACAGGTTCTGGCGCGCCTTCAGCGGCATGCCGGGGCCTGTATCGTCCACCGTGATGCTGACGACGCTGCCGACGCGCTGGGCGGCGACCGTGATGCGCCTGACGATCCCAGCCCCCTGCTCGCCCGGCGAGGTCAGGGCCTGCAGGGCGTTGCGGCAGAGATTGTGGATGATCCGGAACAACTGCTCGCTATCGGCATCCACTTCCAGATCCGACCCCATCTGCTCGATGAACTCGACGCCGCTTTGTGGCTCGATGGCGAGGATATCTTTGACCTCCTGCACAAGCTCGTAAAGACGGATGCGGCGGCGGCGCGGCGCCGATTCTGTCGCTTTGCCATAAGAGAGGACCTCGGTCGTATAGCCGACGGCGCGATCGATGGTGCGCAGCAGCTTCGGCGCGAAGCTTTTCACCAAGGGATCGTCGACATCGACGAGGCGGTCAGACATGAGCTGGGCGGATGCCAGGATGTTGCGCATGTCGTGATTGATCTTCGAGACTGCGAGGCCGAGTGCTGCAAGGTTTTTCTGCTGCTTCAGCGTCTTCTGCAGTTCGAGCTGCATGGATGTAAGATTGCGCCCGGCAACAGCCAGTTCGTCACGGCCGCCATCGCCGACATAGACGTGCAGCGGATTTTCCGGATCGGAGGCGAATTGCTGCATGCTGCCCGTCAGTCTGCGGATCGGGCGGATGAGAATGCGGTTGATGGAGAAGAAAATCAGTGTCGCGGTAAAGAGCGAGATCAGGATCGACAGCAGCAGCACATTACGGGCATAGACGAACATCGCCTTACGCAGAGGCCGGTCTTTCATGACCACCTCGACGCCGGTATTGGTCTCGCCCACCGCACCATAGACGCGGATCATGCGGTTGCCGCCGAAGATCATCGTGTCCAGCGCGTCGCGCATCGCGGTCAATGGCGGGATGTTGCTGAGATCGTAGGATTCGTCGACCGAGGTCGGCATTTCGCTCATGGCAAGCAGGCGGGAAGTGCCGTCCTTGCGCAGCACAATCGCCTTGGTGCCGGTCGCCTCCAGCGTCTCCTTCTGCAGCGCACGCGGCAGATCCACCGGCTGCAGGCCGTCGATGACGATTGCGGCAGCGGCGGCCGTATTCAGCCGATCCTCGAGCCAGCGCACGCGCATGCTCGCGATCGAGGGAAAGAAGATCAGGATTTCCGCCAGCATGATGAAGAAGACGGTGAGCCAGAGCAGCTTGCCGGAAAGGCGGCTGAACATGCCGGCACGCGGATAGGAACCCTTGGCAGCCTCACCGGCCACGATGTTTTCCGCCTTGGAAGGCTCGCCCTGGTCTTGAACCGGCATCTCGTCTTGTCCGTGCGGCGAAAGGCCGCCATCAGAATGAGCTCTTATATTAGACGAGAATGCTCCGCTTTCAAATCTTTGCGAGGAGCGGCAAGTCGTCACAAACGAAAACGCCGCCCGCAGGCGGCGTTCCGATCCCGGTCGTAAAGGCTATCAGAACTCTTCCCAGCTCTGCTCCGCAACAGCGGCATTGCCGCTGAAGGCGCGGGCGACGCGACCGATAGCGCGGCGCGCCGGAGAGGCGACTGGCTGGTGATGCTGCTGGCGGGCAACGGCAACGGGCGCTTCGTTGGAAACCTTGAAGCGGGAGATGAGGCGCACGAGGCCATCGGCTTCGGCTGACAGCTTGTGGGTCGCAGCCGAGGTTTCTTCCACCATCGCGGCGTTCTGCTGGGTCACCTGGTCCATCTGGTTGACGGCGGTGTTGACTTCCTTGAGGCCGGTCGACTGTTCCTTTGCCGCAGTCGCGATCGAATGGATATGGTCGTTGATGGCGATGACCCGCGTCTCGATCTCCGAGAGCGCATTGCCGGTCGCCTGGACCAGTTTGACGCCGACCTGCACTTCGTCGCCCGACTTGTTGATGAGCGCCTTGATATCCTTGGCGGCCGTTGCCGAGCGCTGGGCGAGCTCGCGCACTTCCTGGGCGACCACAGCGAAGCCCTTGCCGGCTTCACCAGCGCGTGCGGCCTCGACGCCGGCATTCAGTGCCAGCAGGTTGGTCTGGAAGGCGATCTCATCGATGACGTTGATGATCTGACTGATTTCGCGGGAGGCCTGCTCGATACGACCCATGGCATCGACGGCGTTGCGGACCACGACGCCGGAGCGACCGGCATTGTCCTTCGCCTCGGAGACCATGACGGTTGCTTCCTGGGCGCGTTCCGTCGAGTTCTGCACAACGGCTGTGATCTCATCGAGAGCAGCAGAGGTTTCCTCAAGTGCGGCAGCCTGCTGTTCCGTGCGCTTGGAAAGATCGTCGCTGGCGTTCCTGAGTTCGTTGGTATTTCCGTTGATCGCTTCGGTCGTCTCGCGCACTTCGCGCATAGTCGTCTGCAGCGTCACGAACGTGCTGTTGACGTTTTTCTGCAATTCGGCAAAGGCGCCCTGGAATTGACCGCGCATAGTCTGCGTCAGGTCGCCTTCAGCAAGGCTTGCTATGACGCGGCGGGTTTCGTCGACGCCGGCATCGACGCTCGACAGCAGCGTGTTGATATTGCCGGCGAACTGGTTGAGGCTTTCGTCCTGATAATCCTTGTTGATGCGGTGGCTGAAATCGCCGGCAGCAGCAGCTGCAACGACGACGGACATGCTGGACTGCAGGTCGTCGCTCTTTGCACGCATTGCCGCTTCCTGTGCGTTCATGCGCTGGATGACGAGGCCGTTTTCCTTGAAGATGGCGACGGCAGCGGCCATCTCACCGATTTCGTCCTTGCGACCGGCGAAGGGCACTTCCGCCTGGAAATTGCCGTCTGCGACGTCCTTGATCGCCTGGGTCACCTTCTTGATCGGCCGGCTCAGGTGGCTGGTACCGATGTAAAAGCCCATGCCAACGCCGACTGCAATACCGATGCCGGTGATGCTGAGCACCAGCATCAGGATCCAGCTGCGGAAGCTCTCGATCTGGTCGTCGACGGCAGTCAGTTCGGCCTTGTCAGTGCTGACGATCGCGTCGATCTCGGCCTGGAAAGCCTTGCGGTTGGCGCGGTTGGCGTCGTTGTTGCCCTGCTCGTTGGCGGCCTGCGGGCTCACCTGCGTGCCGAGACGGGCTGTCTCACTGCGGAAGGTGCGGAATTCCTTGGCGCGGTCGATGAGCTTGGCGAAGGTATCCTTCTCGCTGTCAGGCACAAGCGGCGCCCAACCGGCGATGACCTTGTCGATCTCATCCAGATCGGCCATCAGGCCCTTAGCGAAGGCCGGCGTCTGTTCCAGGCTCTTTGCAGCATAGATGCCGCGCGATTCCATGACGACGGCGGTGACGAAGCGGTTGAGACGTTCGCCTGCGTAGGCGCGGGCCGCAGCATGCTCATAAGCAGTCAGGTTCGCGTTGTACTCGCTCATCGCCGACAGCGCGGTGGCACCGATCAGAAGCGCAACGCCACCCATGACGGAGACAAGAAGATTGATTTTGCCGCGAATTTTCACTGAACGCTCCCTCGCTTCGCACAATGGCTGGAAAGCAAATTCCCAGCCGATGCACCGAAAGATCGGGTAAATTCGTTAATGTTGTATTTCGAATATTAACAATATCGACTACAAGAAATTACCCATATTTACTGTTGCGCGCATTATGCTTTGTCTCGGGCCGAGCATCTTCAAGGAATAAAAGTTGCGGCTGAAAGCTTTTGGAAGCTTATGGATGAAATATACAACTATATAGTGAATAACCAAATTCGTTAACACCAGAGTGCGAAATCTTGCCATACGCCCTGCAGCTCCAGGGAATCCGCCAGTCATAATTGACTTTGGCAGGCTTCATTTGTATAAGCCGCCGCACGTCCGGTCATTTCAGGTCTTTTATGACCTCGCCCGTTCGAAAAACCACGCTCCTTGCATTATGCAAATTCAAGAAGGGCCGCACTCCGCGGTGTTTAAATAAATGAAGCGTACCTATCAGCCCTCGAAGCTTGTTCGCAAGCGCCGCCACGGTTTCCGTGCGCGTATGGCCACTAAGGGCGGCCGCAAGGTCATCGTTGCTCGCCGCGCACGCGGCCGCAAGCGTCTTTCGGCCTAAGGCCGGAATTGCCCGATAGCAAATGACGGGCGACTTGAAGACCAAAGAAGACAAACAGATTGTCGGGCGGCTCTTGAGCCGCCCGCAATTTCTTGCAGTCCGCGAAGGCGAAAAGCGCCGCGGCCCTCTCTTCCTTCTCGAGGTCCTGAACCGCAAGGAAGAAGAAAGCGAAGCCCGCGTCGGCTTCACAGTCACCAAAAAACATGGCAACGCGGTCGAAAGAAACCGCATGCGGCGACGCCTGAAAGAGGCGGTGCGGCTTCATGCAGGGTTTGCAATGCAGCCCGGACACGACTATGTGGTTGTCGCCCGCAGGGACGTCTTGACAGCGTCCTTCGATGAACTGGCCGCGGAACTGAAAACCCGCGTGGAAACCAGGCCGAAACACAGGCGCCCGAAAGACGAGCGCCCCAGGAACGTATGATGCAAAACAACCGCAATTACCTCATTGCGATCGCTCTCTCGGTGCTGATCGTCCTTGGCTGGCAGTTCCTCTATATGAACCCGCGCATCGAGGCTCAGCGCAAGGCTCAGGAAGCCCAGAAGGCACAGCAGCAGACCGAGCAGACGCAACAGCCTGCCGCCGGCGGCCAGAGCGCGCAGCCGAACGGCGCAGCTCCCACCGGGCAGGCCACGGCGACGGCTACCCGCGAGGAAGCTCTGGCAAAATCGCCGCGTGTTGCCATCGATACGGCTGCCCTTTCCGGCTCCATCAATCTCGCCGGTGCGCGCCTCGACGACCTGAGGCTGAAGGGCTATCACGAGACCGTCGACAACTCGAGCCCGATCATTACGCTGTTCTCGCCGGCTGAAACCAAGGACGGCTATTTCACTGAGTTCGGCTATATAGGCACCGAAGCGACAGGCGCCGTTCCCGGCCCGTCTACCATCTGGACCGCGCCCGAGGGTGCGAAGCTCACCGAAAAGACGCCGGTGACGCTGACCTACACCAATGACAAGGGCCTTACCTTTACCCGGACGATTTCCGTCGATGACCGGTACATGTTCACGGTCGTCGACAAGATCACCAATAGCGGCGAGGCCGCCGTATCGTTGTCCAATTATGGCCGCGTGACGCGCTACAACAAGCCGACCACGCCTTCGGTCTATGTGCTGCATGAGGGCTTCCTCGGCGTGCTCGGCGCCGGCAGCGGCATTTCCGAGAGCAAGTACACGGCGATCGAAAAGGAAAACCAGTCCAACCCGACGGTCACCGGCGGCTGGATCGGCATTACCGACAAGTATTGGGCCGCGGCTCTCATTCCGAGCCAGACTATTCCCTTCGATTCCCGCTTCTCGCATTTCACGGACGGTCAGCCGCGCTACCAAGCCGATTTCAAGGGTGAAGGCCTGTCGATCGCTCCCGGAGCGACGGTCGACGTCAAGAACCTCGTCTTTGCCGGCGCCAAGGAAGTGCCTGTCGTCGATGAATATGAAACGAAATATTCCATCCCGAATTTCGATCGCCTGATCGACTGGGGCTGGTTCTGGTTCCTCACGCAGCCGATGTTCAAGCTGATGGACTTCTTCTTCCGCTACTTCGGCAATTTCGGCGTGGCGATCCTCTGCACGACCATCGTCGTCAAGGCGCTGTTCTTCCCGCTCGCCAGCAAGCAATACGCTTCGATGGCGAACATGAAGCGTATGCAGCCGAAGATGGAAGAGCTGAAGGCAAAATTCGGCGACGACCGGATGGGCCTGCAGCAGGCGACGATGCAGCTCTACAAGGAAGAGAAGATCAACCCGATCGCCGGCTGCTGGCCGGTGGCGCTGCAGATTCCGATCTTCTTCTCGCTCTACAAGGTGATCTACATCACCATCGAGATGCGGCACGCGCCGTTCTTCGGCTGGATCCGCGACCTTTCGGCGCCCGACCCGACGACGATCGTCAACCTGTTCGGCCTGCTGCCCTTCGAGGCACCGGCCTTGCTGCATCTCGGCGTCTGGCCGCTGATCATGGGCGTCACCATGTTCGTGCAGATGCGTATGAACCCGACCCCGCCGGATCCGACGCAGGCAATGATCTTCAACTGGATGCCGCTGGTGTTCATGTTCATGCTGGCAAGCTTCCCGGCCGGCCTCGTGATCTACTGGGCCTGGAACAACACGCTCTCGGTGCTGCAGCAGTCGGTGATCATGAAGCGCCACGGCGTGAAGATCGAGCTCTTCGACAATCTGAAGGGCCTGTTCAAGCGAAAACCGGCGCCATCGAAATAGTCGAAAAGCCCTGCTTCGGCAGGGCTTTTTGTTGCGGGCCGCAAAGCGCTCAACCGTGCGAACCTTGACAATACGTCTTAAAAACATGAAGCCGGTTTCAATACCGAACCCGGAGATTGCAGAATTCAAATGACTGAAATCGCAAAGCCGCTCTTCGGCCACCCCTGGATATTCATCCGCGGCGTGCCTTCCATGAAATTCCTTCCGCCGGAGGGCCCCTTGGAAGTCGCTTTCGCCGGCCGGTCGAATGTCGGCAAATCGTCGCTGATCAATGCGCTGGTCGGTCAGAAAGGTCTGGCGCGCACCTCCAATACGCCGGGCCGCACGCAGGAACTCAACTACTTCGTTCCGGACGGCTATTCCGGCGAGGGCAACGACCTGCCGCCGATGGCGCTGGTCGATATGCCGGGGTATGGCTATGCACAGGCGCCGAAGGAGCAGGTGGATAACTGGACAAAGCTCGTCTTCGACTATTTGCGCGGCCGCTCGACGCTGAAGCGCGTCTATGTGCTGATCGACAGCCGTCACGGCATCAAGAAGAACGACGATGACGTCCTGACGCTGCTCGACAAGGCGGCCGTCTCCTACCAGATCGTGCTGACCAAGACGGACAAGATCAAAGCGCCTGCCGTGCCAAAGCTGCTGGCCGAAACATCGGAGAAGATCCGCAAGCGTCCCGCCGCCTATCCGGCCGTGCTTTCCACCTCCTCGGAAAAGAACGAAGGGTTGGACGAGTTGCGGCAGGCGATTGCCGAAACGGTCGGCGTCAGCAACTGGAAATAAAAAGAGGCGCCCAGAAGGGCGCCCCTGACAGCCGGTATTTGAATTTACATCTTCGGCAGCAGCACTTCGTCGACGACGTGGATGACGCCGTTCGACTGTTTGACGTCGGCGATGGTGACGTGGGCGACACCGCCATTTTCATCCGTCAGCGTGATCTTGCCCATGCTTTCCTTTGCCTTGAGCACGCAGCCGCCGACCGTTTTGATGTCGTGCTCGCCGCCGTCGTCCTTGATCATCTTGGCGACGGTCTTCGACATGGCATCTGCGGCAACGACATGGCAGGTCAGAACCTTGACAAGCTTGCCTTTGTTTTCTGGCTTCAGCAACGTATCGACAGTGCCTTTCGGCAGGGCAGCGAAGGCTTCATTGGTCGGCGCGAAGACAGTGAAAGGCCCCTTGCCTTCCAGCGTGCTGACGAGGCCGGCTGCCTTCACGGCAGCAACCAGGGTGGTGTGATCCTTGGAATTGACGGCATTCTCGACGATGTTCTTGTTCGCATACATCGCGGCGCCGCCGACCATCGGGTTCTTTGCCTGAGCGGCGAAGGCGATAGCGGAAAAGGCGGCGGCGAGCGCTGCGGCACGCAATGCGGACTTGATCATGGTTTTCTCCTCTGCACCCGGTCGCAGCCGCCGGCTTTATGCCCTGCGCCGCCCGGATATCAGCAACTACGGAAGGCGCTGCAGAAGAGTTTCAGAAAATGATTTTATTTTACGGCCTGTGGATCGAACCACTGGCGATGACAGGCCCCGACGGCTGATGTGTGGGCGAACCGCCGAATGGCTCCAGGCTGACGGCCAGCGTCGTGCCATCGGAAATCTGGCTGCGCATATCGGTCGGGATCAGCAATGCACCGTTCATGCCCGGTTGGAAAACGCCGAGAGAACGGGGCGTCCCGCTACCCGGCACGAGCCAGAGCTCCAGAGATTTCTCCTCCGGGTTGCCGGCCGCAACCGGCACGATCTTCAATCGGCCGCTCTGGATATCGTAGGAGGCCGTCAGATTGACCTGATTGTTCTGTCCCGAGAGATCCGCCACCAGCGGCGGCGATGCCGGGGGCTGGGGCACGAGACCGGAGGCAAAGGCGATGACGCCCAAGGTGACCGCAAGCGAGGCAAATGTCAGCGAGCGCCAGAAACCGGCGGAATTCCAGAGGCCGTGCGAAAAGCGCGGCTCACTTTCTGCATTGGCGAAGAGGCGCGCCTCGATCTGCTTGAAGGTCTCGCTGCTTGGAGCAGCCGTGCCATATTCGTCGTTGAAGCTGGAGAGGTTGACCTCCCAGCGGCTGACGATGGCGGCAAACTGCCGGTCGCGGCGCATGCGCTCCTCGACGATCCTGCGATCCTGAAGAGAGAGGACGCCCAGCACATACTCGCCGGCGAGAACCTCATCCCGGGAGCGGTCTCCCTTGCTTTTGTCGGGCGATGTCATCGTTCCATGCACTCTCTCAGTTTCAGCAGGCTGCGTCTTAGCCATGTCCTCACCGTGTTCAGCGGGACACCAAACTGATCGGCCAGTTCCTGATAGCTTAGCCCTTCGACATAAGCCCGTTTCACCGCGACCGCACGATCAGCTTCCAACTCTTCCATGCAGGTGTCAATCCGCCTTCCTTCATCCTTAATCACGACTTGCGCTTCAGGATCGGGACCGGCATCGGCAAGATCGAGCGCTTTGTCGATTTCGTCGGCTACCGGCTTGCGCGCCCGCAACGCATCGATCGACTGATTGCGGGCAATTGCCGCAAGCCAGGCGACCGATGTCGAGGAGCCAGCAGTAAAGGCACCGGCGCGCTGCCATATCTTGATGTAGACCTCCTGCAGCACCTCTTCCGCCTCGTTCCTGCTTCCAAGAATACGAAGGCAGATCGCCAGAAGTTTCGGACTGGTCTGGTTATAGAGTGCGGCGAAGGCCTTGCGGTCGCCGAGCGCTACGCGGCTGATTAAATCTGCAAAATCCCCAGTCATGTCGCCCTCGAATGAACGATTTCCGATTCGATAGTTTCAATATGAGCTGGCAGGTTCCCAGGTCGGCCTTAGATACGAAAAACTATTGCGTGCCGGATTATTCCATCTGTCAAAAACTTGAGATAAAAGGCCGCGATCAATTCCGCGGGGTCCCCCATGAACGAGTCCGAAAGCGAAATCCAGGCGCGTCTTCTCGCGCAGGCGCTGCCCTTCATGCAGCGCTACGAAAACAAGACGATCGTCGTGAAGTACGGTGGCCATGCCATGGGCAATCCCGAGCTCGGCAAGGCCTTCGCCAGCGATATCGCACTTTTGAAGCAATCCGGCGTCAACCCGATCGTCGTGCATGGCGGCGGTCCGCAGATCGGCGCGATGCTCACGAAGATGGGTATCGAATCCAAATTCGAAGGCGGCCTGCGCGTTACCGACCAGAAGACGGTCGAGATCGTCGAAATGGTGCTTGCCGGCTCGATCAACAAGGAAATCGTCGCGCTGATCAACCAGACCGGCGAATGGGCGATCGGCCTCTGCGGCAAGGACGGCAACATGGTCTTCGCCGAAAAGGCCCGCAAGACCGTCAAGGATCCCGATTCCAACATCGAGCGTGTGCTCGATCTCGGCTTCGTCGGCGAAGTCGTCGAAGTCGACCGTACGCTGCTCGACCTTCTTGCCCGCTCCGAGATGATCCCAGTCATCGCTCCCGTTGCTCCCGGCCGCGACGGCGCGACCTACAACATCAACGCCGACACTTTCGCGGGCGCCATCGCCGGTGCGCTGAACGCCACCCGCCTGCTGTTCCTGACGGATGTGCCCGGTGTGCTCGACAAGCAGGGCAAGCTCATCAAGGAGCTTTCCGTCGCCGAAGCGCATGCGCTGATTGCCGACGGCACGATTTCCGGCGGCATGATCCCGAAGGTTGAGACCTGCATCGACGCCATCAAGGCGGGCGTGCAGGGCGTCGTCATCCTGAACGGCAAGACGGCCCATTCCGTGCTGCTCGAAATCTTCACCGAGCACGGCGTCGGCACGCTGATCGTTCCCTGATCGAAAAAGGCGCCCTTCCGGGCGCCTTTTCTTATGCTTCGGCAAAGCTCGTCGAGAGCGTCAGATCTTCCCAGGCATCGATTTCAGCGCTCAGGTTCTTCAGCTTGTCGCGGACGAGCGCCAGCGCATCGGCGCCGAGCAAGAGATGCACGGGTGGGTTTTCAGCCTCGACCAGCGCCAGCACGGCGGCAGCCGCTTTGCGAGGATCGCCTGCCTGTTTGCCGCTCTTTTCCTCGCGGGCCCTGCGGATGGGATCGAAGAGCGAATCATAGTCGGCGATGCTCCTGTCGGTGCGGATCATCGATCGTCCAGCCCAGTCGGTGCGGAATGAGCCGGGAGCGACCGCCGTGACTGCGATGCCGAACGCCTTCACTTCCTTCGCCAAAACCTCGCTGATGCCTTCGAGCGCAAATTTGCTGCCGCAATAATAAGCGATGCCCGGCATGGTGATGAACCCGCCCATCGATGTGATGTTGATGATGTGGCCCGCCCGTCGCTGGCGCATGAACGGCAGAACGGCCTTCATCATTCCGACAGCGCCGAAGACATTGGCCTCGAATTGCCGACGCATTTCCTCGATCGGCGATTCCTCCAATGTCCCCTCGTGCCCGTAGCCGGCATTGTTGATGAGAACGTCCACCGGACCGATTGTTCTCTCGATACCAGCAACGGCCGGTTCGATTGCTTCGATATCGGTAACGTCTAGGCGGACCGCCGTTGCACGACCCGGTGCCAAGCTCTCGAACAGAGCTGCGGCTTCCTCATTCCTCACTGTCCCCACCGCGCGATGCCCCTTCTCCAATGCGGCCTGCGCAAAGGCACGGCCAAAGCCCGAGCTGACACCGGTAATGAGAAACTGCTTTTCGATCGAACTCATCGTGAACTCCTGTCCTGATGCAGCCGCGACATACAAACGGCTCGCCCCGTCATGTGGCGGCGCAGGAGAGGTAGTTCCAATATATTGCACAAGTGAATGCGATACTTTAAAAGTATCGCATGGAGCTTCGTCATCTTCGCTATTTCATCGCTGTCGCAGAAGAACTCAATTTCACGCGCGCCGCACGAAAGATCGGCATCGGCCAGCCGCCACTCAGCAATCAGATACGCGATCTTGAAAACGAGATTGGCGCGCCCCTTTTCCGCCGCCTGTCGAACGGTGCGGAACTGACGGAGGCAGGCAAGGCTTTCCTGCCGGAGGCCCAGGCGATTTTGCTTCAGGCGGAACAGGCCAAACAATCCGCCCTCCGGGCGGCGCGCGGCCAGAGCGGGCGGCTGCGGATTGGCTTCACCAGCTCTGCGGTGTTCAATCCGGTCGTGCCCGCCATCGTGAACGCCTTTCGCGAGAAATATGCAGCCGTCGAGTTCAGCCTGGAGGAAGCGCCTACCACGCAACTGCTGGAGCGGCTCGATGGGGAAGAGCTAGACGCTGTCTTTATCCGCCCGGGTAGTGGTGATGAGCTGCAGGTCCGATGTCAGCTGCTGGCCGAAGACCCCATGGTCATCGTGCTTCCAGAAAGGCACCCGCTGTCAGAGGCACGGACATTGCGCCTCGACGCGCTGGCCGGAGAGAGGTTCGTTCTCTTTCCACGCGAGGCGGGTGCCGGCTTCTTCGACGATATCATGGCCGCATGCCGGCGAGCGGGATTTGAACCGCAGCTCGGCCAGTCGGCGCCGCAGATCACCTCGATCGCCAGCCTGATCGCAGTCGGTCTCGGCGTCTCGATCGTGCCGGCGGAAATGGCAAAGATCAATGTTCCCGGCGTTCGCTACATTGCAATTGCGGGCGAAGCACCCGCAGCACGGTTGGCGCTCGCCACCCGACGTGACGAGCGCTCTTCCATCATTCGTAACTTCATAGCTCAGGCCATCGCCACGCAGAAAAGCTTCGCCAACAATAATCAGATCGCCGAATAGATCGCGGTCGCGGCTTCCTTCAGCTTTTCCATCATGGCCCGATACGGTCCGGGACCATAGCTGATGCGCGAAACACCGAGCCTTGCGAGGGCTGCCGGATCGGGTGCACCCGCCTTCATCATGATATTGACCGGCAGCGTGGATGCAGCGCAGACTTTTTCGATTAAGGCCGGTTCAATCAGGCCCGGTACGAAGAAGCCGCTGGCGCCTGCTGCTGCATAAGCCTTGCCGCGCTCGATCGCTGCATCGACCAACCCTGCATGCCTGGAGCCGTCACCTTCCTGGAGGAAGAGATCGGTGCGGGCGTTGATAAAGAAATCGATGCCCCGTGCCTTGGCCATTTCCCTGATCGCGCGGATGCGTGCTGCCTGCGCTTCGATGGGATGAAGACCAGTCTCGCCGACGCGCTGGTCCTCGAAGTTGATCCCAACGGCGCCGGCCTCGATGAGCTTTGCAACATTGGCCGCGGCACCGGCGGGTTCCGTGGAATAGCCGCCTTCGAAATCGACCGAGAGCGGCAGGTCGTTGACGGCCGTGATCGAGCGCGCGGTCTCGATAAGCACATCCATCGGCAGCTTCTGGCCGTCGCCATAACCATTGGCGGCCGCGACGGACCAGCTTCCGGTCGCAAGTGCCTTCGCACCGGCCTCCGTTACAGCCTTGGCCGTTCCAGCATCCCAAATGTTGTAGAGAATAACGGGATTGCCCTTGCGATGCAGCGTGCCGAAAAGCTCGGCCTTCTCAATCTGGTTCATGCTGTCCTCTCCATCTTATGCGCATTGATCTTTTCCTCGTGCCGCAGCAGCCATTGCTTGCGCCAGAGCCCGCCGCCGTAACCCGTCAGTGAGCCGTCCGCACCGAGGATGCGATGGCAGGGCACGATGATGGCGAGCTGATTGGCACCGTTGGCGCGGCCGACGGCACGCACCACCTCCGGCCTTTCCATCTCTCTTGCGAGATCGCCATAAGCGCGCGTCTGGCCGACGGGAATTTCGATGAGCTTTGCCCAGACATGCTTTTCGAAGGGTGTGCCGCCAAGCGCCAGCGGCGTCTTGAACATGGTTAGCCGCCCTTCGAAATAGTCCCTGGTCTCCGCCTCGATCTGGTCGATAACAGGCGTGCGGCCGATCGCGACCGAGGAACGGACACGCTTCTGCAGGGCTTCGAGTTCGGTCGGCAAAGCCTTGCGGTCGTGAAATTCGAGGAGATGCAGATGCGTCTTGTCGGCGACTGCTATCATCGGTCCGAGCGGTGTATCGAACCAGTCGGCAAAGAGCAGTTCGCGGTTTTGCGAAAGCGCCGGCGCCTTGCCGACTAGCCGCTGGAAAGCCGCTCGGAAACCGCTTCCCGATTCATACCCCGCCTCGAATTGCACGTCGATGACGCGGGCGCCATCGGCAAGCTGCCGGGCCGCCTCGCCCAACCGCCGATAGCGGACGATTTCGTGGAAGGTCATGCCAAGCCCCCGCTTGAAGGCGCGGCGCACAGTCGAGGGATCATAGCCCCTGCGCACCAGCTCTTCCTCTGTCCAGCGCACCTCTGGATCGCTGTCGAGCCGGGTCAGCAGCTCGTCAACGATCGGCTCCCTGCCCGGCTGCTCCAGCGGCTTGCAGCGCTGGCACGGGCGGAAACCCGAATACATGCAGGCGGCGATCGTGTCGAAGAAGATGGTGTTTTCCCGCTTCGGCTTGCGCGCCGGGCAGGTCAGACGGCAGAAGATGCCTGTCGTCTTCACGCAGACATAGGCCTGGCCCTCGTAATCGGCGCTGCGCGCGATCAGGGTATCATAGAGCGTGTCATCATCGGGGCGTTCGAAAAGCATGTCCGCTTTCTAGCACTCCGCGCCTGTGTCGTCCGCCGAAAATCGGGCGTCTATTTTATTCCGCAGCGTCGAGGCTCTTCACATGCCGCAGCGGGCGAAGCATGGATTCCTCCTCCGCATCCTGTGGTGCTCCCCAGAAGCTCTCAAGCGTCGGACCATCCTTGAGATGGCGGCGGCGGAAGAGGAATTCGAGGATCTCGTGGAACCAGACGCGGCGGCCCATCTGCGTGTACCAGCGCATGGAATGACGCTGTTGCGGATCGCGATGAAAGAGGATGCGCAGCAGCGCCTTCGGCCGCGCCTGGACCGCGACCTCGATCAGCTTGACGCAGGCGACCAGCACGATCGGATTCAGATGCCGCATCTTCAGGACCTGATGCTTGTAGTCCCATTTGCGGATATCGGTCTCGATCACCTGCCGCTCGCGAGCGATGCGGAAGAAGGGCGTCCAGCGATGCGGTGTCACATAGAGCGCCTGGATCTGGTCGGGATCATAGGAGAGCAACTGCCGGAAGCCGCGCCAGAGATCGCTCAGCCTCTCCTCTTCGAAACCGACGACCCAGGTCGCCATGGAAAGGATGTCGTGCTTGCGCAGAAGGCGGATCGCTTCTCGGTCGGTCGTCTTGGCGCCGCCCTTCTTGATCAGGGCAAGCGTCGCCTCATCGGTGTTTTCCATGCCGAGCAGCCAGCGCACGACACCAGCCTTTCGGTAGAGGTGGAGGATGTCGGCATCGCGGACGATATCATCCGCTCGTGTCGAGCCGACGATCTGCACCGGTACGTTCTCGGCGATCATCGCTTCGAGGAAGGCCAGCCAGGCTTTTCGCGAGGATGTCGGGTTCTCGTCGGCGAGATTGATGAGCTCGACGCCCTCTTCGCGATAGAGCCTGGCAATCTCGCGGGCGAAAAGCTCCGGCGAGCGGTGACGCCAGCGGGTCCAGAAACCACGCTGGCCGCAATAATTGCAGAGATGCGGGCAGCCGCGGGAAAACTGCATGACGACGGCACGCTTGCCGCCCCAGTAGCTATAGTTGCGATGGTCGATCAGTTCCCAGCCGACACGATAGGCATCGAGATCGGCGATCGCCTGTGTCGGCTGCGTTGCCAGGATTTCGCCATGGCCATCGCGAAAGGCGATTCCGGGGATGGTCGCGAGCGGGCGATTCGTCACCAGCGCATCGGCTAGGCGTCGCATGGTTTCCTCGCCCTCGCCGCGCACGAGGATATCGAATGCCTCAGTCTCGGCCAGCACCTCCCGCCAGTGATAGGTGGGGAACACGCCGCCGTAGATGATGGAGATTTTTGGATCGCTGCGCTTGATAGCTTCTGCGATCACGCGGGCAGTCGGATGCGCCGACGTCGAGCCGGAATGGCCGATCAGCACCAGATCGGGACTGTCAGCCATCACTCGGCTGACAATGTCTGCAACCGTCATCGGCCCGAATTCTGCATCGATGAGGCTGACGGCGTGACCATCGTCGATCAGCGGACCTCCAACCGAAAGAAGGCCGAGCGGTGGAAGATGATCATCGGGAATACGGCTGCCGATTGCGGTATGCGGCGGGTTTATCAGAACGATCTTCATGCGACTTCACCCTTGCGGGTCCCCCTGTCTGACGCAGGCAGAGGTCACCAGTGATCAATGGCGAAAGTCAGTCAAAATCTCTCTAAAGTTGTGAAAATCTGGCGGCATTTTTGGGAGAGCCTTGGCAGGCTGGGCCTGCGAGCAAAAGCCTTTGGTTTCCCGCCGCGACCGTGCCATAAGGGCGGCTATGACAAAGATCGACCGCACGCCTACCAAAAACGATTTCGAGCATGTGACCGAATGGGTCTTCGACCTCGACAACACGCTCTATCCGCATCATGTCAATCTCTTTGCGCAGATCGACAAGAACATGACGGCCTATGTCTCGGCGCTTCTGCAAATGGAGCAGGAAGAGGCCCGCAAGCTGCAGAAGCAGTACTACTACGATCACGGCACGACGTTGCAGGGCCTGATGATCCATCACGGGGTCGATCCCAACGACTTCCTCGAAAAGGCGCATGCGATCGATTATTCAGCGCTCACCCCGCAGCCGGAGCTTGCCGAAGCCATCAAATCCCTGCCGGGCCGCAAGTTCATCTTCACCAATGGCAGCGTCCAGCATGCGCAGGCGACGGCCGGCGCGCTCGGTATCCTCGACCATTTCGACGACATCTTCGATATCGTTGCGGCCGACTACCTGCCGAAGCCGGCACAGGCGACCTATGACAAGTTCACGGCGCTGAAGAAGGTCGAGACGGGCAGGGCTGCGATGTTCGAGGACCTGCCGCGCAATCTCACCGTACCGAAAGCGCTCGGCATGCAGACCGTTCTGCTCGTGCCGCGCAATCTGGAAGAGACTGTCGTCGAATGGTGGGAGAGAACGAGCGGCGAGGACGACCACATCGATTTCGTTACCGACGATCTCGCTGATTTCCTGAAGAAGATTACGACCTAACTTACCAAAGTTTCATCCATCTTACAGATGTTTAATTGGGCTGTGGCAGGGTTCGGTCCTACCTTTCGTATCGAGGGACATCCTACGAAAGGACGCACTGACATGTACCGCAACAAGCTTATCCTGACGGCGCTTTCCTCTGTTCTTCTTCTCGGCGCAGCCGCCGGGGCCAGCTTCGCAGCACCAGGCGATCAGGCTGATCATCCAGGCCACCATGGAAAAATGGAGCATGGCATGATGGATGGTCCGCGTGGCGCGGCCTTCCGCGAAATCCTCTTCGTGCGCATGCTGAAACAGTTCGACACGAACAAGGATGGGCAGATTACCAAGCAGGAGGCGACCGATGGCATGGAGAAGATCTTCGCCGCCATCGACACCAACCATGACGGCTCGCTGACGCCAGGCGAAATCCGCGCGTACCGCGAAGCACAGTTCAAGGCGCGTCGTGAAGCGGTATCGGCCAAGCAGGGCGATGCGGATCAGAATGCGGCGCCGCAGGCAGGCGACGACAAGGACCATGGCCGTCACGGCCACGACGGTCACCATTGGATGCATGGCAATGCCCGCTTCATGGCAATCACCATGATGATGGGCCGCATCGACACTGACCAGAACGGCCAGATCAGCAAGCAGGAAGCGGAAACCGCCTTCAACAAATTCTTCGATCGCATGGACCGCAACAAGGACGGCGTGATCTCGATCGACGATATGCCGGACCAGCCCTTCCTTTGAAGGGAATAACAAAGCGTTCCCTGGATATCGCGAGGGGTTTGCCCCTCACCCGAAGCCCTCTTCCCGTCCACGGGAGGAGGGTTTTTCGTTTGTACCGGGCGTAAAGCCGCTGACCAGTTTGGCTTGAACTGCTCTATTCGCGGTGTTCGTAAAAGTCCTGCACGATCTTCCAGGCCTCATCGGCAGTATCGACGAAGCTGATCAGGTTTACGTCCTCAGGCGCGATCGTTCCGAATTCGGCGAGCGCATCGAAATTGATAATGCTGTGCCAGAATTTCGAGCCGAAGAGCAACAGCGGGATGCGCTCCATGCGGCCGGTCTGGATCAGCGTCAGGCATTCGAAGAATTCGTCCAGCGTGCCGAAGCCGCCGGGGAAGACTGCGACCGCCTTGGCGCGGACCATGAAATGCATCTTGCGGATCGCGAAATAGTGGAAGTTGAAGCTGAGCTCGGGCGTCACATAGGCATTCGGCGCCTGCTCGTGCGGCAGCACGATGTTGAGGCCGATCGAAGGGGCTCCCTCATCCGCCGCACCACGGTTTCCCGCTTCCATGACGCCCGGGCCACCGCCGGTGACGACGACATATTCGTGGAAATCGAAACCGGCTGCATAACGCGAGCAGAGGCGGGCGAATTTGCGAGCTTCGTCATAATAGACCGATGCGGCTTCGAGGTTTGCACGCTGGGTCTCGTTGCGGGCTGCCCAGGCGCTCTGGCCGGGGGCCGGAATGCGGGCGCCGCCGAACATGACGACGGTCGATTTGATGCCGCGCTCGGCCATCATCATCTCGACCTTCAGAAGTTCGAGCTGCAGGCGGATCGGTCGCAGCTCCTCGCGGCAGAGGAAATCCTCATCCACATAGGCAAGGCGATAGGCCGGCGAGAGCGTCTGCGGCGTCTTCGGAACCGCTTCCGCGCGCTGCCTGTCGCTCGAACTGCTCTTCAACGGATCCCAGACGCCGTCCTTGCGCCGTCCGCCGCCGTTTCTTGCTTTTGCCATATCGAAATGCCTTTCAGTATCACCGGTCACAAGTGATCGGATATGTCGCTATAACGCCTTGAATCCAGATATGATCTTGTCCGAAAAATCATTCCATTTTACGGGCGCATGCTGTAGATCGGGTTACAGCCCGCCAACCGCAATTCCGGAGACTCCGCTGTCTCCACGATAAAGATCGAAGTTTAAGGAATTCCCATGAGCGCCATCGACCTCGCATCCCTCGAAAAGACCGTCGAAACTGCCTTCGACAATCGCGACAATGTGAACACGTCGACGAAGGGCGAGGTCCGCGATGCGGTCGAGGCGGCTCTCAACCTGCTCGACGAGGGCAAGGCACGTGTGGCCGAGCGCGGCGCCGACGGCGTCTGGAAGGTCAATCAGTGGCTTAAGAAGGCGGTGCTGCTGTCTTTCCGCCTTAATGACATGGAAGTCGTCAAGGGCGGTCCCGGTCAGGCGACCTGGTGGGACAAGGTGCCCTCGAAGTTCGAAGGCTGGGGCGAGAACCAGTTCCGCGCCGCCGGCTTCCGCGCCGTGCCGAATGCGGTCGTGCGCCGCTCAGCCTATATCGCTCCGAACGCCATCCTGATGCCGTCCTTCGTCAACCTCGGCGCCTATGTCGGCGAAGGCACGATGGTCGACACCTGGGCCACCGTCGGTTCCTGCGCACAAATCGGCAAGCATGTGCATCTCTCCGGCGGCGTCGGCATCGGCGGCGTTCTGGAGCCCATGCAGGCCGGTCCGACGATCATCGAGGACAATTGTTTCATCGGTGCGCGTTCGGAAGTCGTCGAAGGCTGCATCGTGCGTGAAGGCTCGGTGCTCGGCATGGGCGTCTTCATCGGCAAGTCGACCAAGATCGTCGACCGTGCTACCGGTGAGATCAGCTATGGCGAAGTACCGCCCTATTCGGTCGTCGTTGCGGGCTCGCTGCCATCAGACAAGACGATGGCAAACGGCCAGCAGGCGCCTAACCTCTATTGCGCCGTGATCGTCAAGCGCGTCGACGAGAAGACCCGTTCCAAGACGGGCATCAACGAACTGCTCCGAGATTGATGACAGCCCGATATTGATTCGGTAAACAATCGGCGTCTTTTGGGCGAGGCGGTCTCACGCCTTGCCACGCCTTTGCCATTCCCACCGGATAATTCGACCGCCATGACCGCCACGAATCCTGTTGCCAATCTTCAGACCCTGATCCGCTGCCCGTCCGTGACGCCGGCAGAAGGCGGCGCGCTTTCCGCGCTGGAAGCGATGCTTGCTCCGCTCGGTTTCAAGGTCGACCGAATGATCGCGAGGGAAGATGGCACGCCTGATGTCGAGAACCTCTATGCCCGCCTAGGCACCGAGGGACCGCATCTGATGTTTGCAGGACATACCGATGTGGTACCCGTCGGTGACGAAGCCGCCTGGACGCATCCGCCCTTTGCCGCCGAGATTGCCAATGGCGAGCTTTTCGGCCGTGGCGCAGTCGACATGAAGGGTGGCATTGCCTGCTTTGCCGCAGCCGTTGCCCGGCATGTCGAAAAACATGGAGCGCCCAAGGGCTCGATTTCCTTCCTGATCACCGGCGACGAGGAAGGCCCGTCGATCAACGGGACGATCAAGCTGTTGCAGTGGGCGACTGAGCGCGGCGAGACGTGGGATGCCTGCGTCGTCGGCGAGCCAACCAATCCGAACAAGCTCGGCGACATGATCAAGATCGGCCGGCGCGGTTCGCTGTCCGGCAAGATCGTCGTGCACGGCGTACAGGGGCATGCGGCCTATCCGCATCTTGCCGACAATCCGGTGCGCGGCATGCTGCAACTCACCCAGGCGCTCATGGATCCGCCCTTCGACGCCGGCACGGACAATTTCCAGCCGTCCAACCTCGAAGTGACGACCATCGATGTCGGCAATCCGGCGACGAACGTCATTCCGGCCAGGGCTTCGGCGAGCTTCAACATTCGCTTCAACGATACCTGGACGGCCGATACACTCCGAGCCGAGATTGTCCGGCGCCTTGATGCAGCTGCCACTGACGGCACATTGCGGCCGGGCCGCGAGCCGGTGAAATACGAGATCATCTGGGCCGACCGCCCGAGCCATGTTTTTCTGACCCGCAACAATGCGCTGATCGCCTCGCTGTCGTCGGCGGTCGAGAGCGTCACCGGCGCATCGCCGGCGCTGTCGACCACGGGCGGCACCTCGGACGCGCGTTTCATCAAGGATTATTGCCCGGTCGTGGAATTCGGCCTTGTCGGCCAGACCATGCACATGGTCGACGAACGGGTCGCCGTTGCGGATATGGAGACGCTGACGGCGATCTACGAGACTTTCATCGAACGTTGGTTTCAAAATGCCGGGGTTTGAGAATGCCCGGCTTTAGAGAGGTTCAATATTATCTCGCCGGCATCTGGCTGCTGATCAAGCTCGATCCGCGCGGTTTCCGCTTCCTCGACATATCGGATCGCGGCGTCAACCGATCCTTCTGGGCAATCATCTGGTGCTTGCCGCCTACAGGCATTTCCTGGCTCTGGTGGCGCAACGCCTATCTGCGCTCCATGCCGCCGGAGACGGACGTCGGACTTCCCTTCTACTTCCGGCTTGGGCTCGTGGAGCTTGCGAACTGGTTCGTGCCGCTGGTCTTTGCCGGCCTGTTGCTGCTTGCCGTCCGTATGGGTGAGCGCTTCGCGCCCGTCGTCGTCAGTGTCAACTGGCTTAACGTGCCGCTCGCCTATGTTAACGGGCTGCTGCTGGCGCTGGTCTTCTTCCTGCCCGGCTTGGTCGGCCTCGTGTCGATGCTGCTTCTCATCTTCATGCTGGCACAGGTCTTCGTGCTGGCGCGCATCCTCAGGATGATCTGCCATGGTCATGCCCTTATGGTCGGCGCCCTGACGCTGGTACTCCTGGTGCCATCGATGGTGCTGTCGGAATATCTGCAGAACTTCCTCGGCATCTATCCGGCTTGATCTGCGTGGATTGACGACTTCGCCATCGCGTCG
Source organism: Rhizobium sp. 01T437 (assembly GCF_056398505.1). NCBI lineage: Bacteria > Pseudomonadati > Pseudomonadota > Alphaproteobacteria > Hyphomicrobiales > Rhizobiaceae > Rhizobium > Rhizobium sp. 01T437. Next base: position 221,477 of record NZ_JBFTPM010000006.1, read on the forward strand.
GCGGCGTCTTCAGATATTCGATGACTTCGGAGGTCTTCGCCGGACTAGCGGATCACGGCCAGCGTTTTGCGCGACGTGCCGCAGGCCGGACTACGATAGATCGTTACCATCATCGTTTTCATCCACCGGTTTGCGGCGATCAGTGATCACCTCGGGATAATCCACCTGCATGAAATAGAGCCCATCCGGTGGGGCCACAGGGCCGCAGGCCTTGCGATCACGCGCCTCAAGTGCCGCCCGCACATCCTCAGGCGTCCACTTGCCCTCGCCTGCAAGCTTCAGAGTTCCCGCAAAGGAACGGATCTGATTGTGCAGGAAACTCTGGGCGGTGGCACGGATCTCGATCAGTTCACCATTACGGGTCACATCCAGCCGGTCGAGCGTGCGCACGGGGCTGTTTGCCTGGCAGTGAGCCGAACGGAAAGTCGAGAAATCATGCTTGCCGACGAGCGTCTGGGCTGCGGCATGCATGACTTCATGATCGAGCGTCTTCGGTACCCACCATGCCTTGCCCGCCTCCAGCGCCAGCGGAGCGCGACGGCTGATGATGCGGTAGAGATAATGCCGGCGGAGCGCGGAGAAGCGCGCGTCGAAGAATTCGCTCGCGACCTCGACATCGAGGATCGCGACCTTTTCGCCGGCAAGTCTTAGATGTGCGTTCAACGCGTTCTGCAGCTTGTAGGGCGACCAGTCCTTCGAAAGACCGGCATGGATGACCTGCCCCATGGCGTGGACGCCGGAATCGGTGCGGCCCGCGCCGCGGACGGACACGGTATCGCCGCTTGCCGAGAAGATCGCCTTTTCGATCGCGCCCTGCACCGAAGGTCCGTTGTCCTGTCGCTGCCATCCGACATAGGGGCCGCCGTCATATTCGACGATCATGCGGTATCGCGGCATCAGACGAGCCTCGTGCCCGCAGCAAGCGGTGTGCCGCGCAGGAAATCGGCAGCGGCGAGCGGTTTGCCGCCGGCCTTCTGAAGCTTCGTGAGGCGGACGGCGCCCGCCCCGCAGGCAACCACGAGATCATCGGTCAGAAGTGCGCCGGCTGCGCCCTCACCCGCCGCAAGTTCGGAGCCGAGCACCTTGATGCGCTCCGCCTTGCCATTGCTCTCGAGCTCGAACCAGGCGCCCGGGAAAGGTGCGAGGCCGCGGATATGATTGTGAACGTCTTTGGCGTCGCGGCTGAAATCGATACGCGTTTCCGCCTTGTCGATCTTGGCGGCATAGAGCACGCCTTCGGCTGGCTGCGGGGTCAGCGGCAGATCGTCCGTCTCCAACTTGACCATGGCCTCGGCCATCGCCTTCGCGCCTGTCTGCATCAGGCGGTCGTGCAGTTCGCCAGCCGTCATGTTCGGGCCGATCTCGACTTCACGAGTCAGCGCGACATCGCCGGTATCGAGGCCCTTGTCCATCTTCATGACCATCATGCCGGTCTTCTCGTCGCCGGCCATGATCGCCCGCTGGATGGGAGCAGCACCACGCCAGCGCGGCAGCAGCGAGGCATGGCCATTATAGCAGCCGTAACGCGTGCCGGTCAGGATAGCCTCGGGCAGCAGCAGGCCATAGGCAACGACGACGCCGACATCGGCACCGAGCGCACGGAAGCGCTCACGCTCTTCAGGATCCTTAAAGTTGACCGGCGTGAAGACCGGGAGGCCGAGCATCTCGGCCGCCTGGTGCACCGGCGATTTCTGGAGATCGAGCCCGCGCCGTCCGCCCGGCCGCGGCGGCTGGGTATAGACGGCCACGATCTGATGGCCGGCTTCGACGAGCAGGCGCAGCGTCGGGACGGAAAAGTCGGGCGTTCCCATGAAAACGATACGAAGAGACATTCTATCTCGCCAATTGAGGATCAACCGTCTTCAAACGGGTTTACGGGCTCACAATCAAGCCCACTCGCAAGCCCGCTCGAAATCTTTCGTACACGCCGCTGAGGGCTCGCTCAGAGTACCTTGGACTTGGCAGCCTTGGTGAACTTCTTGATGACCATTTCACGCTTCAGCCGCGAGATATGATCGATGAAGAGCACGCCATTCAGGTGGTCGATCTCGTGCTGGAGGCAGGTCGCCAGGAGACCGTCGGCCTCTACGCTCTGTTCCTTGCCTTCGCGATCCAGATATTTGACGGTAACCTTCGCGGGACGTTCGACTTCCGCATAGTAGTCGGGAATGGAAAGGCAGCCTTCCTCATAGACGGAACGGTCATCCGAGGAGCTGACGATCTCCGGATTGATGAAGACGAGCGGCTGCTTTTCCTCGCCTTCCTTCGAAAGATCGATGACCAGCATGCGGCGTGGAACACCGACCTGGATTGCGGCAAGGCCGATGCCCGGTGCGTCATACATGGTTTCCAGCATATCGTCCGTAAGGCGCTGGAGATCGGCATCGACCCGCTCGATCGGCTTGGAAACCTGACGGAGAACGGGATCGGGAAGAATGATGAGTGGCTTGATGGTCATGGCGTTCCCATAACCCATCTTTTCAAACTAGGGAATTATCCGCCGGGCAGGGATTGCGGTTTTTTGCAGCGCCTGCCCGGATTTTGCCTGGATTATTCAGGCCGCGCGGCGGGCGGTACCGGCAACCTGCCGACCTTCAGCACGAGCGCGGAAACGCTGCAACAGTTCGATGAGGTTCTCGACCCCATCCTTCAGCCTGCGGGTTTCGGCAGACGTACGCTCGACCATGCCGGAATTCTGCTGGGTGATCGTGTCCATGTTGCGGATCGCCACGCTCACCTCGTTGACGCCGGTCGCCTGATCGCGAGCGGCAGCCGCAATATCGGCGACGAAGCTATTGATGATGTCGATACGGCTGATCATGTCGCTCAGCGCCTCACCGGTGCTGCTGACGATGCTGACGCCCTCGTTCACCTGTGTCGAGCTTTCGGAGATCAGATTCTTGATCGCCTTGGCGGCATCGGCGGTGCGCTGGGCAAGCTGACGGACTTCCTGTGCGACGACCGCAAAGCCCTTACCGGCATCACCGGCACGCGCAGCTTCGACGCCGGCATTCAGTGCCAGCAGGTTGGTCTGGAAGGCGATCTCATCGATGACGCCGATGATCTTGGCAATCTCGGTGGAGGACTTCTCGATACCCGCCATGGCCGAAACGGCGCTGGTGACGAGTTCGCCGGAATTCTTGGCTTTCTCCTGCGTTTCGCGCACGGCACCGGACGCCTTTTCGGCGTTGGCGGCGGTCTGGCTGACGCTGACGGAGAGCTGCTGCAGCGCAGCCGAGCTTTCTTCGACGCCGGCTGCCTGCTGCGCGGTGCGCAAGGCGAGATCGTCTGTCGCCTTGGACATCACATCGGCACCTTCGAGAATGTGGCCGGACGTGGTGCGGACAGACGTGAAAGATTCGCGAAGAGCGTTGACGGCCCTGTTATAGTCTTCGGCCATTTGGCGAAAATTGCCGGGCAGATCGGCAGGAAGGGTCGCTTCCAGATCGCCGCGCGACAGTGCTTCAAGGCCGCGGCGCAGATGTTCCAGTGCCAGCGCCTGATCAGCTTCTGAGCGGGCGCGTTCTTCTTCCAGCGTGTGGCGCTTTTCCTCGAGCGCTTCCAGATAGACGGAGATGGAATAATCCATGTCGAGCATCGCCGCCTTGATGACGGCGGTCAGCTTTTCGGCAAGCGCCTTTCCCTGCTGGCGGGCAAAGAGCGATGGCCACTGCTTTTCCATGAGGCCACGGACGAGCTCCGACATGACAAGCGCATAGCCGCCGATATACCAGCGCGGCTCCAGGCCGATGCGGGCATGGGTGCGGCCGACGGCAGTAACGCCATTCACATAGCTTTCATCGAAATTGCCGCCCGAAAGATTGCCCCAATGTTCCTGCTGGCGCTTCTTGGCGTGGCCCATATGGGCCTTGTTGGAGAAGAAGCCTGCGACCGCCGGGGTCTTTGCGAGCTTGCTGTAGAACTTGTCGAGTGCGCCGCCGAGAAGCTCCGAGATCGCCGGCCGCATCTCCCGCAGGTTCTTGCGCGCCTCATCGTCAAGCTCAATGAAGTCGAGGCGCTGCCTGAGGGCATTGTCGGTCTGGTGGGAAGTCATGGGGGATCTCTATCTGGCGCGAATGCGGAGGGAAATTGCAGCGCCAGATTTGGCGAATATGGTTTAGCAATCGTTAAGTGCGCGGCTGATTTTTCTTCCGTTACAGCAAATTAGCGTCGCTCGTATTGGTGATACGGCGCGGATTGTTCACGTTTTGATCTGGATATTGCCGCTTATTTTGTTATGGTGCAGCATGACCATGACATCCGACTCACTCACCATTTCCCTGCCGATACTGAGCCCCGGCGTGCTTGCACTTGCTGGCGGTACACTCGCCGTTCTCATTCTCGTGACAATCGTGTTTGCGTTGCGCAATGCCGGCATTCGTCGCGAGGAAGCTGAAGAGGCCAATCTTCGCGCCGCCGAAAGCGAGGCGCGCATGGCAGAACTTCTGAAAATACAGGCGGAGATGCAGGGGCGCATCTCGACCATGACGGAAGTCTTCGGTGCACGGCAGGCCGAGCTCAATCATGCGATCAACCAGCGCCTTGACGGCATGTCACAGCGCATGAGCTCGACGTTGACCGAGCAGACGAAATCAACGCATGACAACCTGCAGAAGCTGCAGGAGCGCCTGGCGGTGATCGATGTTGCCCAGAACAATATCCAGACGCTCGCCAAGGATGTCGTCGGACTGCAGGCTATTCTTTCCAACAAGCAGACGCGTGGGGCTTTCGGCCAGTCGCGCATGGAAACGATCGTCGCCGATGGCCTGCCGATGGGCGCCTATGCCTTCCAGCAGACGCTTTCCAACGGCTCGCGACCGGACTGCACGATCAGGATGCCGAATGGCGCACCGCCGCTCGTCATCGATGCCAAATTTCCGCTCGAGGCGTGGAACGCGATCCGCGATGCAGGCGGCGCGGACGCCGGTAAGCTTGCTGGTCAGCAGTTTCGCCGTGACATGGAAGTTCACATCAAGGATATTTCCGAGAAATATCTGATCCAGGGCGAGACGCAGGAGACGGCTTTCCTCTTCGTTCCCTCGGAATCGATCTTCGCTGAAATTCACGAAAATTTCGAAGGGATCGTGCAGAAGGCGCACCGCGCGCGCATCGTTATCGTTTCGCCTTCGCTCTTGATGCTGTCAATCCAGGTCATTCAGGCCGTGCTCAAAGACCAGCGCATGCGGGCGCAGGCGCATGTCATCCAGGGAGAAGTCGCCCTTCTCATGGACGATCTCGGCCGGCTCGACGAGCGCGTACGCAAGCTGCAGGGACATTTTTCCCAGACGCAGCGCGACGTGGACCAGATCATCACCTCAGCGGACAAGCTCACCAAGCGCGGTGCGAAGATCGAGGCGCTGGAGTTCGAAGCAAGCGGCGACAGCAAGCCGGCCCGCGAGAACGAGCCGGCGGCGAAATCCGTCGAAAGCCGAACTGGGTTGCTCAAGCTCAGGGTGGTTGACGAGGAGTGATCGCTTCGGCAGTGTCGCGGCCCAAAGCAAGGGACGGACATGCCATGATCACAGTTTTTGGCTCCATCAATATGGACCTTATCGCCACCACCGAGCGCCTGCCGAAGCCCGGCGAAACAGTTGCCGGCAACAGCTTTGCAACGGCTGCCGGCGGCAAAGGCGCCAATCAGGCGCTCGCCGCCCGGCGAGCAGGCCGCTATGTCCATATGGCGGGCGCTGTCGGCAAGGATGCCTTTGCCGAGGGCGCCCTTGAACTGCTCGACGGCGCAGGCACCGACCTTTCCCTCGTCAACCATGTCGAGGGGCCGACAGGCACGGCTCTCATTCTCGTTGGCGGCGACGGCGAGAACATGATCGCGGTCATTCCCGGCGCGAACGGAAAGGTGAGCGGCGACAATGCCGAGGCTGCCGTCAATGCCATGAACGAGGGCGATATCCTCATGCTGCAGCTCGAAGTTCCCGTCGAGGCGGTCGAGCGCGCGCTTGCTGCCTCTCGCGCCAAGGGCATCACCAGCATTCTCAATCTCGCGCCGCTTATTCCGGATGCGCCGCGTCTCGGGCGACTGGCCGATATCGTCATTGCCAATGAAACCGAGTTCGAGCGACTGGCTGGACAGGAGAACATGACTGCCGGCGACCGTGAGGCGGCGTTGGAGCGGCTGCATGCGGAAACTGGTCAGACGCTGATCGTTACGCTCGGCGGCGATGGCGTGATTGCGATTCGGGATGGCCAGATTTCCCACGCGCTGGGGCTTGTCATTGAACCTGTCGATACTGTCGGCGCCGGCGATACGTTCTGCGGCTACTTCGCAGCAAGCCTCGATGAGGGACTGGATTTCAACTCGGCGCTGCGCCGTGCAGCGGCCGCCGGCTCGCTCGCCTGCCTGAAGCCGGGGGCTCAGCCCTCCATTCCGCTGGCCGCCGAAGTCGCAGACAGAATATAGTCCAGTCCAGCCGCGAACAATCGATGAAAAGCCACCCCTAGTTTTGGGGTGGCATTCCGGATTTGCTGCCGAAACATAGCGAATTTCATTCAAATTTAAGAGGTTTCTGGCGATCCTTCGGGCGATCGCCACCTCGTTCATCTTCGAGGCGGTCAACCCCCATGGCTGCTCCATGATAGAGCCTGCCTTACCCGCTGCGCCGGAGAATGGCCCTTCGGTGCGTCCTTGCCCCGAGGAACCTATGTTCATTTTCAGAATGAAATCGCTTGCGGCGAAGCTCATCGTCATTACCGGTGCCGCCATTGCACTGGTGCTTGTCGTTTCGAACCTCTTCCTCATTGACCAGACCCGTAGCCGCGTCCAGACCCTGACGCTGGATCAGGCCAATTCGGAAGCCAAGTCGATCGCCAACGAGATTGCTGCCAATGTCGGCGAGCTTGCGAGTGCTGCCCGCACCATGTCGGGCGTCGTTGGACGCGGGCATGAAGGCAAGATCCTCGACCGCAAGGGCATCATCAGCGTTCTGAAGGCCAATCTCGAACAGAACGCTTTCGCCTTCGGCAGCTGGTTCTGCGAGCAGCTTGGCGCCTTCGACGGCAAGACCACGGAAATCGCCAACAATAATGACGAAGGCACCAACAAGGTCGGCGCCTTCACGCCCTACTGGTCGAAGAACAGGACCGGCGACATCCAGTTCTCGACCTTCGATAACGATTACACCGCCGAATGGTGGAAGCTTGCCGCCGACAGCGGCAAGGGCGCGATCACAGCGCCCTACCTCGCAGAAGGCACCGACGTCCCGACGCTGCTGACTTCGATTGCCTATCCGGTCATGTCCGGCGGCAAGATGATCGGTGTTGAAGGCGTCGATATTTCGCTGAAGTCGCTCACCGACAAGGTGCAGGCGCTGCGCCCCTTCGGCTCTGGCCGTGTGACGCTGATCGCCCAGAACGGCAACTGGATCGTCGCTCCGACCCCCGACCTGATGTCGAAGCCTTATGGCGACAATCCTGGCTCGGCTGACGTAAAGGCTGCGCTTTCGTCCATGAAGGTCGGCCTCGTCAAGAACCTCAGCTTCGACGGCCTCGATCCTTTCGACCGCGTCGTCTATCCCTTCGCAGTTCCCGGCCTGAACGCCAACTGGGTCGTGCTGGTCGACGTCCCGCACACGGCGATGAATGCCCCGGTTCAGGACCAGACCTTCATGATGGTCATCAACGGCATCATCGTGCTCGGCGCCGTGCTGCTCGCCCTCTACTTCGCCGTCCGTGCGCTTGTTCAGCGTCCGCTCGCTGGCCTCGTTTCCAGCGTCAAGGCGCTGAGCGACGGAAAATACGACGAAACGGTTGCCGGCCAGAACCGTGCCGATGAAATCGGCTCGGTCGCCAAGGCTCTCGAAGGCTTCCGCTTCGCGCTTGCCGATACGCGGCGTCTCGAAACCGAGGCCGACAACCAGCGCCTTGCCGCCGAAACCGAACGCGGTCGCTCGGAATCGGAACGCCAACAATCGGTCAACCTGCAGCGTCACGTCGTCTCGATCGTCGGTGCAGGCCTTTCCGAATTGTCACAGGGCAATCTGGGCCACCGCATTACAGAGGAATTCCCCGGCGAATACGGCAAGTTGAAGCAGGACTTCAATGCCGCTCTGGCAAGCCTCGAGGAAACCATCAACACGATGAGCCTCAGCGTCGTCAATATCGGCTCCGGTACGGGCGAGATCAGCAACAGCGCCTCCGACCTTGCCAAGCGCACCGAGCAGCAGGCGGCAAGTCTGGAAGAGACGGCAGCGGCGCTCAACGAGCTGACCGCCCAGGTCAATTCCAGCGCCGAGAACGCCCGCACCGCAGCTGACAACGTCAATCTCGCTTGCGAAGACGCCGAGAAATCAGGTGAAGTGGTGCAGAAGGCGATTGCCTCCATGCACGGTATCGAACAGTCCTCGACGGAAGTTTCGCGCATCATCGGTGTTATCGACGAGATCGCCTTCCAGACGAATCTTCTGGCTCTGAACGCCGGTGTCGAAGCGGCCCGCGCCGGTGAAGCAGGCAAGGGCTTTGCAGTCGTCGCACAGGAAGTCCGGGAACTCGCTCAGCGTTCGGCGAATGCCGCCAAGGAGATCAAGACACTCATCAACACCTCGGCCGTCCAGGTCAAGGAAGGCGTCGATCTCGTCGGCCGCGCCGGCGAGACGCTGCACAAGATTGCCGAGCAGGTGATGGGCATCAACGGCCTTATCCGTCAGATCTCGGCCTCGGCCAGCGAACAGGCCATCGGCCTGAAGGAAATCAACCAGGCCGTGAACCAGATGGACCAAGTCACGCAGCAGAACGCCGCGATGGTGGAAGAAACCACTGCAGCCAGCGTGACGCTGAACGACGAGGCTCAGACGCTGAAGACACTGGTCACCCGCTTCCGCGTCGCTGGCCGGGGAAATGTCGCGGCAACACTGCGCTCCACCGCACAGCAGATGCGCGCACCGGCTGCTCCGGCACCGCGCCGGGCCGTTGCACAGTCTCGCGGCTCAGCCGCTGTTGCCCAGGACAATTGGGAAGAGTTCTGATCGCTCATCGCATGACAAGAAAAAGGCGCCTGAGCGATCAGGCGCCTTTCTTGCATTCCGGGTAGATCGTCTCAACCGTCAGGCAGCGTTCGACGTCTGCTCTTCATTGAGGAAGGCATAAATCGCTGAAGCGGAATCGGTCGCGCGCAGCTTGGCGACCAGATCGTGGTCGCGCAGAACGCGGGCGATGCGCGAAAGCGCCTTGAGATGATCGGCACCGGCGCCTTCCGGCGCCAGAAGCAGAAACACCAGATCGACCGGCTGGTCGTCCAGCGCTTCGAAATCGACGGGCTGTTCCAGCCGGGCGAAGATACCGACGATGGAGTGGATATTGACGAGCTTGCCGTGGGGGATGGCGATGCCGTTGCCGACACCGGTCGAGCCCAAGCGTTCGCGCTGCAGGATCACATCGAAGATTTCCCGTTCGGAAAGCCCCGTAGTCCTGGAGGCTTTTGCTGCCAATTCCTGAAGCAACTGTTTCTTGGAATTTACCCTGAGGGCGGGAATGATCGCATCCTGGTGCAGCAAATCTGCCAATGCCATTTCTTTTTCCTTCTGTCGCCGAGAGCACGGGATCCGGGGGAGCGGCGCCCTGCGCCTGCAAAGCCGTTACCGTTCAGATGATTTCCGGCATGGTGATCCTTGAGCTTCCGCTTGTAGCGGCGCAGCCGCTTCTCGATACGCTCGGATGCCGCATCAAAGGCAATCTGCGGATCCATGGCCTCGCCTGCCGCATGCAACACGACGCCGCTATCGAGATGAAGCTTGCAATCGGCGGAAAAACGGGAGTTCGACTTCTCCACGATCACCTGACCGGAATATCCCCCGTCGAAGTATTTCGTGACGGCCAAACCGATTTGGTCCTCGATCTTTTGACGGAAGGAGTCACCAATTTCCATATGTTTACCGGATACACGCACACTCATGGAGTTTCCCTTCTTATGGTAGTTTGCGAGTATCAGTTTACGCCAAGCCTCAACCTCATCCAAGCACTTCGCGCAATCTCAAGCAAGATGAGCTCAAGTCTGCGTGTCCTTGGTGCCTTGAGGATGATGGGGATAATGCCCGGATGCCCTTCGCTGCTCCGATTGCGGCGGGCTTCTAGCGACAGCCTCCCGGAAAGTCAATAGCCCGGCACAGCGAGGTCTAGCATACGCGGAAAACGTGCATTGAAAATCCCATGAAATTGGGATGTCTCCGCCATCAATGGTTCCAAGCGGCGATCATTGGATCGCCCCGACGGTGCAAGTCAGAAACCAGCGACCTTGGCCAGTGCGCGCTTTTCCCTACGGCGCTGGACGGAAGAGGCGATGTTCATCGCCTCGCGGTATTTGGCGACCGTACGACGAGCGAGATCGATGCCGCCCTTCTTGAGCATATCGACAATATCATCATCGGAGAGCACCGCATCGGGGCTTTCCTGCAGGATCAGCGTGCGGATCTTGTGGCGAACTGCTTCAGCCGAATGACTGTCACCGCCCTCGACGGCGCTAATCGAAACCGTGAAAAAGTATTTCAGCTCGAAGAGGCCGCGCGGCGTCAGCATGTATTTATTCGAGGTGACACGGCTGACCGTCGATTCATGCATCTTAATCGCCTCGGCCACCGTCTTCAGGTTCAGCGGCCGCAGATGATCGACGCCGTGCAAGAGGAAGGCATCCTGCTGGCGCACGATCTCGCTTGCGACCTTCATGATGGTCTTGGCGCGCTGATCCAGGCTGCGCGTCAGCCAGTTGGCGCTCTGCAGACATTCGGAGAGGAAGGCGTGATCCTCGCCGTTCTTCGCGACGCGCGAAAAATAGGACTGATTGACGAGGACCCGCGGCAGCGTATCCGGGTTGAGCTCGACCAGCCAGGCGCCATCCGAGGAGGGGCGAACCACGACGTCAGGCATGATCGCCTCTGAAACGCCAGCCTCGAAGCCGCTGCCGGGCTTCGGATTGAGTTGGCGGATTTCGGCGAGCATGTCGAGCAGGTCTTCCTCATCGACGCCGCAGAGGCGCTTCAGGGTGACGAAGTCGCGGCGCGCCAACAGTTCGAGGTTTTCGACCAGCGCCTGCATGGCGGGATCGAAACGATCCTTCTGGCGAAGCTGGATCGCCAGGCATTCGGCAAGGCTACGGGCGAACACGCCGGGCGGATCGAGTGTCTGCAGCGCTGAGAGCACGCGCTCGATGTCGTCTGCATCGGTACCGAGACGCTCGCCGGCTTCCGCGACATCGGCCTGCAGATAGCCGGCATCGTCGAGCTGATCGACCAGATTCTGGGCAATCAGGCGATCGGCCATATCGGGCAATATGAAGGGTATCTGCTGGGCAAGATGGTCGCGCAAAGAGACCTGACCGGCGACGAAATCATCAAGATCGTAATTGCTGTCAGCACCTTCGGCGCTGCCCGGCATCGATTTCCACTGGCTGATGAGTTCCGGTGCGTCGAGTCGCTGCGGCGCGCCGTCATCGGGGAAGGCATTGGTATAATTGGCATCCAGCTCGTCACTCAGCCGGCTTGAGCTGCCATTATCGTACCAGTCGCCGGACAGCGTTTCGCCGCGATCCTCATATTCGCCGTCACCCGCATCATCCGTTTGCTGGGGGTATGGTTCGTCCGCAGCCTCGCCGCGTTCGCCGGCCTCGCCCTCGCCCGACGGAAGTTCCAGAAGCGGGTTCTTCTCCACTTCCTGGGCGATGAACTGAGTGAGTTCGACATGCGTCATCTGCAGCAACTGGATGGATTGCATCAGTTGCGGTGTCATCACCAGGGACTGGTTCTGTCGCAGAAAAAGATTGGCAGACAGGGCCATGGCGGACGCGAAACTCCCTCGACTCCTCCAGGAAACCGCGTCTGATCAAGATTTCAGGCCACGGAATTCCGAGTTGGCCCAAAAATTGCTTTTTTATCCTACTTGGTCAAGCGGAACCTATGCCGCAGCCGCAATTTTCTGTCGTCCGGGACTGGTTCAGAGACTGAAATTGTCGCCCAAGTAAAGCCGGCGCACTTCCGGATTGTTGACGATATCGTTCGCGCGTCCATGGGTCAGCACTTCGCCGGCATGGATAATATAGGCCCGGTCGATCAATCCCAGCGTCTCACGCACATTGTGGTCGGTGATGAGAACGCCGATGCCGCGTGCCGTCAAATGATGCACGAGGTTCTGAATATCGGCAACCGAGATTGGGTCGACACCCGCAAAGGGCTCGTCGAGCAGCATGAAGGTCGGGTCGGTCGCAAGCGCGCGGGCAATTTCCAGGCGCCGGCGTTCGCCGCCCGAGAGAGCCACGGCGGCACTCTTGCGGAGCTTCGCGATGTGAAATTCCTCGAGCAGTTCGTCGAGCTTGCGCTCACGCGCCGCCTTGTCCCTTTCATGGACCTCGAGAACGGCGCGGATATTTTCCTCCACCGTCAGGCCGCGGAAGATCGAGGCTTCCTGCGGGAGGTACCCGACGCCGAGGCGGGAGCGACGATACATGGGCATCGTCGTCACGTCGTTGCCGTCGATTTCGATCGTTCCCTCGTCAACAGGCACAAGGCCGGTGATCATGTAGAAACAGGTGGTCTTACCGGCGCCGTTCGGTCCCAGAAGACCCACAGCCTCACCACGCCGCACCACGAGTGAAACGCCGTTGACGACACGCCGCGTCGCATAGGTCTTGGTCAGACCGCGTGCGATCAGCGTTCCCTGATAACGGGCCTTGTCGACCGGAGCCGCGGCTTCCGTCGCGGCTCTGCCGGACTTGGTGGATAAGGAGAATAGCTTCACGTGAAAGGCCGACTTCTCAGTTCTGCTTTGGCTGCTGACTCGGCTGCGATTTCGGGTCGAGCTGAATCTGGACACGACCACCGCAGCTTTCAAGCTCTGCCTGGCCTGTCGCCATGTGAACGGTGAGCTGGCAGCCGGTAAAGACGTTCGGGCCATCGGTCAGCACGACCTTTTTGCCGGTGAGGATAAAGACCTGCGAGGTCATGTCGAAATTGCCATCATCGGCTGTTGCCGTCTGCGTTCCCGAGGTCAGGTAAACCTTGTCGGTCACCAGGATCTTGTCGATGTCTGCACTGCCCGAGGCAAGCGAATTCGACTGTTCTGCGGCGGCCGGGGCCGGCTGGGCAGCAGGTGCTGCAGCGGCGCCCGTTGCGGGCTGCTTCGCCTTGTCCTTGTAATAGACTGTCATTTTGCCGGCCTGCAGCGTCGTCGTGCCCTGGACGACCTTGACGTCGCCGGTGAAGAGCGCCGTGTGTTCCTGATCGTGGATTTCCAGCTTGTTGCTTTCAATCTGGATCGGCTGATCGCTGGAAAGCTTCATGCCAGGCATCGTCGTCGACTGGGCGGCCGCCCCCGCGACCGACAGGACGAAGGCAAGCGCGCCGGTGATGAAAGCTACACCAGTCTTGCAAGTTGAAATGCGACGATCTTTTGTCATTTGACCCGGCTCTTTAGGTGCCCTGTTTATGGATGGAGGATGAATCAACATTCATGCGAACATTCCCCTCGAATGTGATCACGCGCCCCTTATCTGTTATATTGAGGGTCTGCGCAACAATCGAAGCATTGTCCTTGGTAATTCTGACGGGATCGTCCGTCGACATGTTTCCGCCCTTGATATCAAGATGGGCGGACTGAAAATTCGCAACGAGACCGCTGCTCAAAACGAGCGTGAACGGTGCCGTCATATGCAGGCTATCCGTGGCACGATTGAAATCCGCCGTCGCCGCGGTAACGCGGGCCATCAAGCCGTCATTCATCGGCACGGCAGCCTTGATCGTCTCCAGCGTGATGAAGTCGGGATTGCGGATATCCTGCAGCGCGCGTTCGGCGAGCATCGAATAGTTGATGCCATCGGAGTTGCGGCCGGCGATTGCCGGTTTTTCCATCACGACCTTACCGTTCTCAATTTTAGCGCCCTCGATCTTGATGGTTTCCGGCAGGTAAGTGCGGATCACCGAGACGGCGATGAAGATAAGGGAAATGATGAGGGCTGCGCCCGGCAGCAAGAACTTCAGGCGGCGGACACGCGCGGAATGGAACCGGGCAAGGCCATAGGCGCTGTCCTTTGGCCCCGCGTATGCGGGCTTCCCGTTGTTCCTGAGGGTATCGAGCATATGCCTGGTCCGTGTATGATGATCGTGCCGCTTATATAGCAATGCCGGGCGCCAATCACAGTTCGTTTCGCATTATTACATTGGCTTGCCAATATGGATTTTTTTCTGCAACAAGCAACTAAACCGAAAATAGCAGGTTCCCGGGGCATTTTCTCGCGGCAGCTCGCGCCTTATCTCCCCAGCGGCGGAGCACCGCCGTTGGGTTTCGTCTCTGGAGGTTGGAATGGACAGCTCGATCATCGCAGACCGCCGGCTGCTGCGCCGCAGGCTTGGCTTCTGGCGCCTTGCCGCGGTCGTGCTGCTCGTCGCGCTCGGCTTTGCGCTTTATAATTTTGCCTTCGGCGAAGGCAGCACCGCGCGGCCCCATATCGCCCATGTGACGATCTCCGGCCTGATCACCGATGATGATGAGCTGCTCGAGCGACTGGAAAAGATCAAGGACAATGATCAGGTCAAGGCAGTCGTGATCTCGATCTCCTCGCCGGGCGGCACGACCTATGGCGGCGAAAAGATCTTCAAGGCGATCCGGGCGATTTCAGAAAAGAAGCCCGTCGTCTCCGACGTCAGGACGCTTGCAGCCTCCGCCGGCTATATGATTGCGACGGCCGGCGATACGATCATCGCCGGCGAAAGCTCGATCACCGGCTCGATCGGCGTCATCTTCCAATACCCGCAGATCCAGCCACTGCTCGACAAGCTCGGCGTCTCGCTGCAGGAGATCAAATCCTCTCCGCTCAAGGCCGAACCCTCGCCGTTCCACGACACCAGTGAAGAAGCCAAGGCCATGATCCGCAACATGGTTCTCGACAGTTACGACTGGTTCGTCAACCTCGTTGCCGACCGGCGCAAATTGCCGCATGACGAGGTGCTGAAACTTGCCGACGGAACGATCTATACGGGCCGGCAGGCGCTGAAGGTGAAACTCATCGATGCGGTCGGTGGACAGCCCGAAATCCGCGCCTATCTGACCTCCCGAAACGTCAGCGACAAACTGCCGGTTGTCGACTGGGACAAGAAGAGCAACACGCCCTTCTTGCTCGCTGGAGCTGTTTCCCGGTTGATTACGATCCTTGGTTATGGTGATCTTGTCAAAAGCCAGGATCTCAACGGCATCCTGCCCCCAAAGTTGCTTCTTGACGGGCTGCTTTCAGTTTGGCAGGTTGGCCAGGATTGAATAAGAAATCAATAATTTAAGGGGGCGACCGTGATCAAGTCCGAATTGGTGCAGATTGTTGCGGCACGCAATCCGCATCTCTACCACCGCGATGTCGAAAATATCGTCAATGCGGTCCTCGACGAGATCACTGATGCACTTGCCGCCGGCAACCGCGTCGAACTGCGCGGCTTCGGTGCATTTTCCGTAAAGAACCGCCCTTCCCGCTCCGGCCGCAACCCGCGCACCGGCGATACGGTCTTCGTCGAGGAGAAGTGGGTCCCCTTCTTCAAGACCGGCAAGGAACTGCGCGAGCGCCTGAACCCGGGACAGGCCGACGAAGAGGATTGATCCTCGGCATCAGGCATCAAGCCGCACTTGAACTTCGCCGCCGCACTTCTATTCTGGCGTCCACGAAGCTTGCCTTCGCTAAACCGGCGCGGAGACCGACATGACCAAGAAGATCATCAACCTTTTGATTTTGCTGCCGCTTGGTGTCATCCTGATTATCTTCTGCGTCGCCAACCGGCAGAGTGTAACGCTTGCCTTCAATCCGTTTCGGCCGGAGGATCAGGTTCTTTCGCTCGCCGCGCCGTTCTTCGTTTTCCTGCTGATCGCTTTCATCATCGGCATGCTGGTGGGCTCTGCTGCGACTTGGTTCAACCAGGGCAAGCACCGCAAGCGCGCACGCGTCGAAGCCAAGGAGGCGATCCGCTGGCAGGGCGAAGCAGATCGTCACAAGACGCGCGCGGAAGAGATCGTCGGGCAACTGCCCTCACGGTGACTGCCGCTATTCCACTGGCGCCGGAGTGAAACTCAGCTCTTCATAATCGCCTTCGGGTGAGGCGCCTCTGCCGGTGACCTGAAAGCCATGTGCCAGATAGAAGGCCTTGGCGTCGCGGTTGTTGATGAGGCATTTCAGCCGATAGTTATGCTCTGGCCAGCCGGGGAGCGATTGCAGCAGGGCGGTTCCTGCGCCTTTGCCCTGGAATTCGGGCAGGATATAGAGCATGTGGATGAAATCATCCGCCGCCCAGATCGAGATAAAACCAGCTATTTTCCCGTCAGCCCCCTCACAGACGGAAACGACCTCGCCGTTGGTATGGGCGGCAAAATCCTCCCGATGAAATTTGCCGGGATCGACCCAGGTAAAGGTCTGGCGTCGGACGGACAGGTAGATATCGGCAAGCTGCATCGCGTCTTCGGGGCAGTTGGGTCGGATTTTCCAGGTCATCGGTCTTGCGTAAAAGGGATTATCGATGATGCCAAGCCCATGTGCCTAGCTTACGGCCTTTTCGATGACGGCCGCATTGAAGCTCCCCCAGAAGCGTCGCGCGAGCTTTTCCAGCGTGGTGCGGATCAGCCGGCCGCCGAGCTCGGCAATCCGGCCACCCGTATCGCCGTCCGCACTATAACGCAGCAGGGTGTGCAGCCCCTCATCCACCAAGGTGACGTCGGCTTCGCCCCTGGCAAAACCAGCAATGCCGCCCCGCCCTTCCGCGGCGATGGTGTAACTGCGCGGCGCATCGACATTCGAAAGCTTGATCTCGCCGTGGAGCGTCACAGAAAACAGGCCGAAGCCGACTTTGACGGTTGCCAGGAATTGCGTGGGCGACAGCTTTTCCACGCTCTGGCAGCCGGGAATGCATTGCCTGATGATATCGGGATCGTTCATGGCCGCCCATACGACATCCCGCCGCGCGGCGATGCGCTCCTCCCCGATCAGGTCCATCAGCAATTCCCCATTTCCATGATCTGACCATATCATAACGGGAAAGCGCTTTGCCAAGGTCGGGCGGAATGCTATTTGCACTGGCTCAATTGAATTAAGACGCGGAAGACCACGTTGAAACAAAGAGAACGCCGGCCTGGCGCGAAGGTAGCGACAGGCCCTTCCGGCGGACGCCGCTCCGATGTGCGGCCTACAAAACCGGAAAAGACGCCCGTTAAGGCGACACCAACGCGCGAACAGCGCCCACCGGCAGCCGTTCCAGCGGTAATAGAACGCCCGCTGACGGCGCGCCACGGCGAGCGGCCGGCAGAGCGCGTACCTGTCATCCTGGAATCGACGGGTGCTGGCGATTTCCATCTGATCGACAGCGGCAATGGCCAGAAGCTTGAACAATACGGCCCCTATCGGGTCGTGCGGCCGGAGGGACAGGCGCTTTGGCAGCCGTCGCTGCCCGCCCATGTCTGGGAGAAGGTCGATGCTGCCTTCACCGGCGATACGGATGAAGAAGGCACCGGCCGCTGGCGTTTTCCGAAGGAAGCGCTTGGCGAAACCTGGCCGCTCAACCTGCTCGGTGTCGATTTCTTCGGGCGCTTCACCTCTTTCCGGCATGTCGGGGTCTTTCCAGAGCAGATCGTTCACTGGAGCTGGATGAAGCAACAGGTGGAAAGCGCCGGACGGCCGCTGAAGGTGCTGAACCTTTTCGGTTATACGGGCGTTGCCTCGCTGGTCGCAGCGGCTGCCGGTGCGGAAGTCACCCATGTCGATGCCTCGAAGAAGGCGATCGGCTGGGCGCGTGAAAACCAGGCGTTGGGACGCATGGAAAAGCTGCCGATCCGCTGGATCTGCGAGGATGCGATGAAATTCATCCTGCGTGAGGAACGGCGCGGCAGCCAGTACGACATTATCCTCACCGACCCGCCGAAATTCGGCCGCGGTCCGAATGGCGAGGTCTGGCACCTTTTCGAGCACCTGCCGTTGATGCTGGATATCTGCCGCGAGATCCTGTCGCCGAAGGCGGTTGGCCTCGTGCTGACGGCCTATTCGATCCGGGCAAGCTTCTATTCCATCCATGAACTGATGCGCGAGACGATGCGCGGCGCAGGCGGCGTCGTCGAGTCAGGCGAACTCGTCATCCGCGAGGCCGGCCTTGACGGTAAAACGCCGGGCCGCGCACTCTCCACATCTCTCTTTTCCCGCTGGGTGCCGAAATGAACGAATTCCACGATCGCGGCCCTCGCAAGGTCGGGCATGTGAAGGAAGTCACCTCGCTTGCCAATCCGATCATCAAGGACATCAAGGCGCTGACCAACAAGAAGTCGCGCGAAGAGAGCGGCACCTTCATGGCCGAAGGGCTGAAGCTCGTCATAGATGCGATCGAGCTCGGCTGGACGATCCGCACGCTTGTCTATGCCAAGGCCGCCAAGGGCAAGCCGCTGGTCGAACAGATGGCAGCAAAGACCGTCGCATCCGGCGGTCTCGTGCTCGAAGTCAACGAGAAGGTGATTTCCTCCATCACCCGGCGCGACAATCCGCAGATGGTGGTCGGCATTTTCGAAACACGCTGGACGAAGCTTAGGGATATCAGGCCAAAGGATGGCGAGACCTGGGTAGCGCTCGACCGCGTGCGCGATCCCGGCAATCTCGGAACGATCATCCGCACAGCCGATGCGGCCGGCGCTTCCGGCGTCATCCTTGTCGGCGAGACGACCGATCCCTTCTCG
Source organism: Rhizobium sp. 01T437 (assembly GCF_056398505.1). Classification (NCBI taxonomy): domain Bacteria; kingdom Pseudomonadati; phylum Pseudomonadota; class Alphaproteobacteria; order Hyphomicrobiales; family Rhizobiaceae; genus Rhizobium; species Rhizobium sp. 01T437. The sequence continues at coordinate 240,152 of NZ_JBFTPM010000006.1, forward strand.
CTGGAAACGGTGCGGGCCACCATGGGCTCGGTCTTTGCCGTTCCGGTTGCCCATGCGACGGCAGAGGAATTCACCGCCTGGAAGAAGCATGCCGGCGTTTCCGTCGTTGCGACCCACCTTGCCGGCTCGGTCGATTACCGCACGATCGATTACAAGAAAAAACCGGTCGTGCTGTTGATGGGCAACGAACAATCCGGCCTGCCGGACCAGCTTGCCAAGGAAGCCGATGCGCTTGCCCGCATTCCCCAGCAGGGCCGCGCCGATTCCCTCAATCTCGCCGTTGCCACCGCCGTCATGCTTTTCGAGGCACGCCGCCATCTCCTCTCACTGTCCGAGGGCAAATGACTGATCTTGCGACCGCACGCCCGGCGCTCTTCTCGCGACCGCTGCCGATCCTGATCTTCATCGTGATCGCCGTCATCCTCGACCAGATCGTCAAGATCGCCGTCGACCACTATCTGCCGCTGCAGGAAGCCATTCCCGTCATTCCGATGCTGGCGCTCTACCGCACCTACAATCTCGGCGTTGCCTTCTCGATGCTGTCGGGCATGGATGGGTGGTTCATCGTCGGCATGCGTCTGATCATCGTCGCCTTCGTGCTTTATCTCTGGCATCGCACGGCCAAAGACCGCTGGCTGGCGCATCTCGGATATGCGCTCATCATTGCGGGGGCGATCGGCAATCTCATCGACCGTTTCGCCTATGGCCATGTGATCGACTACATCCTCTTTCACACGGAAACCTGGTCTTTCGCTGTCTTCAATCTCGCCGACAGTTTCATCACTGTCGGCGCCGGCTGCGTCATTCTCGATGAGATGCTGCAGAAGCCGAAAAAGGCGGATCACTAAATTTTTAGCGGATTCCTGAAAACATTCGGAACGGGCAATATGTTAGCTGAACTGCATGCAGAGTATGGCGCAGCTACAGGAACGATTGTCCGCCGCGTTCGGCGGAGCCGCCGTTAGGGCCTATCGAGGCCGGACGGCGGGTGAATTGACGTCGCCGGCTACCCTTCGCTCCCTGCATCCATTGCTCTTCCATTGGCTCGGCGGAGCAGGTCTCATTTCGGCGATCCTGCTGCTATTGCTTTCTCATTGGGGCGGGCCGCTCATGGCGGGCCTCGGCCTCATCCTGATCTCCGCGATTGCAGGCTATCTTGCTGTTCTTTTCAGGAACGGAAACCGGCCCGGCGGCCGTAGCCCGGAGACGACGGAACGTGTCAATGCGACCGGTCTGCTCGGCACGGTCCATGACGTGCTCGGCGATATCGTCGTTACCCGCATGATGGACCGGCGCATCATCGGCGCCAACGATACCTTCCGCCACCTGACCGGGCGCGCCAAACCTGAAGGCCAGACCTGTGAAGAGATCGGCCTCGCCTTCCGTCCCGGCCCGCAACCGCATCGATACGATGTGGAGATTTCAACACCGGCCGGACAGCGCATCTTTCTCTGGCAAGATGTCGTGACCCGTGATCCGGCAAACGGACGCCTGCTTCTGCAGAGCATCGCACGCGACGTGACTGAAGAGCGGCTTGCCGCCGAAAGCCGTGAGGAGGCGCGGCAGAAGGCCGAGTATAACAGCGCCGCCAAATCTCGGCTGCTCGCCACGGTCAGCCACGAAATCCGCACGCCTCTATCAGGCATTCTCGGCATGGCGCATCTGATTTCCGAAACGAAGCTGACGCAGGAACAGCAGAACTATCTGACCAGCATCCGCCAGTCCGGCCATGCGTTGACGCAGCTGGTCGAGGATCTGCTCGACTTCTCCACCATCGAGGTCGGCCGTTTCCAGCTCCGCCCGCGGTCGGAATCGCTGCGCAAGCTCGTCGAAAGCGTCGTGGAAATGCTGGCGCACCGCGCCCATGAAAAGGGTATCGAGATCGGCGCCACGGTCTCCGCCGATGTGCCGGAGCTGATGAGCTTCGATCCGGCGCGGCTGCGGCAGGTGCTTTTCAACGTCATCGGCAATGCGGTGAAATTCACGCAGACCGGCGGTGTCTTCATCCACGTCTCCAGGGCGGCCGGCGAGTTGGTGATATCCGTGACGGATACCGGGCCTGGCATGACGGCGGAGGAGCAGGCCCGCATATTCGGGGAATTCGAACAGGGCGGCTCGCTTGCCCAGAAGAGCAACGGCACGGGCCTCGGCCTTGCAATCTCCGCCCGCATCATGCGCGAATTCGGCGGCTCACTGACAGTTGCAAGCGAGAGGGGCAAGGGCAGCCAGTTCACCATCCGTTTCCCCGTCGAACTTTCGGATGAGGATAAAGCCAGCCGGAATGCATTGCTGGCGGGAAACAGCATCGTGCTGCTTGCCCCGGCGGGTGCAGCGCGCAGAGCGATTGCCGAGACGATCACGACGCTCGGCGGGCGCTGCCACCTCGTCGCCGACGGCGAGGCGGCGCGCGAAAGCTTGCTGTCGCTCGCTCGCAGCGGTGACCGGCCGACCGATATCATCGTCGATCACCGCATGTCCGAGGAATTCTCGCTGCATATCGCCGATCGCACGGAGATCGCGGCACTCGGCCTGCGCAAAGTGCTGCTCGTCAATCCGGAAGAGCGGAACTCCTATTCGCTCGACCTCTTCGATGCGTGGCTGATCCGGCCGCTGCGCGAGCAGTCGCTGATCGACGTGCTGCGCGGACGCATGCGTGGCATGGAGAAGCGCGATGCGCTGAACGACAACCAGCCCGGCCTCGGCCCGTCCATTGCAGAACGGACGGCGGTGGGCGACGGCCTTTCGGTCCTCCTCGGCGAGGACGATCCGATCAACGCCATGCTGGTGCGCGTCATGCTGGAAAAAGGCGGCCACTCGGTCAGGCATGTGGATGATTTCGAAACCCTGCTCGATTGTGCGCTTGGTGACGACAGGCCCGACATCATCATCAGCGATCTTTCCATGCCCGGCGGCAACGGTATCGACATGCTCGGACGCCTGCGCGGACACGAACGTCGGCTCGATCTTCAACCGGTTCCGGTCATCGTTTTGACTGCGGACAAGAGCGACGAATCGCGGCGACAGGTCTTGCTCAACGGCGCCAATCGCGTCATGGTGAAGCCGGTGGATCCGGTCAGGCTGCTCACCGAAGTACAGGCGGTTGTTGCTCTTTCAGCCCGCCGGGCTGAGGCGCGCTAAAGCTGGGGAAAACGGCACGTTTCTTGCGTGCACAAATTCGGTATGTCACTTTCCTGTCGTACATAAGTGTTTTATGGCGTGTGATAGGCCGGAGACGGGAGAATCGCCATGTCTGTTGACATCCTTAATTGTGACGCTACTGCCGAGGCCGCTCGGCCCTCGACAGCTGCCGCCCCGAAGGAAGGCGATGTTCTCGGCCGCATCGGCAATCTAGAGACCCGCCTTGCCCGCAGCGCGCGTGAGATCGATGCCGCGCAGGCCGTGCGCTACCGCGTTTTCGTCGAGGAAATGAAGGCTCAGCTGCCAGCGGACGCCATGCGCCGCGAGCGGGACTTCGATGCCTATGACGCCTTCTGCGACCACCTTCTCGTTCTCGACCGCTCGATCGAGGGCGATGCCGAAGACCAGATCGTCGGTACCTACCGCCTGCTCAGACAGGACGTCGCCATGGCCAATGGCGGTTTTTACTCGGCTTCGGAATTTGCAATCAACGAGCTCATTGCCCGCCACCCCGACAAGCGCTTCATGGAGCTTGGCCGCTCCTGCGTGCTGCCGGAATACCGCACCAAGCGCATCGTCGAACTGCTCTGGCAGGGTAATTGGGCCTATGCGCTGAAGCACGGCATGAGCGCCATGTTCGGCTGCGCCTCCTTCCCGGGCGTTCACCCGGAAAGTCATGCGCTGGCTCTCTCCTTCCTCTATCACAGCGTACTCGCCAAGGATGAATGGGCCGTCGGCGCGCTGCCGCATCTGGCGCGCGACATGGACCTTATGCCGGCTGAAGGTGTCAATCCGAAAAGGGCACTGATGGCGCTGCCGCCGCTCATCAAGGGTTACCTGCGCCTCGGCGCAATGGTCGGCTCCCACGCTGTCGTTGATCAGGCGTTCAACACGACCGACGTGCTGATCGTGCTGCCGATATCAAGCATTTCCGACCGGTATCTCAACTATTACGGTGCGGACGCAGGCCGTTTTGCAAGCTGACGGCTGCCGCTTGACGGCGGTGCCTCGTCAATTCATTCTCTTTCGGCGTTTTCAGTAGGGCGCATCGGCAATGGTGCCGGCTGGGCTATGCCCGCCTACAACATCAAAACCTTGCGCCATGCCGAATTTCGAGAATCTCCGGAAGAAAGCCAAGCGGTTCAAACGGTGGCATCAGGATCGTTATTATCCTGTTGCACCGGAAATCCGCTATTGGCTTGCCCGCTACCGCCATCTCAGTGACCGGCAAATCCTCGAGCTTGAGTTCAAGCTTGCGGATGCGCAGGAACTCGTGGCGGCACAGGAGGGATTCGAAAGCTGGGCGGCGCTGAAAAAGGATTTCGCCGACATGAGTGCAACAGCCGAACAAAAATCCACATCCCAACCGACGTTGCTTGATGCCCAGCCGCAGCTTTTCGTGAGCGATATCCAGGCCGCCTGCGATTTCTACACACAGAAGTTGGGCTTCGCTCTTGCCTTCGTTTATGGCGAACCACCCTTTTACGCACAGGTCGTTCGCGGTGCAGCGAGGCTTAACCTCCGGCACGTTGACATGCCTGCCTTCCATCCGGAGCTTCGCCAGCGCGAGAGGGATATCCTCTCGGCGACGATTACGCTTGATGACGTGAAGGCGCTGTTTCTCGAATACACCGCAAACGGCGTTCCGTTTCATCAGCCACTGAGGCTGGAGCCCTGGGGTGCACGAACATTCATCGTATGCGATCGGGATGGAAATCTGATCGCTTTTGCGGGCTAGGCTGGTCTGAGAGCAGACCGCGTGAGCGGTCCGCTCTCTTCTTTATCAGGAGCCGGCAGCATAGGCCGCAATCGCAGCCATGTTGACGATATCGCTGTCCTTGGCGCCCATCGAGGTGATCTGCACCGCCTTGTCGAGGCCGACGAGGATGGGTCCGATGACCGTCGAGCCGCCGAGTTCCTGCAGCATCTTCGTCGAGATCGATGCCGAGTGGAATGCCGGCATGACGAGGACGTTGGCCGGACCGGAGAGGCGGCAGAAGGGATATTGCTCCATCACCTTACGGTTCAGGGCAACGTCGGCGGCCATTTCACCATCATACTCGAAATCGACGCGACGCTTGTCGAGGATCTTCACAGCTTCGCGGACGCGCTCCGAACGTTCACCCGAGGGATGCCCGAAGGTGGAATAGGCGAGCAACGCGACGCGCGGCTGGTAGCCCATGCGGCGCGCGAGACCTGCGGCCTCCTCAGCAATATCGGCAAGCTCCTCGGCCGTCGGCATATCGTGAACCGCAGTGTCGGCAACGAAGACCGTGCGGCCGCGGCAAAGCGCGATCGACACGCCGATCACTCGATGGCCCGGCTTATGGTCGATGCAGCGGCGCACATCTTCGAGTGCCGTCGAATAGTTGCGGGTGATGCCCGTCACCATGCCATCGGCATCGCCAAGCGCCACCATGGTGGCAGCGAAATGGTTGCGGTCATTATGGATCAGGCGCTGCGCATCGCGGTGCAAGTAGCCCTTCCGCTGCAGGCGGGCATAGAGATAATCGATATAGGCCTCGACGCGGGTCGAGATGCGGGCGTTGACGATCTCGAGGCCCGGACGATTGAGGTCGATGCCGGCGCGTTCGGCCGTTGCACGGATCAGATCCTCGCGGCCGAGCAGGATCGCGGTGCCAAGCTGCTGATTGGCGTAAGACATTGCGGCGCGCATCACCTGCTCTTCCTCGGCCTCGGCAAAGACCACGCGCTTCGGATGGCGGCGCACGCGCTCATAGAGGCTGGCGAGCGTGGATGCGATCGGGTCGCGGCGGGCCGACAGCTCCCGCTTGTAGCCAGCCATGTCGGTGATGATCTTGCGGGCGACGCCGCTTTCGATCGCCGCTTCGGCAACGGCGGCCGGAATGGCGGATATCAGTCGCGGATCGAAGGGAACCGGGATGATGTATTGCGCACCGAAACGCGGACGATTGCCCTGATAGGCGGCCGCAACATCATCGGGCACGTCTTCACGGGCAAGGCTGGCGAGTGCCTTCACAGCGGCAATCTTCATCGCATCATTGATTGTCGAGGCGCGGACATCGAGGGCGCCGCGGAAGATATAGGGAAAGCCCAGCACGTTGTTGACCTGGTTCGGATAGTCCGAACGGCCCGTCGCCATGATGGCGTCGTCACGGACACGAGCAACTTCCTCGGGCGTAATTTCCGGGTCAGGGTTGGCCATGGCGAAGATGATCGGCCGGTCGGCCATGGAGCTGATCATCTCCTCGGAGAAGGCGCCCTTCTGCGACAGGCCGAAAACGACGTCAGCGCCCTTCATGGCTTCTTCCAGCGTGCGGGTATCGGTCTTTGCCGCATGCGCCGATTTCCACTGGTTCATGCCTTCGGTACGACCCTGATAGATGACGCCCTTGGTATCGCAGAGGATGATGTTCTCAGGCGCAAAACCCATCGACTTGATGAGTTCGACGCAGGCGATGGCGGCAGCGCCAGCACCGTTGCAGACGAGCTTGGTGGTCTTGAGATCGCGGCCGGTCAGTTCCAGCGCGTTGATGAGGCCGGCGGCGGCAATGATCGCGGTGCCGTGCTGATCGTCATGGAAAACAGGAATATCCATCAGCTCCCGCAGACGGCTTTCGATGACGAAACAGTCCGGCGCCTTGATGTCTTCCAGATTGATGCCGCCGAAGGACGGACCGAGGAAACGCACGCAGTTGATGAATTCGTCGACATTTTCCGTATCGACTTCAAGGTCGATGGAATCGACATCGGCGAAACGCTTGAAGAGGACTGACTTGCCTTCCATGACCGGCTTGGAGGCAAGCGCGCCGAGATTGCCGAGACCGAGAATGGCCGTGCCATTGGAAATGACGGCAACCATATTGCCGCGGGTCGTATAATCATAGGCCGTGGCCGGATCGGTGGCGATGGCTTTGACCGGCACCGCGACACCCGGAGAATAGGCCAGCGAGAGGTCGCGCTGCGTCGCCATCGGCTTGGTCGGGTTGATCTCCAGCTTGCCCGGCCGACCCATCGCGTGAAATTCGAGCGCTTCCTGATCGGTAACAGAGGTCACCGGCCGTTCTTTCTTCTCCATCTGGGACATGCCTCCTCCAAACGTCTGTGGGTGACGTTTTCCTCTTCCCCAATTGCTGTTGTCATCTATAGCGGCGCGCGGATAGGGTTGGCACCTGTTTTTTTGGGAAAAACTGCACCTCCGTGAACGCACGAATAGACATCAGAAACGAAGCCTTCTCGGCAGCCGAGCTCGCGACTGAAGAAAGCCGCGCCTCGGCGACGCCGATGATGGAACAGTTTATCGAGATCAAGGCGAACAATCCGGATTCGCTGCTCTTCTATCGCATGGGCGATTTTTACGAGCTGTTCTTCGAGGATGCGCTCGAGGCTTCGCGCGCGCTCGGCATCACGCTCACCAAGCGCGGCCAGCATATGGGGCAGGATATTGCGATGTGCGGCGTGCCTGTGCATGCGGCCGACGATTATCTGCAGAAGCTGATTGCGCTCGGCTATCGCGTCGCCGTCTGCGAGCAGGTGGAAGACCCGGCGGAAGCCAAGAAGCGCGGGGCGAAATCGGTCGTCAAGCGCGATGTCGTCCGCCTCGTCACGCCGGGCACCATTACCGAGGAGAGGCTGCTTTCGCCCTCGGAATCGAACTATCTTATGACGCTGTCGCGTATCCGAGGCTCTTCCGAGCCGGTTCTGGCGCTTGCCTGGATCGATATTTCCACCGGCGTCTTCCGGTTGGCGGAAACCGATGCATCGCGACTGCTCGCCGACATCCTGCGCATCGATCCGCGCGAACTCATCGTACCGGATACGATGTTTTATGACGGCGAACTGAAGTCTGTCTTCGATGTACTCGGCCGCACCGCCGTTCCACAGCCGGCTGTGCTTTTCGACAGTGCGATGGCAGAAACCCGTATAGCGCGCTACTTCGACGTTTCGACGCTCGACGGTTTTGGAAGTTTCTCACGCGCCGAGCTTGCAGCCGCGGCAGCCGCCATCGCCTATGTGGAGAAGACGCAGATTGCCGAACGGCCGCCGCTCGGCAGACCGGAACGGGAGAGCGGCGCCTCGACGCTGTTCATCGATCCGGCCACACGCGCCAATCTGGAACTTGTACGCACACTCTCCGGTGATCGCAACGGTGCGCTGCTGAAGGCGATCGACCGCACGACCACCGGCGGTGGGGCACGACTGCTTGCCGAACGGCTGATGTCGCCGCTCACCGATCCCGCCCGCGTCAACGAGCGCCTGGATTCGATCGGCTTCCTGATGCAGGAACCGTCGCTCTGCGGCGATCTGCGCGACGCACTGAAACACGTACCCGACATGCCGCGGGCGCTCTCCCGCCTGGCGCTCGACCGCGGCGGTCCGCGTGATCTCTGGGCGATCCGCCAAGGGCTTGGCGCAGCCGCGCATATCGCCGATCTGCTGGGAAGCGCGATGCTGCCGGAGGAGCTGGAACAGGCGCGTATGGGGCTGCAGGCTCTGCCGTCCGAGCTCGAAACCTTGCTTGCGGATAACCTCGCCGAAGAGCTGCCGCTCTTAAAACGCGATGGTGGCTTCCTGCGCGACGGTGCCAATGCCGATCTCGACGAGGTTCGGGCGCTGCGCGACCAGTCGCGCCGGGTCATTGCAGGCCTGCAGCTGCAATATGCCGAAGAGACCGGCATCAAATCGCTGAAGATCAAACACAACAATATCCTCGGTTACTTCATAGAGGTCACCGCCGGCAATGCCGGACCAATGACCGATACGGCCGAGGCGAAGGCTCGCTTCATCCATCGGCAGACGATGGCAAATGCCATGCGGTTCACCACGACCGAGCTTGCCGATCTCGAAAGCCGCATCGCCAACGCCGCCGACCGCGCGCTGCAGATCGAGCTCGAAGCCTTCGACCGGATGAGGGAGGCGACTGTTGCCGAGGCCGAAGCGATCAAGGCCGGCGCGCGGGCGCTTGCCGTCATCGATGTCGCTGCAGGTCTGGCACTGCTTGCCGAAGAGCAGGCCTATTGCCGGCCGCTGGTCGATGGCTCGAAGATGTTTGCGATCGAGGGTGGGCGCCATCCCGTCGTCGAACAGGCACTGCGACGCCAGTCCATCGGTCCTTTCGTCGCCAATAATTGCGATCTGTCGCCCGTCTCCGATGGCAAGGATGGGGCGATCTGGCTTCTGACCGGCCCGAACATGGGCGGTAAATCGACGTTCCTGCGTCAGAATGCGCTGATCGCCATTCTTGCGCAGATGGGTTCCTTCGTGCCGGCGACGTCAGCGCATATCGGCATCGTCGACCGGCTGTTCTCGCGCGTCGGCGCATCCGACGATCTGGCGCGCGGGCGTTCCACCTTCATGGTGGAGATGGTCGAGACTGCGGCGATCCTCAATCAGGCGAGCGAGCACTCGCTGGTCATTCTCGACGAGATCGGCCGGGGTACTGCGACCTTCGACGGTCTTTCCATCGCCTGGGCGGCTGTCGAGCATCTGCACGAAGCCAACCGCTGCCGCGGGCTTTTCGCGACGCATTTCCATGAGCTGACCGTGCTTTCCGAAAAGCTTGCCCGGCTATCGAACGCAACGATGCGCGTGAAGGAATGGGACGGCGACGTCATCTTCCTGCATGAGGTCGGTCCAGGTGCAGCCGACCGGTCCTACGGCATTCAGGTCGCGCGGCTCGCCGGCCTGCCGGCTTCGGTCGTGGCGCGGGCGCGCGACGTGCTGACCCGTCTTGAGGATGCCGACCGCAAGAACCCGGCAAGCCAACTGATCGACGATTTGCCGCTCTTCCAGGTCGCTGTGCGCCGCGAGGAGGCGACCCGCGGGCCGTCCAAGGTCGAGGAAGCCCTGAAGGCGATGAGCCTCGACGATATGACACCGCGCGAGGCGCTCGATGCGCTCTACGATCTCAAGAAAAAGATGAAGTAGGAATTCCCCGATGTTCATGGAAAAACTGCTTCAGGAAACCCAGCGCCTCTCCGTCATCGTATCGATGCTGGAGATTATGAAACAATCTGATGCTAATCTGGAGGCGCGCGGCTGGAATACGCCGATCGGCATGGCGAAGATTACCGGCTCCTGCTTGAAGATCGGCGAGCTCAGCGGTGCAATCATTGACGCTGGATACCGCGAATGCGACAAGGCGACGCTCAATGGCATCATGAGTGAAACGCGGCAGGTTCTCGATACGCTGCTGACGCAGGCTTCAGCCTAAGGACTTGCGGCAAAGCGTCCGCGGCCGACGGCTTGCCAACACCATTTCGCCAAATTTAAAGGTTCATGGAATATGGAGGCCTGTGTCAATCCGCGGGCAAAGAGGCTATAGCGCATGCAGATCAAATCAGAGGCGCGCCATGAGCAAGCGGCCCGGACCGAAGAGGTAACCGCCCGGCCGATGGCGACGCAGGACATCGATTTTTCCGACATCCTCGATGTGGAATTGCTGCAGGGACAATGCGACGCCATTGCCGAAGCCAACCGCAACCGTCCCGACGTGCTGCGGAGCGATCTTCTTGCCGTTTTGAAGAAAGCCAGCGTCGAAGGACGCAACAAGGCGCGCGAACTGCTCAACGCCCAGGGCGGCGGGCTTGATTGCGCCCACCGCATTTCCTGGCTGCAGGACCAGATCATAACCGTTCTCTATAATTTCGCCACCGCGCATGTCTTCCCGAAGCAGAAGGACAAATTCGCAGTCACGGCGGTCGGCGGCTACGGGCGCGACACACTGGCGCCGGGCTCCGATATCGACTTGCTCTTTCTCTTCCTGCCGAAGCCAGCGGAAGAGACGCATAAAGCCGTCGAGTTCATGCTCTACATGCTATGGGACATGGGCTTCAAGGTCGGCCACGCGACCCGCACCATCGAGGAATGCATCGCGCTTTCCAAATCCGACATGACGATCCGCACCGCCATCCTGGAGATGCGCTACATCTGCGGCCTGAAGTCGCTGGAGACGGAGCTGGAAGCCCGCTTCGACAAGGAAATCGTCACCGGCACGGGGCCGGAATTCATTGCCGCCAAGCTTGCCGAACGCGACGAACGCCACCGTAAGGCCGGCGACACGCGCTATCTCGTCGAGCCGAACGTCAAGGAGGGCAAGGGTGGCCTTCGTGACCTGCATACGCTCTTCTGGATTTCGAAATATTATTATCATGTCCGCGACCCGGCCGATCTGGTGCCGCTCGGCGTGCTGTCGAAGCAGGAATACCGGCTTCTGGAGAAGGCCGACGACTTTCTCTGGGCCGTGCGCTGCCACATGCATTTCCTGACCGGGAAAGCGGAGGAACGTCTTTCCTTCGATATCCAGCGCGAGATCGCCGAGGCGCTCGGCTATCATTCCCGCCCCGGCCTTTCGGCCGTCGAGCGTTTCATGAAGCACTATTTCCTGGTGGCTAAAGATGTCGGCGACCTGACGCGCATCCTCTGCGCCGCGCTCGAAGACCAGCAGGCGAAGTCGATCCCCGGTCTGACGGGCGTCATCAACCGCTTTACCCACCGCAATCGCAAGATCCCCGGCAGCGTCGAGTTCGTCGAAGATCGCGGCCGCATTGCGCTTGCCAATCCCGATGTCTTCAAGCGTGATCCGGTCAGCATCATCCGCCTGTTCCATGTGGCCGATATCAATGGGCTGGAATTCCATCCCGATGCGCTGAAGCGCGTCACGCGTTCGCTCGGCCTCATCAACAACGATCTGCGCGAGAATGACGAGGCCAACCGGCTTTTCCTGTCGATCCTCACCTCCAAGCGCGACCCCGCCCTCATCCTGCGGCGCATGAACGAGGCCGGCGTGCTTGGCCGCTTCATTCCCGAATTCGGCAAGATCGTCGCGATGATGCAGTTCAACATGTATCATCACTATACGGTCGACGAGCATCTGATCCGCGCCATCGACGTGCTGTCAGAGATCGACAAGGGCAAGGCGGAGGAGCTGCATCCGCTCGCCAACAAGCTGATGCCGCATATCGAGGACCGCGAGGCGCTTTATGTCGCCGTGCTGCTGCACGATATTGCCAAGGGCCGSCAGGAAGAYCATTCGATYGCCGGCGCSCGYGTYGCCCGCAARCTCWGYGCSCGCTTYGGCCTGTCGCAGAAGCAGGCCGAGATTGTCGTCTGGCTGATCGAGGAACACCTGACCATGTCGATGGTCGCCCAGACGCGCGACCTGACGGACCGCAAGACGATCACCGATTTTGCCGACCGTGTTCAGTCTCTCGACCGCCTGAAGATGCTGATGATCCTGACGATTTGCGACATCCGCGCCGTTGGACCGGGTGTGTGGAACGGCTGGAAGGGCCAGTTGCTGCGCACGCTCTACTATGAAACGGAACTGCTGCTCGCCGGCGGTTTCTCGGAAGTGTCGCGCAAGGAACGCGCGCAGGCTGCCGCCGAAGCGCTTTATGCAGCGCTTTCCGACTGGCCACAGAAGGATCGCCGCACCTACGCCAAGCTGCATTACCAGCCCTATCTGCTCTCCGTGCCGCTGGAAGACCAGATCCGCCATGCGCATTTCATCCGCCAGGCGGATAAGGCCGGCCAGGCGCTGGCAACCACAGTGCGCACGGACAGCTTCCACGCGATCACCGAAATCACCGTTCTCTCGCCCGACCATCCGCGCCTGCTCGCCGTCATTGCTGGAGCCTGTGCGGCAGCCGGCGCCAACATCGTCGATGCGCAGATCTTCACGACCTCGGATGGCCGGGCGCTCGATACGATCCATGTCAGTCGCGAGTTTCCGAACGACGAGGACGAACTTCGCCGCGCCGGCACGATCGGCCGGATGATCGAAGACGTGCTGTCAGGCCGCAAGCGCCTGCCCGATGTGATCGCCACCCGCGCGAAGAACCGTAAGAAGAGCAAGGCCTTCATCATTCCGCCGTCGGTGGCGATCACGAATAGCCTGTCGAACAAGTTCACGGTCATCGAGGTGGAATGCCTCGACCGGCCCGGCCTGCTATCGGAAATGACTGCTGTCCTGTCCGATCTGTCGCTCGACATCCAGTCGGCCCGCATCACCACCTTCGGTGAAAAAGTCATCGATACTTTCTACGTCACCGATCTTGTCGGCCAGAAGATCTCCGGTGACAGCAAGCGCGCCAATATCACCGCCCGTATGAAAGCGGTCATGGCCGAGGAGCAGGACGAACTGCGCGAACGCATGCCATCAGGGATCATCGCCCCTGCCGCTACCGCCGCCGAAAAGAAAGCCGATTCCCCCGCATGAGCCTCGTCAAGAAATTCGCCACGGTCGGCGGCGCCACGCTCGGAAGCCGTATCTTTGGTTTTGCCCGCGAAACGCTGATGGCAGCCGCTCTCGGCACCGGGCCGATGGCCGACGTTTTCTATGCCGCCTTCCGTTTCCCGAACCTCTTCCGCCGGCTCTTTGCCGAAGGCGCATTCAACGCCGCCTTCGTGCCGCTTTTCGCCAAGGAGATCGAGGCGAACGGCACTGATGGTGCCAAGCGCTTTTCGGAAGAAGTCTTCGGTGTTCTGTTCTCCGTCCTGCTGCTCATCACCATCGTGATGGAGCTTTCCATGCCGCTGCTGGTGCGCTTCGTCATCGCGCCGGGCTTTGCTGATGATCCCGAGAAATTCGGCATCACCATCCGCCTGGCGGCAGTCATGTTCCCTTATCTCATGTGCATGTCGCTGACGGCGATGATGAGCGGCATGCTGAATTCGCTGCATCACTTCTTCGCCGCGGCCGTCGCGCCTATCTTCCTCAATGTGGTGATGATCGGCGCGCTGTTCTACGCGCTCTATACCGGCGCCGAACCGTTGGCGACGGCGTGGTATCTTTCCTGGGGTGTGCTGGCAGCCGGCGTCCTGCAGCTCGCCGTCGTCTATCTCGGTGTCCTGCATGCCGGCATGAGCATCGGCTTCCGCTTCCCGAAGATGACACCGAACGTCAAGCGGCTGCTGATCCTTGCCGTTCCAGCGGCCGTCACGGGCGGTATTACGCAGATCAACCAGCTCATCGGCCAGGCAATCGCCTCTTCGCGCGAAGGCGCTATCGCCGCCCTGCAATATGCCGACCGCATCTACCAGCTTCCCCTCGGCGTCGTCGGCGTCGCCGTCGGTGTGGTCCTGCTGCCCGAACTCGCCCGCGCACTGAAGAGTGGGGCATTGCGCGAAGCGGGCTATCTGCAGAACCGCTCGATCGAATTCGTGCTGTTCATGACGATTCCTGCCGCCTTCGCGCTCTGGATCCTCTCCGACGAGATCATCCGCGTGCTCTATGAGCGTGGCGCCTTCCACCAGGAAAACACGTTCATCGTCGGCTCGATACTGGCCATCTACGGCATCGGCCTGCCGGCTTTCGTGCTGATCAAGGCGCTGCAGCCGGGCTTTTATGCCCGCGAGGACACCAAGACGCCGATGCGTTTCTCGGCTGTTGCCGTCGCGGTCAACTGTGCTACGGCGCTGACGCTCTTTCCCTATATGGGCGCGCCCGGCATCGCGGTAGCCGAAGCCACGGCCGGCTGGATCAGCACCGTGCTGCTTTTCACGACACTTCTGCGCCGCGGCCATCTGACATGGGAATGGGCGCTTGCCAAACGCGCCGTCCTGCTGATCGTCGCCTCTGCCGTCATGGGCGCCGTCATCTTCTACCTCAAGCAGCACTGGGCGCCCTGGCTTGCCTCGGGCGCACCGCTTCTGACCAAGGTCGGCACGCTTGGTCTGCTGATTACGATTTCGATGGTCGTCTATTTCGCGACAGCCTTCCTGATCGGCGGGGCGGACCTCGGCATGATCCGCCGCAACCTCAACCGCAAGCCGGCGCCGGTGAAAGATGCCTAACGCCCTTTYTTCGCAATTCCGGACGCAAAACCGCTGCACACTTTTGCTGGAATTGCTTTAGCAATCCACCCATCGTCGCTGCGGCCCGACATCGACGTGGACGATGCCATTGCAATAGGTGCCGATCCCTCCGATGCCGGGTGCGGTTTTCGCAGCGGCGACGATCGTGCGCTCTGACACGCCGGGAATCCGGATATCAGCCGCAAGGCATTTCCCGTGCATGGAACCGTGGCGGCGGGGATGTGGCCGGAAGCCCGAAGTTATCATCGGCCGTCGTCCGGTCTTTGCCGCGATATGCGACAGGACCGCCCGCAATCGCTCCGGGAAGCAGCCGGCGCGAACGCTGACGGTCTGCATCGTGTAAGCAATACGCGTCTCGTATTTGGGAAGTTGACTGGTCTGCCGTCGATTATCTTGACCGACGGCCGTCGTTGCTGATTGTAGGGCGAAAAGGCCTGCCATGGCGAGCAAACTAGCGTTCTGCATGGTCCCTCCGATCGGTTATCCCGACGGCCCCTTGGGCCGCCAGCCCGGCGAGAGGATTTTCAGTTCAAAGAAAGCTTTTCTGTGAAATTTTATACTCAGTTTTAGCTAAACACACTGATCAATTTGGCGTAAAACCGGGCACTTTTCTGCATATAAATGGAATAAACGTCCGAATCTGGAGATCTCATGATCCAATCTCTGTTTCTCGTCACCCTCGTCGTCGACGATTATGACCGTGCCAAAGCCTTCTATTGTGAGGCCCTCGGCTTCGAATGCCTTCAGGACGAAGTACAGCCGGAAGGCAAGCGCTGGGTCGTCGTCAAGCCGAAGAGCGGGGATGGCGCGGCCTTTCTACTGGCGCAGGCGGCAAATGAAGCGCAGCGAGCTGCTGTCGGAAATCAGACCGGCGGGCGTGTCGGCTTCTTCCTCAAGACCGACGATTTTGCGCGCGATCACGCAGCGATGCTTGATGCCGGCGTTCACTTTCTGGAGAAGCCGCGACATGAGGTTTATGGCACCGTTGCGGTCTTTTCGGATCCTTACGGCAACACCTTCGACCTCATTCAACACGCTGCACCCACCGCCTCTTGATTGCGACCGGGAGCGCGTGCATAAGCGCCCGCGTTAGCAACATGGGCCTTTGGCCCTGGGGCCCTCCACCAGCCTAATCGAGGACAACATCATGGGCGAATTCAAGAAGCTCGTATTCTCCGGCGTTCAGCCGACGGGCAATCTGCATCTCGGCAATTATCTCGGCGCGATCCGCCGCTTCGTGCAGCTCCAGGACGGCAACGACTGCATCTATTGCGTCGTCGACCTGCATGCGCTGACCGCGCAGCTAGTCCATGAGGACATGCTGTCGCAGACGCGCTCGATCGCAGCCGCCTTCATCGCTTCCGGCATCGACGCTGAAAAGCATATCGTCTTCAACCAGTCCGCCGTGCCACAGCACGCCGAACTCGCCTGGATCTTCAATTGTGTCGCCCGCCTCGGCTGGATGAACCGCATGACGCAGTTCAAGGACAAGGCCGGCAAGGACCGCGAGCAGGCCTCGCTGGGTCTTTACGCCTATCCGAGCCTGATGGCTGCCGACATTCTCGTCTACCGCGCCACGCATGTGCCCGTCGGCGAGGATCAGAAGCAGCACCTCGAGCTGACGCGTGACATCGCGATGAAGTTCAATCTCGATTACGCCTCGCATATCCGCAAGACGAATTACGGGATCGACATCACCGTCGGCGACGAGCCTGTGCATGCCTATTTCCCGATGGTCGAACCGCTGATCGGCGGGCCGGCGCCGCGCGTCATGTCGCTGCGCGACGGCACGAAGAAGATGTCGAAGTCCGATCCGTCGGATCTTTCGCGCATCAACCTGATGGACGACGAGGATGCGATCTCCAAAAAGATCCGCAAGGCCAAGACCGACCCGGATGGCTTGCCGAGCGAAATCGCCGGTCTCGAAAACCGGCCGGAGGCTGAAAACCTCGTCTCGATCTATGCCGCACTCGCCGACAAAACGAGGGAACAGGTGCTCGCCGAATTTGGCGGCCAGCAGTTCTCCGTCTTCAAGCCGGCGCTGATCGATCTCGCTGTCCAGGTGCTGTCGCCGATAACAGGCGAAATGCGCCGTCTGATGAACGATACGAGCCATATCGATGCGATTCTGCGCAACGGCAACGAGCGCGCAAGGGCACGCGCCGACGTGACGATGCGCGAACTTCGCGAGATCATCGGCTTCCTCTACTAGTCCGATCGACATGCAGAGCTCCCGTGCAAAACGGGGGCTTGCAAATTTTTGGTCTCAGGTGTCAGAGTTTGCATCATGGTATCAAAGCGACTCTCACGGCTCGAAGGTCATCGCCGCAAATTCATGGCGGTGATAGACGGGACACCCGAATGCCAACGCGCCGTCCATTATGCCGGACGGCGCGCCAAGAATTCCAATGGCGGCCTCGTTCTTCTCTATGTGATCCCGGAAGGCGATTTTCAGCAATGGCTTGGCGTCGAGGAGATCATGCGGGCGGAAGCCCGCGAGGAGGCGGAAGCCACTGTCGCCAAGATCGCACAAATCGTGCGCGAGACGATCGGCATCGAACCGGAGATCGTCATCCGCGAGGGCAATTCGGCTGAGCAGATCAATGCGGTGATCGAGGAAGACAGGGACGTCGCCATCCTCGTGCTTGCCGCAGGCTCCGCCAAGGAGGGACCGGGACCGCTGGTTTCGTCCGTCGCAGGACGTGGAGCTGCCTTTCCCATTCCCGTCACCGTGCTTCCCGACACGCTGACGAATGAAGAAATCGACGCCCTCTGTTAAGCCATTTCTTGAGTATCAGTCTCTTGAATCGGCCGGACAATAGGCTTATTTTCTTTTGAAGAATTCTAAAGACGGCAGAGGCCACGGCCCGCCGCATGGAGAGCGAGATGTTCATTCAGACCGAAGCCACGCCGAACCCAGCAACGCAGAAGTTCCTTCCTGGCAAGGTCGTAATGGAAAACGGCACGGCCGAATTCCGCAATGCCGATGAAGCCCAGGCTTCGCCGCTCGCTGCCCGTCTTTTCGAGATTCCGGGCGTGACCGGCGTCTATTTCGGCTACGATTTCATCTCCGTCTCCAAGGACGATGCCGAGTGGCAGCATCTGAAGCCGGCTATTCTCGGCTCGATCATGGAGCATTTCATGTCCGGCAAGCCGGTCATGGGCGATGCCTCCATCCTCTCGGAAGACATCGATGCCGGCGATGAGTTCTTCGATGAAGGTGACGAATCGATCGTGCTCACCATCAAGGAACTGCTGGAGACGCGTGTGCGTCCGGCTGTTGCCCAGGATGGCGGCGACATCACCTTCCGCGGCTTCAAGGACGGTAAGGTTTACCTCAATATGAAGGGTTCCTGCTCCGGCTGCCCGTCTTCGACGGCAACGCTGAAGCACGGCGTCCAGAACCTGCTGCGCCATTTTGTTCCGGAAGTGCAGGAAGTGATTGCCGCTTAAAATGTAAGATTCGTCCGGCCGTTCATCTAGGGTTCGGCCAGACGGATTTATGGATAGGCGACAATAGTTTATTCGGAAATTGATAGCATGATCGTTCTGGCGCTCGACACGGCAGGTGTGGATTGCGCTGCCGCTATTTATGACAGCGGCAGGGATACGATGCTGGGGGAGGCATCGGACATGATCGGCAAGGGGCATGCTGAACATCTGATGGGTATCGTCGACCGCGCGCTGGATCAGGCGGGCGTCGCACTTTCGGATGTCGACCGCCTTGCCGTCACCATCGGCCCCGGCTCCTTTACCGGTATCCGCGTTGGCGTTGCCGCAGCCCGCGGCTTTGCGCTTTCCCTCAATATTCCCGCTGTCGGCATAACCACGCTGGAAGTGATGGCCGCCGCCCAGCGCGAAAAGACGCCTGGCCGCGCAGTGCTCGCGGCGATGGATGCCAAGCGGGACGAAATCTACCTCCAGTCTTTTGCAGCCGACGGCTCAGCGCTCGATGAGCCCCGGGCGGTCAGCATTGCCGAAGCGCAGGCTTTCGCTGCCGGTTTCGACGGCGAGATCACCGGTTCGGCAATCCCGATCCTGAAGCCGGATGCAACGGGCGAATACGCCAACTCCTTCCCGATCTCCCTCGTGGCGCGTCTTGGTGCTGCCGCGAACCCGAATACCGGAAAGCCGAAGCCCCTTTATCTGCGCGGACCCGATGCCAAACCGCAGGCCGGGTATGCGATTGCAAGAGTATGACGATGCTGGAAGCCTATCTGACGCTGAAACCGGAATTCGAAATCGTCGTCATGGAGCCGGAGGATTGCCTCGACGTTTCCGTCCTGCATGGCGAGCGCTTTGCCCGCCCTTGGGGTGACGGCGAATTCCACAGCCTGCTTTCGCAGAACACCGTCTTCGGCTTTGTCGCTCGCCAGACCAATGCCATCCTGAAAAAGACGCTGCCGGGCTTCATCCTGGCGCGCCAGGTGGCGGGCGAGGCGGAAATCCTGACGGTCGCCGTGCAGGCGAAGGTCGCGCGTTCAGGCCTCGGCTGGCGGCTGATGCAGGCCGCCATGCGCGAAGCACGCCTTCGTGGCGGCGAGAACATGTTCCTGGAAGTCGATAACGGCAATACCGCCGCCCTCGGCCTTTACCGCAAGCTTGGCTTCGAGGTGGCTGGCGAGCGCAAAGGCTATTATAAGGATGCCAATGGGGCTACCTCCACGGCGCTTGTCATGAAGCGCGTTCTTCGGTAGTTCCCTTCTCGGCAGGAATAGCGAGAAGGCAGCCATGACTGAGGTAGCCAAAACCCTTGAGGAGCTTTGCGCTGAACGCGGCATGCGCATGACCGAGCAGCGCCGGGTGATCGCGCGCATTCTTGAGGACTCCGAAGATCACCCCGATGTCGAGGAACTCTATCGCCGCTCCGTCAAGGTCGACGCCAAGATTTCGATTTCGACGGTTTATCGCACGGTGAAGCTGTTCGAGGATGCCGGTATCATCGCCCGCCACGATTTCCGTGACGGCCGCTCCCGCTACGAGACAGTGCCTGAAGAGCATCACGACCATCTGATCGATCTGAAGACTGGTGTCGTCATCGAATTCCGTTCGCCGGAGATCGAGGCGCTGCAGGAGCGGATCGCTCGCGAGCACGGCTTCAAGCTGGTGGATCACCGCCTGGAACTCTATGGCATCCCGCTGAAGAAAGACGAAATCTGATATCATGGCAGTCCGGGAGCGCCGCATTTGATCGTCTGGCTGCGCATCGCCTTCGCCATTACCGGCATCATTGTCGTCAGCATCCTGCTCATGCCGCTACAGGTGCTGGCGCTGCGTTTCGACTGGAAACTCAGGCGTACCCTGCCCCGGCGCTGGCATCGTATCGTCTGCTATTGTCTCGGCATCCGCATTCAGGTGCGCGGCACGCTTGAGAGCCGCCGGCCGCTGATGCTCTGTTCCAACCATTCTTCGTGGATGGACATCATGGTCATGTCGGCCGTGGCCGACGTCGCCTTCATCGCCAAGATCGAGGTGCGCGACTGGCCGATTTTCGGCACGCTCGCCAAGCTGCAGAAAAGCGTCTTCGTGGTGCGGGAGGAAAAGCGCCGCACCGGCCATCAGGCGAGCGAGATCGCCGGCCGCATGGCAGACGGCGAAATCGTCGTTCTTTTTCCCGAGGGAACGACCTCTGATGGCAATCGACTGCTGGAGGTCAAATCGTCGCTCTTCGGCGCTGCCGCAATGGCCGTGCCCCATTCCCCGACCGGCGGCGTCATGGTCCAGCCGGTTTCCATCGCCTATACGCAGGTGCATGGTATCGCCATGGGCCGCTATCACCGCCCGCTTGCGGCATGGCCCGGCGATATCGAGCTTCTACCGCATCTGACCGACATCATGAAATGCGGCGCGATCGATGCCGAAGTCTCCTTCGGCGAGGCGATCGAATATGGCGAAAAGACCAATCGCAAGGACGTCAGCGCGACGATCGCTGCTCGCATCCGCAACCTGTTGAACCGCAGCCTGCGCGGCCGCGCGATCGACTGATCCGAGATACCCTTTTCTCGCGCGTCAAAAACCACTAGATAACGGGCCATGACCCAGGACAGCGCCCTTCTTCAGGCCCCGGAGGCTTCTCTCCGCGATGGCTCCAACAGCCGAAAGGTTTTCATCAAGACCTATGGCTGCCAGATGAACGTCTACGACTCGACGCGCATGAGCGATGCTCTTGCCCGCGACGGCTATGAGACGACCGAGGACATGGAAGAGGCCGACCTCGTCCTGCTCAACACCTGCCATATCCGCGAGAAGGCCGCCGAGAAGGTCTATTCCGCGCTTGGGCGCCTGCGCGAGATGAAGAAGCGCAAGGCGGCCGACGGCCGCGAGATGATGATCGGTGTTGCCGGTTGCGTAGCGCAGGCGGAAGGCGAGGAAATCCTGCGCCGTGCGCCGGCTGTCGATGTGGTCATCGGCCCACAGACCTATCACCGCCTGCCGGAAGCGCTGCGTCGCGCCAAGGAAGGCCACCGCGTCATCGATACGGAATATGCAATCGAGGACAAGTTCGAGCACCTGCCGATCGCCGAGGCACCGAAGATCCGTGCCCGTGGCGTGACCGCCTTCCTGACGGTTCAGGAAGGCTGCGACAAGTTCTGCACCTTCTGCGTCGTGCCCTATACGCGCGGCTCCGAAGTGTCGCGGCCAGTCGCACAAATCGTCGAGGAGGCGATGAAGCTCGTTGATGGCGGCGTGCGCGAAATCACCCTGCTTGGGCAGAACGTCAATGCCTGGCATGGCGTCGGCCCGAAGGGCGAAGAGTGGAGCCTTGGCGACCTGCTCTACCGGCTTGCAGATATCCCCGGCCTTGCGCGGCTTCGCTACACGACCAGCCACCCGCGCGACATGGACACCCGGCTGATCGAGGCCCATCGCGACCTTCGCACGCTAATGCCTTATCTGCACCTTCCGGTTCAGGCCGGTTCGGACCGCATTCTAAAGGCCATGAACCGCCGCCACACGGCAGCCGAATATCTTTCCCTCATCGAGCGCATCCGCAAAGCCCGCCCCGATATCGCGCTCTCAGGCGACTTCATTACCGGCTTTCCGGGGGAGACAGACCGGGAATTTGAGGATACACTAAAACTCGTTGAGGAGGTTCGTTATGCACAGGCTTTCTCGTTCAAATATTCGACGCGGCCAGGTACGCCCGGAGCGGAATTGAAGGACCAAGTGCCGGAAAACATCAAGGCAGAACGGCTGGAACGCCTGCAGGCGCTGCTTCTCAAGCAGACGCAGGAATTCAACGAGTCCTGCATCGGCAAGGAAATCGATCTTCTCCTGGAAAAGCCCGGCCGTATGCCCGGCCAACTTATTGGCCGCTCACCGTGGCTGCAGTCCGTGAATGTTGATGCAAAAGCATCGCAAATCGGTGACATTATTAAAGTGCGAATCACAGGAACCGGAACCAACAGCCTGTTTGCCGAACGCGCAGAGGCTGAGGTCTAACCCAAGGAGCTCGACCGCTTGAACGGACAGGAATTGGTTTCCACTTCACCGCGCCACCCACGCATTGCGAGCGACGCCAATCACTTCGTCCTGACGTTCGAGAACAATCGGTTCGCCAGCGAACTTTTCGGACAGTTCGATCAGAATCTCAAGCTGCTGGAACAGCGGCTCCATATCGATGCGCGGGCGCGCGGCAATTCCGTTGTCATCACCGGCGATGTGCTGGCCACCAATCAGGCGCGGCGCACACTCGATTACCTCTATGAAAAACTCCAGAAAGGCGGCAGTGTGGAGCGTTCAGACGTGGAAGGCGCAATCCGTATGGCGGTTGCCGCCGACGATCAGCTCACGCTGCCGACGATGGAGAAAAAAGCCAAATTGACGATGGCGCAGATTTCGACGCGCAAGAAGACGATCATCGCGCGCACGCCGACACAGGATGCCTATATGCGGGCGCTCGAGCGTTCGGAGATGGTGTTCGGCGTTGGTCCGGCCGGTACCGGCAAGACCTATCTCGCCGTCGCTCATGCCGCCCAGCTTCTGGAGCGTGGCGCGGTCGAAAAGATCATCCTTTCGAGACCGGCCGTCGAAGCCGGCGAACGCCTGGGCTTCCTGCCGGGTGATATGAAGGAGAAAGTCGATCCCTATCTGCGCCCGCTTTATGACGCGCTCTACGACATGATGCCCGGCGATAAGGTGGAACGGGCGATTACCGCCGGCGTCATCGAAATCGCGCCGCTTGCCTTCATGCGTGGACGCACGCTCGCCAATGCCGCCGTCATCCTCGATGAGGCGCAGAACACCACGGCGATGCAAATGAAGATGTTCCTGACGCGCCTTGGCGAGAACTCGCGGATGATCATTACCGGCGACCCGAGCCAGATCGACTTGCCGCGTGGCGTCAAATCCGGCCTTGTAGAGGCGCTGCATCTCTTGAACGACGTCGAGGGTATTTCGATCGTGCGCTTCAAGGATGTCGACGTCGTTCGCCATCCGCTCGTCGGCCGCATCGTCAAGGCCTATGACGCGACCTATACCGCAGCAAACGAAGAGGCCAGCCGGCAGGACTGATGGCCGAGCTCGACATACAGATCAGCATCGAGGACACGGGCTGGCCCGCCGAAGATGTATTGCATGCTCTTGGCGAACGCGTGTTGGGTGCGGCTGTCACTTACCTGCGGGAAGAGGAACAGCAACCGTTCCCGAAGATGCCGCCGGAAGTTTCGCTCGTCTTCACCGACGATGCGTCCATCCAGGACATCAATGCGGAATGGCGCGGCAAGGACAAGCCGACCAACGTGCTGTCGTTTCCGGCCTTTCCGGTCAAACCCGGCAAAATGCCCGGTCCGATGCTCGGCGATATCATCATTGCCCTGGAAACGGTCGAGCGCGAGGCGCAAGAGCTCGAAAAGAGCTTTGATGATCATCTGACCCATCTTATGGTGCATGGTTTCTTGCATCTGCTCGGCTACGACCATATGAATAATGACGAAGCCGAAATTATGGAGGGGCTGGAGACTCGCATTTTGGCAGTACTCGGCCTATCTGACCCCTACGAGGGTCAAGACCTTAAAATGGAACCATGAGCGACTTTTCAACGAAGCCGGCGTCAGACGCCAGGGACTCCGAGCAATCCTCCTCTTCCGATGAGGGTGGCAGTAGTCGACACCGACCGCAATCCTTCTGGTCACGCGCCGCGCGCATCTTAAGACCGCAACAAGGCTCGCGCCTGCGTGAAGACATCGCCGACGCGCTGATGACCGACCCGGCTGCAGCCGATGCCTTTTCGCCCGACGAGCGGGCGATGCTCCACAATATCCTGCGCTTCCGCGAAGTGCGCGTTGCCGACGTGATGGTGCCGCGCGCCGATATCGAGGCGGTCGACCAGAACATCACGATCGGCGAACTGATGATCCTCTTCGAGGAAAGCGGCCGTTCACGCATGCCTGTCTATGCCGAAACGCTCGATGACCCGCGCGGCATGGTGCATATCCGCGATCTTCTTTCCTACGTCGCCAAGCAGGCACGCAACAAGCGCCGCAGCGGTACAAAGCCTGCGGCAGGCACGCCCGCCATCGAGGTCTCTCCGGAAAATATCCAGAAGGCGCCGCGCTCGGCCAAGCCGAACTTCGATCTCGGGCGCGTCGACTTGCAGAAGACGCTCGCCGAAACCGGCATTATCAGACAGATCCTCTTCGTGCCGCCTTCCATGCTGGCATCCGATCTTCTGCGCCGCATGCAGGTGAACCGCACACAGATGGCGCTGGTCATCGACGAATATGGCGGCACTGACGGCCTCGCCTCGCACGAAGATATTGTGGAGATGGTGATAGGCGATATCGACGACGAACATGACGATGAGGAAGTCATGTTCAAACGCATTTCGGAGGACGTCTTCGTTGCCGATGCGCGCGTCGAGCTCGAGGAGATTGCCGAAGCCATCGGTCCAGATTTCGACATCAGCGAGCAGATTGATGAGGTCGATACGCTGGGAGGCCTGATCTTCTCGGCACTGGGGCGCATCCCAGTGCGCGGAGAAGTCGTCCAGGCCCTGTCGGATTTCGAATTCCACATCCTCGATGCCGATCCGCGCCGCATCAAGCGGGTGCGCATCACCCGCAAGCGCCAGGCAATCCGCCGCCGCGCCAAGGCGGATGGTGACGGGCCGCCCATCGGCGACGGAAACGATGATCGGTCGGCGGAATCGACCGCAAACTGACCTTTCCGTAAGACGACAAGCGCGCGCTTTTTTGAAAGACTGCGATTGGATTGATTCGCGGCTTTGATGGGGGTGCGCATGGAGCGGCTTGCGGACAGGATTATCCTCGTCTGGGGTTTCAAACGGTCATTGCTTGCGATCGCAGCAGGCGCCTTTGGCGTCCTGGCGCTGCCTCCCATCGGCTTCTTCGCCGCGATGTTCGTTTCCTTCACGCTACTCGTCTGGCTGATCGACGGGGCGGCCGCCTCGCCTGAAAGCAGCCTTCCCGGCAGGCTCTGGCCGGCATTTGCCACGGGCTGGCTGTTCGGCTTCGGTTACTTCGTTGCGGGGCTCTGGTGGGTTGGGCATGCGCTGCTGATCGATTCAGAGGAGTTTGCCTGGGCTTTGCCGCTCGCGATCCTCGGCCTTCCGGCCTGCCTTGCCATCTTCTACGGCTTGGCTGCAGCGCTTGCCCGTATCTTCTGGTCCGATGGCATGGGGCGGATTGCAGCACTTGCTGCCAGCTTCGGCCTGCTTGAGTGGGTACGCAGCTTCATCTTCACCGGTTTTCCGTGGAACACCATCGGCTATGCCATGATGCCCATGCCTGTCATGATGCAGTCCGCGCATGTGATCGGTACCATGGGGGTGACGGCTCTCTCGGTCTTCGTCTTTGCTGCCCCTGCCCTGCTCGGAACGCGGCAGGGAGCGAAACTCGGCATCAGCCTCGCGGCAATCCTCTTTGCGGCGCATCTCGGTTACGGCGCCTATATCCTCTATCTCACGCCGAAGCCCGAGGCGTTACCCGAGGACAAGCGGCCTGTGATTCGCCTGGTCCAGCCGGCAATCGATCAATCCGCCAAGATGGACAATGATGCGGATCGCGAGGCGATCTTCGAGACACATCTCAAGCTTTCGACTGAGCCTCCCAAGGAAGGCAGCAAGAGGCCTGACATCATCGTGTGGCCGGAAACCTCGATCCCCTTTATCCTCACCGACAACAAGGATGCGCTGACGCGGATTGCCGATACGCTCGACGACGACCAGATCCTGATCGCAGGCGCCGTGCGCGCTGAAGAACTCGGCCCCGGCTATCCCACCCGCTATTATAATTCGATCTATGTGATCGATGGGCGGGGGCAGATCGTCGCCGCCTCCGACAAGGTGCATCTCGTTCCCTTCGGCGAATATCTTCCCTTCGAGGACATGCTCAACGAACTTGGCATCCAGAATGTGGTGGAGATGCCGGGCGGTTTTTCGGCGGCCGCCAGCCGTCATCTGCTCGAGCTTCCGAGCGGGCTGAAATTCTATCCGCTCGTCTGCTACGAGATCATCTTCCCGGACGAAATGACCGGCGACATCGGCCAAGCGAACGCCATTCTCAACATCACGAATGACAGCTGGTTCGGCTCAACACCGGGTCCCTACCAGCATTTTCAGCAGGCACGCGTACGAGCGGTTGAGACCGGTTTGCCGCTGATTCGCGATGCGAATAGTGGAATTTCGGCGGTTGTAGACGCGCGCGGCGAAATCGTTTCAGGTCTAAAATTGGACGAAATGGGCTTTATTGATGCAACTCTCGATGGATTCGGAAAAAACAAGGGAAGCCCATACCCCCGCCAAACGTACTTCTGGTTGACTGAAACGTTACTGATGATCATTGCGCTAATTTCACGCAGGGGTTTTATTTTCAGGTTGAATTGACCGAAAACCCCTAAAATTGCATAGTGGTCGCAATCGGCGTTAGTAACGTATGCTTCAAGGTGGGTTATCGCGACTTGCAACGTGGCGTTACGGAATGAGGTCAGGGCATGCCGGTTAGAACAGAGTTGAATTTTTCTTTGCTAGGGCACGACCATGATTGAAAATAAGAAGAAGCCGAATCCTATCGACATCCATGTCGGTAGCCGCATTCGACTTCGCCGTACTATGTTAGGCATGAGCCAGGAGAAGCTCGGCGAAAGCCTCGGCATCACCTTTCAGCAAATCCAGAAATACGAGAAGGGTACCAACCGCGTTGGTGCCAGCCGCCTCCAGAACATTTCAAGCATCCTCAACGTTCCCGTTTCCTTCTTCTTCGAAGACGCTCCCGGCGAACATTCCGGTGCCTTGACAGGCATGTCGGAAGCCTCGAGTTCGAACTACGTCGTCGATTTCCTCTCCTCTTCGGAAGGTCTCCAGCTCAACCGCGCATTTGTGAAGATCACCGATCCCAAGGTTCGTCGCAAAGTCGTCGAACTGGTGAAGGCACTGGCGGCGGAAGCCGACTCCGACTGAGCGTCCCCCACGCTCGGAAAGCTTAAGGCGGCTCAAAAGGCCGCCTTTTTGCGTTTTTGGGGCAAAATTTGTCATTTCGCCGCAGATATAAAGATATATTTATGTCCTTCTGTGCTTGTCATCGGGGCACGAAGTGAGTACCTACTAGACCGCTTTTGTTCTTTGAGGGGAATCCCGGAATGCGCGCGAACTATCTCTTTACCAGCGAATCTGTTGCCGAAGGTCACCCGGACAAGGTGTGTGACCGCATCTCCGACGAGATCGTCGATCTGGTCTACCGCGAAGCGGCAAAGACCGGCATCAATCCGTGGGGCGTGCGCATTGCCTGCGAAACCCTCGCGACGACCAACCGCGTCGTCATCGCCGGTGAAGTTCGCCTGCCGCCGAGCCTGATGAAGAAGGACAAGGACGGCAACGACGTCATCAACCCGTCGAAGTTCAAAGCTGCGGCTCGTCGCGCTATCAAGGACATCGGTTACGAGCAGGACGGCTTCCACTGGAAGAAGGCCAAGATCGATGTGCTGCTGCATTCTCAGTCGGCCGACATCGCCCAGGGCGTGGACAGCGCCGCCGACCAGCAGGGTGACGAGGGCGCCGGCGACCAGGGCATCATGTTCGGCTACGCCTGCAAGGAAACGCCTGATCTCATGCCGGCGCCGATCTACTATTCCCACAAGATCCTTCAGCTCCTTGCTGTCGCCCGCAAGAAGGGCGAGGGCGAAGTCGCCAAGCTCGGCCCCGACGCCAAGAGCCAGGTGACCGTACGCTATGTCGACGGCAAGCCGGCTGAAGCCACCTCGATCGTTCTTTCCACCCAGCATCTGGACGATAGTTGGGATTCAAAGAAGGTTCGCAGCGTCGTCGAGCCCTATATCCGCGAAGCTCTCGGCGACCTGAAGATCGCCGACGATTGCAAGTGGTACATCAACCCCACCGGCAAGTTCGTCATCGGTGGCCCGGATGGTGACGCCGGCCTCACTGGCCGCAAGATCATCGTCGACACCTATGGCGGTGCTGCTCCGCACGGCGGTGGCGCATTCTCCGGCAAGGACACGACCAAGGTCGACCGTTCGGCTGCCTATGCTGCCCGCTACCTCGCCAAGAACGTCGTAGCTGCCGGCCTTGCCGACCGTTGCACGATCCAGCTCTCCTACGCCATCGGCGTTGCCCAGCCGCTGTCGATCTATGTCGACCTGCATGGCACAGGCAAGGGTGTTTCTGAGGATCAGGTCGAAGCCGCGATCCGCCAGAACATGGACCTGTCGCCGTCAGGCATCCGCCGTCATCTCGATCTCAACAAGCCGATCTATGCCAAGACTTCGGCCTACGGCCATTTCGGCCGCAAGGCTGGCCGCGACGGCTCGTTCTCCTGGGAGCGCACGGATCTCGTGAAGGCGCTCAAGGACTCCGTCAAGACCAAGGCTGCTGCATGACGGATATGGAACGCCGGGGTCGGGCGACCGAAGCCTTCTTCGGTCGCCGCAAGGGAAAAGCCCTGCGTGAACAGCAGGCCGATCGGCTCGCTACCCTGCTTCCGGCATTCATCATCGATCTTTCGGCGGCTCCCCCGGAGCCGCCGAAGAACATTTTCCCTGATCCGGTCGAGAAAATGCGGCTGGAGATCGGCTTCGGCGGTGGAGAACATCTCATCCACCGCGCGCTGGAAACGCCTTCGACGGGCTTTATTGGCGTCGAGCCTTTTGTAAACTCCATGCAGAAGCTGCTTGCACGCGTCGACGAAACGGGTGCGCGCAACGTGCGTGTCTATAATGACGACGCGACGCAGCTTCTCGACTGGCTTCCCGATCATTGCCTCGATCAGATCGACCTGCTCTATCCGGATCCCTGGCCGAAGCGGAAGCACTGGAAGCGTCGCTTCGTCTCCAAGACCAATCTCGACCGTTTTCACCGGGTGCTGAAGCCGGGCGGGCTGTTCTGCTTCGCCTCAGACATCGACACCTATGTGAACTGGACGCTGCTGAAATGCCGCGATCATGGCGGCTTCGAATGGATAGCGCAGAATGCCGCCGACTGGCTGACGCCCTATGAGGGCTGGCCGAGCACCCGCTACGAAGCCAAGGCCCGCCGCGAAGGCCGCTCCTCGGCCTATCTCACCTTCAAGCGTGTCTGACCTACTTAGGTGTGAGCTTTCAGGGCAGATCAGCCATCACGACATCCTCGACGCCTTCGACGGCTTGGCCTATGACAGAGCCGTCGGGCGCGATGATGGCTGTGCAGCCATAGCCAAACCAGCCGTCCGGGTTTTCACCGACGGCGTCGCAACACATGTACCAGCGCTTGGTCCGCCGCGCGCAGGAGCGCATATGCTCCAGTGATTCCTCGCGCCAGATCTCGGCCTTGATGGGCCGCAGCACCATATTGATCGGGCAGCAGATCAGATCCGCGCCCTGCGCAACGAGCCTGTCAGCGGCATCGGGATAGTTGGTGTCGTTACAGATATTGATGCCGAAGGTGCGGCCGGCGCGGCTCCAGACAGGGAAGTCGGTTCCCGGAGCACAGCCGCTCTCGATGGGATAGGCCTTGGCATAGGTGCCACGCAGCACGCCGGCTTCGATCACTACGGCACTGTTGAAGACCGCTTCGCCACGGCGTTCGAAACAGCCGACGATGGCGGTTGCCCTTGTCGGCGCGAGCTTTTCAAGGATCGAAAGGAATGCCGCACTGTCGAGCGATAGCGCACGGCCCTCAACCAGGCTCTGCCGGTAGCTATGTCCCTGGAGATAGGATTCGGAAAAGAGGGCAAGATCGACGCCATGCGCATCGGCCCAGAGCAAATCGCTCAATATCGCATCGGCCGCGGCCTCCGCGTCGTCGAAAATGGGAAAACGCTGGAAGGCGGCTATACGCATGGGCAAGGGACTAGCATGAGTCCCTCGCATCGCCCATTATCATTCTTCACACATGCATTCTAACGGCCAGCCTTGCGGCAGTCCGGTCGTGATCAATGCAGGCTGACTGTTTTCAGCTCGTCTTCGGCAGCCTTGAAGAAGGTGCTAGAGCGGTTATCCGTCAGCAGGATCGGTGTACCATCAGCGCCGAACAATGCCCAGAGATCAACGCTTGGATCGATATCCGGCGCCTCGGGGAAGCACTTGGCAACCTCTTCATTGCGTATTTTGCGGATATAGGCGACCTCGCCATTGCCGATGCCGGCAAGTTCGGACTTGGTCAGACGCGACGTAGCTTCTTTCATCAACATTCCTGTTCCTCCGAGAGAAGGGACCAACGGTTCAACAAACCGTTGTGCTACTGTGAAACCGAAATGTTAATTTTCTTGACCATGCGCGCCGGTTCCGGGCGAATTAGATCCACCGAGAGCAGACCGTTCTTGAGGCTTGCGCCTAAGACCTGCATGCCATCCGCGAGAACGAAGGTCCGCTGGAACTGTCTCGCCGCAATGCCACGATAGAGATAATCGCGCTCGCCCTGATCGATCTGCCGGCCACGGATCAGAAGCTGGTTTTCCTCGGTCGACACATCGAGCTCTTCTTCGCTGAAACCGGCCACTGCAAGCGTGATGCGAAGCCGCTCAGGCGCGTCGTGGCCTGCGGCGATGCGTTCGATATTATAGGGTGGATAACCATCGCTCGCCTTGGAAATCCGCTCGAGCGTCTTTTCCATGGCATCGAAGCCCAGAAGCAGCGGGCTGGCGAAAGGGGTGATACGGCTCATCTTCCAAAGTCCTTGACGCAAGCGACCTCTCCGGACCTCAACATGCAGCATCCGGGTACCGCTAATATGGGAACGACGGTTGCCCGCTGCAAGGCATGATGGCCGCCGGCCAGGCCTCCCATATTTTATGGTAAAGCTTCGTAGGACCGCTTCCTTGACAAAGGACGCAGTGCCCCGCATCAAAACATGCCCCGGTGCACTGTGTTGATTTGCGACGGGAGCGTGAAGACAATGAAAAGGTGCATGCTAGAGCGACGCGCACCAGAGGATGGAACTACCCGGATGGCAGAACCGAGAAAAATCATTATCGACACCGATCCCGGCCAGGACGATGCTGCCGCGATCATGCTGGCCTTCGGCAGCCCCGAAGAGCTTGACGTGTTGGGCATCACCACTGTCGCCGGTAACGTGCCGCTGTCGCTGACAAGCCGCAATGCGCGCATCATCTGCGAGCTTTGCGAGCGGACTGATATCAAGGTCTTTGCCGGCGCCGACCGGCCGATCGCCCGCAAGCTCGTCACCGCCGAGCACGTGCATGGCAAGACGGGTCTCGACGGCCCTACCCTTCCTGAGCCGACGATGCCGCTGCAGGCGCAGCATTCCGTCGACTTCATCATCGAAACGCTGCGACGCGAGCCGGAAGGCACCGTCACGCTCTGCACGCTCGGACCGCTGACCAATATCGGCCTGGCCTTCCAGAAAGCGCCTGACATCGTGCCGCGTATCCACGAACTTGTGATGATGGGCGGTGGCTTCTTTGAAGGCGGCAACATCACGCCGGCTGCTGAATTCAACATCTATGTCGATCCGGAAGCCGCCGATATCGTGTTCCGCTCAGGCGTGCCCGTCGTCATGATGCCGCTCGACGTGACGCATCAGCTTTTGACTCGGAAGGACCGCGTCAAGCGCATGGCCGAAATCGGCACGGCGCCCGCCAAGGCGATGGTGGAGATGCTGGAATTCTTCGAGCGCTTCGACATCGAAAAATATGGCTCGGATGGCGGCCCGCTTCACGACCCGACGACGGTCGCCTACCTTCTGAAGCCTGAGCTCTTCAAGGGCCGGGACTGCAATGTCGAGATCGAGGTAGCGTCGGAGCTGACCGTCGGCATGACCGTTGTCGACTGGTGGCATGTGACCGAGCGCAAGCGCAATGCGAAGGTCATGCGCTACGTCGATGCCGACGGCTTTTTCGATCTGCTGATCGAGCGCTTTGCGCGGATATGATCCGCCAAGATTAGACAGGAGCCAAAAAGGCCGCTCGCGCGGCCTTTCTTAATTGTCAGACGTCCTTTGTCTTAGGCGTCCTTCTCGTCCAGAACCGAGTTGGCCTCGGCTTCCACGAGTTTCGGACCACCCTTGGCGACGCCGACCATGGCCGGGCGCAGCACGCGCTCACCGATGGAGAAACCGGCCTGTACGACCTGTACGACCGTATTGTTCGGCACTTCGGTATTCGGCACTTCGAACATCGCCTGATGGAAGTTCGGATCGAACTTCTGGCCGACCGGCTCCAGCTTACGAACGCCGTGGCGCTCGAGAGCCGAGAGCATGGAACGCTCGGTCATCTCGACACCTTCGATCAGCGTCATCAGGCCGGCGTCGGCAGCAGCCCTGACCTCGGGCGGAATGGCGTCGATCGCACGGCGCAGATTGTCCGAGACGGCCAGCATGTCGCGGGCGAAGCCTGCGACGGAATAGGACTTGGCGTCCTTGACTTCGCGCTCTGTACGGCGCCGCAGATTATCCATTTCAGCGGCAAGCCGCAGATAGCGGTCGCGCAATTCGGTATTCTCGGCCTTCAGAAGCTCAAGCGCATCCGGTTCGCCTGCAACTGCTTCCTTCACGGCTTCATTCTCGACGTTTGCGGCGGCGTCGGCTGTGGCTTCCGCCGCAGCCGCGTCAGGTCCGTTCTTCGTCGTTTCATCAGTCATGACGGTCTCCGGTTCGTGTATTCTCAGATGCGCCCGATATCGATGTTTGGCCGGAAAAAATCAAGTCTGCGTGACGAAGAAGCTAAAATTCCGCCGGTTTCGCGCAAGGGATCAGAGAGATCCGCGTGAAAGGCGCGACACGAGCTGGGCCGTATAGTCCACCATCGGCACGATGCGGGAATAATTGAGCCGCGTGGGACCGATCACGCCGACCGCGCCGACGATGCGGTCGTCGTCATCGCGATAAGGCGCCACAATGAGCGAGGAGCCGGAAAGTGAGAAGAGCTTGTTTTCCGAACCGATGAAAATGCGCACGCCCGGCCCGCTTTCGGCAAGGTTCAGGAGTTCGATCAAGCTGTCCTTCTTCTCGAGGTCATCGAAGAGAAGGCGCAGCCGGTCGAGGTCTTCCGCCCCGCCCACGCCTTCCAGCAGGTTTGCGCGGCCGCGGATGATGAGCTGTGCAGGCTTGGTCTCGTCCGAGCTGCCTGCCCATACGGCAATGCCGCGCTCCACGAGATCTCGCGACAACGCGTCGAGCTCGTGGCGAACTTCATCTTTCAGCCGGCTCAATTGCAGGCGCAATTCCGGCAGCGTCTGGCCGGTCATGTGCGCGTTGAGAAAATTGGCGGCTTCGGTGAGCTGCGAGGAGGTAACGCCCGCAGGCAGCTCGATGATGCGGTTTTCTATCTGATCATGATCGCCGACGAGCACGGCCAGCGCCTTGGTAGGCTCCAGGCGGATGAACTCGACATGCTTCAAAACCGGGTCGCTCTTGGACGTTATGACGAGGCCAGCGCCACGCGAAATGCCCGAGAGCATGCGGCTTGCCTCGTTCATCATCGATTCCACCGGATTGTCGCGGCTTCCGGCCCGGACCTGGCGGTCGATGCTGGCACGCTCCTCGACGGAGAGATCGCCGACCTGCATGAAGGCATCGACGAAGAAGCGCAGGCCGATCTGGGTCGGCAGGCGGCCGGCGCTGACATGCGGAGAATAGATAAGCCCGAGCTCTTCCAGATCGCTCATGACATTGCGAACGGAGGCAGGCGACAGAGACATGGGCAGAAGGCGCGAAAGATTGCGGGAGCCCAAGGGCTCGCCATGCTCCAGGTAGCCTTCGACGATGCGCCGGAAAATTTCCTTCGATCGTTCATCCAGAGCAGCCACGGCATCCGAAATTGATGTCGACCTGTAGCTCATGAACTTTTCGCACCCGCATTGAATGATGTCAGGGAAATATAGCCAATCTGCCCCCCGTGGCAAAAGGGAATTTGCAAATGCACGCAGCCAATCGTAGAAGCGGGCGACGATACGATGCATGCAGACATTGCCCGAGAAGCGCTTACCCTTTTCGGCATCATGTTTCAGGAGAAGAGAATGCGGCCCTCAGGCAGAAAAACAGACCAGATGCGCAAGGTCTCCTTCGAGCGCAATTTTTCCAAGCATGCGGAAGGTTCCTGCCTGGTAAAGTTCGGCGACACACACGTGCTCTGCACGGCAAGCCTCGAAGACAAGACGCCGCCGTGGCTGCGCAACACAGGCAAGGGCTGGGTCACGGCCGAGTATGGCATGCTGCCGCGCGCAACCGGCGAGCGCATGAAGCGCGAAGCTGCTGCCGGCAAGCAGGGCGGCCGCACGCAGGAAATCCAGCGCCTCATCGGCCGCTCGCTGCGTGCCGTGGTCGATCTGACCGCGCTCGGCGAACGCCAGATCACGCTCGACTGCGATGTCATCCAGGCGGATGGCGGCACGCGCACTGCCTCGATCACCGGTGGCTGGATTGCGCTTTACGATTGCCTGCGCTGGATGGAAACCCGCAACATGATCAAGGCCGACCGCGTGCTGAAGGATCATGTCGCGGCGATCTCCTGCGGCATCTTCGCCAACCAGCCGGTGATCGACCTCGACTATCTCGAGGATTCCTCGGCCGAGACCGATGCCAATTTCGTCATGACGGGCGCCGGCGGCATTGTGGAGATTCAAGGCACGGCAGAAGGCACGCCTTTCACCGAGGAAGAATTCTCCTCGCTGATGGGCCTTGCCAAAGCAGGCATTGCCGAACTGGTGGATCTGCAGAAGCAGGCGATCGCCTGAGGCCTATTCAAGCCTCGCTAGTGAATTTCCTTGTCCCTGCTCCCGGGGGCAAGGCCGGACAAGGGGCGGGCAATGGCGCAACCCATCGAAGGCATTCTTGAGACCGCGCTCTACGCAACCGATCTCGATGCGGCCGAAGGCTTTTACGGGACTGTGCTGGGCCTTGAGAAGATCGCACGTTCGGGCAACCGCCATGTATTCTTCCGGTGCGGACAGGGCGTGCTCCTGATTTTCAACCCGGAGGAAACGGTGAAGCCACCGGCACCTGACAGCCTGCAGGTTCCGCCACATGGCACCATCGGAAAAGGCCATGCCTGCTTCAGGGTTTCGGGAGATAATCTCGATGCGATGGCGGAGAAGCTGAAAGCTGCCGGCATCGGTATCGAATCCGAGGTTCACTGGCCGCAGGGCGGCCGATCGATTTATTTCCGCGATCCTGATGGCAATAGCCTGGAATGCGCGGAAGCGAAAATCTGGGGCATGGGGTAAGGATATTTATGCGTAAGCTTGAAACCAAAACTATTGTCGTCGCCAGCCATAATCAGGGCAAGATCCGCGAAATCCAGGATCTGATCGGGCCGCTTGGCTTCACCGCCAAATCGGCTGCCGAGCTCAATTTCATCGAGCCCAAGGAAACCGGGACGACCTTCGAGGAAAATGCCACGATCAAGGCGCTCGCCTCGGCCAAGGCCTCTGGCATGCCCGCGCTTTCTGACGATTCCGGCCTCGTCGTCGATGCACTCGGCGGTGATCCCGGCGTCTACACGGCCGACTGGGCGGAGACAGGCAACGGCCCCCGTGATTTCAACATGGCCATGGAAAAGGTCGAGAAGGCACTGGAAAAGGCAGGCGCCACGAAGCCGGAGCAGCGCACCGCGCGTTTCGTCAGCGTGCTCTGCCTTGCCTGGCCGGATGGCCACACGGAGCTTTTCCGCGGCGAAGTGGAAGGCACCGTTGCCTGGCCGCCGCGTGGAACGCAGGGTTTCGGCTATGATCCAGTCTTCCAGCCAGAAGGCTATGATGTGACCTTCGGCGAGATGAGTGCGGAGGAAAAGCATGGCTGGAATATCGGCAAGCCGCAGGCGCTGTCGCACCGCGCCCGCGCCTTCAAGCTTTTTGTCGAAACCTGCCTGGAAGCATAAGGCCAAGCTTAGAACATGATCGAGTCGCCTGCGCTGATACCCGACGCAAAGCTTCTGCCCGATACCGGCGAACCCGGGTTCGGGATCTATGTGCATTGGCCTTTTTGTGCGGCGAAGTGTCCCTATTGCGATTTCAACAGCCATGTCCGCCATCAGCCGGTCGATCAGGAGCGTTATGTCGCCGCTTTCCTGAAGGAGATCGCCACGGCCCGCCAGATGAGCGGGCCGAAGACGGTGACCAGCGTCTTCCTCGGCGGCGGCACACCCTCGTTGATGAAGCCGGAAACGGTGGACGCGATCATGAACGGCATTTCTCGACACTGGCATGTGCCCGACGGTATCGAGATCACGATGGAGGCCAACCCCTCAAGCGTTGAAGCCGAACGCTTCCGCGGCTACCGCGCCGCTGGTGTCAACCGCGTCTCGCTCGGTGTGCAGGCGCTGAACGATCGCGATCTCAAATTCCTCGGACGACTGCATGACGTTGCCGACGCGCTGAAGGCGATCAGGCTGGCGCGCGACATCTTCCCGCGCATGTCCTTCGATCTGATCTATGCCAGGCCGAACCAGACGGTGGAGGAATGGGAGCGCGAACTGAAAGAAGCGATCTCCTATGCAGTCGATCACCTTTCGCTCTACCAGCTTACCATCGAGGAAGGCACGCCCTTCTACGGCCTCCACAAGGCCGGAAAGCTGATCGTGCCCGATGGGGACCAGTCCGCCGCACTCTATGAGGCCACGCAGGAAATCACCGAGCGTGAAGGATTGCCGGCTTATGAGGTATCCAACCATGCCCGGCCCGGCGCCGAGAGCCGCCACAACCTCACCTACTGGCGCTATGGCGATTATGCCGGCATCGGCCCTGGCGCGCATGGGCGCCTGACGCGCGGGCCAGAAAAGATCGCAACCGCTACGGAGCGCAAGCCGGAAGCCTGGCTGGACCTCGTCGAACGCGACGGGCACGGTCTCATCGAGCAAGAGCGCCTGGGTTTCGACGAGCAGGCCGATGAATTGCTGCTGATGGGACTGCGCCTGAAGGAAGGCGTCGATCTTGCCCGATGGCAGCAGCTTTCCGGCCGCGATCTCGATCCGAAACGCGAAGAGTTTTTACTGGAACACCGCTTCATCGAACGGATCGGCAATTCGCGGCTGCGCTGCACTCCGTCAGGCATGCTGATCCTCGATTCCGTCGTTGCGGACCTCGCCTGCTAAAGCATTCCCGTTATTCTTCGAAACACGGGAATGCTCTATCTCTGTTTTTACGCAGTTCCGGGCACAAAACCGCAGCACACTATTGCTGGAATGTTCTAAGCCGCGTCAAGCAGCGCGCCTCTTTCTCAAATTAACGAGTCTTCCATCGATCGCCGCAAGGCCGACCGCGATCAAGGCCATGCCGATCAGATGCTTGAACTGCAGCTGCTCGCCGAGTGCTGCGGCGCCGAGCAGGATCGCGCTGACGGGGATCAGAAAGGTCACAAGCATCAGATTCGTAGCGCCCGCCGTCGCCAGGATGCGAAAGAAGAGCACATAGGCCACGGCAGTCGAGAGGATCGCAAGGCCTGATAGCGCCAGCCAAGTTTCGGCAGAGGGCATGGCGAGCGTCCAGGGCTGGTCAGCAATCAGCGCAATCGGCAGCATCAGCACGGTGGAAGCAGTGACCTGCCCGGCCGCCGGAATGAGCGGCGCAAGGCCCATCCGGCGGAACCGCCGTCCCCAGATGCCGGCCAGCGAATAGGAGAAGGCCGCACCGAGGATCGCGAGCTGGGCAAGCACGTTCGATCCGAGATCCTTCAAGGCGTCAAAACCGATCATATAGGCCACGCCGGCAAAACCGACGATCACGCCGAAGAGACGGTTTGCCGTCAGCTTTTCATCCACAGTCAGCACATGGGCAACGACCACGGCAAAGAGCGGCGTCGTGGCGTTGAGGATCGAGGCGAGGCCGCTCGCAATATGTGTCTGACCCCAGACAATCAGGCAGAAGGGAATCATATTGTTCAGGAGCCCCATGCCGAAGAAAGCGATCCAGCTCTGCCTGTCGCGCGGCATGGTGTGGCCCATGGCGCGCACGATCAGATTGAGTGCGATAGCGGCAAGCAGCACGCGCCCGGTCACGATGGTGAAAGGTGGCAGCGCCTTTACGAGAATGCCGTTGAAGAAGAAGGAGCCGCCCCAGAGAAGCGACAGCACGATCAGCATGGTCCATTCTGCAGCTCCCATGGACTTCTGAATGGACATAACAATCTCCTTTGTCGATTTTTGCTAAAGTGTTCTTTCCGGCTCACCCGTATCGATTTGCCAGATGTATCAGTTTTTATTAGTATTCCCTGCATCTGACAAACGAGCATTTCTGTCTGCATGATTGAGTTGAGCTAAAGCATGATCGATCCTCTGCCCTCACTGTCGGCCCTGCGCGCCTTTGAGGCGACGGCGCGTCATCTGAGCATGACGCAGGCGGCGCACGAGTTGCACGTCACGCCTGGCGCCGTCAGCCTGCAGATCCGCGATCTCGAAGCCTCGCTTGGCGTGTCGCTGTTCGAGCGGCGAACCCGGCAGATTCTGCTGACGGCGGAAGGCCGGGACTATTTCGCGACGCTGCGCACCGCCTTCCAACTCGTACGCGAGGCGACGGCATCGCTGACCGCACGGCGGCGCGGCAATGCGCTGACGCTCACCTGTACGGCAGGTTTTGCAACGCACTGGCTACTGCCACGGCTTCAGCGGTTCGAGGACATGCATCCTGATATCGATGTGCGCATTAGCGCCTCCCATCGCATGTTCGATTTCGAGCGCGACGGGATCGATCTCGCCATCCGCCACGGGCTTGGCGGTTATGAGGGATTGATCAGCGAGCGGCTGGTGGATGACGAACTGGTGCCGATCTGCACGCCTGCGCTTGCGGCGACCCTTGGCGCCGATCCTTCGCCCGATCTGCTCGCAGGATATCAGCTCATCCATGACGTCTACCGCCGCGACTGGCAGCTCTGGCTGGCCGCAGCGGGCGCCACCAAGGTGGACGCCTCCCGTGGCCCGATCTTCAGTGATGGCAACGGCGCCTTCGAGGCGATGAAATCAGGTTTCGGCGTGGCGCTGATGCGCCGTTCCTTCATTGAGAAGGAACTTGCCGAAGGCCGGCTTGTCGCTCCGTTTCCGCTGGGGCTGACAAGCAAGCTTGCCTACCATCTCGTCTATCCGGGCACAGCGCTGGAACGGCCGGCGGTCGCGGCCTTCCGGCGCTGGCTGCTTTCGGAGGCAAAAGCTTAGAGCATTTCCGTTTTTCTTCGAAATTCGGAAATGCTCTATCTCTGTGTTGCTCAATTCCGGACGCAAAACCGCCGCACACTTTTGCTGGAATTGCGCTAATCCCTGCTCGTAGCACCCGCCTTGAACAGGCTGCCCGTCGGTGTCTTCAGGAACATGTCCAGCGGAATGTGCTCCTGATGCAGGAAGCCATTGGCCGGCAGCAGGCCGTCCCGGACCATTTCGATGACGGCAACCACCGAGGCCGATGTCGTCCAGGCGATTGCCGTACGCCGGGCGCCGGCAATCTCGATCGGATAATAGGCGCGGACAAACTCCTTCCGGCGCAAGGAGCCGTTGATCGTGCCTTCGGCCGCGACATGCACATAGACGACGTCATCATCGACCGGCGGCTTGGCGTTGGTCAGGATCTCGCCGGCGAGCTGGCGTTTGTCACGCATCAGAAGCTCATGGAAGAAGAAATTCATCAGCTCCATGTGGCCGGGATAACGCATCGTCTTGTAATCGAGATTATCGACCTTGCCGAGCATGGTGTCGCACATGGTGCCGAGGCCGCCCGAGGTCGTGAAGGCCTCCAGCTTGACGCCGCCGACATAGATCGTCTCGTGCCATTCCATCGGCGAGACGAGTTTACGAACCCCACCCTCGATGACCTCGCAATCGTTCAGATATTCATTGACCACACCTTCCGGCGACCAGTTGAAGGCATAGCCCAGAAGCCCGGTCGGATGCTGCGGCAGAGCGCCGACGCGCATGCGGATCGAGCGGCAGCGGTCAAAACCATCGGCAAGGCTTGCACCGACGATGCCGACGAAGCCAGGCGCCAGACCGCATTGCGGCGCCATCAGCCCGCGGGCGGTCTTGGAAAGCTCGATGATGAAATTGGTGGTCGGCACATCCTCGGTCAGATCGAAATAATGGATGCCGGCGAGATGGGCGGCCCGCGCCAACTCGATATTCAAATGATAGGGCAGGCAGGACAGGACCGCCTCGACGCTCGACAGCAACTCGCCGATGACGGAGGTATCGGTGATATCGCCTGCCCGGCATTTGAAGGGCAGGTCGCCCACGGGCAGTTGTGCATCGACGCCGATGACCTCGAAGCCGCCCTCATGCAAAAGCGTCGCCGCCAGCCGTCCGACCTTGCCGAGGCCGATCACGGCAATCCGTTCAAAACTCATTGATGTCCTCCCGAACGCCGACGTTCTTCACCGGCGCATTTTTCTCACGTGGGGGCTGTATAGAATAAAAAGCTTATAAAAGAAAACAGCCGGGATTGCTCCCGGCTGTTGAAACGCGGTGCCTGCGCACCGCTTATTCGTTGATGAGGCGCTTCAAAAGCTCGATCTCATGCGACAGCTTCGTGTCTCCCGAGATCAGTTCCTCGATCTTGCGCACGGCATGCAGAACCGTTGTGTGATCGCGTCCACCGAAGCGGCGTCCGATCTCCGGGAAGGAGCGCGGCGTCAATGTCTTCGCCAGATACATGGCGATCTGGCGCGGCTTGACGATGACACGCGTGCGGCGGTTCGAGACCAGTTCCTGTCGCGAGACGTTGTAGTGACGCGCGACGATACGCTGGATATCCTCGATACGCACACGGCGCGGCTCGCCGGAACCGACGAGATGGGCCAGAAGCTCATCCACGCGCTCGATCGACAGGTTCGGCTCGAAGGAGCGGCGGAAGATCAACTGGTTGAAGGCGCCTTCCAGCTCGCGGCCGCTTGCCGTGATGTTGCGGGCAACATGCTGCAGCAGATCGGTCGAGATTTCCAGTGATGGATCTTCCAGACGGGCAACCGCAAGGCGACGATTCAGGATTTCGAGACGCATCTCGTAGTCGGGACCATCGAGTTCGATCGCAACACCACCCTGCAGACGCGAACGGACGCGTGGATCAAGCGATTCCAGCTCCCACGGCGCTCGGTCGCCGGCGACGACAACCTGCTTGGCGCTGTCGAGCAGCATGTTCAGCAGGTGGCAGAACTCGTGCTGGATCATCTTGCCCTGCAGGAACTGCATGTCGTCGATGATCAGAAGGTCGATGTTACGCAGCGAGTCCTTCAGCGTCAGTGCATCATTGTCGCGGATTGCGGTCGCAAAACGCCACATGAAGTATTCGGCCGTCAGATAGACGACGCGCAGGCCGCGCGGGTTCTGCACCGCGGCATTGGCGATCGCCTGCAGCAGATGGGTCTTGCCGAGGCCGACGGTCGCATGGACGAAGAGCGGGTTGAAGCGCACGGCGCCCTGACCTGCTTCCGCAATGGTCTTTGCGGCGGCGAG
The DNA here is from genome assembly GCF_056398505.1 of Rhizobium sp. 01T437. Taxonomy (NCBI): domain Bacteria; kingdom Pseudomonadati; phylum Pseudomonadota; class Alphaproteobacteria; order Hyphomicrobiales; family Rhizobiaceae; genus Rhizobium; species Rhizobium sp. 01T437. The sequence continues at coordinate 281,917 of NZ_JBFTPM010000006.1, forward strand.
CGCCACACGGTTGGAGCTGCCCTCAACGAAAGTGTCGAAGGTGAAGCGGGAATCCAGCGGCGAGCCAAAGAGCGGCGAACCGACACTTGCCGGGCGTGCCGCAGCGGCGGCCGAAACAGCCTGCTGGACGATATGCCCCGCCGGCTGGGCAGATGCCGGGCGGCGAAGCTGGGTGGGCTGGGTGACCGTCTCGACGGAGACTGCGTCGTCCAGCGCCTTCGTGCCGGCGCGCGTTGCCGTGCGCACAAGGATCTCGACTTTCAGGATTTCGGGGTCTTCAGCCTGGAACAGGCCGACAATGAGATCGAGATACCGGTTGTTGATCCACGACTTCAGAAAGGTCGTGGGAACGGTGAGACGGACGACACTCTTGGAAACCGAATGAAGCTTGAGCCGTGCAAACCAACTTGCATAGACGTCAGGACCAACTTGTGCCTTCAGACGCGCGCTGACGCGGTCGAAGAGAACACCATGCTTCATCTCGCCCTTTTCTTCCGTTGCGTTCAGGTGAATGGAACCGAAAGACTGCTGTGCAGCTTCCCCGTTATCCAGTGCACCCGTCGTCATCGAATTCATCTGCATAATGCCGCCTTTCATTTCCTCGGGCGGTCATTCGTTGACAGCCGCCCGATCATTCCCCGCTTTGACAAAGCCGGCGGCATCTTCATGAGCCGCTCTCGCATGCCGGTTCACTCAAACACTGTCCCTTTTGGGACTGACACAGAAACCCTTCGGTGGTCGCGGTCATGCGACAACCGTCTCAAAGACTCTATGTCAGGCTGGCGGCCGATCCTCGTTTTCGCCCGCAAGCCCGAACGCAATGCTACACTTTCCCCTGCCCTTCTCCCGGCCTCACGCAAAACGTGTGGCCGCGGAGCGCACAAAACGTCCCGTCCCGTGACAGCCACGTCACGGTACAATGCCGTCGAGTGCGTGAGAAAACGGAAGCTGTCCGCTCCGCTGCAAGTGACACAGAACCATCTTCCTGCCGACTTGGCAGTTTGGACTGACTTCTGCAGGTGATGTCCGCGCCCTTTGCTGGACGCCATTTAGGCAGGATCAAAAGGCAAGATCAACGATGAATTTTACGCAAAATTAAGACGCGGCCATTGACTCCGGCGGGGCCTTTAGGGCGTCACACCAACGTCAAAAAAGAATCGCTTTTGAATCAAGGAGATTCCCCGACCGGGTTATTTTGGACACGCATAAAAAGAAAAAAGAAAAAATCTTCTTGACTCATTTGAGGCCACGGGTTGCGTGACCAGAGTCGCAAGCCTTAAAAAGATCCTTGCGTAAGCCATTGTTTTAAAAGAATTTTTCCTGTCATGCCTCTGACACGAAATCGTCGCCGGATTAACCATACCCACGGCGGACGGCGGAATCGAAAAAGCCCGGTAAAATTACCGGGCTAATCATAACGAGCAATTCGTTAATGAGATATTTAGGCGTTCGCAGAAGCCGAAAGAGCCTTCACACGAGCAGCGAGGCGCGAGACCTTGCGGGATGCCGTGTTGGCATGCACGACGCCCTTGCTTGCGGCGCGCGCCAGCTCGGGCTCAGCGGCGATGAAGGCTTCCTTTGCCTTGGCGGCATCGCCAGCGGCGAGTGCCTCTTCGACCTGGCGAACGTAGGTACGAACGCGCGAACGGCGAGCCTTGTTGACTGCGGTGCGGCGTGCGATCTTGCGGGTCGCCTTTTTCGCCGAAGTTGTATTGGCCATGGATGCCTCTCTCAAGAATTCGAACAAAACTCCGCCATTGCCGCGCTGGCCCTGCGGCCACTCAATTCAGCAATGCGGGAGCATTAGCGGAAAACCTGAGCGGCTTTCCGAACCGTGGGCGGGCATATAACGCTAAAGCCGCGCCACGTCAACGCGCATTTTCAAGGAAAGGCCCCTTTCCCGCCGCCGCCCGCTCACCTGTTCTTGAAGGCCGGTTTACGCTTCTCGATGAAGGCGGCCATACCCTCTTTCTGGTCCTCGGTCGCAAAGAGGCTCTGGAACAGACGGCGCTCGAAACGCAGGCCCTCTTCCAGCGTCGTCTCGAAGGCGCGGCTTACCGCCTCCTTGGCCATTAGCACCGAGGGGTGGGACAGCGATGCGATCTTGGTAGCGGCCTCCATCGCTTCGTCCAGAAGCCGCTCTGGCGCCACCACACGTGAAACGAGTCCCGCGCGCTCGGCTTCCGCCGCATCCATCATCCGGCCGGTCAGGATTAGGTCCATCGCCTTGGCCTTGCCAACCGCCCGCGTCAGGCGCTGCGAGCCGCCGATGCCAGGAATGACGCCGAGTGTGATCTCCGGCTGGCCGAACTTTGCAGTCTCGGAAGCAATGATGAAGTCACAGAGCATGGCAAGCTCGCACCCACCACCGAGCGCAAAGCCGCTGACGGCGGCGATGATCGGCTTGCGGGCCTTGGCAATCTCGTCCCAGCCGCTGATGAAATCGCTCTTATAGACTTCGGCGAAATCGAGCGGCTGCATTTCCTTGATATCGGCGCCGGCGGCAAAGGCGCGCTCCGAGCCGGTCAGCACGATCGCGCCGATCACCTCATCCGCATGAAAGGCCGCATAGGCCAATTTCAATTCCTTCAGCACGGTCGAATTCAAGGCGTTCAGCGCCTGCGGCCGGTTCAGTGTGATCAGGCCGACATTGCCGCGGGTTTCGACAACAAGAGTTTCATAGGCCATGGCGCTCTCCTATTTCTGGCAGGTGGCGCAATAAAAGGTGGAACGGCCAGCCTGCACGATGCGCGAGACCGTACCGCCACAGCCCGGCGTGCGGCAAGCAAGACCTTCGCGATCATAGACGGAAAAGGAGTGCTGGAAGTAGCCGAGCGAGCCATCCGTCTGGATATGGTCGCGCAGCGACGATCCGCCGGCGGCGATCGCATCGGCGATGACATCGCGGATGGAGGTCACAAGCAGGTTCAGCGCCTCCTTCGGCTTGCCCGTCTTCGTCACCAGCGTGCCGGCAGCGCGCACGGGCGACAGATGCGCCCGCCACAATGCCTCGCAGACATATATATTGCCGAGCCCGGCGATGGTCTTCTGGTCCAGGAGCGCGCTCTTTAGTGGCTGGGCCTTGCCGGCGAAACGCTCGGCCAGATAGGCGGCTGACAGTTCGTTGCCGGTGGGCTCCGGCCCCAGGCCGAACAGGAAAGGGTTCGCATCGAGCTTGGAACGATCGGCAATATCCATGAAGCCGAAGCGGCGCGGGTCATTGTAGATAACGCGGCGCGGGCCGCCCTCGCCATCCAGATGGAAGATGGCGTGATCGTGCTTCTCGTCCTTGGAGCGCTCGTGGTGAAAATCGCCCGGCGTGGCCGTCAGCGGCCCCTGCTCGATCCGAAAGGAGCCGGACATGCCGAGATGGGAAATGATCGTCTTGCCGCTGTCGAGATCAATGAGCAGGTACTTGGCGCGCCGTCCGAGGCCGATGATCTTGCGGCCGGAAACCTGGCTTTCGAAATCCTGCGGAAATGGAAACCGCAGGTCGCCGCGGCGCAACTCCAGCCTTTCGATGCGCGCACCTTCCATTGCCGGCGTGAGCCCGCGCTTCACCGTTTCGACTTCTGGCAATTCCGGCATCTTAACCCATCTATATCTAACGTGTTTCAACCGCCCGCGATGTGCGCTATAGCGCCAACGTGCCGCGGGCGGACCGTGGTCCACAGATAGCGCCGCAGCTACGCTTTCGCTATGGTCGCCGCGCGAATTCTTGATGCGAACGGAGTAACTTGATGTCAGACAGCCGGACCTCCGCCGATGGCGGCATGGAAACATCCTACGGCTTCCGCGAGGTGCCGACCGGTGAGAAGCAGGGCCTCGTCAACGAGGTCTTCCACAAGGTCGCCAAGCGCTACGACATCATGAACGACGTCATGTCCATGGGCATGCATCGCGCCTGGAAGGATGCGATGATCGCGGCGCTGAACCCGCGCAAGGAGCCCGGCTATAAGGTGCTCGACGTGGCCGGTGGCACCGGCGACATCGCCTTCCGCATCGTTGAAGCCTCGAACCGCCAGGCACATGCGACCGTGCTCGACATCAACGGTTCGATGCTTGGCGTCGGCGCCGAGCGGGCGGAAAAGAAGAAGCTTTCGGACAACCTTACTTTCGTGGAAGCTAATGCCGAGGACCTTCCTTTCGAGGCAAACAGCTTCGATGCCTATACGATCGCCTTCGGCATCCGCAACGTGCCGCGGATCGAAGTGGCGCTCTCCGAAGCCTATCGCGTCTTGAAACGCGGCGGCCGTCTGTTGGTGCTCGAATTTTCGGAAGTGGAACTGCCACTTCTCGACAAGGTCTATGACGCCTGGTCGTTCAATGCCATTCCGAAGTTCGGTAAGGCGATCACCGGTGATGCCGAACCTTACCAGTATCTCGTGGAATCGATCCGCAAGTTCCCGAACCAGGAGAATTTCGCGGCGATGATCCGCACGGCCGGCTTCTCGCGCGTGACCTATACCAGCTATACCGGCGGCATCGCAGCGCTGCATTCCGGCTGGAAGCTCTGATCCGCATGAGTGCTTTCGGGGCATATTTCAGGCTCGTAAGGGTCGGCTGGATTCTGGTGCGTGAAGGCGTCATTTCGGCGCTGCCTTCGGAAGGCTTGCCGCCATCCGTGAGCCTGGCAAAATCCTTTGTCGGCATGTTTGCGCGCAATCGCAGCAAGTATCAGAAGCGCAGCGACCGGCTGGCACAGGCCGTCGAGCGGCTCGGTCCATCCTATGTGAAGATTGGCCAGTTCCTTGCGACGCGCCCCGATGTGGTCGGCGTCGAGTTCGCCGACGACCTGTCACAGCTTCAGGACCGGATGGCCTTTTTCCCGGCAGCAGCCGCCAAGGCCAATATCGAAGGCTCGCTCGGGCGATCGATCACTGATCTCTACGCGAGCTTCGGCGATCCGATTGCAGCGGCCTCCATTGCGCAGGTGCATCCGGCCGAGGTCGATACGCCGGCGGGACTCAAGAAGGTCGCCGTAAAGGTCGTGCGGCCAGGTGTCCGGGCGCGGTTTGCCCACGATATCGAGGCGATGTATCTCGTCGCCCATATGCAGGAACGCTTCATGCCGGCCAGCCGACGCCTGCGGCCGGTCGAGGTGACGAAAACGCTGGAACAGACCACCAAGGTAGAGATGGACCTGCGCCTTGAGGCGGCTGCCCTTTCTGAGATTGCCGAGAATACCGAAAAGGATCCAGGCTTCCGCGTGCCGAAGGTGGACTGGGAACGCACCGGCCGCGACGTCATCACCATGGAGTGGATCGACGGCGTCAAAATGTCCGATGTCGAAGGGCTGCCGGCTGCCGGCCACGATCTCAATCGGCTTGCGGACACGCTGATCCAGTCATTCCTGCGCCATACGCTGCGCGACGGCTTTTTCCATGCCGACATGCATCCGGGCAACCTCTTCGTCGATTCCGACGGCATGATCGTCGCTGTCGACATGGGCATTGTCGGGCGTCTCGGGAAGAAGGAGCGCCGCTTCCTTGCCGAAATCCTCTACGGCTTCATCACCCGCGACTATATCCGGGTGGCGGAGGTGCATTTTGAGGCGGGCTATGTGCCCGGTCACCACAATGTCGAGAGTTTTGCGCAGGCGATCCGGGCGATCGGCGAGCCGATCCACGGCCAGCCGGCAGAGACGATCTCGATGGGCAAGCTGTTGACGCTGCTTTTCGAGGTCACCGAACTCTTCGACATGCAGACACGGCCAGAGCTCGTCATGCTGCAGAAGACGATGGTCGTCGTCGAAGGCGTCTCGCGCATGCTCAATCCGCGCTTCAACATGTGGAAGGCATCCGAGCCTGTCGTCGGCGACTGGATCAAGAACAATCTCGGCCCCAAGCGCATCGTCACCGATCTCAAGGATGGGCTGAAGGCGGCCGTGAAGCTCGCCGAAGCCGCGCCCGAAATCGCCGCCCAGACAGAGAAATTCCACCATCAGCTTCTGCATATGAGCGAACACGGATTGCGCTTCGATGAGCAGACGGCCGAGGCCATCGGCAAGGCGGAAGCACGCCACAACCGCTCGGCCAAAGCGGCCCTCTGGATCATTGCGCTCACGCTTCTCTATATTGCCTGGATACTGAGCTGATCGGGAAGCAACAAAAGCATGATGTGTTCGGCATTTGGGATATCCCGCCAGACGTGAGGCTCGCTTAGTCTCGCCTCCATGGAGATGAGCACATGAAGCATGAACGCCCCGGAATCGAACTGAGCGGCCAGCCCTTCAGCTTTGCCGAGATGATGAGGATCGGCTCCGGCAAGGTTGCGCTTTCGGCCTCGGAGATCGGTATGCAGCGCGTGAAGATCGCGCGTTCGATCGTCGAGGATGCCATCGAATCCGGCATGCCGGTTTATGGCGCGACCACGGGTGTGGGTGCCATGAAAGATGTCGAGTGGTCGCCCGAGGATCTCGAGGTCTTCAATCTCGGCCTGGTACGCGCCCACCACTTCGGCACCGGCACGCCTTTTTCCTGTAATGTCGTGCGTAATGCCATGGCGATGCGCGTGAACACCGCGCTGACCGGCCAGGTCGGCTGCACGCCTGATCTCATCGACGCCTATATGCGCATGCTGAAGGCAAACCTCATTCCGGTCGTGCGCCGCACCGGCTCGATCGGCTGCGCCGATATCGGCCTGATGGGTCAGATCGGCGCGGTGCTGACGGGCGTCGGCGAGGCGATCTATCGCGGCAACCGCATGCAGGCCGCAGAAGCCTTCCAGGCAGCCGGCATGGAGCCGGTGAGGATGGCGCCGCGCGACAGCCTCGCCTCGCTCAGCGTCAACGCCGTCAGCTTTGCCGCCGCCGCCGAAACGACGCGTAATGCCGCCGCCTCGATCCGTGTGCTGTTGGCAACCGGCATGATGGCCTCAGGTGCGCTTGGCGCATCGCGCGATCCCTGGAGGGCCGTGCGCCATGTCGGCACAGCGCGGGAGGCGCTGATCGGCGCCTGGCTGTGCAATGCCTCGGACGAATGGGAATGGCCGGTCGCGACCCACGTGCAGGATGCGCTCAGTCTCCGCATGATCGCCCAAGTCTTTGGTGCCGTTATTGAGAACCTGCTTTCGACGGGCCATAAGATTCTCGCCGCCACCGGCCGCTCTGACGACAATCCCGTCGTCGTCGAGGGACGCGTGATGACATCCGGCGGCTCGCTGCCGCTTGACGTGACCATCCTGCTGGAATCGGCAGCACTCTGCATGGCGCATGCGGCGCGCAACGCCTTCAACCGCTGTGTCCTGCTTGGTAACGGGCAGCGGCGCGGCCTGCCGGTTAATCTCGTGCCTCCCGGCCGCATCGCCACCGGCTTCGGGCCAATCATCAAGCTTGCGGGCGAAATCTTTTCGCGCGTACTCTCCATGTCGAACCCGGTTTCGGCGCAATCGCTCGTCGTTGCGGCGGGCCTTGAGGACGAGGCGGCCTTTCTGCCACTCGTCATCGAACGTTTCGACCGGCAGATGCGGGCGCTGAAGCGTCTCGCCGCATTGGAAGCCCTGCTTTCGGCACAGGCGATCGATATTATCGGCGATACGCCGAAGGGTGTGGCCGGCATGCTCTATGAGGTCGTACGCAAACATGCGGGCTTCTATACGGTCGACCGGCCGCTTTCGGCCGAGGTCGAGGCAATCGAAGAGGAACTCGGCTCGGATGCGTTCCTCTCCAAGTTGATCGAGCAGGTGCCGATCGCCTCCTTTGACGATTTCTTCGCGCTCGGGTCACTCGAGCGCATCGAGGAAAGGCTGACGCGGGAACCGGCCATCATCTGAATTTCGACCTATCGAGGGAGACGCGGCATGGATTTCGATCTCGTTCTGCAGGGCACGGTGGTGCTGCCGGAGCGCATTGTCGAAGGCGGCTATGTCGCCGTTTACGACGGAAAGATCGCGGAAGTCGGTATCGGCGTGCCGCCCGCGGCCAAAGAACGGCACCTGCTCGGCAAGGCACTGATCCTGCCGGGCGCCATCGATGCGCAGGTCCACTCGCTCTCCCAGAAGGACCAGGAGGATTTCATCTGGTCGACGCGCTCGGCCGCTGCCGGCGGCGTTACCACCATCGTCGACATGCCCTATGACGAAGGCAATCTCGTCTGCTCAGCCGCTGCGGTGAAGAAGAAGGTCGATCATGCCGGCCCGCAGGCGCGGGTCGATTTCGCACTTTACGGTACGGTGGATCCCGAAGAAGGTGCTGCCCGCATCGCCGAGATGGTGGCGGCAGGCGTTGCCGCCTTCAAGTTCTCGACCTTTGGCACCGATCCCAAACGTTTCCCGCGCATTCCGCCCGCCCTGCTCGACGCCTGCTTTGCGGCCATCGCCCCGACCGGGCTGACGGCCGGCGTGCACAACGAGGATGACGAGGCGGTCCGCACCTATATGGAGCAGGTGAAGGCAAGCGGCATTACCGACTGGCGCGCCCATGGCCTGTCGCGCCCGCCGATCACCGAGCTGCTTGCCATGCACACGATCTTCGAGACCGGCGCCAATACCGGCTGCCCGTCCCATGTCGTGCATTGCTCGCTCGGACGTGGTTACGACATCGCGCGGGCCTATCGCCGCGACGGCTTTGCGGCGACGGTGGAATGCTGCATTCACTACCTGACGCTCGATGAAGAAAACGATGTGAAGCGGCTTGGCGGCAAGGCGAAGATTAATCCGCCGGTGCGGCCGCGCGCCGAAGTCGAGACGCTGTGGCGCAAGGTTGCCGAAGGCAACGTCTGGCTGGTGTCGACCGATCACGTGAGTTGGTCGGAAAACCGCAAGACCAATCCCGACATGTTGGCGAATGCATCAGGTGTTCCGGGTCTGGAAGTCATGGTGCCGCTTTTCGTCAAGGGCGCGCTGGAACGTGGCGTCCCCCTGACCTGGGCAGCGAAGCTTATGGCTGAAAATCCGGCGAAGCACTTCCGTCTCGACCATATCAAGGGCGCACTGACGCCGGGCAAGGATGCCGACATCGTCGTGCTGGAGCCGAAGGAGATGGTCTACGACGCGTCGGCCAGCGGCAACAATGTCGTCGGCTGGAGCCCTTATAACGGCATCCGCCTACCGTGGACGGTTTCTGCCGCCTGGCTGCGCGGCGAAAAGATCACCGAGGGGTTGAAGGTTCTGGCCGAGCCCGGCGCCGGCCGCTTCGTGCGCCCGCTTCCACGACAGGTGCTGGCATGAGCCGCAACCTGCCCGTCAATCCTGGCCGGATCTCCGCTGATATCGAAGCCCTTTCCGCCATCACCGAGCCGGGGCATCCCTGGACGCGACGGGCTTTTTCACCGCTTTTCCTCGAAGGCCGCGCCTATCTTGAGGCACGCATGCAGGCGATCGGTCTCGATACCCGCATCGACGCATCAGGTAATCTGATCGGCCGGCGCAAAGGCGCAAAGCCGGGCTCGGGCATCATCATGCTCGGCTCGCATTCCGACACCGTCCCCGACGGCGGGCGCTTCGACGGTATTGCCGGTGTTGCCGCGGCACTCGAAGTTGCGCGGGCGCTGCGCGAACAGGAGATCCATCTCGACCATGATCTGGAGATCGTCGATTTCCTGGCCGAGGAGGTCAGCATTTTCGGCGTTTCCTGCATCGGCAGCCGCGGCATGACCGGGCAATTGCCGCATGCATGGCTCTCTCGCACAGTCGAAGGTCGCGATCTTGCCGAAGCGATTGCCGAGGTCGGCGGGTCGCCGGGTGTGCTGACGCATGAGAACAAGCCCGACATTGCCGGCTTCCTGGAGCTGCACATCGAACAAGGCCCCGTCCTTGAAAACGAGCGCAAGGATATCGGCATCGTCACGGCGATATCAGGCATCACCCGTATCGAAATCACCGTCGAGGGTCGCGCCGATCATGCCGGCACGACGCCGATGGATACACGCGCCGATGCGCTGGTTGCCGCTTCGCAGATCGTGCTCGATATCCGCAATGCTGCAAGCGAGCTTGCCAAGACGCCCGGCCATTTTGCAGCGACCGTCGGCGAATTCCGCATTGAGCCGAATGCCGCCAATGTCGTGCCGTCGCGTGTCTTGTTGCTGATCGATGGGCGGGCCGAAATCCGTGCCGACATGGAAGCCTTCTGCCGCTGGCTGGACGGCCATACGGAAAAGCTCGCTCTGGCCTTTGGCGTGACGATCGCGCCCCCGAACTGCATCTCTGACAATTTCCCGACACCGAGCGATAAGGGCCTGCTCTCGATTTTGGAACGGGCCTGCGAGACTGTCGGCGCCAAACACCGCTTCATGGCCTCGGGTGCGGGCCACGATACGGCCTGGATCGCCCGCGTGGCGCCGGCTGCGATGATCTTCGTGCCTTGCCGGGAAGGCCGCAGCCACTCCCCGGATGAATGGGCTGAAAATGACGACATAGCGCTCGGGGCCGCCGTGCTTTTCGAGGCGGTGCGCGAGATGGACAGGACACTTACGACGGAGAAGGATAATGGGACGCATACTGGTTGAGAAGGACGTGGAAGCCGCCGTCAAGGGCGGTTCCGTCTATGCCGCCGGCGGTGGTGGCTGGGCCGATCACGGCCGCATGCTCGGTTATGCCGCCGTCAATGTCGGCAAGCCCGAACTCGTCTCCATTGAGGAACTCGGCGACAACGACTGGATCGCGACGGCGGCTGCTATCGGCGCGCCGGCCTCGACCACGCCCTGGGAAATGCAGGGTATCGACTACGTGAAAGCCGTGCAGCTCCTGCAGGAGACGCTCGGCGAAAAGCTCTCCGGTCTCATCATCGGCCAGAACGGCAAATCCTCGACACTGAACGGCTGGCTGCCTTCGGCTATCCTCGGCACCAAGGTTGTGGACGCAGTGGGCGATATCCGCGCCCATCCGACCGGCGACATGGGGTCGATCGGCATGGCAGGTTCGCCGGAACAGATGATCCAGACGGCTGTTGGCGGCAACCGGACTGAAAACCGCTATATCGAGCTGGTCGTCAAGGGCGCGACGGCGAAGATCTCGCCGGTACTGCGGGCGGCCGCAGACCAGTCTGGCGGCTTCATTGCCAGCTGCCGCAATCCGCTGCGCGCCTCCTATGTCCGCAAGAATGCCGCGCTCGGCGGCATCTCCATGGCGCTGAAGCTCGGCGAAGCGATCATAGAAGCGGAAAAGAAAGGTGGATCGGCGATCATCGATGCGATCTGCAAGACGACGGGCGGCCATATCCTGGCTGAGGGTACAATCACCAAGAAGGATGTCGTCTACACCAAGGAAGCCTTCGATATCGGCACGATCACGGTCGGCGCGGGCGACAAGGCCGTGACCCTGCATGTGATGAACGAATATATGGCTGTCGATGACGCCAGTGGCACACGTGTTGCAACCTTCCCGGCCGTGATCACCACGCTTTCCGAGGAGGGCGAGCCGCTCTCCGTCGGGCAGCTCAAGGGCGGCATGCATGTCTTTATCCTGCACGTGCCGAAGGACATCATTCCGCTTTCGGCCAGTGTGCTCGATCCGACCGTTTATCCGCCCGTCGAAAAGGCGATGGGTATCGAGATAGCACGCTATGCACTGGAGACGAGGGCCTGAACCATGGCGCGTGATCCCGGCCTGGAAGAACTGATGCGCGAGGAACTCGGCGACCGACCGGGGCTGACCGAAAAATCCATGTTCGGGGGCTGGGCCTTCATGCTCAACGGCAACCTGCTCTGCTGCGCGCGCCAGGACGGTATGCTGCTGCGTCTCGGCAGGGGTAATGACGGCTGGGCACTGGCTCTGCCCGGCGTGATCCAGATGCTTTCGGGCGAACGGACCATGCATGGCTGGGTACGCGCCAATGCCGATGTTTATGGCGACGATGCCACGCGGCGGCGGCTCATCGATGCGGCGCTTGCCTATGTGGAACCGATGCCCGCCAAGTGAATGAACCGGTGCCTTCAAGGCGCCGATGACGAAAGACGAGGAACCCAAGATGCCGAAGGCCAATCCACGCCATCCGAAATTTCCGATTCCCGGCGGGCCGGAGCTGCGCGCCAAGGGCTGGCGGCAAGAAGCGCTGCTGAGGCTTCTGGAAAACGTGCTCTCGGTCGGCGAAGACCCCGACAATCTCGTGGTCTATGCTGCGCTTGGCAAGGCAGCGCGCAACTGGCCGGCGCATCGCGGCATCGTCAAGGCGCTCACCGAAATGGACGAGGACCAGACGCTGCTCATCCAGTCCGGCAAGCCGATCGGCCTCGTGAAGACTCACGCCAAGGCGCCGCTCGTCATCATGGCGAATTGCAACATCGTCGGCCAATGGGCAAAGGCCGAAGTCTTCTACGAGCTGCAGCGCAAGGGCCTGATCTGCTGGGGCGGACTGACGGCCGGCGCCTGGCAATATATCGGCAGCCAGGGTGTCATTCAGGGCACCTACGAAATCTTCATGCGCATTGCCGAGCGCCGTTTCGGTGGCGACCTTCACGGCCGTTTCGTGCTGACAGCCGGGCTTGGCGGCATGGGTGGAGCGCAGCCGCTTGCCGGGCGTATGGCGGGGGCAGCGATCCTCTGCGTCGATATCGATCCGGAACGCGCCCGCAAGCGCCAGCAGATCGGTTACCTGCAGGAGATTGCGCCCGATCTCGACAGCGCGCTTGCGATGATCAATGCCGCGGTCAAGGAAAAGCGGGCGCTCTCCGTCGGTCTCGTCGGCAATGCGGCCGAGATCTATCCGGAAATCGCCCGACGCGGCATCGTGCCCGATGTCGTCACCGACCAGACGTCGGCACATGATCTCGTCTATGGCTATGTGCCGAAGGGCATGAGTATCGATCAGGTGAAGGGCCTGCGCGATGACGGCCAGGGCCAGCTGATGGCTGCGAGCCGCGCCTCGATCGTCGAGCATGTCACCGCGATGCTGGAATTCCAGAAGCGCGGCTCGGAGGTTTTCGACAACGGCAATCTCATCCGCACCCAGGCCCGCGAGGGCGGCGTAGCCAACGCCTTCGACATTCCGATCTTCACCGAAGCCTATCTGCGTCCCCTCTTTGCCCGCGCTATTGGCCCGTTCCGGTGGATGGCACTTTCGGGCGAGGAGAGCGATATCGCCCGTATCGACGATCTGCTGCTCGAGATGTTTCCCGACAACAAGATCATCACCAACTGGATCCGGCTGGCGCGCGARCATATTCCCTTCGAGGGTCTGCCAGCACGTATCGCCTGGCTCGGCCACGGCGAGCGTACGGCGCTGGCGCGGCGGGTCAACGAACTGGTCGCCAATGGCGAGCTCAAGGGTCCGGTCGCCTTCTCGCGCGACCATCTCGATGCCGGCGCCATGGCACATCCGAACATCATGACCGAGCGCATGAAGGATGGTTCGGATGCCATTGCCGACTGGCCGCTCATCGATGCGATGATGCTCTGCTCMTCRATGGCCGAGCTCGTGGTCGTCCATTCGGGCGGCGGCGGTTATGCCGGTTACATGACGAGCTGCGGCGTCACGGTCGTGGCCGACGGCTCGGAAGCCGCCGACGAGCGCTTAGACCATGCGCTGACCAACGATACGGCGCTCGGCGTCATGCGCTATGCCGATGCCGGTTACGACGAAGCGCTGGACGAGGTGGCGAAGAAGGACGTGCCCTATATCCGGCTTGGCTGAAGGCCGTCGTCACAGATGCCGCGTTTCGGCCGGCGCGGCGTCATAGCGATCGTGCATGCCATCAAAATAGGCGACTGGGGCGGCGGCAAGCTCTTCGGCGCTGGCATCATCGAGGCAACTGACGGCGATGGCGATGAAGGGGCCGATCGTCTCGTTGTCGTTGCGGGCAAAGGAAGCCACGCCGCAATTTTCGCAGAAAAGGTGATGGATAGAGCCGGAGCCGAAAAGATATTCACGCAACCCATCCCTGCCCGAAACCAGCCGGAAGTCAGCGGGCTGAACGATTGCCAGCCAGCTGCGTTTCTTGCGGCAAACAGAGCAATTGCACTTGAAAGTGCCAGCCGAAAGGTCGAGCCCGGCCTCATAGGCGACGGCGCCGCAATGGCAACTTCCATGATAGATCTTCTTCACAATGCTCCTCCGACTCTTATTTAACCTACAAGTTAAATTAATCGTCGCAGGCCGGAAGTCAAGACGGGCGTCGAGCGAGCCGGCGCGCGGCGAGTGCTGACAGGAGAGCGAATGCCATCATGACCAGCGTGAAGATCACGATCGCCGCCCATCCCTCCATCGCCCAGAACCAGCCGCCGGCCGAGCCCATGACGCTGGAGCCGACGTAATAGGCAAGCATGTAAAGCGAGGAGGCGTGGCCCTTGGTGCCGGCGGCGAGTTTACCGACCAGACCACTTGCTACCGAATGGCTCATGAAGAAACCGCTGGTCAGCACGACGATGCCGAGGATGATGAGCGGCAGGGAGGCCGACAGCGTCAGAGCGCAGCCTGCGGCAGTGATGACGATGCCGGCCAGTAGCACGGTAAAATGGCCGAGCCGATCGCCCAGAATGCCACCGACGGAGGAGGCGCCGATACCGAACAAGTACACGGTGAAGATCAGGCCGAGTTCGGTCTGGTTCAGCTCATAGGGCGGCGCGACGAGGCGGAAGCCGGCGTAATTGTAGATCGTCACGAAGGACCCCATCGCGAAGAAGGCGATGGCGAAGATGAAGGGCAGAGCCGGATTGTTAAGATGCCCCATCCATGCCTTCAAGTGGAACTGAGGGTCAAAGCCGGCGCGGCGCACGAAATTGCGCGAGGGCGGCAGGAGCAAGAGAAACCCGATCGCGGCGGCAAGGCCGATTGCGCCGATCAGGAACAGAGCCGGCCGCCAGGAGAGATATTCGGCGAAAATGCCCGTCAGCACCCGCCCCGACATGCCGCCGAAGGCCGTGCCGCCAACATAAAGGCCCATGGTGGCGCCGAGGCCGCGCGGGTCGATCTCCTCCGCGAGATAGGCCATGGCGACGGCCGGAACGCCGCCGAGCACGAAGCCCTGCAGGGCGCGGATGACCAGCATCAGATGCCAGTTCGGCGCAAAGGCAGTGGCGATCGTCAATACGGCGGCGCCGACCAGCGAGATCGACATGAGGCTGCGACGGCCAAGCCCTTCCGAGACAGCGGCGGCGCAGACGATGGCGATCGCCAGGAAACCGGTGGAGAGCGACAGTGCCAGCGAACTTTCGGCCGGGCTGACGGAAAATTCCTGCGCGAAAATCGGTAGCATCGGCTGAACGCAATAGAGCAGCGAGAAGGTGGCAAAGCCCGAGAGGAAGAGCGCCAGGCTGGCGCGGCGATAGGCGCCGGTGCCGCGTGTCAGATATTCCTTGGCCTGTTTCCTGTATGCCGTTTTCAGGTCGGCAACGTCTTGGATTGCAGTGTCGGACATTCTCAACTCCTTCCTGCCCTCCGATCTAGTCAGGACGCCTCCATTTGTCCAATATATGAAACTGGCGATCTTGATAGGTTTTGGAGATGACGATGGAGTTGCGGCATCTGAGGTATTTTCTGGCGGTGGCCGAAGAGGGCAATTTCACGCGGGCGGCCGCGCGCCTCGGCATCGGCCAGCCACCGCTCAGCCAGCAGATCCGCGATCTCGAAACCGAAATCGGCGCCATGCTCTTTCATCGCGTGCCGCATGGGGCGGAGCTGACGGCGGCCGGCACGGCCTTTCTGCCGGAGGCGAAGGCGTCGCTTGCGGCGGCTGAAAAGGCACGGCTTGCAGCGCAGAGCGCCAATCGTGGCGAGACCGGCCGGCTGTCGCTCGGCTTTACCGCTTCTTCTGCCTTCAATCCCATCGTCAGCACGACGATCCGCCGTTTTCAGGCCAGATGGCCGGACGTGCAGCTGTCGCTGACGGAGATGAACACACTCGGCCTGATGCAGAAGCTGGAACGCGGAGAACTGGACGCGACCTTTATGCGGCCCGGCCTCGACGATCCCGACGGCATCAGGCTGAAGCGCCTGCCGGACGAACCGATGGTCGTCGCCCTGCCGGCCAGCCATCGGCTGGCGAAGCAGAAGACGCTGCCGCTTGCCCTGCTGGCGAAGGAGCCTTTCATCCTGTTTCCGCGTCTTGTCGGCCTCAGTCTCTATGACGACGTGGTACGCGCCTGCCGCGGGGCCGGCTTCGAACTGAAGGTGGCGCAGGAAGCACCGCAGATCTCATCGGTCGTCAACCTCGTCGCCGCCGATCTCGGCGTCTCGATCGTGCCTGCCTCGATTTCCCAGATCAAACTTGCCGGCGTCGCCTATCGGCCGATCGAGGGGCCGCCGGCCGTGGCGCGGCTGGCGCTTGCGGTGTTGCGCAGTCAGCGCTCGCCGGTGACCGAAAACCTGATGGGTCTTTTGAACTAACAGTCGGGATCCCAATAGGGCGGATCGCCGAAGGTCTTTTTCAGATGATCGGCGATGGCGCGCAGCTTGGCGGAGGGGTTTCGGCCTTCGGGATGGGCCATGTAGATGAATTCCGGCTCCGGCTTTGCGCCGACATCGATCTCTATCAGGCGGCCATCACGAACAGAGGGGCCGGCAATGAAGGCCGGTAGAAGTGCGATGCCGAGACCTTCGATCGCCGCATCATGCAGCATGTCGCCATTGTTGATGCCGAGGCCGAGCATCGCGCGGATGATGACGGTGCCCTCACCCGTCTGGAATCGCCAGTCGGCTGCGCCGCGGTTGGTATAGAAGACGCCACGATGATCGTTGAGATCGGACAATGAGGCAGGCTTGCCATGACGCTCGATATAATCGGGCGAGGCGACCAGCAGCCTGCGGCTGCGAGCGAGCTTCCAGGCGACAAGCCTTGTATCGGCGATGGCGCCGTGGCGGATGATAGCATCATAGCCATCCGAAGCCGGATCGACACGCCTGTCATCCATGTCGAGCGTCAGCACGATCTGCGGATGCGCCTTTAAAAACGGATAGAGGGCAGGCCCGAGATGCAGGCGACCGAAGGTGACGGGGGCTGCAATGCGCAGCGGGCCGGAAAGCGTGCCTCGGCGCTCGGCCATATCGGCCGCGGCGTCTTCCATCTCGCGGACGATGCGCCCAGCGCGCTCCAAAAAGGCGGCTCCATCCTCCGTCAAGGTCAGCTTGCGTGTGGTGCGATGGACGAGCATGGCGCCCAATGTCTTTTCCAGTTCCGCCAGTCTTTCGCTGACGACCGACTTCGACAGGCGCAGCCGCCGGGCGGCTTCGCTCACCGAGCCCGCCTCCACTACGGCAACAAAAGCCGCGATCCCTTCGATTTTCATCATCGTTCGGCTTTTCCGAATTCGAACTCCGCGATCAGGAGACTAATCCGAACGAAAGAAGAATGCCATCTTCCAGTCATCGAAACGGGACGGCAATGCCGATCCAACCCAAATTCAGGAGATGGAACAATGAATCGTCTGATCAACAAAGTCGCAATCGTCACCGGCGCAAGCTCGGGCATCGGCCGTGTGACCGCCAAGCTTTTTGCCGCCGAGGGCGCCAAGGTCGTCGTCGGCGCCCGCCGCCAGGCCGAACTCGACAGCCTCGTCAACGAAATCAAGGCTGCTGGTGGTGAAGCTGTCGCCGTTGCCGGCGACGTCCGCTCGGAAGACTATCACAAGGCATTGGTCGCGGCCGCAGTCGTAAACTACGGCAAGCTCGACATCGCCTTCAACAATGCCGGCGCGCTCGGCGAAGCCGGCCCAAGCACCGAAGTCTCCGAGGCAGGCTTCAGCGACGCCCTGGCAATCAACCTGACGGCTTCCTTCCTTGCCGCCAAGCATCAGATCGCCGAAATGGTCAAGCACGGCGGTGGCTCCGTCGTCTTCACCTCGACCTTCGTCGGCTACAGCTTCGCCTTCCCGGGTGTTGCCGCCTATGCCGCCAGCAAGTCCGGCCTCATCGGCCTGACGCAGGCGCTCGCCGCCGAATACGGTCCGCAGAACGTCCGCGTCAACGCGATCCTGCCAGGTGCTGTCGATACGGACATGTACCGCGAAATGAACGATACGTCGGACAAGCAGGCCTTCATCACCAACCTTCATGCGCTGAAGCGTGTTGCAGCACCGGAAGAGCTGGCTCGTTCCGTGCTCTACCTCGCATCCGACGATGCAAGCTTCGTCACCGGCACGGCGACATTGGTCGACGGCGGCGCCTCGATCACCCGCACCTGATGGCTACGGCGCTATTGTCCGTTACAGGTTGATGATGCTTCCTGAAACGAACAGATTATCGCGCCGGCTTTCCTCCTGCATTCTCTCAGCATCAAAAGCGTCAAACGCCAAACGACCCCCCGAAGGAACACGACAATGACTCGCCTCGCAAACAAGACAGCCATGATTACCGGCGGCACCAGCGGCATCGGCCTTGAAACCGCCCGCCAGTTCATCGCCGAAGGCGCACGTGTGGTTATTACCGGCAGCAGTGCAAAGAGCGTGGAAGTCGCTCGCGCCGAACTCGGCGACAAGGTTCTCGTCATCCAGGCCGATGCCGGCAATGTCGCCGGTCAGGCCGCCGTCGCCGAAACGGTGAGGAACACCTTCGGCACGCTCGACATCCTCTTCGTCAATGCCGGCATTGCCGAATTCGGCCCTGTCGAGGGCTGGAGCGAAGCTGCTTTCGACAAGTCTTTCGCAATCAATGTCAAAGGCCCCTACTTCCTGATCCAGGCCTTGCTGCCGATCTTCTCGAAGAAGGCTTCGATCGTGCTCAATACTTCGATCAATGCGCATATCGGCATGCCGAATTCGAGCGTCTACTCGCTGACGAAGGGTGCGCTGCTGACGCTTGCCAAAACGCTATCCGGCGAGCTGATCGGTCGCGGCATCCGGGTCAACGCCGTCAGCCCCGGCCCGATCGCCACTCCGCTCTATGGCAAGCTCGGCATGTCGGAAGCCGATTCCAAGGCGATGGCGTCCCAGATCCAGTCGCAGATCCCGGCCGGTCGCTTCGGCGAGGTCAGCGAAGTCGCCAAGACCATCGTCTTCTTCGCCTCGGATGAGGCTGCCTACATCGTCGGCAGCGAACTGATCATCGACGGCGGCATGAGCAACCTCTAAGCCCCCTTGATATCAAGGTCTCAAGCAATGGCCGCGGTTTCTTTTGACCGCGGCCTTTTCGCTTACGCGCCGGCGGCGAGGCGGCGGATCACTGTTTCGATCCTGGTCGTACCCTTCAGCGATTTCTCACACCCGGCCTCAAAGTCGATCCAGCCTTCGTTGAAGCCGTCGAGCATGCGCATGCGAGGCGCGGGGTTCTTCATGCCTTGGGCACGGAACAGCTCTTCCCAGCTTTCCTGCGGCACGACTTCCGCCGTCACCGGCTTGCCGAGCGCCTTGGCGAAGGCGGCGGCAATCATGGCCGGGCTGACGCGCTCCTGCGCTTCCAATTCCGCCACGCGCGCACCCTGCCAGTTCTCGCGCAGCATCTTCGCACCGAGCACGCCGATATCATCCACGGCAATCATCGGCACGGCACGGTCTAGCGGCTGAAGGAAGCTCGGGATGACGCCGGTTTCGCGTGCGGGCGCTACATCCCAGGCGGCGTTTTCCATGAACCAGGCGGCGCGCAGGAAAGCGACCGGGATGGAGAGTGTCGAAAGCTCCTTCTCGACGATGCCGAGCTGGCTCAACAGGTTCGGCTGCGTGGCCTGTGCGCCGACCGTCGACAGGCAGACGAGCTTCCCGGGCCTTGCAGCCTCAAGCGCGGTCTTCAGTGTTGCCAGCATGCCTTTCGCCTCCGGGAAGCCCGGAGCGGGATCAAAAAGCGGCGGGATGACGAGAAAAACACCTTCCGCGCCTCTGAACGCTGATGTCAGCGATACGGCGTCGTTCATGTCGGCGACAGCGATCTCGCAGCCCCGCTCTTTCCAGCCGGCGGCCTTTTCGGGATTTCTTACGACGGCGCGGACCGTGGCGCCATCCTTCAGCAAGTGATCGGCAACGGCGGCGCCGACCTGGCCTGTCATTCCGGTTATAGCAAACATGGGGCAACTCCTTTATTTGGGTTGGCCCACTATGCTGCCGCACTATCTTTGACTGAAGTGCGCTTACGTCATATGATTGATGACACGAAGGCAGCAATTTGGACTCGTTATGCCGAGCCCGTCTCCGCGATGTCGCAGGCAGGCTCTTGTTTCCGCCCGCGATAGGGCATATCGGCTAGGCGATATCTCTTCTCGACCGCTCCATATCCCTTTCCTGCCGGAGCCCAGTCCCATCTCTTCGGAGTTTCACATGCTGATCGGCATCCTCTGCGGTCTGGCCACCTGTGCGCTATGGGGGCTAAGCTTTGTCGCCCCGCGCGTCGTCGCGCCCTATACGGCGATCGACCTGACCGTGGCACGCTACGGACTTTTTGCCGTCGTCAGCCTTATCCTGATGGTCAATCCACGCTTTCGTCCGGTGGGTTTGCGGCGGTCGCTTGTTCTGACCGGCATTGCGCTCGGCAGCATCGGTTATGTCGGTTATTTCATGAGTATTTCCTATGCCGTGCGTTACGCAGGCACCGCCATTCCACCGCTCGTCATCGGCACGATGCCTGTACTGCTTGCCATCATCGCCAATCTCAAGGACCGGTCCATCGACTGGAGAACACTGGCAATACCGCTGATCCTGATAGCTGCCGGCATCGGCTGGGTGAATGTCTCGATCTTCGCCACGACATCCGCCAGCGATCAGCCGGAGATCCTGCTCGGCATCGCGGCCGCGCTGATCGGCCTGGCGCTCTGGGTCGCCTATGGGATGATGAGCGCTGCGGTCATGCAGTCGCAGGATGCGCCAAGTGCCATATACTGGACCGCCTTGCAGGGGATCGGCGCCGGCATCGGCGCACTCGTTCTCCTGCCCTTCACGTCGCTCGGGGAGACTGTCAGCTTCACCGGCACGCAGACCTTTCACTTCGTGCTCTGGGCGACAATCATGGGCATTGCCGGCTCGTGGCTTGCCACGCTGTGCTGGATGATTGCCTCACGCCTTCTGCCGCTCGCGCTTGCCGCCCAGTTGATCGTCGCAGAAACCGTCTTCGGCCTTTTCTACGGCTTTCTATTCGAGCAGCGCATGCCGACCGTGCCCGAAGCCGGCGGCGCCATCCTTCAGCTGATCGGCGTCGGCATGGCGATCGCAATCTTCACGCCGAAGCGGGTCAAACAAGCCTGAGTGCCGCGATTGCATGTTTTCTGCCAAAGGCTTAGGGTTTTGTCCGGTCAAAGAAGCGGCGGGAAAAACCATGGCTCTCAGCGGCAAACGCATCCTCCTCATCATCTCGGGCGGCATCGCCGCCTATAAGAGCCTCGATCTTATCCGACGCCTGCGGGAACGCGGCGCTTCCGTGCGGCCGCTCATGACGAAGGGTTCGCAGGAATTCGTGACCTCGCTTGCCGTCGGCGCGCTCGCGGCCGACCATGTCTTTACCGATCTCTTTTCGCGACAGGACGAGCAGGATGTCGGCCATATCCGGCTGGCGCGCGACTGCGATCTGGTGCTGATCGCGCCTGCAACCGCCGATCTCATGGCGAAGATGGCGCATGGGCTTGCCGATGACCTCGCTTCCACGGTGCTGCTCGCCACCGATCGGCCGGTGCTTGCCGCCCCTGCCATGAACCCGAAAATGTGGGCGCATCCGGCGACGAAACGCAATATCGAGACATTGCGGCGCGACGGCATCCGCTTCATCGGTCCTGTCGCCGGCGAGATGGCGGAAAGCCGGGAGACCGGCACGGGCCGTATGGCCGAACCGCTGGAAATCGTCGCGGCCGCCGACGTCCTGCTCGATGATGGTCCGAAACCGCTTGCCGGCAAAAAGGCGATCGTCACTTCAGGTCCGACGCATGAGCCGATCGATCCGGTGCGCTACATCGCCAACCGCTCCTCCGGCCGGCAGGGCCATGCCATTGCCGCAGCGCTGGCGCGGCTCGGCGCGGATGTGACGCTCGTGTCCGGCCCGGTAACCATTCCTGATCCTGCGGGCGTCAGGATGGTACATGTCGAGCGAGCGGAAGAGATGCGCGATGCCGTGCTCGCTGCCCTTCCCGCTGATGTCGCCGTCATGGTGGCTGCGGTCGCCGACTGGCGGGTGGCTTCGGCCGCCGACCAGAAGCTCAAGAAGCATCCGGGCGAATCCATTCCGACGCTGGCGCTGACGGAGAACCCGGATATTCTCAAGACCGTCGGCCATCACACGACGCGGCCGAAATTGGTGATCGGCTTTGCAGCAGAGACACAGGATGTCGAGGCCAATGCCAAGCTGAAGCTGGAGCGCAAGGGTGCTGACGTGATCGTCGCCAATGACGTATCGCCTTCGACCGGCATCATGGGGGGCACGCGCAACAGCGTAAAGCTCATCCGCCGCGACGGCATCGAGCAGTGGCCCGATCTTTCCAAGGACGAGGTGGCGGATCGGCTGGCGGCGCTCATCGCCGAACGACTCAAGCAGGAATAGAGACGGGCTCTGGCCTTGCGGACGCGCGCTTTTCAGGCTGGAAAGACGTGATCCCAAGACCATCGGCGCTGACGATCACAGCGCTCCCATCGGGTATTTCCCGCCAGGCATCACCATCATCATTCAGCGGCTCGGACACGAGGCAGTAGCCCTTGGCAAGCGGCGAGGCATAGAGCGTCGGCGCCTTGTGGTCGGTGGCATAGCGGACCGCGTAAAGAGACTTGCCGTCCGAGAAGGCCGCGGTGAAGCGCAGCAGCACGGAGCCGAGAATATTTTCCGCCAGGCCTTCGACGAAGGCGATGGTCTGAGCCACAGCGGCGATCGGCGCATCCCGGAGGCCGAACTGCAGAGCGAGCAGGAACAGAAGCTCGGAATCCGTCGTGCCACTGCGAGCATTGAAGAGTTCGTCATCCAGCATGGTCTCCATCGGCCGACGCAGACGCTCGAAGCCGGAGATCTGGCCGTTATGCATGAAGGACCAGGTCTCATGCGTGAAGGGATGGCAGTTGTCGCGCCGCGTGCCGCCGCCGGTCGCTGCCCTAACATGGGCGAGGAACAGCGGCGAACGGATCTGCCGCGCCAGGCTCTTCAGATTACAGTCGGACCATGCCGGCAGGATATCGCGGTAGCGGCCCGGCTCAGGTCGGTCACCATACCAGGCGATGCCGAAACCATCGCCATTCGTCGCCGTCTTGGCGCGGGTGGCGCAATGGGATTGCTCGATCAGGGAATGGGCGGGCGAAGATACCAGCTCCTCCAGATAGAGGGGGTCTCCGCGATAGGCTGCCCAGCGACACATGCTCTTGCTCCGGCCCGCCGCCTGCTGCGGCAGGAATGCTGAAAACGTCTTGGATTGTCTGACGCCATGGCTAATAACGGCTTAACAGCTACCCGATTTGCAAGGCGAAGATGACGAATTCTTGACGCCGGCCAGGATCACTTTCAGCAAAAACAATATGGATTTGCGTGATCGCAATGGCGGAAAGCTCGATAATTGAAAGACATAACCAGACGCCGGCTAGATTTAAGGCGTGCGATTTTTTCTTGCATCTACAGGGAATCGGCCTACCTTTAGGTCATTATCAACGTAACGAAAGGAAGGTGATCCAATGTCTAATGAGTTTTCGGACCTCGTAATGGGC
Source organism: Rhizobium sp. 01T437 (assembly GCF_056398505.1). NCBI lineage: Bacteria > Pseudomonadati > Pseudomonadota > Alphaproteobacteria > Hyphomicrobiales > Rhizobiaceae > Rhizobium > Rhizobium sp. 01T437. Next base: position 305,374 of record NZ_JBFTPM010000006.1, read on the forward strand.
ATGGAAGTGGTGATGAAAGCGAGGCAGCCCTCGCTCTAAAACCCCACCTTCCTAGGATCGCACAAGACGGTCCGGGCCAGTTACAGGCCAAACCTCATGGAAAGGGTCGCGAAAGCGGCCCTTTTTTATTGCTTTCTTTGCCCCGTTGACGCTCGAGCGGAATAGCATTATTCATAAAGTCATCTGATGACTTTATGAATAATGCTCATGCAACCTCTCAACAAGACTAATCTTGCCGATACGGCCACCGAAGCGATCCGCAGCGAGATACTCGCCAAGCGCTGGGCTGTCGGCGAGAAACTGCCGAATGAGGCATCGCTTTCGGCCATGCTGTCGGTCAGTCGCGGCACTGTGCGCGAAGCCGTGCGCGTTCTCGTCTCGCAGGGTCTTTTGGAAACGCGGCAGGGCTCCGGCACCTATGTGCTTTCGACAACCGATAGCAGCCGACCGCTCACCATGGCGCGGCGCGCCAGCCTGCGCGACCAGTTCGAGGCGCGCTGTGCTCTCGATGTCGAAGGCGCGCGGCTCGTCGCCATCCGCAAGACGCCCGGCATCATCGCCGGGCTTCGCGCATTGCTTGCCGAACGTGGCAATTATGAAGGCGGCGATCCGGCAGGCTTCATCGAACGCGACCTTGCCTTCCACAAGGCCGTCATCGCCGCCTCCAACAACCGGGCGATGATCGAGATCTACGATTTCTTCTCCACCTCGATCGCGGAGACGATTGCCGCCACGCTCGACAAGGCGATTCCCGAGCCTGACATGCAGGCGCACCAGTCGATCGTCGACGCCATCGAAACCGGCAGCCCCGACGAGGCTGATGCAGCCGTGCGCGACTTCATGGCACCCATCCTTTCCGCGCTCGACCGGATGCTTCTTTCATGACGATGCCCATACAGAATGCCACATCCTCGTTCGACGCAGTCGACGAAACGATGATCGATGCCGAAATCGACAGCGTGCCTATGCCACTGCCGCCGCAGAAGCAGAGCCTGACGGCTCGCTTCCTGCTCGGTGCCAGCCTCGTTCTGATCGCCTTCAATCTGCGGCCCTTGTTTTCCAGCGCTTCCGCCCTGCTGCCGGAAATCCGTACCGAACTCGGCCTGTCGCCGCTCGGCGCCAGTCTGCTGACGACCCTGCCCGTCGTTTGCCTTGGCGCCTTCTCGCCGCTTGCTCCGCGGCTTGCCCAGCGGATCGGCTCGGAGCGGACACTGCTCGGCGTGCTCCTGCTGCTGACGCTCGGTACCGCGCTACGCGGTCTTTCCTCCGTCCCTTTGCTCTTTTTCGGCACTGCGCTTGCCGGTGCTGCGATCGCCGTCGGCAACGTGTTGCTGCCCGGACTGGTGAAACGCGACTTCGCCGCGAATACGGCTCTGATGACCGGCTTCTATACGATGGCGCTCTGCGCGGGCGCTGCCAGTGCCGCCGGCCTGACACTACCGATCGAACATGCGCTCGGCGGCTCGCTGGAAGGCGCGCTCGCCATCTGGGCACTGCCTGCCCTCGTCGTTGGGTTGATTTGGCTGCCGCAGGTCTTTGCGAGCAGTCGACAGGCGCGGCGCAGCGGTTTCCGTGTCGAAGGTCTGTGGCGGGACAAGCTCGCCTGGCAGGTCACGCTTTTCATGGGCCTGCAATCGGCGCTTGCCTATTGCGTCTTCGGCTGGCTGGTGCCGATCCTGCGTGAACGCGGTCTTGACGGTGTTGTGGCAGGCGGCATCGTCTCGGTCTCCGTCATGGTACAGGCCGCCGCCTGTCTCGTCGTGCCGCATATAGCGGTACGCGGCAAGGATCAGCGCCTCATCAACGTGACGCTCTGCACCTTCGCCGTCGTCGCACTTCTCGGCCTGCTCTTTGCGCCGCTTTCCACCGTCTGGGTCTGGGCCGTGCTACAGGGCATCGGTCAGGGCGGGCTGATCGCCGCGGCGATGACAGCCATCGTGCTGCGTTCGCGCGATCCGCATGTCGCCGCTCACCTTTCCGGCATGGCGCAATGCGTGGGCTATCTGCTTGCCGCCATCGGCCCGTTCATCGTCGGTCTGATCCGCGGCTGGACGGGAAGCTTCGCCTGGTGCGCAGTGCTTTTCGTCGCGCTTGGCCTTGGTGCCGCCTTCAATGGGTGGCGGGCCGGTCGAGCGCTGCATGTGAATGCGCTCACGATCGAGAAGGGCGAATGAGCCAGGCTCACTTGCGTATCACCATCTCTTGATCTCCATCGAAGGAATGCGGCTGCTACCCTATCTCAGCCGCATTCTGGCCCACCGGAGGAAAATCCTTGCGTTTCCGATCCCTGTTTCTGTTCGCCGCGCTGACCGCTGCGCTCGCACCCGCTTTCTCCTTTGCGCAGGAGGCTGGCGAACGCCGTACTCCTGCTGCACAGGGTTCGTCCCGCGAGGGCGTCCTCAAGCTGCTGCCAGGCGATTCCGTTACCGAGCACGAGTTGACGACGGCCGATGGACGCAAGATCGCCTATACGGCTACAGCAGGCACACTTGATCTCTTCGGTCAGGATGGCGGGCAGAACGCTGCGATCTTCTACACCGCCTATGTCGCCAAGGATGCCGGGCCGAACCGGCCGATCACCTTCGCCTTCAATGGCGGGCCGGGTGCGGCTTCCGCCTTCCTGCATCTCGGCCTTGTGGGGCCGAAGATACTCGACTTCGGGCCCGATGGTCGCGACGGCGCCAATGCGAAGCTCGTCGATAACACGCATAGCTGGCTCGACTTTACCGATCTCGTGCTGATCGACCCAATCGGCACCGGCTGGAGCCGCACGGTGAAGGCCGACGATGCCTCGAACTATTACAATGTCGGCGCCGATGCGCAGACGATGGCGAAGACGATCGCCCTCTACGTCGCGCATAATAACCGCGGCAATTCGCCGAAATATCTGCTCGGCGAAAGCTATGGCGGCTTCCGCGCCGCCAAGGTCGCCTCGGCCCTGCAGCAGAGCCAGGGCATCATCATCGCCGGCACCGTCATGCTTTCACCGCTGCTCGAAGGTCAGCTGATGTTCAATGCCGACCAGTTCGCGCTGGGTGCCGCGCTGGAATTCCCCTCATTGGCAGCCGCCGAGGCCGACCGGCGCAAAAGCTTCAGCGAATCCGGCCAGCGCGATGCCGAGAGTTTCGCGCTTGGCGAATATCTCACGACGCTTGCCGGCCCAGCACCGACGGGCGATGCGGCAACAGCCTTTTACAACAAGATCTCCGGTCTTACGGGCATTCCGCAGGATGTCGTTACCCGCAATCGCGGCTTCCTCGGCGATGCTTACGCCAAGCATTCCGGCAAGCAGGCGGGCGAGGTGATGAGCCCATACGATGCTGCCTTCGCCACGCCCGACCCCTATCCGGAATCCGATTACGACCGAGGCGACGATGCGATCCTTGACGGCTTTACCCGCGCCTATGGCGGCGCCTTCGCCGACTACGCCCGCAACGAGCTCGGCTTCAAAACCGAGATGACCTATACGCTGCTCGAAAATGATGTCAGCCAGCGCTGGGAGTGGGGCAGCGGCCGCGGCGGCGGTTCACGTTTCCAGGCGAGCGCCACCGACGATATCAGGCAGATGCTCGCCTCCAACCCATCTTTCCACCTGCTGATCGCCCATGGTTACAGCGATCTCGTGACGCCCTACGGCGTCAGCCGCTATGTGGGCGATCACTTGCCGCCGTCCCTTGCTGGAAATCGCGTATCGCTGAAGCTCTATCGCGGCGGGCATATGTTCTACACGACCGCCGGTCAGCGCGCCGCATTCACGGCGGATGCCAAGGCCTTCTATGCCGAGCATCCCGCCAACCCGCCAGCGGATTGAAGACGATCGAGGGTTGCCGGAGGGGCGTGCTGACCTAGTTTCTCCAGCATGGCAAACAGCAATCAGCTACCAGAAGCTCCGCCATCCGGCAGCGCTTCCCGGCAGGATGAAACCCTCTCCACGCTCTCTTCCTATCTTCAAAACGGCGCACTCTTCCTCGATATCGACGGCACGCTCCTCGATCTTGCGCCGACGCCGGATGAGATATTCGTGCCGCCGTCGCTTCCTGCGCAGCTCGATGCGCTGTCGCAGAGGCTCGGCGGGGCACTGGCTCTGGTGACCGGGCGCGGGCTTACCTATGCAGACCGCCTCTTCGCCCCCTACCAGTTTCCCATCGCCGGACTACACGGAGCCGAACGCCGCAACCCCGACGGCAGCATCTTCAAGGTGGAGCCAACGGCCGAGTTCGAGAGGCTGAAGATTGAACTTCGGGCGGAAACGGCGGGCTGGACCGGCGTCCTCATCGAGGATAAGGGCGCGGCCGTCGCCGCCCATTTCCGTCTTGCGCCGGCGCGGCGGGCGGAACTGACGGAACTGATGCAGCGTTTCCTGAACCGTGCAGGACCGGATTGGGCCTTGCAGCACGGCAAGATGGTTCTCGAAATCCGGCCCGCCAGAGCCAACAAGGGCGATGCATTGGAAAGCTTTCTCGCAACTCCAGCCTTCCGCGGCCGCCATCCGATCGCGATCGGTGACGATGTCACCGATGAGGCGATGTTCGGCATGGCGAACCGGCTTGGCGGTTACTCCATCCGCGTCGGCCCGCCGTCTGCAGGCACTGCCGCCCGCGGCACTCTGCCTTCCGCGGAAGCGGTCCGCGAGATCGTCGCGCGTTTTGCCGGCTGATTGTATTTTTGCAGTTATTTCTAATGAAAGGAATTTACCATGAGCCGCCTTGTCGTCGTTTCAAACCGCGTGCCCGTTCCGGAGAAGAAAGGGGCGGCGTCTGCCGGCGGGCTCGCTGTCGCACTGGAGGCCGCCCTTGGGAAACGGGGGGGTGTCTGGATGGGCTGGTCAGGCAACGTCAACGACGAGGGCGAACCCGGTCCACTTGCGATCGAGCAGCGCGGCAACATCACCTATGCGCTGACCGACCTGACATCCAAGGATGTCGACGAATATTACTTCGGCTTCGCCAACCGCATGCTCTGGCCTATCTGTCATTACCGGCTGGATCTCGCAGAATATGGGCGCACGGAGATGGCCGGCTATTTCCGGGTCAACCGCTTCTTCGCCCATCGGCTGGCACCACTGATCAAGCCTGATGACATCATCTGGGTCCACGATTATCACCTGATCCCGCTTGCTGCGGAACTGCGGCAGATGGGCATCAAGAACAAGATCGGCTTCTTCCTGCATATCCCCTGGCCGCCCGCCGACGTGCTGTTCGCCATGCCCGTCCATGAGGAAATCATGCGCGGGCTCGCCGCCTATGATCTCGTCGGCTTTCAGACCGATCACGACCTTGAAAATTTTGCGGGCTGCCTGCGCCGCGAGGAGATGGGCGACATGATCAGCGAAGGGCGTTTCGTCGCCGGCGAGCGCACGTTCCGCGGCGGCGCCTATCCGATCGCCATCGAGACGGCCGCCTTCGCCGAATTCGCCAGGAAGGCCGGCACGCACAGCATGGTGCTGAAGGCACGCCATAGTATCGAAGACCGCAGCCTTATCATCGGCGTGGACAGGCTGGATTATTCCAAGGGCATTACCCAGCGTATCGATGCCTTCGAGCATTTCGTCACCAACAATCCGGCACATCAGCGCCAGGTCACCTATCTGCAAATCACTCCAAAATCGCGCTCTGAAGTGCCGGAATACGAGGCAATGCAGCGCACGGTCGCAGAACAGGCCGGCCGCGTGAACGGTGCACTCGGCACGGTCGACTGGGTGCCGATCCGCTATATCAACCGCTCTGTCAGCCGGCCGGTACTCGCGGGTCTCTATCGGCTTGCCAAGGTCGGCCTCGTGACGCCGTTGCGCGACGGCATGAACCTCGTCGCCAAGGAATATGTTGCCGCGCAGGACCCTGATGATCCGGGCGTGCTGGTCCTCTCCCGTTTTGCCGGCGCAGCGCGCGAGCTGAACGGAGCGCTGCTTGTCAATCCCTACGACATTGTCGGCACATCCAATGCGCTGGCGCGCGGCCTCAACATGCCGCTCGAGGAGCGCCGCGACCGCTGGCGGCGGATGATGGACCATCTGCTGGAGCACGACGTCTCGCGCTGGTGCGATGACTTTCTCGGCGATCTCGCCGCCTGAACGATTTGACGCTGAAGTCTGTCGGCAGATAGTCTCGCGAGCACAACAAGAGAGGATTTCATGAAGATCAGTGCGCGCAACCGCCTGAAGGGCAAGGTCGTGGATGTGGTGAAGGGTGCGACGACCGCTCATATCCGCATCGATATCGGTAATGGCGTTATCGTCACCGCCTCCATCACCAACGAGGCGGTTGACGAGCTTGGCCTCAAGGTCGGTTCAGAGGCCTATGCCGTCATCAAGGCTTCCGATGTGATGGTGGGTGTCGACTAACGTTTCGCCGTTCGCTACGACGCATCGCCCGTCTGGAAATCGCCCAGCTGCGGCGGGGCGATGGGCTTGAAAAGGGTCCGGTCCGGCTTCAAGTCGAGGAGCGGCGYGCCGTCGAGACAATCCAAACCGCGGACCAGCACCGTATTGCCCTCAACTGCTTCCAGCTTGACGATGGAGGTGCCGATCGGATTGGGACGTACGGGTGAGCGCAACGCAAAGGTGCCGTGCGTCTTGCCGTTGCGGGCCGGGCTCTGCAGCAGCAGGTCGCGCCGCGACTGATGGAGCCAATAAAGCACTTCCAGCCGCTCATAGGCCGCGATACCCTGCAGGGCTGGTACCCAGAGATCGAATATCTCGATCCGGCAGAGCGGCCCGTCATGACGGCCCTGGCGCGGGGTTTCCATGCGTGAGGTCCAGGGCGTAACAATACGGCCGATGAAGACGAGACCGGCATCCGTCGCTTCAGGCGGATTGTCGAGCGCCAGCTCGTTTTCGCGGATCTCGTTTTCTCGCACCATCGGCTACTCTCCCCGCAAAAACGGCACTATTGCATGACGATATAGCAGTTGGAATACAGCGCTTCGGCACTTCAGGCCGGCAGCGGGTTTTCCGGCCAGTCCACCGTCATGTCCGCCTGAACCGTCCGCTCGAGATAGGTGGAAAGCGCCACATAGCTTTTCGTGGCCATCACGCCGGGAACAGCATGAACCTGCGAGAGGAAGGCTTCCAATGCGCGTGGGCTTTCGGTCCGCACCTTGAAGATGACGCTGGCGTCGCCGGCAACCGAATGCATCTCCTCCACCTCGGGAAAGCGGCAGAGCTGCATCAGCCTTTCGCTTTTGCCCCAGCCTGCGGCCTCGACATGCACGAAGGCCAGCAGCGGCTTGCCGAGCGCCGTACCGTCGAGCGCAGCGTGCGCGCCTTTCATGACACCGGACCGGCGCAGCCGCTTGACACGCTCATGCACGGCGGGCGGCGAGAGATTGACGGCTTTGCCAAGCGCCGCATAGCTCTGCAGAGCATCCTCTGCCAACGCGCCTAATATCTTTCGGTCGAAAAGGTCCAGTTGCTCAGGCTCTCGCCTGCGGCGTCGAATACCATTCGTTTCTTTTGCCATTCGGAAAATCCGCCTTATCGCCGAAGGATATTCGGCAATAATAGCGCCAAGCTTTCAGGTATTCGAGGGAGGGACTTTCAAATGGAGCTGGTGAAGCGCAGTCCGAGCGGCGGCATCTATGCGGCAACATCCGATTATATCCACGCGATGGAGGTCAGGAATCCCACCCGCTTTCTGTTCGTGAGCGGCACGATGGGCCTCGACGCGGAGCGTACGCCGGGTAGAGATCTGTCGGTCCAACTCGACCTCATCTGGTCGAACCTGCGGGTGATCCTTGCGGATGCCGACATGGACGTCAGCAATATCGTGCGCCTGACCAGCTATCTACGGGACGCTGACTATGCCGAAGCAAACCAGAATGCGCGGCTGGCCGCACTCGGCGATCATATCGTACCGACCACCGCCATCGTCGTTCAAACGCTTCAGAAAGACTGGCTGGTGGAAATCGAAATCATCGCTGCCGCGTGAAATGCCGCCCTGTCTGAACAAGGCGGCACCATAGGATATTCAAGCAGCCTGGCGCAGCAGGCCGAGCGCTTCTTCCAGATCGATTTCTCCCAGAAAGCGACCGGTGCTTTCCGCATTTTCCTGGTGCTCGATCGCATGCGCGAAGCGAACGGCTGGCTCCTGCAGCATGCGCTGATAGAGATCGTTCAGCGCAGGAAACTGGCTGATATCGACGACCTTATGGAAGTCGTTCCAGCGGGCGATGCCGGTGAAATAGGCATCCGCAATGCCGGGCCTGTTGCCGAGCAGCCATTTCCGGCCGGCAAGCAGACCCTCCAGCGTGCGGTGCGCCTTTTCCACCTTGGCCGTGCCGTAGGCGACGAGAACGTCTTTCTCTTTCGGTTCCAGTTCATGCTCGACAGCGTGCCAAAGCGGGCTGAAAGCATTGAAGAAGCTGGTGTTCAAATAGGCGAGCATCTGGTTCAGGCGGTCGAAATCCGCGGTACCCTGCGCAAAGCCCAATCCTTTGTCGATCGACTGCGCGCCTATGTAATTCAGGATCGCCATGCTTTCGCTGATCAGCCGGCCATCGGGCAGCAGCAATGACGGCGTTTCGCCGACGGTGTTGATGCGCCTGTATTCGTCACCGGAGACGACTTCCGGCATCTGAACGCGGCAGAGACGGTACGGCAGGCCGGACCATTCCAGTGCGACGATCGAACCGAAGGAACAACCTTCCGGCACGCCGTAAAACAATATGAGGGACATTATCGGGTCCTTTCCATAGGAATTGTTGACCCAACCAATATGATTTCATGGACGATGAGGCAGTAGACGGCGATAATGCATCTTAAAGTCCACAAGCATGGAAGATAAATGTGACCGCCTTCAACCTCAACGACCTCCATCTCTTCGTGCAAGCGGTGGAAAGCGGCAGCTTCACGGCGGCAGGACGCCATCTCGGCATTCCGAAATCGACGATCAGCAAACGCGTGGCGGAACTGGAGGAGAGGCTCGGCGTGCGGCTGATCCAGCGCACGTCGCGCAGCTTCGCACTGACGGATATCGGCGGGGATTTCTTCGACCATGCGCAGGCTTCGATCATCGAAGCGGAAATGGCCGAGAGTATCGTGCGCAACCGCCTGGGAGAGCCGAGCGGTATCGTCAGGCTGACTGCAGCGGTGCCGACGGCGCAATTCACGCTCGCCGACCATCTGGCCGAACTGACAGCACGCTATCCAAAGCTGAAGATATCACTGCACGTGACGGATCGTTTCGTCGATATCGTTCAGGAAGGATTCGACATTGCGCTGCGCAGYCACCGCTTTCCACTCGGGGATTCGACGCTCGTGCAGCGCCGGATCGCGGCTCATCCGTTCCTGCTTGTCGCCTCGCCCGACTACATAGCGCAGTATGGGAAACCCGAATGGCCGGAGGATATTGCCGGTCACAGGGCGATCATGCCCAGCCTTTCCGAGGAGCAGTGGCGTCTCATCTCGGATAACGGCGCTGAGGCGATGGTAACGCCTCGGCCTGTGATGGCGGCAGACGAGCCGATGGTGCTGCTGAAAGCGGCTGCGGCCGGCATGGGCATTACCATTCTGCCGACCTCGGTCTGCAACGACGCTTTGAAGGACGGCCAACTCGTGCGTCTGCTTCCCGGCTGGACGGCCGGCAGCATCACGACAACGATCCTGATGCCGCACCGACGAGGGCAATTGCCCTCCGTGCGCGCGGTCGTCGAGTTCCTTGCCGAACGGCTGGCGGGGTGATCAGGCGGCCTTGGCCGCGTGATATTCCTTGATTGCCACCATCTTGATCGCCGGATAGCGCTCTGCCTCGTAGCGCAGCGAGAAACCATCTTGCGCCAGGAAGACCGGGTCGCCATCCAGATCGCGGGCGATATCGCCGCGCTTGACGGTGAGGAACTTGTCGAGTTCAGCAGCCTGGTCGGACGAAATCCAGCGGCAGACGGAGAAGCGCGACATTTCGAAGGAGACCGGCAGGCCATATTCGGCCATCAGGCGCTCCTTCAGGACATCGAGCTGCAGCGCGCCGACGACACCGACGATGGCAGGCGAACCATCCTCCGGCTGGAAGAGCTGAACGACACCTTCTTCAGCCATCTGCTGCAGGGCTTCCTTCAGCTTCTTGGCCTTCATGGCGTCTTCCAGGCGCACACGGCGCAGGATTTCCGGCGAGAAATTCGGCACGCCCTGGAAAACCAAGCTTTCGCCTTCCGTCAGCGTATCGCCGATGCGCAGCGTGCCATGGTTCGGAATGCCGACCACATCACCGGCGAAAGCCGTATCGGCGAGCTGGCGCTGCGAGGCAAAGAAGAACTGCGGCGCGGTGAGGCCGAGCTGCTTGCCGGTACGTGCTAGCCGCGCCTTCATGCCGCGCTCCAGTTTGCCGGAGCAGATGCGAGCGAAGGCGATACGGTCGCGATGGTTCGGGTCCATGTTCGCCTGAATCTTGAAGACGAAGGCCGTCATCCTGTCTTCGGCGGCATGCACGGTGCGGATATCGGCCACCTGGTCACGCGGCGGCGGAGCAAAATCACCGAGCGCGTTAATGAGATCGCGCACACCGAAATTGCGCAGGGCCGAGCCGAAGAAAACCGGCGTCATATGACCTTCGAGGAAAGATTCCCGATCGAAGGGACGGCAGGCCTCTATTGCCAACTCGACTTCTTCGATGAAGGCGTCGCGCTCATTTTCCGGCAGGCGGTCGGCGACACTCTGCGGACCATTGACGGCGGTGACGGCGATTTCCGTATCGGAGCCGCGAACGGTGTTTTCCTTCAGGTGATAGGAGCCGCAAAAGGTCTTGGCGCGACCGATCGGCCAGGTGACCGGGGCCGTATCAAGCGCCAGCTTCTCTTCAACTTCATCCAGGATCTCGAAGGGGTCGCGGCTTTCGCGGTCCATCTTGTTGATGAAGGTGATGATCGGAATGTCGCGCATGCGGCAGACTTCGAAAAGCTTCAGCGTGCGCGGCTCGATACCCTTGGCGGCGTCGATGACCATGACGGCGGCATCGACTGCCGTGAGCGTACGGTAGGTATCGTCGGCGAAGTCTTCGTGACCGGGCGTGTCGAGAATGTTGAAGACATTGCCTTCATACTCGAAGGTCATGACCGAAGTCACGACCGAGATGCCGCGTTCGCGCTCGATCTTCATCCAGTCCGAGCGGGTCTGAATGCGGTCCTTCTTCGCCTTCACTTCACCGGCGAGCTGAATGGCGCCGCCGAACAGCAGCAGCTTTTCGGTGAGCGTCGTCTTACCCGCGTCCGGGTGCGCGATAATAGCGAATGTGCGGCGGCGGGAGACCGCCTCGGCGAGACTTTCGGCCATAATGTAAATCCTGTGGAATTGCCGCGTATCTAGCGACTAAAGAGCGTCATTGCAATTGACCTTGCGGCGTGTGGCGCGAAGTAATGCCGCATGACCATTCACACCGACACCCGCCCGACCCTCAATCTCATCCGCCTGCCCAACGGCCAAGGCCTTGATCTGCCCGCCTATGAAACGCGCGGAGCAGCCGGCATGGACCTGCGCGCGGCAATCGAAGAGGACAAGCCGCTGGTGCTGGCGCCCGGCAAGCGCGCTCTTGTTCCGACCGGTTTCATCTTTGAAATCCCAGAGGGTTTCGAGGGGCAGATTCGTCCGCGTTCGGGCCTTGCCGCCAAGAATGGCGTCACCTGCCTCAATGCGCCCGGCACCGTCGATTGCGACTATCGCGGCGAAGTGAAGGTCATTCTCGTCAATCACGGCGAGGAGGATTTTATGGTGACACGCGGCATGCGCATCGCGCAGATGGTGATTGCGCCATTCGTTCAGACCCGCATCGCCGAAGTCTCGGAGACGACCGAAACCATACGCGGCGCCGGCGGGTTCGGCTCGACAGGCGTATGAGCGCCGCTGATACGACCGGCCTCTATTTCCGGCAGGACTATTTCAGCGACCCGGCGGCCTGGGCCGCTCTCGTCTCGCTTCTCGACGATACGTTCGGCATCGATATCGATCCGCTGCGCGAACTTGGCGGCCCAGACCCGACCAGTATGCCGTTCGGCTGGTTTACGGATGAAGGCCTGCTCGCCGCTAATCTCTCCGCCTTCGCCATGCCTTTTGTCCTCAACGGCAGGCTCATCAATGCCGCCGCCTTTCAGTCCGGCGCGGTCCGCCCGCCATGGCGCGGCCGCGGCCTTTACCGAGATGTGACGGGCAAGGCGCTTGCCTGGTGTGAGGCGCGGGATTTCGAGGCCATCATCCTCTACACGGACAAGCCGGCGCTTTATGAGCCCTACGGTTTCCGCTCACTTCCGCTTCACAAGTATGTCGGCGCTGCACCAAAGTCTGAAGGTGCCGCCGCATCACGGCCTCTTCAGCCCCGCGATGCCGATGATCTCGCTCTGCTTCAGGGCCTGCTGAGGAACCGCGAGCCAGTTTCGGAGACGCTCGCTGTCGCCAGCAGCTCTGCGATGTTCCTCATCAACACGCAGCTCGATCCCGATATCCGCTTGAGCTATCTGGAAGAGAGCAAGGCCGTCATCGCATGGAAGATGCCGGCACCCGGCCACGTCGTTCTTCTCGACGTGGTCGCGCGTGAAATCCCCTCACTCGCCGCCATCCTTGCCGGTCTCGGCATCCAGGCAACGTCAGTCGAAACGCAGTTCCGGCCGGACAGGCTCGGCTGGTCCGGCGAGGCGACGCCTTACGGAGGCGGAACACGGCTCATGCTGCGTGGACTGGAGGAGATGAGCCTCGATCATCCCGCCATGCTGTCGCCAATGGCGGATTTCTGAGACTATTTTTTCCGTATCAGGGGCGGCAGGCGCCGCTTGACCGGCGAGGATTTAATCATCGACGTATTGGTCTCCGCGCGCTCGGCGACCTTGTCGAGAATGCTATCGAGCTCTCCCATGGAGCGGACGACGAGGCGGGCGATGAAACAATCGTCTCCGGTCACCTTATCGCATTCGATGAATTCGGGCGTGTCCTGGATAATACGCTCGACGATGTGGAGTTGACCGGGCAGTGGACGCACCCGCACGATCGCCTGCAAGGGATAACCGATCGCCGCCGGATCGAGATCGATGGTGAAGAGCGTCACGACGCCGCGATCCTCGAGCCGACGCAGACGCTCTGCCGCGCTCGGCGAAGAAAGTCCTACAGCCTGGGCGAGCTCTTTTAGGGAAATACGCGAATTTCCTGCCAGCGCCTCTATCATTGCGCGGTCAATATCGTCGACTGCCTGCATCTCGTTAGCCAACATGGCAAAAACTCCTAACAAGATTAGGTTTATCCAGCCTTTCCCTTTTTCAGCTTATAGAAAATGCTGCGATGCCGCAATACAATTTCCCGCTAACGAATGGAGATGGCGATGCAGAGTGACATCAGAAGAGGCACAGCAGAGATGACGGCAGCGATGCTGATCTCGGGAACGATCGGCTGGTTCGTCGTCATGTCGGGTCAGCCGGTCAGCGGCGTGGTCTTCTGGCGCTGCTTCTTCGGCGCGCTGACCCTGCTGGTGGTCTGCACCGCGCTCGGCCTGCTGAGGCCCGGCATCATCAGCCTGCGATCGCTCGCTATAGCTGTCTTCGGCGGCATAGCAATCGTCTCCAACTGGCTGCTGCTGTTCGCCTCCTATTCGCACGCCTCGATCTCGATCGCGACGACGGTGTACAACACCCAGCCCTTCATGCTGCTTGCGCTCGGCGCACTCTTTCTTGGGGAGAAGATCACCGGCACCAAGCTCTTCTGGCTCGGGCTTTCCTTTGCCGGCATGGCTGTTATCGTCGAGGCGAAACCAAATACCGATGCAGTCTCCGGCAGCTACGGTCTCGGCATCCTGATGGCGCTGGGTGCCGCCTTCTTTTATGCGCTGGCAGCGCTTGCCGCCAAATGGTTGAAAGGCACGCCGCCGCATCTGATCGCGCTGATCCAGGTTTCCACCGGCATCGTCATGCTGGCGCCGATGACCGATTTCTCGAACCTTCCCGCCGATAGCAGTTCCTGGATGATCCTGATCGCCGTCGGCGTCGTCCATACCGGTCTCATGTATGTGCTGCTTTATGGCGCGATCCAGAAGCTGCCGACCCATCTGACCGGCGCTTTGTCGTTCATCTATCCGGTCGCCGCGATCCTAGTCGACCGTTTCGCTTTCGACCACGCACTGCAGCCGATGCAGATTGCCGGGGCGGCGGTTATTCTGCTTGCCGCCGCCGGCATGAATCTGGGCTGGTCGCCGGCGAGACTTATTCGCCTGCCGGCGGCCGGACGCTGAGCCATTACTTCGGCTTACCTGTTACTTCGCTTGGCGGGTCGTTTCGAACAGGAACCAGGTACGGCGCTCGCTCTGGTCGATCCAGTTCTCGATCAGGCTTGCGGTCGCGACATCGTTATGCTCGTCGCAGACTTCGTGCACTTCGCGCAGGATGGAGACGAGGTGAAGGTTGTCTTCGCGCAGCTCGGAGAGCATATCCTCGGGGGTGACGTAGTCAGCATCATTGTCCGGAATGCGCTGCTGGCGGGCGATCTGGCCGATCGAGCGCAGCGTCGTGCCGCCGATCTTGCGGGCGCGTTCGGCAACCTCGTCCGTCATATCGAAGATCTGTTCCGCCTGCTCATCGAGCAGCAGATGGTAATCGCGAAAATGCGGGCCGGACATGTGCCAATGGAAGTTCTTGGTCTTCACATAAAGCGCAAACACATCGGCGAGCAGCGCGGTCAACGCGGCCGAAATATCGGTGATCGCGTTGGTCGGCAGGTCGGAAGGGGTCTTGAGCGGCGAACGTCTGCGGGCTTCGGCTGAGGTAGGCGACATGCATTCTCTCCTTGGTGATGAAAACCTTCTGCGCCGACAGCCTTGGGAAGCCGCGGCGGGCCGTGTCTGCGGCCGCTTGCAAGGGGAAAATAGCAAGGCCGGATCGGTTTCCAAGTAGATCATGGTTCAGCCGACCTATTCTTTATGGTTATGGACAGATCAGCGCCAGGCGATTGATGAGGCCTGCCTTGCGCGCCTATAGAGAGGCTGCGCAAGCCAGTGGATATGAAGATGAGCCTTACCGTCCTGATCGCCTATGCCGGAGCCCTGTTCATCGCCGCCGCCATTCCCGGCCCGGGGATCACGGCGATCGTGGCGCGTGCACTCGGCTCGAACTTCTGCGAGACCTTCTTCATGGGTCTCGGCCTCGTGCTCGGTGACATGACCTATCTCACCGCTGTCATCCTCGGTCTTGCCTTCGTGGCGCAGACCTTCACTGAGATCTTCCTCGTCATCAAGATCGCAGGTGCCCTCTATCTCGGCTACATCGCCTGGAAGCTCTGGACTGCCGGCCTGCTGCCGCAGGATATCGCCGCGAAGAAATCCAGCAGTGCCGGCATGTCCTTCCTCTCCGGCCTGCTGGTGACGCTCGGCAATCCGAAGACCATGCTGTTCTACGTGGCGCTGGTGCCGACCTTGATCGATCTCGGCAGCATCGGCATGCGCGAGTATCTCATCCTGCTCGCCGTCACTTTCGTGGTGCTGATGATCGTGCTCATTCCCTACATGATGCTTGCGTCGCGCGCCCGTACGATGCTGAAGCAGCCGCGTGCATTGCAGGCGCTGAACCGCGTCGCCGCAAGCATCCTGGCGGGTACGGCAGCCTTCATCGCCACGCGCGCCGCCTGAAATAAACATTCGGCAACGGACGGTTCTCAAAGGATTTTTTCTCCAGCTCAAGCGGCCGGCGGGTGAAGCCACTCTGGTCTCATCACCACTTTGACCCTATTCTCTCCACAGATTTCAGAATGGATTTCAAAGGGAGAGCACCATGTCGCACAAACCGGGCCGCGGCCGCATCTATTCCTCGATAACGGACACAATCGGCGACACGCCACTCGTTCGCCTCGACAAACTCGCCAAGGAAAAGGGCGTGGTGGCCAACATCCTTGCCAAGCTGGAATTCTTCAACCCAATCGCCTCGGTGAAGGACCGTATCGGCGTTGCCATGATCGAGAACCTGGAAACGCAGGGCAAGATCTCACCCGGCAAGACCGTGCTGATCGAGCCGACCTCGGGCAATACCGGTATCGCGCTCGCTTTCGCCGCCGCCGCCAAAGGCTACCGGCTGATCCTCACCATGCCGGAAACCATGTCCGTCGAGCGCCGCAAGATGCTGGCGCTGCTCGGCGCCGAGTTGGTGCTGACCGAAGGACCGAAGGGCATGAAGGGGGCGATCGCCAAGGCGGAAGAACTCGCCGCCTCGCTGCCCGACGCCGTTATCCCGCAGCAGTTCGAAAACCCGGCCAACCCGGAAATCCACCGCAAGACGACCGCCGAGGAAATCTGGAACGATACGGATGGCACGGTCGATATCTTCGTTGCCGGCATCGGCACCGGCGGCACGATTACCGGCGTCGGCCAAGTGCTGAAGAGCCGCAAACCGGATATCCGGGTCGTGGCCGTCGAGCCGGCGGACTCGCCGGTACTGTCAGGCGGCACGCCCGGCCCGCACAAGATCCAGGGCATCGGCGCCGGCTTCGCACCGAAGATTCTCGATACCAGCATCTATGACGAAGTCGTCACCGTCAGCAATGACGACGCGTTTCAGCAGGCGCGCCTCGTCGCCAAGCTCGAAGGCGTGCCGGTCGGCATCTCCTCGGGTGCAGCATTGACGGCCGCGATCGAGGTCGGCCGCCGTCCGGAAAACGCCGGCAAGAACATCGTCGTCATCATCCCGTCCTTCGCGGAACGGTATCTTTCGACGGCATTGTTTGAAGGTCTTGGAAGCTGATCGAACCTTCCGGGGTTCTTCCTCTCACCCGGTACCTGGGGCGCTTCGGCGCCCCTTTTATCATGCCGCAGCGGTAAGCCTCTCGCCAGCAACACGATAGGAAA
Source organism: Rhizobium sp. 01T437 (assembly GCF_056398505.1). NCBI lineage: Bacteria > Pseudomonadati > Pseudomonadota > Alphaproteobacteria > Hyphomicrobiales > Rhizobiaceae > Rhizobium > Rhizobium sp. 01T437. The sequence continues at coordinate 322,164 of NZ_JBFTPM010000006.1, forward strand.
TCGCCTCGGCCAGATGAATGCGGCCGACCATTTCCTTGCCGTCGAGATCGGCAAGCGTGCGGGCAACCTTCAGAACGCGGTGGTAACCGCGCGCCGAAAACTTCATCTTGTCCGCGGCATCTCGCAACAGCTGCAATCCTGCCGCATCCGGCTCTGCGAATTTCTCGATCATTGCCGTCGAGCATCCGGCATTGGTGGAAATACCCACAGCGCCTGCAGCATAGCGTTCACGCTGAATGTCACGGGCACGCGCAACGCGCCGGGCAACATCGGCACTCGCTTCGGCTACCGTCGGCCGGATCAGGTCGGCGGCGGAAACGGCCGGCACGTCGATGCGGATATCGATGCGGTCCATCAGCGGACCGGAGATGCGGGCCTGATAATCCGTCATGCAGCGCGGTCCTCGGGCACAGGTGTGGCCGGGCTCGCCCGCCATGCCGCAGCGGCAGGGGTTCATGGCCGCAATGAGCTGGATCCGCGCCGGATAGGAGACGCGGTGATTGGCGCGCGCGATGACGCATTCGCCGCTTTCCAGCGGCTGACGCAGGGCATCGAGTACTTGTGGCGCGAATTCCGGAAACTCGTCGAGGAAAAGCACGCCATGATGGGCAAGCGAAGCCTCGCCCGGCCGGGCACGCAGGCCGCCGCCGATGAGAGCTGCCATGGTCGCCGAATGGTGCGGCGTGCGAAAGGGCCGGCGGTCGGAGAGCTTGCCGCCGGACAGTTGGCCGGCGATGGAATGGATCATTGAAACTTCGAGCAGTTCGGCAGCCGAGAGCGGTGGCAGGATGGACGGCAGCCTCGAGGCCAGCATCGATTTGCCGGAGCCGGGAGGCCCGACCATCAGGAGGTTATGGCCGCCGGCAGCCGCCACTTCCAGCGCCCGCTTGGCGCTTTCCTGCCCCTTGATCTCCGCGAGATCGGGAAGGTTGGCGGCATTCGGGCGAATGGACGGTTCCGGACGTGAGAGGATCTGTGTGCCGCGGAAATGATTGGCGAGTGCGATCAGGCTCCGTGGCGCCAGGATATCGACCCCGGAACCTGCCCATGCTGCCTCCGATCCGCTTTCGGCCGGGCAGATCAGGCCCTTTCCAGCCGCATTTGCGCCGATTGCAGCCGGCAGCGCACCGGCGATGGCGGCAATTGTGCCGTCGAGATTGAGTTCGCCGACGACAACATAGTCGGACAAGGCATCCGCCGGGATGGCGCCGAGTGCCGCCATCAGGCCAAGTGCGATAGGGAGATCGAAATGACTACCCTCTTTTGGAAGATCGGCTGGCGCAAGATTGACCGTCACGCGCTTGGATGGCAGCGCCAGGCCGGAAGCGTGCAGGGCCGCCTGCACCCGCTCGCGACTTTCCGCCACCGCCTTGTCAGGAAGCCCGACGATCTGGATTCCCATCTTACCGGGAGCGACCATGACCTGGACCTCGACCGGCACACCTTCAATGCCCTGAAATGCAACCGTGCTGACGCGCGCGACCATGCCCTGCCCCGTGACCCTGAACCCCAACCTATGAAGGCGGTCACAATCTGGCATGGAATCTGGAATAAAACAAGAACGATAAGCGAACGAACTCAGCTATCTGCTGCAATCAAATTGCAGCAGGTTGTAAAGCCGGAACGAAGGCGATCAAAGGCGGAACACTTGGAGCATTTCCGTTTTTCTTCGAAACACGAAAAGGCTCTATCTCTTTGTTTTCACACAAAATCGCTGCACAGTTTTGCTGGTATTGCTCTTTTTTGCCCGCAATTCCGAACGCAAAACCGCTATGCACTTTTGCTGGTATTGCTTTAGCCGCGCTTGCGCTCGATCGCATCCCACAACAGACTTGCGATATCGGCGCCGCCGAACTTCTTCACTTCGCGGATACCGGTCGGCGAGGTCACGTTGATCTCGGTCATATAATCGCCGATCACATCGATGCCGACGAGCAGGAAGCCGCGTTCGCGCAGAGCCGGGCCAATGCGTTCGCAGATTTCCTTTTCGCGCGCCGTCAGTTCGGTCGCCTCGGCGCGGCCGCCGACATGCATGTTGGAGCGACTGTCATGCTCGGCCGGGACGCGATTGATGGCGCCGGCAAATTCGCCGTCAACGAGGATGATGCGCTTGTCGCCCTTGCGCACGTCTGGCAGGTACTGCTGAGCGATGAAAGGCTCGCGGAAGAGCTGGCCGAACATTTCGAGCAGCGAGGACAGGTTGCGGTCGTCCTTGGTGGAATGGAAAACGCCGGCGCCGCCATTGCCGTAGAGCGGCTTCAGGATGATATCGCCCATCTCGTCGCGGAAGCGGCGGATCTCGCCCGGATCCTTGGTGATCAGCGTCTTCGGCATCAGGTCTGAAAATTCGGTGACGAAAATCTTTTCCGGCGAGTTGCGCACCCAGGCCGGATCATTGACGACGAGCGTCTTCGGATGGATGCGCTCCAGAAGATGCGTCGAGGTGATGTAGGACATGTCGAAAGGCGGGTCCTGGCGCAGCAGGACGACATCCATGGTCGACAGGTCGATGCGCTCAGGCGCGCCGAGTTCATAGTGATCGCCCTTGACGTCGCGCAGCACCATCGGCTCGACGGCGGCATAGAGCTTGTCATCGCGGAAGCTCAGGCGATCGGGCGTGTAATGGAAGAGCTTGTAGCCACGCGCCTGAGCCTCAAGGCTCATGGCGAAGGTGGAATCGCCCGCGATATTGATGCCGGAGACATGGTCCATCTGGACCGCTACGTTCTTGATCTTGGCCATTTCCGTCCCTTGAGCTGATGCCGCCCAGATGTAGGTCGGTCAGGCGTCAAACGCAACGGCAATGAATGGCTTCGCGCGCCTCCGCCGGCGCAATTTTCAGGCCGCGATGCCGGTGCCGCCGCCGTTGCGCAAGAGGTTGCGCAGGCGATAGGCAATGGCGAGCGGCTTCGGGAAAGGCTTGCGCAGGAAGGCGACCTTACGGACATAATTGTCGACCCGCCAGTTTGCCCAGGTGCCGCCGGCAAAGAAAGCGACATCGCCAACCTGCAGCGTGCGTTCCAGGCCATCTTCGGTGGTGACGTGCACTTCGCCTTCGAGGATCATGACCGTCTCGTCCCAGCCGAAACGCCAGCGGAATTCGCCCGATGTGCAATCCCAGATCGCCGTCAGCGATGCTTCGTCATGGCCGCGGGAATGTTCTGCCGTACGCGCCTGCGGATTGCCGCTGATGATCCAGTCCGGATTGATAGGCGTCGACTTCAGCACCATGCCGTCGCTTGCCTGTGCAACGAAAGATTTACCTGATGGCTTCAACGCGGCGTAAGGCACGGACCGCGCTGCCATGGCGACCGCGGTTGCAAGCATCATCTTCAAGGCCATGAATTACCCCCAGTTTGCTACCCCTAGCTGAGCCGTGGATAACAAAAGAGTCGTAAAAGCCCGTTCAAGCAGACGCTAAAATTTTAACGAAAGCTTATTCGTCAGTTTTTAGCCGCCTGCGGAATTTAGCGACCTCCTAGAAAGCATCGGGGAAATGACGAGGTAGTTTTCTCGGTAATATCGCAACGATATCATAGCGCTGTGAGAGGCGGGCATAGTCCCTCTGGCGGGCGAGCCAGAGATCGCTCGCAGCCCGGATGCGTTTTTGCGAGGCGTAGGACACAGCATCCACCGCGCCCATTTCGTCAGCGCGCGCCTTGACCTCGACAAAGACGGCCAAGTCTCCCTTGCGAGCGATAATATCGATCTCGCCGAGCTTCGTTTTGTAGCGCATGGCGAGGATGCGATAGCCTTTCAGCATCAGGAAAATGGCGGCGACATATTCGGCCGTCGAGCCCCGACGCAGCGCCTTTCTCCTGCGGAGCGTGGCTTCGCCGTCAGCCATTCGCCGCCTTCATGTCGAGAAGCTTCTGGTAGAGCACCTTGCGCGGCAGGCCGGTCAAGCGGGCAGCCTCGGTCGCGGCCCCGGCGGTTGGCAGCGATTTTGAGAGATCGGCGAGAATGGCGTCGACATCCGCCGCAGTTGCCGGCTCGTCCTTCGGCGGGCCGATGACGAGAACGATCTCACCCTTCACATTGTCATGCTCTTCATAATAGGTGGCGAGCTCGGCAAGCGTGCCGCGGCGGAATTCCTCATAGGTCTTCGTCAGTTCGCGGCAGACCGACGCCTCGCGTTCAGCGCCGAGCACATCGGCAGCGGCCAGCAGCGTTGCGCCGATGCGATGGGGCGATTCAAAGAAGATCAGTGTGGCCGGTGCGTTTGCGAATTCTGCGAGACGGTCGCGACGGGCCTTGTCCTTGGTCGGCAGGAAACCGGCAAAGAGAAAAGCATCGTTCGGCAGCCCTGAGCCGACGAGAGCCGCAAGCGGCGCGGAAGCGCCGGGAATGGGGATAACGCGGTAGCCTGCTTCGATCGCCTGCTGCGCCAGGCGATAGCCGGGATCGGAGACGAGCGGCGTGCCGGCATCGGAAACGAGCGCCACAGACTTGCCGGCTTCGAGCGCCTGCAGGAGTCGCGGCCCGGCCTCATCGGCATTGTGTTCATGATAGGCAAAGGGGCGGTTCTGAATGCCGTAGCGATCGAGCAGGACGCGGGTAACGCGTGTATCCTCGCAGGCCAGGACGTCCGCACCGGCAAGCGTTTCCAGCGCCCGCAGCGTGATATCGCCGAGATTGCCGATCGGCGTTGCGACGAGATAGAGAGCCGGTTCGAGCGGGCGCGCCGGCACCGCGATATTGTGCAGGCGAAAGCCGCGCCGGGCGCCAGTTTCCGCTGTCGTCTCTTCCGTCATGTCATTCGCTTTCATTCCGCCGGCCTCTTGCCTTTATGGGCGAGCGGTGTGGCTTCGACAAGGGCCGCAATTTCTGTGAGCATTGCACTGCAAAACGGCATTTGCGGGCCTGCGGGCAGCCATGCCTCTTGCAATCGCCGGCAAAGTTCTGCCATTTTGCCCGTCCACTCCCCTCTCCCAAAGGGGAAAGCAGTGACGCGGCGCTTCCGGGCGCCCGGACAATAAAGGTCGAAAGCGGTAGCATCCCATGCGTATTACTATTGAGCGGTCAAACCTTTTGAAGTCGCTGAACCACGTGCACCGCGTGGTCGAACGCCGCAACACGATTCCGATCCTGTCCAACGTGCTGTTGAAGGCCGATGGGCAGAGCCTCGACATGAAGGCGACCGACCTCGATCTGGAAATCACCGAAGCGACGCCTGCGAATGTCGAGCAGGCCGGCGCCACCACTGTTCCCGCCCATCTTCTTTACGATATCGTCCGCAAGCTTCCCGATGGCGCGGAAGTACTGCTCGCGACCACGCCGGACGGGGGCTCGATGAATGTCCAGTCCGGCCGTTCGAAGTTCTCGCTGCAATGCCTGCCGGAATCCGACTTCCCGGATCTGACCGCCGGAACCTTCACGCATTCCTTTAAGCTGAAGGCAAGCGATCTGAAGATGCTGATCGATCGCACACAGTTTGCGATTTCGACCGAGGAAACCCGCTACTATCTGAACGGTATCTTCTTCCATACGATCGAGAGCAGCGGCGACCTGAAGCTGCGCGCCGTTGCGACTGACGGCCACCGTCTGGCCCGAGCCGATGTCGATGCCCCCTCCGGCTCGGAAGGCATGCCCGGCATCATCATTCCGCGCAAGACTGTTGGCGAATTGCAGAAGCTGGTGGATACGCCTGACGCGATCGTCACCGTCGAAGTTTCCGATGCCAAGATCCGGGTCACCCTCAGTTCCATCGTTATGACCTCGAAACTGATCGACGGTACTTTTCCTGACTATCAGCGCGTCATCCCGACCAATAACGACAAGGAAATGCGCGTCGACTGCACGAGCTTCGCTCAGGCCGTTGACCGCGTTTCGACCATTTCCTCGGAACGTGGCCGCGCCGTGAAGCTCGCGCTCTCCGATGGTCAGCTTCTGCTCACCGTCAACAATCCGGATTCCGGCAGCGCAACGGAAGAAGTCGCCGTCGGCTATGACACGGATCCGATGGAAATCGGCTTCAATGCCAAGTACCTGCTCGACATCACCGCGCAGCTTTCCGGCGACGAGGCGATCTTCCTTCTGGCCGATGCGGGTTCGCCGACACTCGTGCGTGACACTGCCGGCGATGACGCGCTCTACGTGCTGATGCCGATGCGCGTTTAAGCACGCGTCGCTTTTGCGGTTGAAACTTTTCTGATCGCGACATCGCCTCTTGTTTTTGCTTCAACCTCCTGCAATTAAGGGAAAGTTGACCGGCAGGCATGGGAGGACGGCATGGCATTGCGGCTCAAGGAACGCCTCGGCAGGAAGTTTGACGAGGAGATCCGCTTCTTCAAGGGCATGATGCAGGGGCCGAAGACCGTCGGCTCCATCGTTCCGACTTCCTCGATCACTGCCCGCAAGATGGCAAGCGTCGCAAATCCGCATTCGGACCTGCCCGTTCTCGAACTCGGTCCCGGCACCGGCGCCATCACCAAGGCGATCCTTGCCCATGGCGTGAAGCCGGAAAAGCTTGTCGCCATCGAATATTCGACGGACTTCTACGAACACCTTATGCGGCTTTATCCCGGCGTGAGCTTCATCAACGGCGATGCCTTCGATCTCGACAAAACGCTCGGCTCGCTCAAGGATCAGAAATTCGATTCCGTTATTTCGGGCATACCGCTCCTGAATTTCCCCATGCAGGCGCGTATTGCGCTCTTGGAAAGCCTGCTCGACCGCATGCCGGCTGGTCGGCCGATGGTGCAGATCTCTTATGGCGCAGTTTCGCCGATCGTCGCCAATGCCGATCGTTACAGCATTCATCATTTTGATTTCATCGTGCGCAATATTCCTCCGGCTCAACTCTGGATCTATCGGCGCGGATAAATGTTTGGACTTTATATCACCCACCCTCAGGTCAAGATCGACCCACAGGTTCCCGTTCCCCAATGGGGTCTTTCCGAGATCGGCGCCGAGCGCGCCCGCAAGGCTGCTTCGAGCGACTGGGCGAAGCGGCTGACCCGCATCGTCTCCAGCGATGAGACGAAGGCGATCGAGACGGCGGAAATCCTTGCTGCGGCCTCAGGCGTGAAAATCGAGATCGTGCATGGCATGCATGAGAACGACCGCTCCGCTACCGGTTTCCTGCCGCCCGACAAGTTCGAGGAGGCGGCCAACTGGTTCTTCGCCCACCCGCTGGAGAGCTTCAGGGGCTGGGAGCGAGCCGCAGATGCGCAGATCCGCATCGCCTCCGCCGTCGAGACCATCCTATCCTCGCATGAGGCGAATGCGCCGATCGCCTTTATCGGCCATGGCGGCGTTGGAACGCTGCTCAAGTGCCATCTGGTGGGCGCACCGATTGCGCGTGATCGCGACCAGCCAGGCGGTGGTGGCAATCTCTATGCTTTCGGCCTTGCGGATCGGCGCTTATCATGCGACTGGACAGCCATTGAGGACTGGCGGGGATGAATTGAGATGGACGCACGCGAGCGGTTGATCGTCGGGCTTGATGTTCCAACGATTGGCGAAGCGGAAAAAATTGTTTCCACGCTCGGCGACGACATTCTCTTCTACAAGATCGGCTATCAGCTTGTCTTTGCCGGCGGGCTGGAATTTGCCCGCGATCTCGCTGCCAGCGGCAAGAAGATCTTTCTCGACATGAAACTGCTCGACATCGACAATACGGTCGCATCCGGCGTCGAGAACATCGCCAAGATGGGCATGTCGATGCTGACGCTGCATGCCTATCCGAAAGCGATGAAGGCCGCCGTCGAGGCGGCCAAGGGCTCCAGCCTCTGCCTGCTCGGCGTTACGGTGCTGACCTCCATGGATGCTGAGGACCTCGTCGAGGCCGGCTATCAGTACGACCCGAAAACATTGGTCGCTCGGCGTGCTGAACAGGCGCGCATTGCCGGGATGGGCGGCATCGTCTGCTCCGCCGAGGAGTCAGCCAGCGTCCGCGAGATTGTCGGACCTGACATGGCGATCGTCACCCCGGGCATCCGCCCGACAGGCGCCGAGAGGGGCGATCAGAAGCGGGTGATGACGCCTTCGGATGCACTGAAGGCCGGTTCCACCCATCTCGTCGTCGCCCGGCCGATCGTCAAGGCGCCGGAGCCGCGGGAAGCGGCCCGCGCAATCCTCAATGAAATGGTTGCCGCGCTCTGGCCGGCGAACCGCTGACACATCCGCTGAAGGGGAGATAAAAATGCCCAAGGGATACTGGATTGCTCGCGTCGATGTGCGCGACCTCGAGCGCTACAAGGATTACGTCGCAACCGCAAAACCTGCCTTCGAGAAGTACGGCGCGAACTTTCTCGCCCGCGGCGGCGCGATCACCGAACTCGAAGGCAAAGCACGCGCTCGCAACGTCGTCATCGAATTTCCCTCGATGCAGCATGCCGTCGACTGCTATAATTCGCCGGAATACCAGGCTGCCGCAAAAATTCGCCATGAGGTGGCTGATGCGGAAATGGTCGTGGTCGAAGGCGTCTGAGCCAGTTTCGAACGGGTAAGAACTGCGGCGCGATGGCCCTTTTCGTCGCGCCGGTATTCGGCTAAGACGAAAACAATCACAGCATTCCAAAGCCTTTCGAGGAGCCTGCCATGACCCTTGCCAACCTGCCGCCGCTCGTTACCGTGTTCGGAGGGTCCGGCTTCATCGGCAGACATGTCGTGCGTGTGCTGGCCAAGCGCGGCTATCGCATCCGCGTTGCGGTGCGCCGCCCCGACCTTGCCGGCTTCCTGCAGCCGCTCGGCAATGTCGGCCAGATCTCCTTGGTTCAGGCCAACCTGCGCTACCGCAACTCGATCGACCGGGCTGTCGAAGGCGCCGACCATGTCATCAACTGCGTCGGTATTCTCTTCGAGAGCGGCCGCAACACCTTCGACGCCGTGCAGGAGTTCGGCGGTCGCGCCGTAGCGGAAGCCGCCCGCAACGTCGGTGCAACGTTGACGCACATTTCCGCCATCGGCGCCAACGCCGGTTCGAACTCAAATTACGGCCGCACCAAGGGCCGCGCGGAAGCCGCCATCCTGTCGATCAAGCCGGATGCGATCATCTTCCGTCCGTCGATCGTCTTCGGCCCGGAGGACAGCTTCTTCAACAAGTTCGCCGATATGGCGCGTACGTTCCCGGTCCTTCCGCTCGTCGGCGGCGGCAAGACGAAGTTCCAGCCCGTTTATGTCGAGGATGTCGCCGAGGCCGTTGCCCGCGCCGTCGACGGTAAGGTCGAAGGCGGCAAGATCTATGAGCTCGGCGGTCCTGAGGTCCTGACCTTCCGCGAATGTCTCGAAACCATACTCAAGGTTACGGTACGCAAGAATCAGCTCGTTTCCCTGCCCTTCAGCATCGCATCGCTGATCGGCAGCATCGCCTCACTCGTGCCGTTCATCGCGCCGCCAATCACGCCGGACCAGGTCAAGCTTCTCAAGCACGACAACGTCGTTTCGAAGGAAGCCGAAGCCGAGGGCCGCACACTGAAGGGCCTCGGCATCACGCCGACGATGGCGACTTCAGTGCTCGACTCCTATCTCGTGCAGTATCGTCCGCACGGCCAGTATACCGGCTCCGGCAAGGCTGCCTGATCAATCGATAGCCGGCAATTCAAACGCCGTTCGCGAGTCTTCGCGGGCGGCGTTTTCCATTTTCGCGAGGCGTCAATCCGGCACAAGCCTGGCGTGTTAAGCTGCATCTCATGTTGTGTGACGTTGCATAAAAGACGCATAGGAAATTTAGTGGAATTAACACCAAATTTAGCAGGAACATTTATTGCTATTTGCTATTCCACTGACTAAACACCCCCGCGCGTCTCCAGACAGACTCAAGGCGCCTCGCAGGCGTGCGGCAATCACTGTGAAAGGCTATTTCTGATGGGTAAGTCAATCGCGCTTCTTTTTGCGTGTGCGGCACTGGTAATCCTCGCAGGCTCCTTCATTGCGCCGGGCTCCGTCGCAGCGGTGAAGGGCAGTTGCTCGCCTGCTTACGGCGTCGATCCCTGCTCAACGGCCTCCATCACCCACTAACAGAAAAGCCGGTCCTTTCGAACCGGCTTCATTTTTTTCTCCCGGAGTGAGCGATACATATCGCTCACTCGCGTGTCCGGTGACTCAGCTGATCATGCCGGCCATCGCCATGCCGAGCAGCACAACACCCAGAATGATGCGATAGATCGCAAATACCGTGAAACGGTTGCTCCTGATATAGGCCAGCAGCCACTTGACGGCGACGAAGGCGACAATCGTGGAAACGACGAAGGCAATGCCGAGCGCGGTCCAGTCCTCGTTTGCCGCACCGCCATCCTTGAAGGTTTTCAGGAGCGAAAAGGCGCTTGCCGCATACATGGTCGGAATACCGACCAGGAAGGCAAATTCGGTTGCCGCAGCGCGATTAGCCGTGCCGGCGAGCATGGCGACGAAGATCGTGGCACCCGAGCGGGACGTTCCGGGGAAGACGCCGGCAACGACCTGGGCAATGCCCACAAGTATGGCGACGAGCCAGGTGATATGGGAACTCGGCGGGCGGCGGGCGGCAGCCCATTCGGCAAAGATCATCCAGATACCGCCGATGATCAGCGCCCAGGCAACCGGCGTTGCGTTCTCAGGCAGTTCGAAACCGAGCTTCTTGACCAACAGTCCGAGAACCGCCGTTATCAGAAAGGCGACAATCAGCTTAAAGGCATAATCGCGGTTTTGCGGATCGCGCCAGCCAAGCAGCAGATCGAGCAGACGACGCCAGTAGATGATCGTAACGGCGAGGATCGCTCCTGCCTGAATGACGATGTTGAAGGTGTCGCTGCGAGCGCCGAGCCACTGCTCCGCAATGATCAGATGGCCGGTGCTCGAAATCGGCAGGAACTCTGTGATCCCTTCTATAATGCCCAGAATTATAGAGTTTATGTAGTCCATAAAGTGTCTCCGGTTTGGGGTTCGGTCGGACTGGAATGGCGGTCAGGCTATATTGCACTGCACAATCATCATTCGCCAGAGCGGGAGGCAAGAAAAGGCGAGCGGGGAGTTGCGATCGTTCAGGCAGCCATGTTTTGTCCCTTGTCAGGCAGGTGTGGCCCGATTCGCTTGTATTGAAGGGGCCAAGCTCCTATAGCTTCAACTAATGAGTCATGACTAGGGCGGTATAATCGGCGCGCCCCTGAGCCCATGCACAACAATCAAAAGTCCGAGTATCGATGCCCACGCTTTATCATCATCCCATGTCGTCCGCGTCTCGCTTCGTCAGGCTCATTCTGGCGGAATACGGCTATCAAGCAGAGCTGATCGAAGAACAGACCTGGGAGAAACGCCGCGACTTCCTGGCGCTCAACCCGGCTGGCACGCTGCCCGTCTATGTGGACGACAGCATGCGCGCGCTCTGCGGCGCGACGGTCATTTCGGAATATCTCGACGAGACGCATGGCGTGCTGAAGCGCGACCGCCGGTTGCTCGCCGAAGATCCGTTCCAGCGCGCGGAAATCCGTCGCCTGACGGAATGGTTCATGCAGAAGATGGAAAACGACGTCACCAAGCCGCTGGCGCGCGAGCGCGTCTACAAGCTGCAAATGACGGCCGATCAGGGCGGCGGCGCCCCGGATTCCAAGATGTTGCGCACGGCACGCGCCAATATCCGCCAGCACATGCGTTATCTCACCTGGCTCGCCGGCTCGCGCCAATGGCTCGCCGGCGAGCGGATGAGCTATGCCGATCTTGCCGCCGCAGCCTCGATCTCCATTCTCGATTATCTCGGCGAGATCGACTGGTCGGAATCGCCACTCGCCAAGGACTGGTACCAGCGGCTGAAATCGCGCCCCTCCTTCCGTCCGCTGCTCACCGAGCGCGTGCGCGGTCTGACGCCGGTTTCCCATTACGCCGACCTGGATTTCTGACGAGGGCGTTTGATGCCCGAACCGAAAGCCGAAGATATCAAGGAGCGGAAGCGCCGCGACAATTTGACCGCCTTCCTGAAGGCGGAATCGGCCGCTCTCGGCTTCGATCTCTGTCGTGTCACCCGCCCGGATTCGATCCCAGACGCAAAGGATCGGCTCGGCCAATTCATCGATGCCGGCCGGCACGGAACAATGGAATGGATGGCGGAAACGCGTGAGCGCCGCGGCGATCCGCGCACGCTCTGGAGCGATGTGCGCGCTGTTGCCGTCTTCGGCCTCAATTACGGGCCGGACGAGGATCCTCGCGGCATTCTCGACAAGAAGGATAGGGCGGCAATCTCCGTCTACGCCCGCAACCGCGACTATCATGACGTCATGAAGGGCCGACTGAAGGAGATCGCCACCCGCTTCGCAGCCAAGGCTGGCGCAGACGTAAAGGTCTTCGTCGATACCGCACCCGTCATGGAAAAGCCGCTGGCCGCGGCGGCCGGTCTCGGCTGGCAGGGCAAACACACCAATCTCGTCAGCCGCGAGCACGGCTCCTGGCTTTTCCTCGGCTCTATGTTCACGACTGCCGATCTCAATATAGATGCCTCGGAGACCGATCATTGCGGCTCCTGCCGCGCCTGCCTCGATGCCTGTCCGACGGCTGCCTTTCCTGCGCCCTACCAGATCGATGCGCGCCGTTGCATTTCGTATCTGACGATCGAGCACAAGGGGCCGATCGATCCCGAGTTCAGGCCGCTGATCGGCAACCGCATTTACGGCTGCGACGATTGCCTCGCCGTATGCCCCTGGAACAAGTTCGCAAACGAAGCGTCGGAAATGAAGCTGAAGGCGCGTGAGGATCTGAAGCAACCTTCGATCGCCTTCCTTTTGACCCTCGACGACCCGACCTTCCGCACGTTCTTCAGCGGTTCGCCGGTCAAGCGCATCGGGCGCGACCGTTTCATTCGTAATGTGCTGATCGCTGCAGGCAATTCCGGCGAGCGTAGCCTGATCGAGCGATGTCGCGCGCTCGCCGCCGATGCCTCGCCTGTCGTGCGCGGCATGGCGGTTTGGGCACTGTCGCGGCTCATGGAGGCTGGCGAATTCGAAGCCTTTGCCGCACAAAGGGAAAATGAGTCGGACGAAGAGGTCCTCAACGAATGGCGACTGGCGGGGGTAAGCTAATGCATGTGATGATCTTTGGCTGCGGTTATTCCGGTACGGCGATCGCCAGAGCTTTTGGTGACAGCAGCATGCGCATCTCCGGCACGACCCGTTCAGAGGAAAAAACGGAAGAGCTGCGGAGATCCGGGATCGAAGCCTTCATCTTCGACGGCGAGACCCTGAGCGACGATCTGCGTGCGGCGATGGCCGGCGTTACGCATCTCGTGCAGTCGATAGCTCCGCGCGATGCCGATCCGCTGCTTGCATTGCTCGGTAACGACAGCACGGTGCTTCTGCCGAAGCTGCAATGGATCGGCTATCTCTCCACGGTCGGCGTCTATGGCGACCACAAAGGCTCCTGGGTGACCGAGGAAACCCCTTGTGTGCCGGTTTCCGGCCGCTCCAAGGAACGTCTGGACGCTGAGGACGCCTGGCTTGCGCTCGGACGTGGCCGCGACGTACCGGCCGCAATATTGCGTCTTTCCGGCATTTACGGACCAGGACGCAACGCCTTCATCAATCTGGATCGCGGCACGGCGCGCCGCATCATCAAGAAGGATCAGGTCTTCAACCGCATCCGCGTGGAGGACATCGGCGCTTCCACCCGCTTTTTGTCAGAGCATGAGCTCGGTGGCATCTATAATGTCACCGACGACCAGCCCGGCCCGCCACAGGATGTCATCGTCGAAGCCGCCCGCCTGATGGGCGTCGCACCGCCGCCAGAGCAACCTTTCGAGACTGCCGAGATGACGCCCATGGCCCGCTCCTTTTATGGAGAGAACAAGCGGGTTTCCAATGCCAAACTGAGGGCCACGGGCTTCCGTTTTGCCTTCCCGAACTATCCGATGTCGCTCGCCCAGCTCTGGCAAAATGAGGGGTGGCGGGGCTGACGACACCCTCCCATTCGGGTGAGAGGGCTATAATTCAAAAAGAGTAGAAATTTCCTACTTTCTTATTTTAACGAATTAAATTTCGCTCCGCATTATGGTTAACGGCCTCTAAATTTGCGCAAATGTGGCAGCAAATATGGCGGTCTGAGCAAAAATTTTTTGTGATTTCCGGCGGCCATCAAATGTTTACCGTTTTCCCGAAAAAATCGTTCGGATTTTAGCTGATTTCATTAGGTTTTTTCCACAACTCATCAAAGCGGTGTCCTGCTACCGCAATGTTACCGGAATCACAAATATTACAGACCGTAACGTTCCGTGATCGCGATCGGCACTTTTTCGCCACTTTTCCCCGGATTGAAGCCCCACCGCCTGTGAAGGCGCAAGTTCAATAGTTGAGGGACAATCCGTTTTGAAGAAAATCTGCCGTTCTCTAATCACTACCGCAGCCATTGCAGCCTGCTCTTTCATCCTCCCGGCCGAAGGATTTGCTGCTAACGGATGTGGCGGTGCTTCGTGGTACGCACTTCGCTCCAAAACTGCTTCCGGGGAACGCATGAACCCGGCCATCTATACTGCCGCACATCGCTCTCTGGCATTCGGCACCAAGGTGAAGGTCACCAACCGCAACAACGGCCGCAGCGTCGTCGTTCGCATCAATGATCGTGGTCCGTTCATCCGCGGTCGCGTACTCGACCTGTCACGCGCTGCTGCCCAGAATATCGGCATGGTCTCTACAGGTACTGCGAAGGTTTGCTACGAAGTCATGAGCTGAGGCTACGTCCTCCGCAAAATCCCTGCGCCGGATGCGGCGCTTGCTCTTGCCGTCAATCGCGGGTAACCACGCGGTTGAGACTTGTAAACAATCTGCCCCGCCATCAGGCTTGCTGAGGCTCTTTCCTCGCGGATCGTTCACTAGCCAAGGCAACAGGAGAAGTTTGAATGCGTTTGGGCGGCCGCCTCGAAGGGGCGATTTCGGTTCTGGCTGATATCGATGCCCGTAAAAGGCCTGTCGCCGATGCGCTGAAGGACTGGGGCCTCGCTCACCGTTTCGCCGGTTCTGGCGACAGGGCGGCGATCGGCAACATTGTCTACGACGCGCTGCGCATGCGACTGTCCCATGCCTATCTGATGGACGACGRCAGCGCCGTTGCCATTGCCCATGCCGTCATGTTCCGCCAATGGGGTTTTACGCCAGAAAAGCTGGCCGCCGAACTTGCCGACGACAAGTTCGCGCCGACGCCGCTTTCGGCCGACGCACTCGCGGCCTTTACGAGCCGCTCTCTTTCAGACGCAGCCCCGCATATTCAGGGCGATATTCCAGAATGGGTGCAATCCTCCTTCGAACAGGCTTTCGGCAGCGAATGGCTTTCCGAGGCGCAGGCGCTTGCCGGACGCCCGACGCTTGATCTGCGCGCCAATATCCTGAAGGCCACCCGCGAAAAGGCCGTCAAGGCGCTGGAACGCGCCGGTGCGAACGAGGCGAAGATCGCACGCTACGGCATCCGGATTGCCGCCGGCGAAGGTGCCTCGCGTCTTCCGAACGTCACGGCCGAGCTTTCGTTCCAGAAAGGCTGGTTCGAAGTTCAGGACGAGGGATCGCAGATCGTTGCGGATCTGGTTTTGCCTGGGGATGGCGAGCAGGTGCTGGATTATTGCGCCGGAGGCGGCGGCAAGACGCTCGCCATGGCGGCTGCAATGCACAACAAAGGCCAGGTCCATGCCTATGATGCCGACCGCAAGCGGCTTGCGCCGATCATCGAGCGGCTGAAGCGCGCCGGCACACGCAACGTTCAGGTCCATGACGATATCAGAGGCCTGACCAGCCTGCGCGACCGCTGCGATAAGGTGCTGGTCGACGCGCCCTGCACCGGCACAGGCACGTGGCGCCGGCGCCCGGATACGAAATGGCGACTGACGGCCAAGAATCTCGACGAGCGCACTGCCCAGCAGCAGGACGCGCTGACGCAGGCGAGCAGCTTCGTGCGCCCCGGCGGCGAACTGATCTACGTTACCTGCTCGGTGCTGCCGCAGGAGAACGAAGAACAGGTACGGCGCTTTGCCACCGACAACAGCGACTTCGAGATCATTAGCGCCCTGCCCGCCTGGGACAGCCTGTTCGGCGAGGATGGGACGCGCCCACGCTCTTCCGACGGCAAGACGATCACACTGACGCCGGCCTCGACGGATACGGACGGCTTCTTCTTCTGCCGCCTCAAAAGAAAAGGCTGAGCCTTACGGCGACGGCGCCCGCAGCGGATATTGATGCCGCGGTGGGATGAAGTGATGCACGACGGCGATCGCGACCAGCAGGACGCCGCCGAACAGGACGACTGCAAAGAGCGTCAATCCGCCGAGATGCGAGCCGAGAGCAACAAGCGGCACGGCGCCTGCCGGCGGATGCGTGACCCTCAGCGCCAGCATGCCTGCGATTGCGATACCGACGGCGATTGCCGCGACCCACCAGAGACCCGGAAAGAAGAAAGCGGCTGCGGCGCCGACCGCCGCAGCAAGAACGTAACCACCAATGACATTTGCCGGCTGGGCGAGCGGGCTCTTCGGCTRCCCAAAGATCAGAACCGCCGTTGCGCCGAAGGGCGCAATCAGCAGCGGAATGCCTGTCGTAACAGCAAGGATGCCGACCGAAACCATGCCGATGACGGCACCAATTCCGGACTTCAGATGCGCATGGAACGCGCCCTTCGGCTCGTGGCGATGAATGAAATGCCTGATGTGATGACGCATGAAGGCCGGTCGGATGAGGTGTTCAGGAGGATCGGATGAAGGATTAAGCAGAGTGCGCGATTAATAGCGCGCGTCTTGCTGAATTTTCAAGCAAATGCTTTTCAAATAGACAGGCCGCTCGCGGAAATCCATCCTTAAAACCATTCCAAACTAGAGTGTTTGACACCAGTTTGCTTTTGGGCGAAGAGACGAATGCCGGATTCAGACGGAAATCCGTCACAGGAGAGGATTATGAAGCTCAACCGCACGTTCCGAGCAGCTGCGCTGGCGATTGCCCCCGCCGCCCTGCTCGCCCTTCCCGCGTATGCGGCAGCCGACGCAGCCGCTGTCGTGAAGCATTACGCCGAAGTCGCGCATGCCAAATATGAAGATTCGCTGACAACAGCCAAGGCGCTCGACGCGGCCATCGACGCGTTTCTGAAGTCGCCTGATGATGCGACGCTGAAAGCCGCCAGGGATGCCTGGATCAAGGCACGCGTTCCCTATCAGCAGACGGAAGTCTACCGTTTCGGCAACCCTGTTGTCGACGACTGGGAAGGCAAGGTCAACGCATGGCCGCTCGACGAAGGCCTGATCGATTACGTTGATCCCTCCTATGGTACGGAAAGCGACGAGAACTCCCTCTATGTCGCAAACGTCATCGCCAACAAGACGATCAAGATTGACGGCAAGGATGTCGACGCCTCCAAGCTGACGCCGGAATTCCTCTCCGGTACGCTCGCCGAAGCCGGCGGTATCGAAGCCAACGTCGCGACTGGCTACCACGCCATCGAGTTCCTGCTCTGGGGCCAGGATCTGCACGGCACGGGACCAGGCGCCGGCGAGCGTCCTGCGAGCGACTATGATCCGAAGAATTGCACGCACGGCAATTGCGACCGCCGCGCCGAATATCTGAAGTCCGCCTCCACGCTGCTTGTTTCCGACCTGCAGGAAATCACCGATGACTGGGCGCCCGACGGAGAAGCCGCAAAGCATGTCGAAGCCGATCCGAAGGCCGGCCTCGTCGCCATCCTGACGGGTATGGGTTCGCTCTCCTATGGTGAGCTCGCCGGCGAGCGCATGAAGCTTGGCCTGCTGCTGCACGATCCGGAAGAAGAACATGATTGCTTCTCGGACAACACCTACAATTCGCATCTGAACGACGCGATCGGCATCGCCGCTGCCTATTCGGGCGAATATACCCGCGTCGACGGCACCAAGATGACCGGCCCGTCACTGCACGACCTCGTCGCCGCCAAGGATAAGGCTCTCGACGCCGAGATGACCGGCAAGCTCAACAAGACGCTGGATGCCATGCACGCCATGGCCAAGCGCGGCGAGACGGTCGAGAAGTACGACCAGATGATCGGCGAGGGCAACAAGGAAGGCAACGCCGTCGTTCAAGCCGCCATCGACGGTCTCATCGACCAGACGAAGTCGGTCCAGCGCGTTATTGCCGCACTTGACCTCGGCACCGTCGAGCTTGAAGGTTCCGACAGCCTGGATAATCCTAACGCTGTCTTCAAATAAGCAAAAAGGCGGGCCGCTCCGAAACCGGAGTGGCCCGGACCCTTGAAATGTCGCATAACCCGGCCAGACGTCTTTTTATCAGCGCAGCTTTCTGCGCTTCGCTTGCCGGGCTTCCCGTCGCCATAGCTGGCGCCTTCGATCTTCCGACTGGACGTACGGATCTTTCCGATGTGGATTTGAAGCGCGTCGTCGATGTCACGCGGCCGACCGGCGATTTCACCAAGGCCGAACCCTACGAGGCGATGCAGGCGGGTGCGGCGACCTCTATCGATCCGATTACCGAAGACAGTTTCTCGCACATCTCGGCCAATATCCCTTTCGAGGAAGAGCAGAATTTTCGGCTCGGCAATGCGCTCTTCCGCAAGCTCTGGGTTTCCGCGCCCTCCTCGACGCAGGCATCCGATGGGCTTGGGCCGCTCTTCAATGCCCGCTCCTGCATGAGTTGTCACGCCAATGACGGCCGCGGCAAACCACCGGAGGGCGGTTCGAGCGCTACCTCGATGGTCCTTCGCGTGGCCCGTGCGGCAAAGACATCTGAGGAAGAAAAAGCGATCGCCGACGCCGATGTCGTCAATTTCCCCGATCCTGTTTACGGCCACCAGCTTCAGGATCTCGCCGTTCCAGGACTTGCAGCCGAGGGCAAGGTCGCGGTCACCTACACCGAAGAGACGATCACGCTTGCCGGCGGCGAAACGGTGAAGCTGCGCAAGCCGGCCTATTCCGTCAAAGACCTCGCCTACGGCCCACTCGACCCGGCGACAACGATCTCGGCGCGCATCGCCCCACCGATGATCGGCCTCGGGCTGATCGAAGCAATTCCCGAGGCAGATATTCTGGCCCATGCCGATCCTGATGATCTCGATCATGATGGTATTTCCGGTAGGGCCGCGATCGTGCGCGATCATCGCACCGGTCAGATCGCACTCGGCCGTTTCGGTTGGAAAGCGCAAAATGCCACAGTGCGCGACCAGAGTGCGGATGCCTTCTCCACCGATATCGGCATCTCGACGCCGGATGCGCCGAACGCTGATGGCGACTGCACCGCGGCTGAGACAAAGTGCCTCGCCATGCCTGATGGCGTGCAAAAACGGCTCGGCAATGAGGAGGCGCCTGGCCCGGTGCTCGATCTCGTTACTTTCTATTCCGAGAACCTCGCCGTGCCGGCGCGCCGCAAGGCAAGTTTTGCCGGGACCCTGCGCGGCAAACAGCTTTTCTACGAATCCGGCTGTATTTCCTGCCACGTGCCGAAGTTCGTCACCCGCCGCGATACGGCTGAGAAGGCCCAATCCTTCCAGCTCATCTGGCCCTATTCCGATTTCCTGCTGCACGACATGGGCGATGGCCTGGCCGACGGACAACAAGTAGGACTGGCCAGCGGACGTGAATGGCGCACGCCGCCGCTATGGGGTATAGGACTGACCCGGACTGTCAGCGGACACAGCTTCTTCCTGCATGACGGCCGCGCCAGAAATCTCACCGAAGCAATTCTCTGGCATGGCGGCGAAGCTGAAAAAGCCCGTAGCGCATTCTCCTCGCTGTCAAAAGACGATAGAGAGGCCCTGATTACATTCCTGGAGTCACTTTGATGCGCCCCTGGCACACCCTGCTTTGCCTCGCTTTGACCGGCCTTGCCACATCGGCTGCCGCCCAGAGCGCCGCACCGCCCGCTTCGGGCCTCAACGAGGATGCTGTGCCTTCAGTCATGCAGCGCGCTGTCGACGAGGTCATCCGCCCCGGCTATCGCAATATGCAGCAATCATCCGCGCGCCTGACGACGGCCATGAACGATCTCTGCGCCTCCGGGACGCAGCAGACGCTCGACCGCGCCAAGTCAGCATTCGACGATGTGATCCGTTACTGGTCGACGATTGAGATCGTGCAGACCGGCCCGGTCATCCAAGACAATCTCTTCGAACACATCCTCTTCTATCCCGATCGCAAGGGCGTCGGCCTCAAGCAGGTTCAGGCGCTGATCGCCAAGGCCGATCCGAAGGACGCGACCGTCGATGCCATTGCCGGCAAGAGTGTGGCCCTGCAGGGCCTGACCGCACTCGAATATGTGCTCTATGGCAACGGCTCCGACGACCTCATCAAGCAGAAGGGCGGCTTCCGCTGCCTCTACGGCCAGGCCGTCGCCGGTAATATCCAGCGCGAGGCCGGCGAGGTGGTCGCCGCCTGGGAAAAGCCTGATGGTGTGCAAGCGAGCTGGAAACATCCCGGCCCGCAGAGCGACGATTTCACGGACAACAAGGAAGCCGTCACCGCGCTGCTCGGCATCCTTGTCCACGGCGCCGAGAATGTCCGCGACCAGCGGCTGGAACAGTTCTACAAGGGCAAGGATTCGCCCGCTCGCCCGCGCATGGCGATCTACTGGCGTTCGAAGAACACCTGGAAATCGATGGCCGCCAATCTCGAGGGCATCCGTACGCTCTGGCAGAAGGCCGGCATGGCCGAACTGCTGCCGCCGGAGAAGAAGGCGGTTGCCGATTCAATCGACACCAAGCTGAAGACGATCATCGACGGCGTCTCGAAGCTAAACCCGGATATCGAAGTCGCGGTCAGCGATGCGGAAAGGGCCAAGCTCGATACGTTGCTGACCGAAAGCCGCGATCTCATCACCACGATCAGCGATCAGTATGGAGCGGCAATCGGTCTTTCGGCCGGCTTCTCCTTCTCGGACGGAGACTGAGCCGATGTGGCGCAGCGCCGCCATCGACCGACGCGGTTTCATCAAGGCCTCCGGTATCGGCTTTCTGGCTGCGCTGAAACCTGAAGCGCTGCTGGCGCTCACCCGCGCCGATGCTGTGTACGCCTCCGGTATCCGCGCCGCCAACGGCTCCTTTGCCGTGGCGACGGTCACCGAGCGCGGGGAGATCGTCGATCAGGTGCCGCTGCCCGCCCGCGCCCATGGCATGGCCCATAGCAGCGCAACCGGGCGCACCGTCGCCTTCGCCCGCCGGCCGGGCACGTTCGCGATGATCTTCGATCCCTGGAACAAGGGCGAACCTATCGTCATCACGTCGCTGGAGGGCCGGCATTTCTACGGCCACGGCGCTTTTTCCCCGGATGGCCGGCTGCTCTATGCCAGCGAGAACGACTTCGACAATGGTAGGGGCATGATCGGCCTCTATGATGCGACGAACCGCTTTGTCCGTATCGGCGAATATGAGACCTATGGTGTCGGCCCGCACGACATGACGATTTCCGATGGCGGTCGCATGCTCATCGTCGCCAATGGCGGCATCGAGACACATCCGGATTTCGGCCGCACCAAGCTCAATCTCGGCAATATGCAGCCGTCGCTGGCGCTCATCGATGCGGCGACCGGCGCGCTGATCGAAAAACATACGCTGCCACCGCAATGGTCGTCGGTCTCCACGCGCCATGTCGATGTCGATGCCAGTGGCCGCATCTGGTTCGCCTGCCAATATGAAGGCCATCGGAAGGACCTGCCGCCGCTCGTCGGCCATTTCGCCAAGGGCGAGGATCTTGTTTTCATCGACTTGCCCACGGAGACGACGCGACGACTTGCCAATTATGTCGGGGCGATCGCAGTCAACCGAAAGGAAGGTCTGGTCGGCGTCACCTCGCCGATCGGCGGCGCGTCCGTCACCATCGATGCGAAAACGGGCAAGGTGCTGCGTGAGGACAGCGTTCGCGATGCCGCAGGCATTGCGCCTGCTCCCGGCGGCTTTGCCGTTTCCTCCTATGATGGCGATTTCCTGTCGGCTCATAGCGATGTCGCCTGGGATCAGCATATCGTGCGGATCGCTCAGCCGGCACTGATGCGATAGTCTTTCCATTCCTTTTCAGTGACTTCGGCGGCTGCCCGCGCAGCCTCGTAGAGCCAATCCTCGCCACGGGAGCGCAGGTCATTGCGAATTGCCGCAGCACTTGCCGCGTCATCTGAATGGCAGTTGGCGATCTCGAAGCCCATCAGTTCCAGCATGGCGCCGTCCAGGAGCGTCTTCGCATCGGTCTCGATCTCGATCTTGCGGCTGTTCGGCGAAAGCCGGCGAACAAGAATACGGCCCGACACTGCGAAATGAGGATCTGGGCTGCGCATCCGCCCGGCGGCGATGACACCGGTTCTGATGACGTGATCTCCTGATCTTGCCAGCGACCAGGCCGAGGGCACAAGCGCCTTGGCTTCACGCAGCACAGGCCCACCGCGCCACTCCTTCACATAGGCGACAAAACGTGGCCGCCCGAGGCTGCCCGTTCCCTTCTTCTTGACTGGTAGGGGCGTAAAACTTCCTGCACCCCTCGGCAGGGCATTCCTCAGCGCATCAACGAAGCGGCCGGGAGCCGGCTTTTCATCGGGTTTATGCTTGTCCCATTTCTTCCAGAACTCCTTCCGCTCATCCTCCGAAAGCAGCAGCTTGTCGCGCAACCAGGGATGATCACGCTCCAGGATGATGGGATTCGCGTGCTCAAGGCCGCGCGCATATCCGGCGAGAATGAGCTCGGCGATCGCCTTGCCGGAAACCCCGGCGCCTGGCTGAGCCAGAATGGCGCTTGCCACCAGCCGCACGAGATCCAGCCCGTAGGGCATGAGCGCTGCATCGTCGAAATCATTGGCACCCCACACTAGCCGCCCCTCGATATCCCGCCAGGTGCCGAAGTTCTCCAGATGCGTATCGCCGATCGACAGCACTTGCGGCATGTCGGCAAGCTCCGGCCTGACGGCGTAGATGATCTCCGCCCAGCGCCAGTAGGTAGCGCGCAAGAAGGAGAATGCCTCCTCGCGCATCTTCCTGTGTTTCTCGTCGATACCCTCCTGTACGAGCTCGCCCTGCAGCTCGTGTGCCAGCCACGCCTCGTAATCGCTCATAGATTGAGAAAATCTCTTCATCGGCTCGCCCTCAGGTTTGATTGATCATAATCCTGCGGAGCCTTATTCAGAAGAGGTTTTGGGATGATCCCAAAACGGACGCAACGCGGCTCACCATGCTGAGATGAACCGCGCCGACCAATGTGATCATACGGGAAGCGGAGCTTCGGCGTTTACGAGATCCGCCTTGCGCAGTTCCCGCCAGAAATCACCAGGGACCAGTTCGCCGAGTGCGGCCCGATCTTCGGCTATGCGGTCCGGTTTGCTTGCGCCGGGGATGACGGCGGCGACTGCAGGATTAGCGAGAGAGAATTGCAGCCCCGCCGCCTTCATGCTGATGCCGTAACGATCGGCAATTGACTTGATACGCGCGACCTTGTCGAGGCTCGCCGGTGTGGCGGGCGCATATTCGAAGTTCGGACCGCCGACCAAAGCGCCGGAACTGTAGGGGCCGCCGACGACGATGCCGAGACCACGTTCGGCAACCATCGGCATCACGCGTTGCAGCGCCCGATCATGATCGAGCAGCGTGTAGCGACCGGCCAGCAGAAAACCATCCGGCCGCGGCTCCTGCAGAGCCAGCAGCAGTTCAATCGGTTCCACACGATTGACGCCAAGACCCCAGGCCTTGATGACCCCTTCGTCGCGCAGACGATCCAGTGCCTTGAAGGCGCCCTTGCGCGCGCTTTCGAAGATAGCCAGCCACTCGTCACCGTAAAAATCCTGTGCCACATCGTGGACCCAGGCGATTTCGATATGGTCGGTCTTCAAGCGTTTCAGGCTGTCCTCGATTGACAGCAAGGTCGCATCTTCCGAGTAATCATTGACGATCTTGTTGGGTCGGCCGTATTTGAAGACTTCGCCCTTCTCGCCGAGATCGCGGGTGCTGATGTCTTCGATCTCGTCAAGGATCACACGCCCAACCTTGGTGCTGATCGCATATTGATCCCTGGGTTTACCGGCGAGCGCCTCACCCATGCGGAGCTCGGCAAGCCCTGCGCCATAGAAGGGCGCGTTGTCGAAATAGCGGATACCATCGTTCCAGGCGGCTTCCACGGTTGCCAATGCTTCCTGCTCCGGAATATCGCGGAACATGTTGCCGAGCGGAGCGGCGCCGAAGCCGAGCTTGCCCGGGAGAATGTCTTTGAGTGCCATTGTTTAGTCCTCGAGATAGTTGTGAACGTTCGCTGGCCTGTCAGGCAATCTGTACGGGATCGAGCACCAGGGCCCTGCGTTCGGCGAGATCGTTGATGACAGCGAAATAATCCCGGAAATGCGGCGTCTCGCGATGGGCGGCCACGGCGGCGTTGTCCGCATAAAGCTCATCCAAGATGAAGATGTCAGCATTGGCCTGATCCTGCCAGATATCCCAGCACATATTACCGGGTTCTGCCCTGCTGGGGCCGATCATCCCGGCGAGAAGCGCCTTCAATTCATCGGCCTTGCCTGGTCGGGCTGTCAGGATCGCCACGATCTTTATGGGATTGGACATGATTGCTTTTCCTTCTTCAGATCGGGTTCCCGCGGGATGCGGAATGGTCGCACCCCGCGAATCTCTTGAGATCATGCCATGGCCAGCGAACGATCGAGCGCTGCCACGAATTTTCCTGCGAGCRCACGGTCCGAGCGCGGATTCTGGCCGGTTATAAGTTCACGGTCTTCAACTACATGCGGCTCGAAGTCGGCCGCTGTCGTGATGACCTTGCCGCCGGCGGTCTGCAGCGCGTCGACCACGTTGAAATAGAGCTTGGCATGCAGGATGTAGTCCTCGACGACCTTTTCTTCGCTGTTGGAAAAGACAGTCATCTTGTATCCGGCGTATAGCCAGTCTTTGGCCCATTCCGCGGCCTTGGCAGGCACTCCGGCAATCAGGGCGGCACGAAACTCGCGGGCATGCGGCATGGCGGCTGCGACAGCTATCGGGCCGTGGCAGAGAAATGCGGTCGGCTTGGAGCGCTCATGGAAATGGCGCAGGATTTCACCCATATCCGGATCCTGCATCAGATCAACTACCGGCGCCTGACCGCCCGGCACGAAGACACCGGCGTAATTGTCGAGACCCTCCTCAACGATAGAACGCAGCGTGCGAACCTCATTCATTGCAGGGTCATTTGCATAGAAGGTCTTGGCGCGTTCGTAGGCAACCTTGTCGCCGCCAAAATGATCCGGCGTGTCCGAGGCCTCGTCGATATGGGGCTTGGTGCCATCAGGCGTTGCCAGAACGATTTCGTAGCCAGCCTCGACGATTGCCAGTGCCGGCACGACAGTCTCGTTGAGATACTGGCCGGTGGCTCCCGTGCGGCCGCCCTGGATTTCGATGCGGGTAGCGTTGGAGCCGATCAGAAGTA
The DNA here is from genome assembly GCF_056398505.1 of Rhizobium sp. 01T437. Taxonomy (NCBI): domain Bacteria; kingdom Pseudomonadati; phylum Pseudomonadota; class Alphaproteobacteria; order Hyphomicrobiales; family Rhizobiaceae; genus Rhizobium; species Rhizobium sp. 01T437. Next base: position 347,455 of record NZ_JBFTPM010000006.1, read on the forward strand.
CTTTTGCCTTGCTCATTGTCATCTCCGTTTGCCGTGGTTGGCGTCCTTTTGGATGGCCTAATCATGCTCCGGGACGACATATTCCAGAAGTTTATTTCTATGATTTCAGATATTCATGTGACATTATAAGTCATGCGATATGACCTCAATCTGCTACCCGTCTTCATCACGCTGATGGAGGAGCGCAGCGTCACCCGCGCCGCCGATCGGCTGGGAATTACGCAGCCGGCGCTCTCCAATGCATTGGCCCGTCTGCGCGAAATGATGCAGGACCAGCTCTTCATCCGTGAGCGCTACGGCATTCAGCCGACTCCGATGGCGTTGGAGCTGGCGCCGGTCATTGCCGCGGCATTGGCAAAGATCGATGACGCCATCCTCGGCCAGCAGGATTTTGATCCAAGGCAGGCCGAGCGGCTGATGACGATTGCGCCGAACAGCTATGTGGAGTTCGTGCTGGTGCCGGCGATCGTCGCGCGGCTTCGCGAGGTTGCGCCGGGCATCCGGCTTCGCCTCACGCCCTTCGGCACAGATCTCGGCGAGACAGGTGTGATGTCCGGCACCACGGCAATGGTGTTCGGCCGCATCATCGATCCGCCTGACAATCTGGTCGTGCAGCATCTGATGGACGAGGGCCTTGCCTGCGTGGTGCGTGCCGATCACCCCGAGATCGGGGACGGCATTTCCCGGGAGCAGTATGAGCATATGCGGCACGTCAACGTACTTCCGCCCGGACGGCTGCGCGTCGGCCTGTTTACAGCACTGGAACAACAGGGGATCAAGCGCGAGGTCGCAGTCTCCGTTACCCATTTTCTGGCGGTGCCGGAAATGATTGCAGTGACGGATTATTGCGCGACACTGCCGAACAGGATCTGCCAGCGCCTCGCGGCAGATCCTCGTCTGAAAGTCCTGCCGGCGCCTGTCGATCTCGGCACATTTCCGATCGAAATGGCCTGGCATGTCCGCTACCGCAACGATCCCGCGCATCGCTGGCTACGGACACTGATCAGCGACATCGTCAACGAAGCCCTGGACGCGAAGTAATTGGGACGAATAATTCCTTGTTCCCGCAAGCAACACAGTTCGGCGCCGCGTGATCGAAAACTTGTATCGAAAGACAAAACCGTCGTCAGCCGGATAGAAACCTTGTCGAATCCGGCCGGCCATGCCACTTTCGCGATCGCAAGAGGGACCATGATGAACGACACCGACAGGGGCGATTTCCGCGAGCGGATCAGCCAGAGTTTTTCCCGCCAGGCGGCCATGAACACCATTGGCGCTGAGTTGACGCGTGTCGAGCACGGCATGGTGGAAATCGAGCTTCCCTTCGACGTCAAACTGACACAGCAGCACGGCATTTTGCACGCGGGCATCATTTCCGCAGCGCTCGATTCGGCCTGCGGTTTTGCGGCCTATAGTGTTATCGATGCCGAAGCCTCGATCCTCACGATCGAGTTCAAGGTCAATCTCATGTCGCCGGGGCGTGGCGAACGCTTCCTCTTCAGGGGCGAGATCACCAAGCCCGGCTCCAACATCATCGTCGCCGATGGGCGAGGTTATGCGATCAGCGACGGGCCTGCCAAGCTCATCGCGTCCATGACCGGGACGATGATGGTCATTCGCGGAAGAGAGGGAATTACGGGATGAAATTCGAACTGAAGTCGGTCGCAGGCAAGTCCATCCTGTTCGTCATGGCCGCGGAGGCCGAATACGGCCCGTTCCTGCGCTCGCGCATCGAACCGCTGATGACCGGCGTCGGCCCGGTCGAGGCAGCAATCGCGATCACCAAGTCGCTCTCCCGTCTCGATGCATCCGACGACCTGCCCGATCTTGTGGTTTCGCTCGGCTCGGCCGGTTCGGCACGCCTGCAGCAGACCGAAGTCTATCAGGTCACCTCCGTTTCCTACCGCGACATGGATGCCTCGCCGCTCGGCTTCGAAAAGGGCAAGACTCCCTTCCTCGACCTGCCGGCGGACCTCGACCTGCCGCTGCGCATTCCCGGCATTCCCGAAGCCACCCTTTCGACCGGCGGCAATGTCGTTTCCGGTGCCGCCTATGCCAATATCGCAGCCGACATGGTCGACATGGAAACCTATGCGGTGCTGCGCGCCTGCCAGGGCTACAAACTGCCGCTGATCGGCCTTCGCGGCATTTCCGACGGTGCGGTCGAGCTGCAGCATATTTCCGGCTGGACCGAATATCTGCATATCGTCGACCGCAAGCTTTCCTATGCCGTGGACAGCCTTTTCACCGCCCTGGAGGATGGCGTTTTCTGGTTCTGAAGCAGGTCGCGCAAAAGTGTGTAGCGGTTTTTCGACAACGACATGCGAAGACAAAAGCCTGAAGCATGACAGCGAATCTGAAAGATCGCGACACGCTTCAGGAGCTGAAAACAGGGACAATCGGGACAATAAAACCCGGCTGCGGCCGAATTCCCGCATTGCAAGAAGAGGCGCTTTTCATTAAAGGCTCGCCATGACCCAGACAGCACATCCCGACAGCGTTCTCATCGTCGATTTCGGCAGCCAGGTGACCCAGCTCATCGCACGACGCGTGCGTGAAGCCGGCGTCTATTGCGAGATCGTTCCCTTCCAGTCCGCCGAAGAAGGCTTCAAGCGCCTCCAGCCGAAAGCCGTGATCCTGTCCGGCAGCCCGGCTTCGACGGTCGATGAAGGATCGCCGAGGGCACCGCAGATCATCTTCGACAGCGGCCTTCCGGTGTTCGGCATCTGCTACGGCCAGCAGACGATGTGCATGCAGCTCGGCGGCTTGGTGGAAAGCGGTCATCACCGCGAATTCGGCCGCGCCTTCCTGGAGGTCGACGAGGACTGCGTCCTCTTCGAAGACCTCTGGTCCAAGGGTTCGCGCCATCAGGTCTGGATGAGCCATGGCGACCGCGTGACGAAGCTGCCCGACGGTTTCAAAGTCGTGGCGACATCATCCAACGCGCCTTACGCCTTCATCGCCGACGAGAAGCGCAAATATTACGGCGTGCAGTTCCATCCGGAGGTCGTGCATACGCCCGATGGCGCCAAGCTGATCGCGAACTTCATCCACAACATCGCCGGTATCCAGGGCGACTGGACCATGTCGGCGTACCGTCAGAAGGCGGTCGAGGACATTCGCCGCCAAGTCGGCGACAAGCGGGTCATCTGCGCCCTTTCGGGCGGCGTCGACTCCTCAGTCGCGGCTCTGCTCATTCACGAGGCGGTTGGCGACCAGCTAACCTGCATCCTCGTCGACCATGGCCTGATGCGCAAGGACGAGGCCGCAGGCGTGGTCGCCATGTTCCGCGAGCATTACAACCTGCACCTGATCCACGTCGACGCCTCCGACCGCTTCATCGGCGAGCTCGAAGGCGTTTCCGACCCGGAAACCAAGCGCAAGATCATCGGACGCCTGTTCATCGAGACATTCGAGGACGAGGCAAAGAAGCTCGGCGGCGCCGATTTCCTCGGCCAGGGCACACTCTATCCGGATGTGATCGAGTCCGTTTCCTTCACCGGCGGCCCGTCGGTCACCATCAAGTCGCACCACAATGTCGGCGGTCTGCCGGAGCGCATGAAGATGCAACTGGTCGAGCCGCTGCGCGAACTCTTCAAGGATGAGGTGCGCGCGCTCGGCAAGGAACTCGGCCTGCCCGACAGTTTCATCGGCCGCCACCCCTTCCCGGGTCCGGGCCTCGCCATCCGCTGCCCGGGCGGCATCACGCGCGAGAAGCTCGAGATCCTGCGCGAAGCCGATGCAATCTATCTCGACGAGATCCGCAAGGCTGGCCTCTATGATGCGATCTGGCAGGCCTTTGCCGTGCTGCTGCCCGTCCAGACCGTCGGCGTCATGGGCGACGGCCGCACCTACGAATTCGTCTGTGCGCTTCGCGCCGTCACCTCGGTCGACGGCATGACGGCGGATTTCTACCACTACGACATGGAATTCCTCGGCCGTGCCGCGACCCGCATCATCAACGAAGTCCGCGGCATCAACCGTGTCGTTTATGATGTAACAAGCAAGCCGCCCGGCACCATCGAGTGGGAATGACGATCTGGGAGCCCGACACGGGCTCCCGTTCTTGCCTTGGCGCCCGGGACATGTCTGAACGATAGGCTAAGTCACCTGAATAACGGGTGTTTCAGCGTCTAAATCCCGCCATAGCTAAAGCCTTCAATTTATTTGTGAGAAGCCGCCGCCAATTTTTATAGGGCTGCGTGCTGGTTATCTCGGGCGCGGCTGCGCTATCGCCCGCTCCTCACTGATTGCACCCAGAAAAAATCAACCTCAAACGGCATGGCTAAACAGCGCCACGCAAGGTTGCTGTTTGACCTTTTCATCTCATCACTGTGAAAGTCGCTGTTCCTTAAAGCCCGAGACGCGTCTCTCCCAGGGATGACCGCCGCCAACTCATCAACCCGAGGTAATCGATGCCAATTATTACGTTTGCCAATACGAAAGGAGGGGCCGGCAAGACGACGGTCGCTCTCGTTCTTGCCACAGAACTGGCTCGCCGTGGCCATCGCGTTTCCGTTCTGGATGCCGATCCCCAGCAGTGGGCCAGCCGCTGGCACCGTCTGACCGGTGACGCAGCCGAATTCGCCGTCATCTCCGGTGTCAGCGAAGATACGATCGAACAGCAGATCAAGGACCTCAAGAAGCGCGGCGGTTATATCATCATCGACTTGCCGGCCGGTCTGAGCCCGCTGATGGCGAAGGCCATCGGTTTTTCCGATCATGTGATGGTTCCGGTGCAGGGCTGCGCCATGGACGCGGTCGGCGGCGCGCAGGTGCTTGAGATCATGAAGCAGCTTGCTGCCCAGCATGATATCCGCATCCCGCATTCGGTCGTGCTGACGCGCATCAGTTCGATCATCACCACGCGTGCATTGCTGGCGGTCAAGGGTCTGCTCGCAAAGCAGCAGGTCAATGTCATCGACACGGCGCTGATCGAGCGCGCCGCCTATCGCGACATGTTCGTTTCCGGCGGCAGCCTCTATACGATGGATCCTGCCCGTGTCAGCAATCTCGACAAGGCGCAAGACAACGCCCGCTTGCTGRCAGACGATGTTCTTCGTCTCGCACCGCCGAAAGCAGCCCGCGCCAAGCCTTCCAAAAAGGCGGCTGAGGTCCTCAAGAACGCCGCGTAACGCATTCCTCAGCGCTTGATTGACGCCAGCAAACGGCTGCCGCAAAGGTAGCCGTTTCTGTTTTAAATATCCTCACAAAGCTATTTGTTCATGTTTTGTTCTTGACTAAAATGCCAATCCTGGTATGCTCCTCCTTGTCGAAACAAGGAGGCGGGCGATGTAGTCCGTAGTTCAAATGCCTCATTTTCCACTCGATCCGAATAGCGCAGGCCCCCAGAAGAAATCCAATCTTGGCGGGGAATTTCACGACAGGATTTTCTTCGCGCTTCGCCCAGCCATCGAAGCTGCATCCGAGGCGCTGGACATCGCGCAAGTGTATCGCAATAGACATGCTCTGACCGGACCCTCGCGGCCCAACGCGGTGCTTCATGTCACGCTGAACGGCATCGGCGCCTACCGTCGGCTCCCGGATGATATCGTGTTCGGCGCTGAACAAGTCGCCGCGGCAGTGCGTGCCCAGCCGTTCGAAATTGTGCTCGACGAAGCCATGAGCTTCAAGCATCCCGGCCAGCCGCAAGCCTTCGTCATCTGCGGCAGGCAAGAAAACGAAGGCCTGCTGGATCTTCGCAACCAAATTCAAGAAGGTCTCTACGAGGCCGGACTACCCTATAATGTCGGCGGACATCTGACGCCGCACATGACGATGCTCTATGATCGCAAGACCGTTCTGCCTGAAAAGCTTGACCGACCCGTGCGCTGGACAGTCCAGGAGTTCCTGTTGATCCACAGCATCTACGGGAAGAGCGAGCATCACGTCATCAACCGGTGGCCTTTGCTCGGCTGAGCTGCGCTTGCACCGCGGGTGGGGATTCGCATAAAACTCCCCACTCAATATGCACATGCGGAGCAAGATAGTGGACCTTTCAGAGATCATCATCCCGGGCGATACACCCGGCATCGAATGGCGGTTGCCGGTCATGCGTTTCAAGGGAAGCGATCCGGCGGCGCCCAAGGTCTATATCCAGGCCGCATTGCATTCCAATGAACTGCCGGGAACCGCGCTTGCGCATTTTCTCTGCCTTCAACTCAGGCAAGCAGAAAGGGAAAGACGGATCGCCGGCGATATCACGCTCGTGCCGCAGGCAAATCCGATTGGTGCGGCGCAATCGCATTTCGGCGAGCTGCAGGGTCGGTTCGATTTGGGATCGCGGACCAATTTCAATCGGGACTTTCCGCTGATCTCGGTTCGCGACCGGGAGGAGTTGCTTGACGGTCTTGATGATTATCCGGCTACAGATCGATTGAAGCGAGAGCTGTTTCATATGGCGCTCGGAGCCGATCTGGTGCTCGATCTGCATTGCGATGATGAATCTCTGCAATATGCCTATATCGACGAAGCCTTCTGGCCGGAAGCAGCGGACCTTGCCAATGCGCTCGACATGGAAGCGGTGCTGCTTTCGGATGGCGAAAGCTCCGCCTTCGAGGAAGCAGTCGGTTTTGCCTGGAAATATGAGGTGCCGGGCGAGCGCAAGGCCAAGCTTCCGGGCAAGCTTTCGGTGACGGTGGAACTGCGCGGCCGCCGCGACGTCTATCCCGATATGGCCGAGAAAGATGCCGAAGGCCTGCTGCAATTCCTGATCGGGCGCGGTGTCGTCAACGGCGGGGCAGCCGGAGACAAGACCTTCTCCGGACCAGCCGTGCCGCTCGACAACGTCGAGATCCTGCGTGCGCCGCACGGCGGTACCGTGCTCTTCCACCGCAATATCGGCGAGCGTGTCTCGGAAGGAGAGCTTCTGGCGACGATCGTCACCCGGCCCGGTTTTGCCGAGGGCGATATCGATATCCGGGCACCGCAGGACGGGCTGCTGTTGACCCGCACTTCCGACCGGCTAGTGCGCCGGCGCGGCGACCTGATGAAGATTGCCGCCGACAAGCCGAGCAAGGCAACGCGAAAGGCCGGCACGCTGGAAGACTGAACCAGCGTTCTTTTCCACACGCGGATGTAAGGCTCCGCGCAACTGTCACACAGGCTTCAAGAAAATCCGCCAAGCCGTTGCAGACATGTTGCGAAGGAGCTTTCATGCCGCATTACGACATTGCGATCGTCGGCGCGGGAATTGTCGGGCTGGCGCATGCGCTGGCGGCGGCAAAGCGCGGCAAACGGGTCGTCGTTATCGACCGCGACGCACAGGCAAATGGCGCCTCGGTGCGCAATTTCGGCTTTGTGACGGTGACCGGCCAGCAGGCCGGCGACTGCTGGGACAAGGCACGCCAGGCACGCAATATCTGGGCCGAGATTGTCGACAACGCCGGCATCGACGTCCTGCAGCGCGGGCTGCTCCTTGCCGCAAGGCTCGACGAATCCGAAGCCGTGATCGACGCCTTCCTGCGCACAGAGATGGGCGAAGGCTGCGAAAGGCTGACGATCGAGGAGGCGCGGCGGCTTGTGCCGGCACTGCGGCCGGAGGCGGGGCGCTTCACACTCTATAGCCCACATGAACTGCGGGTCGAATCCCGCACGGCCATTCCGCTGCTCGCCCGCTATCTCGAAGTCAAATATGGCATCGAGTTCCGCCGCTCGACAGCAGTGAGCGCCGTCGAGCCGCCGCGGATCGAGACGTCAACCGGCCTGATCGAGGCGGAGACGGTGGTTGTTTGCCCCGGCGACGATTTCAAGAGCCTGTTTGCGGATCGGATCGCTGCATATAACGTCACACGCTGCAAGCTGCAGATGATGCGTGTCGTGCCGGCGCAACGGGTCTCGCTCAACACCGCCGTCATGTCTGATCTCGGTCTCGGGCGTTATCTCGGTTATGCCGAATTGCCTGAGGCGACTGCCCTGAAGGCGCGGCTTGACCGCGAATTCAAGCCGGAGCGGGAAAACGGCATCCACCTGATCGTTACACAGTCGGAAGACGGATCGCTGATCGTCGGCGACAGCCACCATTACTCCGAAACGCCCGATCCCTTTGGGCTGGAGCGGGTTGACCGGCTGACCCTCGACGAGATGGATGCCGTGCTCAATCTGCCGGGCCGCTTCATTACCGAGCGCTGGATCGGCACCTACGCCTCCGCCCCGGACCGCTGGCGGTTCACCGACAAGCCTTCCGATGCGCTGCGCATCGTCGTGGTGACGGCAGGCTGTGGTGCCTCGACCGCCTTCGGCATCGGCGAAGAAACCGTCGAAGATCTTTACTGGAGCGCAGCATGACGCAATTCAAGGCAGTGGTCTTCGACTGGGCCGGCACAGTCATCGATTTCGGCTCCTTCGCACCGATGGGCGCCTTTGTAGACACCTTCAACAAATTCGGCGTCGAGGTGACGATCGCCGACGCACGCAAGCCGATGGGGCTCCCGAAGCGTGCGCATATCGCCGCGATGCTGGCCGAGCCGCATATTGCCGCCCGCTGGCAGGCGGCACAAGGCGCGCTTCCGGACGAGGCGGCCATCGACCGCGTTTACGAACTCTTCGTGCCGCTGAACGAAGCTGTCGTGACCGATTACTGCGCGCTGGTGCCCGGCGCGATCAAGACGATCGAATACCTGCGCGAGCGGCAGATGAAGATCGGCTCGACGACAGGCTATACGCGCTCGATCATGGAGCGTGTGCTCCCGCTTGCCGCTGAACAGGGTTACGCACCCGACAATCTGATCTGTGCCGACGATCTGCCGCTTGGCCGACCGACGCCGATCGGCATGTATAAATGCTTCCTCGACCTGATGGTCTATCCGGCCTCTGTCGTCCTGAAAGTGGATGATACCGAACCCGGCATTGCCGAGGGTGCCGCCGCGGGCTGCGTTACCGTTGGCGTGACGCTCTCCGGCAACGAGGCAGGTCTGACGCCTGAAGAGGTGGATGCACTTTCGCCGGGGGCGCGAGCCGAATTGCACAGGCGGATCGGCGAGAAGCTGATTGCTGCCGGCGCCGACTACGTCATCGAGACCGTGGCCGACCTGCCGGCCCTTATCGAAGAGCTCGAGGGATAAAGGCCAGGCGGCGTTTGCAGCTTTCATCCAGCGTGATATCTCCCCTGGAAAACAGGGAGATCGAACCGGCATGGCCATCACCATCTACGGCATCAAGAACTGTGACACGATGAAGAAGGCCCGTAGCTGGCTGGACGAACACGGGGTCGCCTACGACTTTCACGATTACAAGGCCGTCGGCATCGACCGGGCGCATCTAGAACGATGGATCGACGAGGCAGGCTGGGAGACGGTGCTGAACCGCGCCGGCACGACCTTCCGCAACCTGCCTGACGCCGCGCGCGAAAATCTCGACCGTGAAAAAGCGATCGCCCTGATGCTCGACCAACCATCGATGATCAAGCGGCCGGTACTGGAAACCGGCGGCAAACTGCTGGTCGGCTTCAAGCCGGAGATTTACGCGCGGACATTCGAGGGCTGAGCCATGTCCAAGACCACCCGCGCCACCCAGGTTCTCACGCAGGCCGGCGTCACCTTTACGGTTCATACCTATGACTATGATCCAAACGCCGAGCGCGTCGGGCTGCAGGCGGCCGAAGCGCTGGGCGAGGAGCCGCATCGCGTGTTGAAGACCCTGATGGCTGAGGTGGACGGAAAGCCGGTCTGTGTGGTCGTGCCCTCTGACCGCGAGGTCAGTATGAAGAAGCTCGCGAGCGCCTTCCATGGCAAATCGGCCAATATGATGAAGCCGGCCGACGCCGAGCGGCTGACGGGGTACCATGTCGGCGGCATTAGCCCGTTCGGGCAGAAAAAGATCGTGCCGACGGCGATCGAGGAAGCCGCCCTCGCCGAACCGCTCGTCTATATCAATGGCGGGCAGCGCGGGCTGCAGGTGCGGCTCGATCCGAAGGAGGCGTTGAAGGCACTGAAGGCCACCGCCGCACCGCTGATCGCCTGATCAAAGGAAGCGGTCCAGCAGGCCGGCAATCGTCTTCGCCTCGCCTTCGGCAAGTTTGCAGCCGATATGAGTTTCGATCGCGTTGCCATAGACGGTCCACATGCGCTCCCGAAGCTGCCGGCCGGCATCAGTGATCACCACCCAGCGGCCGCGCCCATCCTGTGCGAAGACCTCGCGAGCGACCAGGCCCTCTCTTTCAAGCCGGTCGATCAAGCGGGAGAGATTGTACTGCGCCAACAATGTCCGCTCCTCGATCGCGTAGGGGCGCAGCCTGCCTGATTGTGAGCGCGCCAATTCCCAAAGCACATCGTACCAGGCAAGCGGCGGCATGCCGGCCGCCTTCAGATCGGCTTCGATCACGCCAAGCAGCCGCTCGCGGGCGCGCATCAGGCGCGTCCAGGCTGAGACGACGGCTTCGCTCGGCTTCTTCATATTCTCAGACATAAATGCAACTACATCTATCTTGAATCTCATCGCAAGCGTTATTAGATGCATCTGCATGCATATTAAACCGGCCGATCCTTTGCCACTAGGAGACTTTCATGAGCAGGCTCACCCTCATCAGTCATCACCTCTGCCCCTACGTGCACCGCGCAGCGATCGCGCTCCTCGAAAAGGGCGTGCCATTCGAGCGCATCAACATCGATCTTGCCAACAAGCCGGATTGGTTCCTGAAAATCTCACCGCTCGGCAAGGTGCCCTTGCTCCGGATACAAGAGGACGATGGCCGCGAAGAGGTGTTATTCGAAAGCAGCGTCATCTGCGAATATCTGGAGGAAACGCAGGCGGGTGCTGCCCTGCATCCCACCGACGCGCTGACCCGCGCTCGCCACCGCGGATGGATGGAATTCGGCTCTTCCGTGCTTTCCGATCTCTGGGGTTATGAGACGGCGCAGGATGCTGCGCAACTGGAGGTCAAGCACAAGGCGCTTGTCGCCAAATTCGCGACGATCGAGGGGGCGCTGTCGGAGGGACCCTATTTCGCCGGGGCTAACTTCAGCCTCGTCGACGCGGTCTTTGGGCCGATCTTTCGGTACTTCGATCTGTTCGATACGCTCGGCGACAGCCCCATCTTCGACGGGCTCGAGCGGGTCAAGCGCTGGCGCAAGGCGCTGTCCGAGCGGGCAAGCGTCCGGGCTTCCGTTGGGGAAGACTATCCGCAGCGCCTGATGGAATTCCTCGAGAAGCGTAACTCGATCCTGCTCAGGCTGCCCGCCGCCGCTTGAGGCGCAAGCGCAAGCGGCCGGACACGCATCCGGCCGCCTTCAAATCGGATGCGGCGCGCTTCATTTTCGCCGTAAAGGGGTCTAAGTCTTTCACCTCCCGTCGCAGATATCAGAAGGCAGGTTGACCCATGACGTTTATGCCCCAGAGCCACAGCTCCGTCGATCCCGGCAAACTCGAGAAACTTGCGGAAGTCGCCATCAAGATTGGCCTGCAGCTTCAGCAAGGGCAAGATCTCGTCATTACCGCACCCGTCGTGGCGCTGCCGCTGGTGCGACTGATCACCAAACACGCCTATCTCTCGGGCGCTGGCTTGGTTTCGACCTTCTATTCCGACGAGGAGACGACGCTTGCCCGCTACCAGTACGGCAGCGACGAAAGCTTCGACCGGGCTTCCGGCTGGCTTTATGACGGCATGGCGAAAGCCTACGAAAAGGGTGCCGCCCGCCTCGCTATTGCTGGCGACAATCCGATGTTGCTCTCGGAGCAGGATCCCAGCAAGGTCGGCCGCGCCAATCGCGCCAATTCCACGGCCTACAAGCCGGCGCTGGAGAAGATCTCCAACTTCGACATCAACTGGAACATCGTCTCCTACCCCAACCCTTCCTGGGCGAAGGTCGTCTTCCCCGACGATCCGGAAGCGATCGCCGTTGCCAAACTCGCCAAGGCGATCTTTGCGGCGTCGCGCGTCGATGTGCCTGATCCAATCGCCGCCTGGTCCGAGCACAATGCCAATCTGCGCAAGCGCTCGTCCTGGCTGAACGGAGAGCGTTTCGCCTCGCTGCATTTCACCGGGCCGGGCACGGATCTGACCGTCGGCCTCGCAGACGGCCATGAATGGCATGGCGGCGCCTCGACGGCGAAGAACGGCATTACCTGCAATCCGAATATCCCGACCGAGGAAGTCTTCACCACGCCGCATGCGCTGCGCGTGGAAGGCCACGTGTCCAGCACCAAACCGCTCTCACATCAGGGCACGCTGATCGACAATATCCGGGTCCGCTTCGAAGGCGGCCGTATCATCGAGGCCAAGGCCTCGCGCGGCGAGGAAGTGTTGAACAAGGTACTCGATACGGATGAAGGCGCGCGCCGGCTGGGTGAAGTGGCGCTGGTGCCGCATTCCTCGCCGATCTCGGCAAGCGGCATCCTCTTCTACAACACACTGTTCGACGAGAATGCCTCCTGCCATATCGCACTCGGCCAGTGCTATTCGAAATGCTTCCTCGACGGTGCTTCGCTGAGCCAGGAGCAGATCAAGGCGCAGGGTGGCAATTCCAGCCTGATCCATATCGACTGGATGATCGGATCCGACAAGGTCGATATTGACGGTATCAAGCCTGATGGCTCGCGGGTGCCGGTAATGCGACAGGGCGAGTGGGCGTAACAACGCCCGCCTTCGGCATCAGGCTGCGCTGGCTGAGCCAGACGCTGACCAGCACCATGGCAAAGCCTGAAAGCTGGGCTGGTGTCAGGCTCTGGCCTAGCGCCAGCCAACCGAGCAGGGTCGCGACAACGGGGCTCAGGAAGCCGAGCGACGCTGCGGCCGATGGCTCTATGCGCGAGAGGCCGCGGAACCACAACAGATAGGTGAAGGCAGCACCGACGAGGCCAAGATAGGCAATGCCGAGGATGTTGGCTGTCGTCGGCACAGGAAGCGCCGGTTCCAGGAGGATGGCCACTGGCACGAGCAGAATGCCGCCTGCGGTCAATTGCCAGGACGTAAAGGTGAGGCTGGAGACGGGCGGCTGCCAATGGCGGGTCAGCACCGTGCCGAAGGCCATGGAGACCGCGCCGGAGAGACCTGCGGTAACACCAACGGGATCGAGAGCCGCCTTCGGGGTCAGCACCAGAAGTGCCACACCCGCCATGCCGATCAAGCCGGCAATAACGGCAATGAAGCGGATCGGCTTGCCGAGAAAGAGACGCGAGAGCGCAATGACGATCAGCGGCTGTACGGCGCCGACCGTTGCGGCCACGCCGCCCGGCAGGCGATAGGCCGAAACGAAGAGCATCGCCCAGAAGAACGAGAAGTTCAGTGCGCCAAGAATGAAGGCGCGGCCCCACCAGATGCCCGTCGGCAGTTTCCGGACAATCAGCAGCAGAAGCAGCCCTGCCGGCAGCGCCCGCAACATCGCGACCGTCAGCGGGTAGCCCTGCGGCAGGAAGGATGTGGTGACGAAATAGGTGCTGCCCCATATGGCGGGCGCAATCGCAGTCATCAACACATCGGCGGTGTATCGGGTATTTGTCTTCATTTCAAGAATCTCTACTTCAAGATAAATTCAGGATAGCGTGTTTTATCTTGACGTCAAGATACCTGCTGATATCGATGCAGCATGGACAAGGAGAAATCAGATCACGTCGACAGGATCCTGGCGCAATGGCGGCGCGAGCGGCCGGAGCTGGATGTCGAACCCATGGGGATCTTCGGCCGGCTGAAGCGGCTGACGACGCATATCGGCCGCGAAGTGGAAGCGGTTCTGCTCAAGCACGGCCTCTCCTCCTCCGCCTTCGATGTGCTGGCCACGCTTCGCCGCTCCGGTGCGCCCTACCGGCTGTCGCCCGGAGAGCTGCTCAGCATGACGATGGTGAGTTCCGGCACGATGACAAACCGGATCGACCAGCTGGAAAAGGCCGGCTTCGTGGAGCGCCTGTTTAACCCCGAAGACCGGCGCAGCGTGCTGATTGCGCTGACCGAGAAGGGATTGGCAACAGTGGAAGAAGCGGTCGGCGCGCATGTCGCCAACCAGCAACGGCTGACGCGCAACCTGACGGCCGACGACAAAGCCGAGCTCGACCGGTTGCTCAAAAAATTCCTGTCTGATTTCGAATAGTCAGACGGCGGCGAGCGCCTTGCGGACGCGCTGCAGATACGCCTTGCGCTTGGCATCTGTCGCGCGGTCCATGTCGTGCAGGCTGAGCATCCGGAACTTCAACCGCTTGGCGCAGAAATTGGCGATGCCGCGCTTCAGCAGGCGACGGACGGGATTGCCCATGTAGACATGCACCAGCCACCAGGGCGAACCAGTTGTCGTCAGCGCGTAGAGCAGCTTGATATTGGTGAGCTGCGGCACGATACGGCCGCCGGCTGCATCATGGGTGAAGGCGACGCCCGGCGCAAAGACGCGATCGATGAAACCCTTCAATATGGCCGGGAAGTTGAACCACCACTGCGGAAAAACCAGAACGAGACCGTCAGCCGCCTCCAGCCGTGCAACGATACCGGCGACGGCGGACGTATCGTAGGGTACATCGAAATAGCCGCCCCGCTCTGCCCTGGACAGCCGCGGGTCAAAATCCTCTGCGTAGAGATCCAGAAGATCGACAGTATGGCCCGAGGCCTCGAGTGCCTCGCGAGCGGTCCGCGACACAGAAGCGGCAAAGCTCTCCGGTAGCGGATGGGCGAGAACCAGCAGAATGTGCATTGCTAGAACAGGCTTCCCTGCTTCGGCGGCTCGCCGGCCCTGACCGTGCGCTTCCTGGCTCCTGATGGCGCAGCGCCGCCTTCCGTCGTCACGGCGCCGACGCGGCCGTCGGCGAACTCAATGGCGATGCCCATGCCGGCAGAGAGTGCTGATGCCTGCGAAACCGGCCTGTTATCCTCATCGCGGATGACGGCATAGCCGCGCTTCAGCACATTCTTGTAGGAAAGAGACTGAAGAACGCGGTCCTGCGCGGAAAGCTCGGCGCGGGCACGCGTCAGCTGATGACGGATTGCCGTATCGGCATGACGCGACAAATTGCCGAGGCGCTCACGACCGCGGTCGGTCTGTGTCTTCAGCCGGGCCGGAAGCGAGGCGAGGATCGCCTCCGCACGTTCGATGCGGGACTTCGAGCGGTCGAGCAGGCGCTCGACGGTGCGTTCGGCCCGGGCCATACGTTCGTTCAGAAGCTGCCGACGCTCTGTGATGCGGTTGGACAGCACGTCCGGCCGCAGATGCGAGGCGACACGCTCGAAACCCCGGCGCTTGTTGATGGTGTTGAGCTCCAGCCCACGGCCAAGGCCAGTGGCCGCCTCATCAAAGCGGCGGCGGGGCAGCGCCAGAAGCTGATCGAGCGACGGCAAGGCACGCATCAGAGCACGGACCGACTGGCGGCGCTGATCCATCTGGCGGCTCATGCAGCCCTGCAGGCGGGCAGTGAGACCTGCAACCTGGGCCTCAAGCTCGGCCTTGACGGGCACAGCCATTTCCGCAGCACCGGTCGGTGTCGGCGCGCGGATATCGGCGGCGTAATCGATCAGCGTCCAATCGGTCTCGTGGCCGACGGCGGAGATCAACGGAATCCGGCTATCGGCTGCGGCTCGCACGACAATTTCGTCGTTGAAGCTCCAGAGATCTTCGAGGCTGCCGCCGCCGCGGGCGACGATCAGCACGTCAGGGCGCGGGATATCACCGCCAGGCTCCATGGCGTTGAAGCCGTTGATGGCGTTTGCCACCTCCTCGCCGGAGCCTTCGCCCTGCACCTTGACCGGCCAGACGATGACATGGATGGGGAAACGATCGGAGATGCGATGCAGGATGTCGCGGATGACGGCGCCCGTCGGCGAGGTCACGACGCCGATCACCTTAGGCATGAAAGGCAGGCGCTTCTTGCGCGAGGGATCAAAAAGGCCCTCGGCGCCAAGCCTGCGCTTACGCTCCTCGATCAGCGCCATCAATGCGCCGGCGCCGGCAGGCTCCAGCGTCTCGATGACAATCTGGTATTTGGAAGAGCCTGGGAAGGTCGTGACCTTGCCCGTCGCGATCACCTCCATGCCCTCTTCCGGGCGGAACTTCAGGCGTGAAAAAGTGCCTTTCCAGATGACTGCATCGATACGCGCGCGGTCGTCCTTCAGCGAGAAGTAAGCATGGCCCGAGGAATGCGGGCCGCGGTAACCTGAAATCTCGCCGCGCACACGCACCTGATCGAAGGCTGTCTCGACGGTCCGCTTGATGGAACCGGAGAGCTCCGAGACCGAATATTCCGCAAGGTTGGTAGGCGAATCGCCGTCAAAGACATTGCTCATCCCCCTTTTCTATTTTGATCGCCCCTAAACGGAAAGGTCGGGGTAGGAGAAGGGCGAATTTTTATTCAAAAATCGGTGGGAGACCCAAGAAATAGGGATATCGCTACTCCAAAAAAAATCTTAGTATCATTCACGTTCGTAGGGAGTGGCGAACACCGACCCGAAAAATGAGCATGCTGGTGACAGTGAATATTCCCCGCCGATGGAAGGCGCGGGAGCGATCGCTTCTTTCATCGTCGCTATGCTCAACCGTTATAGGTATCGGCTCGCCCTCTTTCCGAACAACCAGTCGATCAGGCGCGATCGAATTGTCAGCGTGATGCTGCTTCGTTCTACGTCGTTGCTGTTGCGGGGGAGTTCCGTTTACGTAAATGAGAAAGTAACGGAACTTTTCAGCCTGTAACAGAGTTGACTTGTATCGAAACACATGCCCGGCGCAAGCCGGAGGAAATGCCGTCAGGTGAACGCATCCGTAACCATGGCTGCAATTGCAGCTTTCATTAAGGGTGGCCAATAAACTTTTGTTAGCGGAGGGCCCCTAGGCTCCTCGCAAACGACCTGAAGAAGAGGTGACGACATGATCATCCTGACAGCAACCACCCTGGGCCTCACCGCTGGCCTGATGCGCTCAGCCGGCGTCATTGCAATCGTCGCCATGCTGATCGCCGTAACCTTTGCCATCGCCGCTGTTGTCTCGGGCGGTGCGGTTTCATTCCTGGCGCTTTTCTACACGATCATCGGTTACAATGCCGGCCTGCTGCTTTATCTCGGCGGCCTCTTTACCACCGATCGCCTGCGGGCTGTGCTCGTCCACTCCTGAAGATAGGACGTTAGTTCGACGCCGGCCGGTAACGGAAGAACTGGACGCCGCTGCTCGCAGCTTTCGGCAGCGGGTCGAGATACGCAGGGATATTGCCCTTGCCAAGCTGCGCATAAAGCCCGTCGGGCTTCAATTTAGCGATTTCACTTGTCTGCAGATCATCCGGGCAGAAGGCAAGCACAGTGACGCCCGCTCCCTTCAGAAATGCCTCTGCTTCCTGCGGCTCGGCCAGACCGATATGCATCTCTGTCAGCATGCCGCCCTGGTTGCGATGATAGGGCGCCGACAAAACACGGTTGGCGGTGTAGCGCAGGATCGGCACACCCATTTCCGACGACGCCGAGACGAGACCGGCAGGCAGGCCGCCAAGCGGCGCGAGCGCCTGCCTGGAGGAACATGAAGGGCTCTCTGCCTCCTCCGTATTCTTTGTCTTGTTGACCTGCATTTCGACAAGCGCACCGCCAACGGCCCATACCGCCGGCACGCTTGCCAGAACCGTCACGATATAGATGAGGGCAGCCGCGGCATTTTCGCTGTCACCGTTCGACATGCGGCGCACGTCGATGATCAGCAAGGCAAGCGGCAGGATAGACAGGAGGTTTGAGAAGACGGCGCCCCGGACCTGGACCAGCGCGACGGCCCAGCTGACGCTCAAGAGCGCCAGAAGGACGAGATGGACCTGCACGCGATCGCCCCGCACGGAGCGGAAAATGCAGACGGCGATCGCAAGCAGGCCAGGCGCATAGAATGCGCCGATGGAAAAGGGATCTGTCCGGCTGAGCGCGAGAATGGATTGCGCTTCCGAGACATTGCGCAGCCAGAGCTCGACCAGCATGGGATCGAGATCGGCAAGCGGATTGCGCAGGCATTCAGGCGCAATGACCATAGCCGAACCGAAAACGGCGGCGCCGACCGCCGCAAGCACGGCGAAACGCAAGCCGCGGCCAAGACGGCTGGCAAAGACCGCGGAGGCGAGCAGCAGGCCGCCGCCGATCGTCGCCAGGCTGTAGAAGCCGAGCGAGAGATTGTCGCAAGTCACCATCGAATAGTGCTGCGGCGGCACCGTCGCGAAGAAGAGGATGCTGATCGCAACAGCGAGGCTGAGGCCGAAAGCCTTGGTGGCGGCAGCGAACGGCTCGCCTTCCCAGACCCAGAGCAATGCCACGACCAGGCAATAGATGGCAACGAACGGCGTGGTTTCCGCGCCGATTGCGATCGCCAATGCGGCTGACACGCCGGCGACGGTATAGTTCCAGGCGCGCTGTTTTTCATCGAAGAGCATCGCCACCATGGTCGCGACAAGCCCGAGCTGGGCATTGTGATGATCGATGGCGCCGGGCGCAAAGCGATTGCCGATATAGATCGCCATGCCGGCAAAGCAGAAAGACAGGTGCATGCCGGCAAGGCCGCCGACACGCCGGCCGGCAAGGCCCATGGCAAGCATGGCAGGAAAAACGAGCGACAGGGGCCAGACCACGAGTGCAGCAGCTTCCGCGGCATCATGACCGAGGAAGAGGCCGAAGAAACGGATCAGGGCGGCGATCGGCAGGTCGATCAGCCGCGACCAGTGCATGAGCGTGCCTTCGCTGAGGCCAAGCCGATACTGCATCAGATCGAACCAGCCCTGCCCGTTCAGGAAATCGCGGACTTCCACGAGGCGCATGCCATCGTCATTATCAGGCCCGACATAATCGACCGGGCCGCCGGCATATTTCATGACGGTGATAATGCCGATCAGGATAACGGTGTAGATGAGGGCGGATGGCAAGAGACGCGTCAGCATCTGCCGGATACTGCCGACGAATCCAGTCCTGGCTGATGCGGATTGCGCCTTGGCGATCGGCTGCACTGCGTTCATCATGATAGCCAGGTCGTTGCGTGATGGGCAAACCTTAGCCTCGGCTTGTCAAGAAAGTGTAAACCACAGGACGTGACAGCTTCGTTTCTTATAGGGGCTTGTTAACGCTGCATGGCGTAAATTCGCCGCGGTTTCTTTGTAACGAGTGTAACCCAATGGCGCGATCGCTCAGCGAAAGTCCTGATATTGCCGTTCTGCTTCCCTGCTACAACGAAGCGGCGACGATCGGGGCTGTCGTCAGGGGTTTCCGGGCGGCACTGCCCGATGCGCATATCCATGTCTACGACAATAATTCCACCGATGGCACAGCGTTGTATGCCATGCTCGCCGGCGCGCATGTCGTGCGCGAGCGGCGCCAAGGCAAGGGCCATGTGGTGCGGCGCATGTTCGCCGATATCGATGCCGACATCTACATCATCGCCGACGGTGACGGGACCTATGCGCCTGAGGATGCCGAAGAGCTGGTGCGGACGCTGCTGACCGAACGGGCCGATATGGTTGTCGGCACGCGGCGCGGCGTGCATGACGATGCCGGCCGGCAGGGACATGCCCTCGGCAACCGGCTGTTCAACATCCTCTATCGCGCGATCTTCGGGCCTGACTTCACCGATATCTTCTCCGGCTACCGAGCCTTCTCACGCCGTTTCGTCAAAAGTTTCCCCGCGGTTTCCGGCGGCTTCGAGATCGAGACGGAAATGTCGGTGCATGCGTCACGCCTGAAATTGCCTGTCAGTGAACTGGAATTGCATTACGGCAGGCGCCCGGAAGGCTCGCATTCGAAGCTCTCGACCTTCCGCGACGGCGGCAAGATTCTCTGGATGTTTGCCATGCTGATGAAGGAAACGCGACCCTTCGCTTTCTTCGGCACGATCAGCGCCCTCTTCATGCTGGCAAGTCTCGGCTTCATGGGGCCGGTGCTGGCGGAATATTTTGCGACCGGCCTCGTCAGCCGCATGCCGACCTGGGTGCTTTCGACGGCACTGGCGATGATCTCCATCATGCTGTTTACTGCCGGTGTGATCCTCGATTCCGTTGCGCGATCGCGGGCTGAGCAGTTGCGCATCCATTATATGAGCCTTGCAGCACCGGTTTCGGTAAAGGATAAAACATCAGCCATAACGCTTGATGGCAAGAAAGCGGATGCCGCATGAAGAAGCTCGTTCGTTTCGCGATCGCCGGTGGGCTAGGCTTTATCGTCGATGCGGGCGTGCTTGCGCTGCTTCTGCACGTGACGCCACTCGGTCCCTTCATTGCCCGGCTGTTTGCCATTGCGCTCGCGATGGCGACGACATGGGCCTTCAACCGGACTTTCACGTTCGACCGGTCAGGCCGGTCGCTGGCGGCAGAAGGCTTCCGCTACGGCTCGGTCGGCGTGACGGCCGCCCTCGTCAATTATGGGCTCTATTCGGCTCTGCTTCTATCGTTGCCGGCACTGCAGCCGCTTGTCGCGATGGTGCTCGCGACCGCAGCGTCGATGTTCTTAAGCTTCTTCGGCTATTCCCGCTTCGTCTTCCGCGGCAAAGCCGAGTAAGATTAAACGGCTTCCCAACCATCCTGCTCGCTGGCGCGGTAGATGGCGTCGATGACCTTCTGATTGAGCTTGGAATCTTCCAGCGTGACGATCTCTTCCTTTTCGCCTGCCGCAGCGCGGGCAAAAGCTTCCGCCTGGCACTTGTACTGGCGGCTGTCCTGGAAGCGGATGATCCGGGATTCGTTATGACCGCGATTGGTCACTTCGATCTCTTCAGGCCCCCAACGATTGGCGTTGAAGGGCGACTTGACCTCGATATAGCCGTCGGTGCCGTGGAAGACCATGATCTGGCGGCCGGCCATCTGGGTGGAAATATAGAAGCTCAGCTCGAAATCGCCGAAATCGGCCTTCACGCTGGAATAGATATCGGTGCCGAACTCGGCATCGCGCTCGGTGATCGCCTGGACCCAGGACGGCTCTTTGCCGGTGGAGAAGCGGGTGCTGATGACGGGATAGACGCCGATGTCAGGCAGGCCGCCGCCACCAAGCGCCGGGATGTTGCGCATGTTGCCGGGGTCGCGGTTGTAGTAGGTGAAGGCGCCCTGCACATGCCGAAGCTCGCCGATCGCACCATCCTGGAGAAGCGAGCGAACCTTCCGCCAGACCGGCGAATAGGTGACCATGAACGCTTCGCTGATGATGACCTTGTTGCGGTTGCGGGCGGCGATGAGATCGTCGATCTCGGAGGCCTTCAGCGCAATCGGCTTTTCGCAGAGTACATGTTTGCCGGCATCAGCGGCCTTGATCGACCATTCGATATGCTGAGCGGTCGGCAGCGGAATATAGACGGCATCGATCACGTCGGACGCCAGCATCTCCTCGTAGGAGCCGAAGGCATGCGGCACGGAGAAGCGATCTGCCATGTCGCGCGCGCGCGCAAAATCACGGCTGGCAACGGCGGTAATAACGCAATTTTCCGCGTCCTGAATGGCGGGAACGACATTGTCCCTGCCGATTTTGGCCGTTGAAAGTATACCGAAACGCAACATGAAAGGTCCTCCTGAAATCGATCGGCGCACCTTATTCAGCCCTCTCTTGCGGCGCAATGGCGCGACGGCCGATCACGGAAGTTTGGTTTCCTTCCAGGACACTCCGCGCTAGGTTACCGATGGACGGAGTTCTGCCGTTTCCTCAGATTTCAATCACTTCAGCATTTTAGGAGAGCGCCATGGAAATGCGCCGGCTTGGAAAAACAGGTCTTTCGGTCTCGCCGATCGTTTTCGGCGGCAATGTATTCGGCTGGACGGCCGATGAGAAAACGTCCTTCGACATTCTGGATAACTTTTTCGACGCCGGTCTCAACACTATCGACACCGCCGACGTCTATTCCGCCTGGGTGCCGGGCAATAAGGGCGGCGACTCGGAAGAGATCATCGGCAAGTGGCTGAAGAAGGGGAAGATTTCCCGCGAGAAGGCCGTGATCATCACCAAGGTCGGCTCGGACATGGGCCAAGGCAAGACTCTGAAAGCCGATTACATTTTGAAGGCAGTCGAAGACTCGTTGCGCCGGCTGCAGACCGACTATATCGACCTCTATCTGTCGCACTGGCCGGATACCGATACGCCGCAGGAGGAATCGCTTGGCGCCTATGCCAAGCTTCTCAAACAAGGCAAGATCCGCTCCGTCGGCTGCTCGAATTATGATGCGAGCCTGCTGCAGGCCTCATTCGACGCCGCCGACAAGGCAGGCCTGCCACGCTATCAAGCGCTGCAGCCGGAATATAACCTCTATGAGCGTTCGAGCTTCGAGGGTCCGCTTGCCGATCTCTGCGTGAAGGAAGATATCGGCGTCATCACCTATTTCAGCCTCGCAGCCGGGTTCCTGTCCGGCAAGTACCGCAGCAAGGCGGATACGGAGGGCCGTGCCCGCGAGGGACGCGTTGCCCAGTATCTCAACGACAAGGGCATGCGCATCCTTGCGGCACTCGACAAGGTTTCGGCCGAGACGGGTGCCAAGCCGGCGGAAATCTCTCTCGCCTGGCTGTTGCGCAAGAAGGGCGTGACGGCGCCAATCGCCAGTGCTACGAGCCTTTCGCAGCTTGAAAGCCTGGTGAAATCAGCAACGCTCAAGCTCTCCGACGAGGCAATGGCGCTGCTCGACGAGGCCGGTGCCTGAAACGAGGTGATGGCATGACCGTGACAATCCGCGATGCGAGGCCTGAGGACGAAGCACGCTGGCGTGCGCTCTGGGCGGACTATCTCGCTTTCTACGAGGTCACCGTCGATGCCGATATTACCGATTCCACCTGGCGCCGGGTCTTCGATCCGGCGTCGGCAATCTTCATGCGGGTGGCGGAACTCGACGGCGAAGTCGTGGGCTTTACACTCTGCCTGACACATGAAGGCACATGGATCCGCGGCAAGGACTGCTATCTCGAAGACCTGTTCGTATCAGAAAATGTGCGCGGCAAGGGCGTCGGCCGGGCGCTGATGGACGACCTCGTGGCCCTCTGCAAGAAGAACAGCTGGTCGCGGCTCTACTGGCATACGAGCGAGCAGAACAAGACGGCCCGCGCGCTCTACGACACCTACGTCAAGAGTGACGGCCACATCCGCTACCGCATCAATTTTTGAGTTGCGGAAAGCCCTCATACCATTCGGAATGATTACCTTCCCAGTTGGCCATGCCCGGCTTGGTCAGGATGCCGCGCGGGCGCACATAACTCTGGATCACCCGCTTCGGCCGCTCATGCCACTGGATATTGAAGGCCCATAGTTTCGGGAAAAAGCAGAGCGAGGCATAGGGTAGGTGGTCATGGATCCACCAGGCGAGCCTCTGCCAATCGCTTTCGTCACTATAACGATCGCCCACCCAGGGAACGGCGATGCAGACGGCCGCTCCCATACAGCCGTCGAAATCGCGCATGTCCCAGATATGATGGGCGGCGGTGGCGGCATTGGTCGAGCAGTTTAGCTTGTTCTCATTGCCGAAGCGGTTGACCGCAGGCGAACGGTAGCCGGAGCGGATATGCAGACGTCCAAAGGTCGCTTCCAATGGTTCCAGAAGTTCCTCGCAAAGGCACCTGCCCGTCTCGATCGCCATGTCGGGATCCTCGGGGATATTCGGGATTCGATAGAAATCGGCGATCTCGGAATGGAGAAAATCGCGAAAGAAGAAGTTCTTCGACAGGCGCACCCGACCGAGATCCTCAAGCCCTTTCATCGATCCCGGTTTCTTCATGCGCGGTCCTCCCCGATTGCTCCCGACATCATTGCCCGGAAAATGCAGCCGTTCCACCCGAAATGCGCCGGGAACAATTAGCGCGGTATTCGCTTCTAAGAGTGTCGCCGAAAGGGCGCAAATCCCCCAACGAAGGAACGAAACAATGGCCAAGGAAAAGACGCTGGAAGATCTGTTTTACGATACGCTCAAGGATATCTATTTCGCCGAACGGCAGATATTGCGCGCCCTGCCGAAGATGGCGCGTGCTGCCCAGTCCCAGGAACTGAAGGCGGGTTTCGAGAAGCATCGCGAAGAAACCGAA
Source organism: Rhizobium sp. 01T437 (assembly GCF_056398505.1). Lineage (NCBI taxonomy): Bacteria > Pseudomonadati > Pseudomonadota > Alphaproteobacteria > Hyphomicrobiales > Rhizobiaceae > Rhizobium > Rhizobium sp. 01T437. The sequence goes on from NZ_JBFTPM010000006.1 coordinate 371,341, forward strand.
GGCCATGTCGAGCGGCTGCAGCAGGTCTTCGAAATCATCGGCAAGCGCGCCCAGGGCAAGACCTGTGAGGCGATCCAGGGCATCATTGCCGAAGGCGAGGAAATCATCGAAGAGTTCAAAGGCACTGCCGCGATCGATGCAGGCCTGATCTCCTCGGCGCAGGCCGTCGAGCATTATGAAATCGCTCGTTACGGGACGCTGAAGACCTGGGCGCAGACGCTGGGCTTCAAGGAAGCCGTCACGCTTCTCGACCAGACGCTGCAGGAAGAAGGCAAGACCGACCAGCTTCTGACGAAGCTTGCAACGACTGCCGCAAACCAGAAGGCATCTCGCGCAGCCTGATACTTGTCCTCATATCGGCAAGGAGAGCGGCCGGCGCCGGCTGCTTTCCTTCTCCCAGCCTTGCCTTCGCCGACGACCCCGCTATCATTTCCTTCAGAATGTGAGGCGAGGTGTCGATATGGCCGACAGGCAGGCAATCGAAGCAACGGTTCATCTCTATGTCGAGGGCATGGCCTTCGCCAATGAAGCAGCCCTGAAGAAAGCCTTTCACCCGAAAAGCTCGATCATCGGGCACTATCAGAATGCGGTGGAATGGCTCTCGCGCGACGAATTCATCGCCGCGATCCTTGAGGAAGGGGCCGCACCCCCCGGCACTCAGCCTTATATGGACATCGGCAGCATCGATATTTCCGGCGATGCGGCGACTGTGAAGGTGACCGACGATTTTGCCGGCATGCGCTTCACCGATTATCTGTCACTGTTGAAGATCGACGGACGCTGGATGATCGTCAGCAAGCTCTACCATCTTCACATATAAAAAGACCGGCAGCTTGCGCCGCCGGTCTTCTCAAATTTTCTGTTAGCCGGGTCAGCTTCTCAGGACGCCGCCGGTGAACTTGGCGACACTGGCGACGATCTTCTGCGTCAGCGCCTCGAAATCCTCATCCGTCAGCGTGCGCTCGGCCGGCTGGATCTGGACCTCGATCGCAACAGATTTCTTACCCTCGCCAACCGAGGCACCTTCGAAAATATCGAAGACGTTGACGCCAGTGATAAGCTTGCGGTCGACGCCGGTGGCAGCCTTGATGATGGCGCCGGCTTCCACCGTCTTGTCAACGACGAATGCGAAGTCGCGCTTGACGGCCTGGAAAGGCGAAAGTTCGAGCGCCGGCTTGGTGCGGGTCGCCTTTTTCTTCGGCTCGGCCATGGCGTCGAGATAGACTTCGAAGCCGCAGAGAGCGCCGGAAACGTCAAGCTTTTCAAGCGTGGTCGGATGGAACTCGCCGAAATAGCCGAGGATCACCTTCGGACCCATCTTGATCGTGCCGGAGCGGCCGGGATGGTACCATTCCGGACCACCCTGCTCGATCTGGATATTGGCCGTCGGCAGGCCGCAGGCTTCGATGACGGCGAGCGCATCGGCCTTGGCATCGAAGACATCGACCGGCTTGCCGCCGCCCTTTGCCGCATTCGACCACATGCGGCCGGCGCCGGAAAGCGAGGCCGTACCGCGGCGGATGCCGCCGGCGACGCGCCGCTGGCCTTCCGGCGTGTCGTTTTCGTAGGTGCCAGAGACTTCGAAGATCGCCACATCGCCATAGCCCTTGTCGGCGTTGCGCTGGGCAGCCGTCAGCAGGCCCGGCAGCAGCGAGGGGCGCATATCCGACATTTCCGCGGCAATCGGATTGGCAAGCTTGAGGGCCGCAGAACCGCCGCCGAAGAGCTTTGCCTGATCTTCAGGGATGAAGGACCAGGTGACGGCTTCCAGCATGCCGCGCGAGGCGAGCGCGCGTTTGGCGAAGCGGGTGCGGATCTGCAGCGTCGTCAGGATGCGGCCGTTGACAGCAGCATGACTTTCAAGCGGCGCCGGCTTGATGTTGTCGACGCCGTGGATGCGCATGACCTCTTCGACGAGATCGGCCTTGCCGTCCACATCCGGGCGCCAGGAGGGAACCACCACGGAGACGCGTTCGCCGGAACCGGAAACCTTGAAGCCGAGACGGGTCAGGATCGTGTTGCTTTCGTCCGTCGAGACCTCGAGGCCGGTCAACCGCTTGACCTCCGAATAGGGGAAGTCGACGACCTTCGGCTCGTAACCCTTGTAGCCGACGATCTCGGCCTTGGCCGGGCTGCCGCCGCAAAGCTCCAGCACCAGTTCCGTCGTGCGCTCGAGGCCGGGAACCATGTATTCCGGATCGACGCCGCGTTCGAAGCGATAGCGGGCATCGGTGATGATGCCGAGCGCACGGCCGGACTTGGCGATGTTCATCGGATCCCAGAGAGCGGATTCGATCAGCACGTCAACGGTGTTTTCGTCGCAGCCGGAATGTTCGCCGCCCATGATGCCGCCGATCGATTCAATACCGTTCTCGTCGGCGATGACGACATTGTTCGGACCGAGCTTATATTCGCGCTGGTCGAGCGCCAGCACGGTTTCGCCTTCCTTGGCGCGGCGCACAGTCAGGTTGCCCTTGACCTTGGCGGCATCAAAGACGTGCATCGGTCGGCCCTGATCGAAGGTCATGTAGTTCGTGATATCGACGAGCGCATTGATCGGGCGCAGGCCGATGGCGAGCAGCCGCTGCTGCATCCAGCGCGGGCTCGGGCCATTCTTCACGCCGCGCACGAGCCTGAGGCCGAAGCCCGGGCAGAGCTTCGCATCATCGAGATCGAGCGTCAGCTTGACCGGCGTTTCGCCTTCAACAGTGAAGGACGGCGTGGGCCGCGTCTTCAGCGTGCCGAGGCCGGAGGCTGCGAGGTCGCGGGCGATGCCATAGATCGAGGTGCAGTCCGGACGGTTCGGCGTCAAGTTGATCTCAATGACCGGGTCGTCAAGGTGGGAATAGGCGGCGTAGCTCGTGCCGACGGGCGCATCATCGGGCAGGTCGATGATGCCGTCGTGATTGTCGGAGATCTGCAACTCCTTTTCCGAACACATCATGCCGCGGCTTTCGACACCGCGGATATTGCCGACCGACAGCGTCACGTCGATGCCGGGAACATAGGTGCCAGGAGCGGCAAAGGCGCCGACCAGGCCTGCGCGCGCATTCGGCGCGCCGCAGACGACCTGCACCGGAGCGCCCTGACCGATATCGACCATCAGCACCTTCAGGCGGTCGGCCTGCGGATGCTTTTCGGCGGAGATAACCTTGGCAATGACGAAGGGCTTGAAGGCCGCCTTGTCATCAACATCTTCCACTTCCAGCCCGATCTCAGTCAGGCGGGTGCAGATCTCATCGAGCGTGGCATCCGTTTCCAGATGATCCCTAAGCCAGGAAAGTGTGAATTTCATAGGTCCAATCCTTCCTTAAACGCTCAGGCCGCCGAACAGCGTCGGCATGTCGAGCGGGCGGAAGCCGTAGTGGTTCATCCAGCGGACGTCGGCATTGAAGAAGTCGCGCAGGTCGGGCATGCCGTATTTCAGCATGGCGATGCGGTCGAGGCCCATGCCCCAGGCAAAGCCTTGATATTCGTCCGGATCGAGGCCGCCGTAACGCAGCACGTTTGGGTGGACCATGCCGCAGCCGAGGATCTCCATCCAATCCGTGCCCTCACCGAACTTGACGATCGGGCCGGAGCGGTCGCACTGGATATCAACCTCGAAGGAGGGCTCGGTGAAGGGGAAGAAGGACGGGCGGAAACGCATCGTCACGCTGTCCACCTCGAAGAAGGTCTTGCAGAATTCTTCCAGCACCCAGCGGATATTGGCGACATTGGCCTTCTTGTCGATGACGAGACCTTCGACCTGATGGAACATCGGCGAATGCGTGGCGTCGGAATCCTGGCGGTAGGTCTTGCCGGGAATGATGATGCGGATCGGCGGATCCTGCGATTCCATCGTGCGGATCTGCACCGGCGAGGTGTGCGTGCGCAGAACCTTGCGCTCGCCCTTTTCATCCGGATTGAAGAAGAAGGTGTCGTGCATCTCGCGGGCCGGGTGTCCCTCGGGGAAATTCAGAGCCGTGAAATTGTAGTAGTCGGTCTCGATATCGGGGCCTTCGGCAATCGAGAAACCCATGTCGCCGAAGATTGCGGTGATCTCATCGACGATCTGGCTGATCGGATGGATGCGGCCGCGTTCGGCCGGCGAGGAGCGCACCGGCAGGCTGACGTCGACCGTTTCAGCCTTCAGGCGGGCATTGATCGCGGCTTCCTTCAGCACCGATTTGCGGTCGGCAAGGGCGTCGGTTACTTCGTTCTTCAGTGCATTGATTGCTGCGCCGCGGGTCTGTCGCTCTTCCGGCGTCATGGCGCCGAGCGTCTTCAGGAGCTCAGAAATCGAGCCCTTCTTGCCGAGCGCGGAAACACGAACGGTTTCGAGCGCAGGCTCGTCATTGGCGGCGGCAATTTCGGCAAGCAAAGAGGATTTAAGCTGGTCGATATCTGACATTGTCTTCTTTCCGTCCAGATCAGGCGGCGTTCGAAAGGCGGGCGCGGCAAGGCCGCGCAAGCAGTACAAAGAAAGAAAAACCCGCGCTAGCCCAAACCAGCGCGGGTTTCCCAAAATTCAAAAAAGCGTCAAGCTTGGGAAGCGCTGGTTAACGAACCGCGCCTTCAAACTCATTAGCCGTGCCGGTTTCCTTGAGGTACTCAAGGGCCTTCTTGGCGGCAGCAACCAGGGCACCGAATGCTTCCGGCTCGTGGATTGCCATGTCGGAGAGAACCTTGCGGTCGACTTCGATGCCAGCCTTGTTCAGGCCGTCGATGAAGCGGCCGTAGGTCAGGCCGAATTCGCGGACGGCAGCGTTGATACGCTGGATCCAGAGGGCGCGGAAGTTGCGCTTGTTAACCTTGCGGTCGCGGTATGCGTACTGCTTGGCGCGGTCAACGGCAGCCTTGGCGGTACGGATGGTGTTCTTGCGGCGGCCGTAGAAACCCTTGGCCTGCTTCAGAACCTTCTTGTGCTTGGCGTGGGCGGTGACGCCTCTTTTTACACGTGCCATTTCATGATCTCCTTAATCTAACGCGTTACCGGAATAGTCTCAGAGACCGTTCGGCAGATAGTTCTTCACAACCTTGCGGCCATCGGGTTCTGCCAGAACCATGGTGCCGCGTGCATCGCGAATGAACTTGTTCGTGCGCTTGATCATGCCATGGCGCTTGCCAGCGGCAGCCGCCTTGACCTTGCCGGTGGCGGTGATCTTGAACCGCTTCTTGGCAGCAGACTTCGTCTTCATCTTGGGCATTTTGCTACTCCGTTCTGAGAGCTCCTCACCCGCTTCATCAAAGAAGCCCTTCTGCGAAAGCCCTGTTACGGTCTTCGCCAAAGGCGTGGGAGCGTTTGTTGTTGATCTGCGGGGCCAGTGACGAAACCTGCCCGCAAGCATTCGAAACTGCCACGGCATGCCCTGCCGGTCAGTTCGGACGCGCGCTTATAACCGCAGCGTCATGAAAGTGCAACGGGGCGGATGATGATTCTTGCACCCGCAAGAAACACAAAAGCCGCCCTGTTGGACGGCTTTGAGCGAAAGGATGCGGCACCGGTTACTTCGGCGCCAGCACCATCATCATCTGGCGGCCTTCGAGCTTGGGCTCGGCTTCGACCTTGGCAATCTCAAGCGTGTCGGCCTTGACCTGCTGGAGAAGCTTCATGCCGAGTTCCTGGTGGGCCATTTCGCGGCCGCGGAACTTCAGCGTTACCTTCACCTTGTCACCTTCGTCAAAGAAGCGACCCATCGCCTTCATCTTCACCTCATAGTCATGGGTGTCGATGTTCGGACGCATCTTGATTTCTTTGACTTCAACCACCTTCTGCTTCTTGCGCGCTTCGGCGGCCTTCTTCTGGTTGGCATATTTCAGCTTGCCCAGATCGAGGATCTTGCACACCGGCGGCTCGACATTGGGAGAAATTTCGACGAGGTCGAGGCCGGCTTCTTCCGCCATTCTCAAGGCCTGGTCGGTAGGCACGACGCCCAGATTCTCACCGTTCGCCCCAATCAGCTGAACTTTGGGAATGCGGATTTCACGGTTCGAACGCGGTCCATCCTTTACGGGCGCGTCGGTTTTAAAGGGTCTGCGAATGGTCGTATTCTCCTCGCGTTGTTCGGAACGTTGCAGCTTCGTGTCCCAGTTCGAAAGGGGGCACAAACGGGTCACGCCATCACTGCAACGGATTCAATAACACCCTATAGCGGAAAAATCACCTGCTGTCAGCCTGTCAAGAATCTGTTTTATAGACCAAAATAATAGGAGTTCTGCCCGATGTCCGACGAGATGCCCATTCTTCAGCCGAAGTTCCTGACAGTCGGTGAAGGCGAGGACGCGCGGCAGATCGCCATGCTGCTACGGCCGGCGCGGACAGACGCCGACCTTCCCGCCCTCGTCTGGCTATCCGGCTACCGATCCGACATGAGCGGCAGCAAGGCCGTCGAAATCGACCGGCTGGCGGAGGAGCTGGGTGCCGCCTGTATCCGTCTCGACTATTCCGGCCACGGGCTTTCCAGCGGCACCTTCACCGACGGCACGATCTCGCGCTGGCTGGAGGAGGCGCTCGCGGTGATCCGCGATACCGCTCCCAAACGGATGATCCTCATCGGCTCTTCGATGGGCGGCTGGATCGCACTCAGAGTGGCGCAGGAGCTTGCTAAAGGCGGCGGTCCGAAGCTCGAAGGCATGGTGTTGATAGCGCCGGCGCCGGACTTCACCTCTGATCTGATCGAGCCGCACCTCAAGAAGAAGGAACGCGCCTCGCTGGAGGAGCGCGGCTATTTCGAGGAACGCTCGCAGTATAGCCCGGAGCCCAACATCTACACGCGCGCCCTCATCGAGGACGGCCGCCATAACCGGGTGCTGACCGGCATGATCGAAACAGGCTGCCCGATCCATATCCTGCAGGGCATGAAAGATGCTGACGTGCCCTATCTGCATGCGATGAAACTCGTTGAGCATCTTCCGGCAGACGACGTGGTGCTGACCTTCATCCGCGACGGCGACCACAGGCTGTCGCGCCCCCAGGACATCGAGCGGCTGCGCAGCGCCGTCAAAGGCCTCATCCGATAGACTGAAGCCAGTCGTCCACCAAAGAATATGCAACTGCCCGAATAGAAGACTTTGGTTGAATAAGTTATGCTCAGCTATCCCTAAGGTTATGTCGCATTTTAACCATGTCTACGAGTTGCAAGGCCCTCCCAAGAAGTAACGATTGACTCCTTTCGGCCCTCTCCGTTAACTGTTTGTTAATAAATGAAGGGCGATGCAGGGAAGTAGGGCGTGCGGATCAAGGGTTTCCTCGTGGCCATGATGGCCGTGTTTGCAATGGCGCCGGCCGCTATTCCGGCTCCTAGCAAAAATGCCTCCATGGTGACCGGCAATGCGACATCGCAGCCGGTCGGTCATTACGACTTCTGTCAGACGCACCGCAGCGAATGCGGTGCCAACCGCAATACCGGTCCGGTCGCCATGACCGGCGCCAAGTGGGCCACGGTCCGTTCGGTCAACGCGACCGTCAACCGCACCATCACGCCGATGACCGACAAGGAGATCTACGGCAAGGATGAGGTCTGGGCCTATCCGACCACGGCTGGCGACTGCGAGGACTTCGCGCTTCTGAAGCGCCGTATCCTCATCCAGCGCGGCTTCTCGCCTGCTGATCTGCTGATGACAGTCGTCCGCAAGCCTGATGGTGAAGGTCATGCGGTGCTGACGTTGCGTACTGCCGAAGGCGATTTCGTGCTCGACAACCTGGCTTCCGACGTCAAGCCGTGGTTTGCGACGCCCTATAGCTTCATCAAGCGCCAGTCGAGCTTCAATGCCGGTCGCTGGGTCACCATCGAGAATGGCCGCGACGTTCTGGTCGGCGCTCTGAAATAATTAATTTTGAGGGGACTGTGGGAAAGGCCGGCGAAAGCCGGCCTTTTTCATTTCTGAGCTATGCTTGAACCGCTGTCTGTGGTCACGCGTTCCCGATGAAAATACCGGCTGCGAGCACGAGGCTGCCGCCGACGACCACCTGGAAGGCGGCGCGCAGGAACGGCGTCTCCATATATTTGTTCTGGATGAAGGCGATCGCCCAGAGCTCGAAGAAGACGATGATGGCGGCGGTAATCGTCGCGGTCCAGAAGTCCGGGATCAGGTAGGGCAGTGCGTGGCCGAGACCGCCGAGCGCTGTCATTATACCGCAGGCAAGTCCGCGCTTGATCGGCGAGCCGCGGCCGGAGATCTTGCCATCGTCATGGGCGGCTTCCGTGAAGCCCATCGAAATGCCGGCGCCGACCGAGGCCGACAGGCCGACGAGGAAGGTCTGCCAGGTATCCTGCGTGGCAAAGGCCGCAGCAAAGATCGGCGCCAGCGTCGAGACCGAACCATCCATCAGACCGGCAAGGCCCGGCTGCACATAGGTCAGGACGAACTGGCGGCGCGCGGTCTCATCCTCCTCCTTTTTTACATCGTCAGGCGTGTGCTTGTCGCCCAGCATGCGGGCGATGTCCTCATGGCCCTGCTCGGCGAGAGCGAGATCGCCAAGCAACTGACGGGTGGAGGCATCGGAGGTCTGCTTGATCGCCTCGACATAGAAGCGGTAGGCCTGCTCCTCCATCGCCTCGGCTTCCTGCCTGATGGCATCGAGAGAGAGGTTGGCACGCAGCCAGTCCGGTTTGCGCTCGTAAAAGCCCTCTACATGCTCGCGGCGGATCAGGGGGATACGTTCACCGAAGCGCTGACGGTGAATTTCAATCAGCGACTTACGGTGCGTGTCCTCCACCTCCGCCATATCTTCAAACACCTTGGCAGAGGCTGGAAACTCCTGTCGCAAATGCTCCGCGTAAGCGAGATAGATGCGGGCATCATCTTCTTCCGAGGCGATGGCGAGCGCCAGAATTTCCTGCTCGGAGAGAGAGCGGAAGGAACGTTTCGGTGATCTGAAAAAACGGGCCAACATAAGGAATCTCCAGTAATTTAGAATTATTCTAAATCTAAAGAGGCAAACCGCGTGGGTCAAGATCAAAGCCCGGCGGGATTGACAGAATGCCGCGATCTGCCGATCGCGCTTTGCTGAGGCAGCACGTCAACCTATATGGAAGCTGCTGCAGCACGCGGCACCGGGGTTAAAGATGAATAACGAGATACAGGGACGGGCCGCGCATTTCGCCGCGATCCGTGAAAAGGCCGAGGCCGAGATGAAGGTGATCGGCGTGGACGAGGCCTTCATTTCGAAGCTGGTGGAGACTTTCTACGGGCGGGTGCTCAAGCATCCCGAGCTCGGACCAGTCTTTGATGCGCGGCTTTCCGGCCGCTGGCCTGAACATATGCAGAAGATGAAAAGCTTCTGGTCGTCCGTCGCCTTCCGCAGCGGCGCCTATGGCGGCAAGCCGGTGCAGGCGCATCTCGGCGTCGCAAACATGACGCCGGAACTTTTCCCGAAATGGCTTTCGCTGTTTTCGCAAACGCTCGACGATGTGGCGCCGACCCCGGAAGCCAAAGAGTGGTTCATGGCGACTGCGGAGCGGATCGCAAAGAGCCTGACGCTGTCACTCTTCTACAATCCGGCGCTCGACGATCCCGCGAAGAAGATCGGCTGACGCTTTACTGCCTTGCCGAAAAGGTCGCGCCAGCGCTTGCGGCGACGACCAAAGCCGTTCCGGCCATCTGCAGAAGCGTCATCGGCTGCGCCAGAATGACGAAGCCTGCGAGGGCTGCAATGGCGGGTTCCAGGCTCATGAGGATGCCGAAGGAGGCCGTCGGCATCCGCCGCAGCGCAATCAGCTCCAGTGTGTAAGGCAGCAGTGGCACCAGAATGGCAAGGCCCGCCATTTCGATCAGGCCGTAACCATCAAGCTTCGGCACGGCGCCGGCAAAGCCGAAGGGCGTTGCGACCACCGCGGCAACCATGAGCGACATGGAAAGCCCTTCCAGCCCCTTGAAGCTTGCGCCGATCTTCTTCGTGAGCACGATATAGATCGCCCAACCGGTTCCCGCACCAAATGCAAAGAGAACACCGAGGGGATCCCCAACCCAACCTTCACCGTCATGAGCGAGAGCCAGGACGCCGAAAGCAGCAATGAGCGGCCAGATGAGGCGCCGGCTCAATCCGTAGCCAATGGTCGCGACGGAAAGCGGCCCAAGAAAATCGATCGCGACGGCGAGACCGAGCGGAATGCGCTCGATCGACGAGAAAAAACTCATCGTCATCAGCGCCGTCGTCGTGCCGAGGACCAGGGCGCTTGTCCATTGGGCGCGGCTGTAGCTGAAGATGCGCGGGCGCACCGCGATTGCCAGAAAGATGGCAGCGAAAGCGAGGCGCAGCCAGGTGGCACCGACCGGCCCATAGGTGGCGATGGCGGAGGAGGACAGCGCCGCGCCGAACTGGATGGAGGACATGGACATGAGGCACATCAAGCCGCCGGCAGCCACACCGCCAAATGCAGCAGGCGTCTTCGCCGTCAGCGTGCCCGTTCCGGCGCTCGTTCTTTCTTCCATTGATATCTCCGATTGCGCGCTCTTCATATGAGAGCAGGGCATGAGCGACAAATTCAAACTTCTGATCGGGGCAGCAAAAGGCTTGATGCGATATCAGAGGCGGCCTGAGAGGATCACCTCTTCGGCGTCTTCGAAGCTCATGCCGAAGACCCTCTTGCCGATCTCGAAGCTGAATCCGTTACGGGCGAAGGCGGAGAGCTCCTTTGCCTTTCGTTTTTCATCAAGCTCGACGCGGCGGAACGGGCCGAAGGCGCGTTTGCGGGCGAATATCGCCGCGGCATAGAGATCGTCGGCCTCTTCAAGTGCTGCCTCCACCTTGTCGTTGGAGACGCCCTTAACCGCAAGCTTCTGGGCGATAGCGCGCTTCGACTTGCCATTGCGCACGGCGGAACGCGTGCTGATTTCAGCATAAGCGTTATCGTCGATCGCCTTGTTGTCATAGGCAAATTTGACGGCGAAATCGGCGACAGCCTTGAGCTGTGCTGCGTTGATGTCCTCGAATTTCTCCTTCGCCTTGCGGGTGATGGCGTCAAAGAGCTGCTTTTCCGTCATCATGCGCCGCTCGAGGCGATAGATGGTCGAGTTGCGTGCCCAGCTCAGCATGCGGGGCGTCGGAATATCGGATGGGACGGTCTCGTCGGTCATCAGGAGGAGATCAGGCTTCCAGACCCTTGAGCACATTGGCGACATTGAGGCTAATCTCCGGCACACCGTAGCCGCCCTCCATGCAGGTGACGACTGGCAGGCCGGCCGCTGAGATCATCTCGCCCATGCGAATGAAGTCCTCCGATTTCAGCTTGAAGAAGGAGATCGGATCGCGCTCGAACGTATCGACGCCGAGCGCCACGATGATAGCTTCGGCACCGAAGGCCTTGATGCGGGAAAGCGCATCGGCAAGGGCTGACGACCAGACATCGAAACTGGTGCCGGGCGCCATCGGGTAATTGCGGTTGGCGCCCTCGCCCTGCCCTTCGCCCGCTTCATCGGCATGACCGAGGAAATAGGGAAAGGCGTGGAGGGGATCTCCATGCAGTGAGGCGGTGAAGACATCACCGCGACGATAGAAGAGATCCTGCGTGCCGTTGCCGTGATGGAAATCGACATCAAGCACGGCAACCTTCTTGGCGCCATGATCCAGCAGACGCTGGGCCGCGACGCCGGAATTATTGATGAAGCAATAGCCGCCGAAGAGATCGATGCCCGCGTGATGGCCCGGCGGGCGGCAGAGCGCGAAGGCGAAGCGGTTGCCGGCATTCAGCCAGTCCGCGCCTGTCATCGCGCAGCGCATGGAGGCAACAGCTGCCTCATAAGAGCCCTTGGTGATGGACGTGTCGGCGGCATTGGCGTAATGGCCGATCGCGCCGACGATGTTTTCGGGCACGCGCTGGCTGGTGCGGCGGACGGGGAAGGAATTGGCGATCGCCTCGCCCTTATATCCTGCCGCCACCCAGCGACCCCACACTGTCGCCAGGAATTCCAGATAGGCCGGATCATGCACCTTGCGCGCCGTTTCGAGATCGTGCGGTTCGGGGGCGACGACATCCGAAAAGCCCGCCTCCCTCACTGCGGCGAGAATCCATTCCGCCCGGAACGGCGCCTCGAAAGGCGTCACGAGCTGGCCATCATGCAGCTCCGTCTTCGCATCACGCAGCTTGTGGTCTTCGGAATAGATGACGCGCACGAGTGTCCTCCGCAAATCAGTCTGTCAGACTCAAGCCTTACACAGGCCCGTCTAAAGAAAAAAGCGCTGAACACGCCTTGATCGCCACTGCAGATGACGCCACGTTCAAGCCGATTTCAGAACGCGTCCCTTTTCCTCAAGAGATTAAGCCCAATGAAAATCCTGATGGTCGATGTCGATGGCGTGCTGGTTCACGGACGGCCGGCGGACGGTCTGCCGCTCTTCACTTATCTCGAGCGCGACCTCGGCCTGTCTGCGCCGTTGCTTCAACAGGAATTCTTCAAGCCTTACTGGGTCGGCATCGTCACCGGCCAGGAGCCGATCGAGCCCCGCCTGACGGAGGTTCTCGGCCGGATCGCACCGCATCTTAACGCCCAGACCCTGCTCGACTACTGGTTCGAAAACGACTCCCGTCTCGACCGGCAGTTGCTCGACGATCTCGCCCGCCTAAAGGACAAAGGCACGCTTCTTTATCTCGCCACCAACCAGGAGCATCAGCGCGCCGCTTACTTGCGTGACGTGCTGGGGCTCGGCGCGCTTTTCGACGGCATGTTCTACTCTGCCGCACTTGGCGCGCGAAAGCCTTTCAGCGATTTCTTCCGGCTTGCGACGCAAGACGTCGGCGCTGCCCCTGATGACATCGGCTTCATCGACGATGTCGAGGAGAATATCGTGGCGGCCAAGGATTTCGGCTGGAAGGCCCTGCATTGGACGCCGGCTTCAAGATTGGCCGACGCGATAGACGCCTTTACACAACGCGATCAGGCCACGCGCTTGTAAAAGAAGGTAGTGGCGCACAGGCCACCTTCAGGCCAGAGCGCATAATCGGGAATGACGCCGACGCGCTCCCAGCCGAGACGCGGGTAGATGGCTTCAGCATCGCTGCCGGTTGCCGTGTCGAGGACGAGAATCGTCTTGCCGCGACGGGCCGCTTCGCGTTCGGCMATGTCCATCAGCAGGCGCGCCAGGCCATGGCCGCGAGCGGAGYGGTGAACGAGCAGCTTCTTCAGATCGCCGCGGTGCGGCTGGTTCGGCATCTGCGCAGCGCCGACCTGCACGGTGCCGACAATTTTGCCATCCACTTCGGCGCCAAAGAGCAGAGTGGCGCCATCGGCAACGGCTTCGGCGACACTACGCCAGTAGGGTTCGGCGTCCGCAGGTGTATAGGGCTGCATGAAGCCGACCGAGGCGCCGCCATTGACGCAATCGGCAAGCACCTCGCAGAGGTCGGGAATCGCCGCGTGTGCCTCGGCGGCGGAGAAAAGGCGGATGGTCGGCATGATGGTCCCCTGATAAATGAGCACGTGATTTAGTGGTCGCCACGGTCCAGCACGACGCAATAGCGTGCCGGCGCGTGACCCGGATTGTGAAAGACATGGCCGTCGCCGACCGGCATGAAGAGACAGTCGCCGGGCTTGAGGCGATGGACGGTCTCACCAACAGTCATTTCCAACTCGCCGTCGAAGAGCCAGACATGCTGCGTCATGCCGCGGCTGGCGGTATGCGGCGGGAAGCTGACCCGTGCGCCAGCCGGAAATTCGACATCGACGATATCGACATCCGAGGCTGTGCCTGGCGGCGAGACGGCGCGGCGCATATAGCCGGTTTCCGGATCGCGCCAGATCCGTTGGTCCTGACGACGCGAGAGCGGCGACGCTTCCTGCCCTTCATCGGCAAAAAACTCTGAAAGCGACAGGCCGAGCGCGGCGCAGACCCTCGCCAACAGCGAAGCCGTCGGGCTCGCTTCTGCGCGCTCGATGCGGGAGATCATCGCGCGGCTCACGCCGGAAGCAGTGGCGAGATCATCCAGTGTCAGCCCCTTTTCCGTCCGCAGCGCGCGAATACGGATACCGATTGCCTGCTCGAATTCCTGTTCCATTTGTCAATCCGTGATTCCACTATAAGAGAAATACATGATCCAATGATGGAATCAAGTCCTCGCGAGCAGCCTTGCTTTCACCATGGCGGCGTCGATATATGGCAGCGGCATTCAAGAGCGGAGAGCAAGATGGACGGTATTGCGCAAGGCACTGAGACGGGGGAGAGCTTCACGGCTGCCGCCTGGGACAGAATCAAGCCCATCATGGCCGAGATCGAGCGATTGCCACTTCTGGAACGGCTTTCGGATGGCACGCTGCCGCCGGAGGTTTTCCGCCACTACATCCTGCAGGATGCGATCTACCTGAAGCATTATGCCCGCTGCCTTGCCATCGTCGCGGCCAAGGCGCCCGACAATGCGCAGGTGCTGCGCTTTCTCGGGTCGGCTCAGAAAGCGATCACCGTCGAGCAGGGCCTGCATGCCGGCTTCCTGACGCAGTTCGGGATTTCGAGCGCGGATGTGACGGCCGCCGAACCCTCACCATCCTGCTTCGCTTATACGAATTTCCTGCTGGCGACGGCCTATCACAGCTCCTACGCGGTTGCGCTTTCGGCGATCCTGCCCTGCTTCTGGATCTATTGGCATGTCGGCGAAGGCATCAAGAGCAGGCCGGCGATCGAGGGCAATGTGTTCCAGGCCTGGATCAATACCTATGGCGATCCGCAGTTCGCCGCTGGCGCCCGCGAAGTGATCGCGCTGACGGATATTGCCGCCCGCGCCGCCTCGCCGGCAGAGCGCCAGCAGATGATGGAGGTTTTCGTCCGTGCCTCCCAATATGAATGGATGTTCTGGGATTCGGCCTGGCGGCTGGAGACTTGGCCGGTCTGAGCCACGCCCCAAAGCCTGTAAAATAGGGTAAACCCCGGTATAATTACCGCTTTGCGGGCGATGTGCGCACTGCTATATGGCGCGCATGAGCACCAATTCGACGACTCCGCTATCCCATATCCGCAACTTCTCGATCGTGGCCCACATCGACCACGGCAAATCGACGCTTGCTGACCGCCTCATCCAGACGACCGGCGGCCTTGCCGAGCGCGAAATGTCCGAGCAGGTGCTCGACAACATGGATATCGAGCGCGAGCGCGGTATCACCATCAAGGCACAGACCGTGCGCCTGCACTACCAGGCGAATAACGGCGAGAAATATATTCTCAATCTCATCGACACGCCCGGCCACGTCGACTTCGCCTATGAAGTCTCGCGCTCGCTGTCGGCCTGCGAAGGTTCGCTGCTCGTCGTCGACGCGTCGCAGGGCGTCGAAGCCCAGACGCTCGCCAACGTCTATCAGGCGATCGACAACAACCACGAGATCGTCACCGTTCTCAACAAGATCGACCTGCCGGCGGCCGAACCCGACCGTATCAAGGAACAAATCGAAGAAGTGATCGGCATCGATGCGTCGGAAGCCGTGCTGATCTCTGCCAAGACCGGCCTCGGCATTCCCGATGTGCTGGAAGCGATCGTCCACAAGCTGCCGGCGCCGAAGAGCCCGGGCGGCGAAAAGGCGCCGCTGAAAGCACTGCTCGTCGACAGCTGGTACGATACCTATCTCGGCGTCATGGTTCTGGTGCGCGTCATCGACGGTGTGCTGACCAAGGGCCAGACCGTGCGAATGATGGGCACGGATGCGAAATACCAGGTGGAGCGCGTCGGCGTGCTGACACCGAAGATGGTCAATGTCGACAGCCTCGGCCCCGGCGAGATCGGCTTCATTACCGCCTCGATCAAGGAAGTGGCCGATACCCGCGTCGGCGATACGATCACCGAGGACAAGCGGCCAACAGCCGAAGCGCTGCCGGGCTTCAAGCCGGCGCAGCCGGTGGTGTTCTGCGGCCTCTTCCCGGTCGATGCGGCCGATTTCGAAGATCTGCGCGCCGCCATGGGCAAGCTTCGCCTCAACGACGCTTCCTTCTCCTTCGAAATGGAATCGTCCGCCGCCCTCGGCTTCGGTTTCCGCTGCGGCTTCCTTGGCCTGCTGCATCTCGAAATCATCCAGGAGCGGCTGGAGCGCGAGTTCGATCTCGACCTCATCGCAACCGCACCATCCGTCGTCTACAAGATGTACATGACCGACGGCACGGAGCGCGAGCTGCACAACCCGGCTGACATGCCCGATGTCGTCAAGATCTCGGAAATCCACGAGCCATGGATCCGCGCGACGATTCTCACGCCCGACGATTATCTCGGCGGCATCTTGAAGCTCTGCCAGGACCGGCGCGGCATCCAGATCGAGCTCACCTATGTCGGCACGCGCGCGATGCTGACCTATGACCTGCCGCTCAACGAAGTCGTTTTCGATTTCTACGACCGGCTGAAATCGATCTCGAAGGGCTATGCCTCCTTCGACTATACGCTCACCGACCACCGCGAGGGCAACCTCGTGAAGATGTCAATCCTCGTCAACGGCGAGCCGGTTGACGCGCTGTCGATGATGGTGCACCGGACAGCCGCCGAAAAGCGCGGCCGCGACATGTGCGAGAAGCTCAAGGAGCTGATCCCGAAGCACATGTTCAAGATCCCGATCCAGGCGGCGATCGGCGGCAACGTGATTGCCCGCGAGACGATCTCGGCGCTGCGCAAGGACGTGACTGCGAAATGCTACGGCGGCGACGCTACCCGCAAGCGCAAGCTGCTCGACAAGCAGAAGGCCGGCAAGAAGCGCATGCGCCAGTTCGGCAAGGTGGAAATCCCGCAGGAAGCGTTTATTGCGGCGCTCAAGATGGGCGACGAGTAGGTTAAGCTATCCGGATTCAGCCCAAAATATGAACGAAAGGCTGGCCATTGAGCCAGCCTTTTGCGTTTTAAAGCCCAGCCACCCAGCGGTGCCATTCTTCCTCGCTGCCGCGGAAGACATTGAGGTCGATGCGGCCTTCGACGCCGTGTGACAGGCCCGAACCGGAATATTGCCAGAAGAGCCATTTGCGGTTCGGATAGACCTTCGAAGGATGCTCGGCGACTGCTCGCAGCCAGAAATGATAGTTCTGGAAGGCGCCTTCGAGATTGTCCGCGTAGAAATCCGGGGCCGTGTAGATGATCGGGCGCTTGCCATAGTGCCGCTCGATCTTCTCCATGAAGACCTGCATTTTTTCAAGCACACGGGCGCGGGAGAGCTTCACCTTGCAGCTCGATTCGCCGTTCCATTCCACATCAACGACCGGCGGCAGCGCATCAGGATCGCGCGGCACATTGCGGATGAACCAGTCGGCCTGTTCACCAGCCGTGCGGCACCAGTAGAAGAAGTGATAGGCACTGCGCTTGATGCCAGCCTCCTTGGCGCGCCGCCAGTTGGTCTTGAACATCGGGTCGAGATGATCGCCGCCATCGGTCGCCTTGATGAAGGCGAAGTTCGCGCCGCGGGTTCGCAGCGTTTCCCAATCGATATCCCCCTGCCAGCGCGAGACGTCGACGCCGTGGACGGCGAGTTTACGTGGAGAGATCTTGCCGAAGTTGATTGGCTTGGCATCGCGGAAACCGTAGCCATAGACGCGCGAGCGGCCACGCGTCGGCGGCTCGATCGCAGGCGCTGCCGCCATGGCGAATTCGACAGGGCGTTCGCTCGGAACCGGCATACCCGGCTGCGATGTGGCTGAAGGCGTCACTGCCGAGAAGGCGCGGGACTCCGGCACGGGAGCTTCCCAGGCAAGGCTTGCCTGCGGAGTGGCATCGTCTGCATCGTCTGCATCGACCGCGGCGACTGTGGCCTGCGGCACAGATGCCGTCGGCGGGGTGACGGAAGCCGTGATTTCCTTCGAAGACTTCGATGTGACGCCGGCTGAAAGACTTTCCGGACCGGAAGCCGACGAGCAGCCCGCCAGAGCGAGGCAGGCAAGAAGGATCGCTGGGATAGCCGTGGAACGCATGAGCACCGTTACGCAAAACAAGAACCAGGGCGCTTCAGCCATTCTGCGAAGTCACCAATCCGGAATAGCTAACGGAAAATTATCAAAAAAGACTGAATCCGAACTTTCGGTCCGCCGATTCGGCAGCGGGCACATTGCAGCGCCTTTTGCGAGCGTCTAGATCCCTCAGATAAAAGGAGATTCCCATGACCGAGAAAGCCCGTGTGACGATCCTCTACTGCACCCAGTGCAACTGGCTGCTACGCGCCGCCTGGATGGCGCAGGAACTGCTGCAGACTTTTACGGACAGCCTTGGCGAGGTGGCGCTCATTCCGGGCACCGGCGGCAATTTTGAAATCCGCGTCAATGGCGATCTGATCTGGGAGCGCAAGCGCGACGGCGGTTTTCCGGGGCCGAAGGAACTCAAGCAGCGCGTGCGCGACATCATCGAGCCCGACCGCGACCTCGGCCATACCGACCGCGCTTCGCTGGAGAGCTGACGCTCAATTATAGGGCGAGTTGCAGGTCTTGTAGATGCCTTCATAGGTCAGGAAGCGATCGGTGCGCGGATTGTAGGACCGGTATTCGTTCCGGCACCATTGCTGATGGCGGGCCTGATTATCTGCCGAAGGCTGCACGCGTGGTGCCTGCGGCGGATCATAGGTCAGCCTTGGCGGCAAGGTGCCGGGCGGCTGATAATATTTCGGACCGGCGGCATTCGGCGGGCGATAGTTCGGCTGCACATAGGCCGGGCGATGCCACTGCTGCGGACCGAAGCCGAAGCAGCCACGATAATCGCAGATCGTCGACTGCGTATTGATAGGCCCAAGCGACGGCGAGGCTGCATTGGCCCCGGCCAACGGCACTGCGGCAAGAAAACCGGCGAGAAGAGCGGGGCGAAGGTCGAACATGGCGCGTTCCTTTCCAATATCCCCTTATATAGGGTAAAGAAACAGGCCATGCCATTCACTGAGCCGTGGGGTGCGACCACAGCTTCGTGAAGCTTTTTCACAGACTGTCAGGAAAACTTCAAAAACCCTGTTGACAGCAAAGAGCGACCCCCGTACATGGCTCTCCGTCGCCCAGATGGCGGAATTGGTAGACGCGCCAGCTTCAGGTGCTGGTACCCGAAAGGGTGTGGAGGTTCGAGTCCTCTTCTGGGCACCATTCCCATTGATCTTTAATGAGATCAAACAGATACAGGTTCTTCCTGTTATCTGTGCTCACCGTTTTGGTGTTCGTTTTCTGGGTCTTTATTGACCGACAATAATTGATCTCGAGCAATGCTTGGCACTGCCACATAAATGCCGATATGCCGCACTCTGATAGGCTCATGCGCATTCAAGTTTACATAATCGCGTTTCTTCTCAGCGCCATCATGTGGGGCGTGACGTTCGATGCTGCGCGCAACGCGTATCGCGCCGCGCATACGGCTGGTTTGATGCCCAATCTGCATATCCAGCATAAGATCGACCGGATTCTTTGAGCGCTTCAATCCGGGTGAACGTCACTGTCGCTCGGCATCGTCATCATTTGCTTCCAACTCACCAACGAGAGGGCTGAAGCAGATCGCGAACGCCTTCTTCCAAGTCACCTTGGGCGACCAGCCGGGAAGAACCGGACCATCGGTGTAGGGGTCCATGATCTCCCCTTGATTGTAGGATCTTGCGCCCCAGGAGATGTTCAGCGTTCTGCCGCTTTTCCTCTTCGATCACCGTCACAAGCTCCCGGAGCGTAAACTTCCGGCCGGAAACGAGGAAATACTCATCGGGGCGCTCCGCCATATCTGACAAAATGCGCCCGGCCGTAAGCCACATATCCAGTGCCGCATCGACGAGAAGATCGTATCCCAGCAGGTGGGGTAGGTGGCGGGAGGTAGCAAAGCCGATTGCCCGCGCGCTTTTCATAGAGCTGTAGCGGGTAATTGGGTTTGCGGGCGGCCATCAGTGTTTTCCGATAGGGTCGGGTTGTTGAAGACCGACCTGACGGAAAGACCACCGATGACCAATGACATGATGAACGTACGGTCGCTCATGCCATGCTTGCGACACAGCTCCTTGGCTCCCATCCCGGCCTGGTGTTCTTTCAGGATAACTATGATTTGCTCTGAATCGGCTCTTCCGCATTGTCTGTCTCCTCGTTCGAGGAACAGGCTAACGTCAACCGCGGACTTTTCAGGGGAGCGGGTCAAAGCCCACCCCCTTGGAGAGAAAAGCGTCCCGCTGGCCGGACTAATTCACCGACATTTTAGGAACATTTAACCATAAAGTGTTAAAAAAATTTCCAGATAAACTAGAGCGAAATCAACCTGACATGACATCCGTAAACGAGCAGATTGAACAGTTGAACGTGCAGAAGGAAGTCCGCCGAAAGGCCTTTTCTGAGGGCATGAAACTGCGCCCGCAAACGCGCGTTCGGTTGAGCGAGGGGATCTTCAGCAAGGCCGAGAAGACTGACCAGATCTCGTTGGTGAACCTGAAGGCCATCGAACAGTTCGAGCCCGACACTATCTACATACTGAACAACAACGATATCGCTCAGGCTGGGCAGAAGTATGTGGGCATGTTTGTCAACGAGCCGCGTGCCCATGTCTGTATCTGGGATTTCGACAATCATCATGACGTTGCGGCGTCCCTGAATTTTGCGGCTCTGTCCGACTTTTACGTGCCGTGCCATCCGCACAACAATGAGACTTACGCGCAGGTGACCAAGGCGATGGGAAGCCCCGTAAGTGCAGCGGTCATCCAGTGGTCACGCGCCTATCTGAGCGAACATCGCGATCGCCTCCTGGCCGCCACGCGTGATCCGGAACCCCTTGGGCGGCATATACTCTATCCGCAATTCCCCGAGCGCAATGCCCTGCTCCAGACGCTGAACACGCATTTCAAACACGTCGGTCCAGCAGGGCGGACGTATCATGACCGCACAGAGTTAGACCGGTTGGACGAATGGGCGGCCCATATGAGCCATTGGATCATCCCGACCCGCGGCGATCTGCCGATCCGTGTCTTTGATGCGCTGATCACCGGGGGGGTGCCGATCCTCCCGGCCAGCCTGAGAGACCTTCCAGCCCTGGCCCCTTTGCAGGAGCATCTGTTCTACTTCGAGCCGAGCGATGTGGAGGCCCCGCAGGCCATCGTTGAGGCGGCGAATGCACATTTCCGCATGCAGGGCGAGGCCGGTGTGCTCGCGCGTCACGAGGCGGCCATGGCAACCGGCCATCTGGACACGCGCGTTCAGGAAATCCTCGCGCAGATCTACGGACACCTCAATCCGGCCAATTGATCGCGACCGGGGCGCCCTCTGCTGCTGCGGAGCGTTCGATGGCATCCAGGCTGCGCAGCACTTCCTCTGCCCCGTCAAGCGGGGAAGGGTTGTCGCGCACGCCACGGATCAACTCGACAAAGGCGCGCAGTTCGCGGGTTAGAGGCAGCTCTGGATCAGAGGTAAGGGCGACACTGTTTCCGTCGCGGATTAACGTGACTTTCTGCGCGGCTTTGTCATCAAAGGTGAGGCGTCCCTTGGTGCCCGTGGCCGTGATCCGAAAGGCTGGATCAGGCGATAGCCAGCTGGCCTCAAGGTCGAAAGGTCGCCCTTCGTAGGACAACTGTGCAGCCACGCGAAGTGAGCGCGCTCCGCCTTCAAGCGACCGGGCCGTCGCGCGCTCTGCCGGAGTGCCGAAGATCCGTACTGCCAGCGAGAGCGGATGTGGCAACCAATCCCAGATCACGGACGTATCGTCGCGCGGTTTGCCATTGGCGCAGAGCGCAGCTGCCGATTGGATCGGGCCGATCTCTGGCAAGGCCGCACAAAAGGCCTCTGCGGCCGAGTTGAACCGGTGCAGGTGGCCCGCAAAGACGTGGCCGCCCGCTGCACCAGCCGCCGCCTTGAGGCGCAAGAAGTCCTCAAGGCATGTGGCCAGAGGTTTTTCAATAAAGCACGGCACCCCCGCCTCTACGAAGGGGATGGCCGAGGACACGTGGTCTTTGCTTCTGTTGGCGATGATGACGCCGTCAATAGAAGCACCGGGACCCGTCAGCGGCACCCAGCGCACTTCGGGCAGGCTGTCCAGAGTGGCGCCAATGATGCGCGCCCAGGCACCCCGCCCGATGAGACCCAGTGTCACCACGTATGGTTATCCGGCCTTTTTGAGCACCGCTTCGGGCTCGAAATCGATATAGCTCTGCTGATGGCGAGCCCATTCGATGAAGCGCGCCAGACCATCCTCGACATCCACCTCGGAGGTATAGCCAAAGGTTTCCCGCGCCTTGCTGATATCCGGGCAGCGGCGGTTGGGTTCTCCCGCCGGATAGGTGTCCGGATAGTCGATTCTGGTGAAGGAGGCGCCCGGCAGCAGCTTGGGATACATCTCCGCCAGCTTGATCATCGAGATTTCGTTGTCCGGGTTGCCGATGTTGTAGGCTTCACCGCGCTTGCCCTCGAGCAGCGTCATCAGGAAGCCGTAAATGGCGTCGGTGATGTAGCAGAAGGTGCGCGTTTGCAGGCCGGTGCCATGAACCGGGATCGTACGGCCATTGAGCGCCTGATAGGTGAACATCGGGATCACGCGACGGTCGTTGTGGCCCATGCCGGGACCAAAGACGTTGAACGGGCGCACGATTTTTGTCGGCACGCCGTGGTGCTCGTTAAAGATCGCGCAGAGCGTCTCGCCCAGGCGTTTGGATTCGTCGTAGCAGGCGCGCGGCCCAACGGTCGAAACGTTGCCGTGGTAGTCTTCCTTGATCGGCACCGCGCGGGGGTCGGGATCGCCGTAGATCTCGGAGGAGCTGAAGAACAGGAAGCCCTCGAGGCCCTTGTTGCGTGAGGCCAGATCAAGGAGGTTGCGGGTGCCATGCACCGCGCTCTCGATGGTCTCGAGCGGATAGCGCATGTAGAAAACAGGTGAGGCGATGCCCGCAGCCTGGATGATGAAGTCGATATCTTCGCGCACGGGCAGCGGATGGGTCACGTCGGCCCAGACCTGCATGATGTTGGGATCGCGCACGATGCTTTCATCAAGGTTCTTGGTGCCGGTGATGTAGTTATCCACCGAGATGACCGAACAGGGCTTGTCCAGCACATCGTTATTCAGCTTCTGAAACACCTTGAGGAAGTGCTTCCCAAGGAAACCCGCACCCCCTGCCAGCAGGACAGTCTTTCCGGAAAACCGATGGGCATCAGCACCGAGGCGCTCGACAATACGTTGAATTTCTTTCGACATTTCTTTCCCCATTCCAGTGATCAGGAAGCTTTGAGCTCAACAAGCGGAATTGGCATGTAGTAGTCATACGCATTGCCAGTCTTTTTCCGAATGTCGTCGATGTATTCGTAGGCGAAGACCACCAGCACTTCTGGCTGATAGGTCTCAAGTTCAGAGGCAGCCACAACCGGAATATGCGCGCCGGGCGAGGTGCGCCCCTGTTTCAGCGGGCTGTCATCAATCGTGAACGGCAGCAGTTCGCTGTCGATGCTACCAAAGTTGGTGATGGTCGAAAGCCGGGCAGGCGCGCCGTAGCCTGCCACCTTGACGCCCTCTTCCCGCCAGCGCTTCAGGCCGGCGACCAGCTTGTCGGTCAGATCGCGGCAGCGCTGGCCAAAATCTGTCAGTGCCACAGTGTTCAGCACCTTCAGCTCGGTCGCAATCAGCTCCCCCAACTCCGGGGCCTCGGTGCCGGCCGCGTCGCGCATCAATGTGAAACGAAGGGAGCCGCCGTGCTGGGCCACAGGCTCAACCCCGGTGATCACCATGCCGTGCTTGCGGAACAGCTCCTTCATCGACGAGATCGAGTAGTAGAAGATCCGGTCGAGGTAGAATCGCTCGAACTGCACCTGGCTGATCATGTTAAGGATATACTCGACTTCGATCACCAGCTTGCCGTCTTTGGCCAGCAGGATGTCCGCTGCGCGGATGAACTGAGCCGGTGCGTCGAGATGCGTGAAGACGCTGCTGGCGACGATCACATCCGCCGGGCCGTGGCTGTCCAGCACCTGGCGTGCAGAGGTTTCCTCGAAGAAGGCGCAGAGCGTTTCCAGCCCCTCGTCATTGGCGAGCTTGGAGACATTGACCGAAGGTTCGACCCCCAGTGCCCGAACTCCGAGACCTTTGAGTGGACGCAGCAACACGCCATCGTTGGAGCCCACATCGACGACGAATTTCGCCTCCTTCAGCTCCTCGGCGAGAGCTTCGAAATGGCGGACCAGGCCCCCATTGACCGAACTCAGGTAATAGTAATCCTCGAACATGAGGGATCGCGGGACCATCTCGCCAAGTTGAACATTCTTGCAGGTCTCGCAAAAGAACACCTCGAGCGGGAAGAACTTCTCCTCCTGAAAATCACTCGGCTTTGGATATTTGTTCGCGAGGGGCTGGCGCCCCAAATCCAGAAATTTGTTCAAAATCTGCCCGTGACACAGAGAACAACACTTCGACATTGGGAATCCTTACTGTTCGCTGCGCCATCGTGGGGAGCGTGCGCATCCCACTGCGTTCCGGCAGCCGCGTTCGAGCTTATCGACGCCAGGCCATCACGCCTTCCGATAGCTATGTTTCTAGAGATTTAAGCTTGTGGGAAGCTTTCGAGCGCCCCATCCAACTCTCGCAATATTTGCGCCTCGCTCGGAACACTGTGGGACAGAGATCCGCGCAGCCAGGAACGGTCATTGAGATAGTTGGCCATGAAGCCCTGCTTCGTGATTGCGAAACTTGCCGGCGACAGGATGGCTTTCGCGGCAAGAAGGAAGCGATACAGGCCCATGAATACGTTCGTCCAATCCTTGGAGGCGCCGTCGGAGGTCATATCCGCGGCGAAGTAATTCAAGGGATAGTCGAAGAATATCGCCCTGTTCTTCTCGAGCGCCAGCAGGAAAGGCACGGCATAGAGATGCAGCGTGTTTCGGAAGGCAGCAAGCTTCCCGGGATTTTCGATGATGAAGCTGCTCCGGTAAAGAAGGCCGACATGTCGGGGAATGTGGCCGAGGAAGTGCCGGCGAAACGTTTCCGGCTCGTCCATCAGCTTGGGATTGGTATAGAATGACGGCGACAGCGTATATGTCAGCTCGGTCGCGAGCATGTCTGCCGATTTGTATTCGCAATGATTGAACAGAACGGCATCGTGCTCCTGCCTGGCAGCGAGTTCCAGCAGATCGAGCGGATTCACCTGACCGCAGCTGAAAACGTCGGCATCGCCTATGCTGAAGATGAAGTCGTAGTTCCGAGCATGGTCGGCGTAAAAGTGAAACAGGTTGTCGTCGAAGCCGGACCCCTTGTTGGTTACATAGAGATCACAAAGCGGCTCGAGAATGTGTCTGGCGGCGTTGTCGAGTTCGGAGTCCGTCACCGCTGTCTCGAATAGGACGGGGCCGGTATATCTGCTGCGCAGATCCGCGATTTGGGAAAGCACACGCACCAACTGGACATTGCGCTTATAAGTCGTGACTAGGAGGCATATTTTCATGGTGTTGAAGCTTTCCCGGGTGTTGTCCTAGGTAACTCGACTGTTTCTTTTACTCATGGCTTGCTGCAGTTTTCTGTTTCCGCGGCATCAATTGTCGCGTGCGTCCAGAAAACTTTGATAGGTTTGCTTGAGGCCGGTCGCGAGCGGACGTGCGTTGTTCCAGCCAAGTTCATGCAGACGGTGGAGATCCGCGAGCTTGCGCGGCGTCCCGTCTGGCCGCGTCTTATCGAAGGTCAGCGGACCATCGAAGCCGATCGTCTCGCCGACGAGGCGCGCAAGCTCAGCGATCGACAATTCCTCACCCGAACCGATATTGATCGGAATCGGGCCGGAATAGTTGCGCAGCAGGAAGACCACGGCCTCGGCAAGATCATCCACGTGCAGGAATTCCCGCAACGGAGTACCGCTGCCCCAGATCGTCAGGGATTCCGCACCATTCACCTTGGCCTCATGGGCCTTGCGGATCAGGGCTGGCAGCACATGGCTTGTTTCCAGGTCGTAATTGTCGCCGGGACCGTAGAGATTGGTGGGCTGAGCCGATATGAAATCGCGTCCCTGCTCCTGGCGATAAGCCTGGCAAAGCTTGATGCCGGCAATCTTGGCAATGGCATACCATTCGTTGGTCTTTTCGAGCGGACCGGTAAGCAGCGCTTCCTCGCGGATCGGCTGTTCGGCGTCTCGCGGATAGATGCAGGTGGAGCCGAGCAGCAGAAGCTTGCTCACGTCGGCGCGCGCGGCTGCTTCGATGATGTTGGCCTCAATCATGAGGTTGTCATAGAGAAAGGCGACCGGCGAGGCGCTGTTGGCGGCAATGCCGCCCACCCGTGCTGCCGCCACGATGACGACATCCGGCTTGTTGTCCATCACCCAACGCCGCGTCGCGGCCTGATCGGTGAGATCGACCTCACTGCGAGGTGCGGTCAGCACCTCGCAATTCAGCTGCGAGAGCACCCGGACCAGGGCCGAGCCGGCCATGCCGCGATGACCGGCGACCCAGATCCGTTTTCCCTCAATCTGAAAAACAGGGTTCATCCGTCAGTCCTTGTCGCGCTGATGAACCGAGTTTGCCGCATGTTCGCGAATATCGGAATTGACCATCTCCACGATCATTTCCTCAAGCGTCGTCGTGGCGCGCCATCCAAGTTCTTTTTCGGCCTTGGTGGGGTCACCGAGCAGCAGATCGACCTCCGTCGGGCGGAAATAGCGCGGATCGACTTTGATCAGGCAGCGATCGGTGCCGCGGACGTAACCACGCTCGTCAACGCCCTGGCCTCGCCACTCTATATCGATGCCTGCGACCCGGAAAGCCGTATCCACGAATTCGCGGACGCTGACGGTACGCCCAGTCGCCAGCACGTAGTCATCCGGCTTATCCTGCTGCAATATCCGCCACATGCCCTCGACATAGTCACGGGCATGGCCCCAGTCACGCATGGAATCCAGATTGCCGAGATAGAGGCGATCCTGGTCGCCAGCGGCAATGGCCGCGACGGCACGGGTGATCTTGCGCGTCACGAAGGTTTCGCCGCGGCGCGGGCTTTCATGGTTGAAGAGAATGCCGTTCGAGGCGTGCATTCCATAGGATTCGCGGTAGTTGACCGTGATCCAGTATGCGTAAAGTTTGGCAACACCATAGGGCGAACGCGGGTAGAAGGGGGTTGTTTCCTTCTGCGGCGTTTCCACCACCTTACCATAGAGTTCGGAGGTCGAGGCTTGATAGAAACGCGTCTTGTCCATACGCAGGATGCGTAGAGCTTCCAGGATGCGCAGCGTACCCATGCCATCAGCGTTAGCCGTATATTCAGGCGTCTCGAAGCTCACATGGACGTGAGACTGAGCGGCCAGGTTATAGATCTCGTCCGGCTGCACCTCCTGAATCAAGCGGATCAGGTTGGTGGAATCGGTCATGTCGCCATAGTGCATCGTGAAGCGGCGATCGACCTCATGCACGTCTTCATAAAGGTGATCGACGCGCGCCGAGTTGAAACTCGATGACCTGCGCTTGATGCCGTGTACGTCATAACCTTTGGAAAGCAGGAGTTCCGCAAGATAGGAGCCATCCTGCCCGGTTACGCCTGTTATCAGCGCGCGCTTTGGAGCCGTATTCGTCATTTGTCTTCGCTCTTAGCAGGGGCGGGCAACAGAGGCGAAGGCGTCGGCCACGCGCGCAATGTCCGCTTCATTCAGATTATGGTGGTTCGGCAGATAGATGCCGTAGTCATGCACCTTGTCGGCGTTCGGAAGGTCAAGCCGCGGATGGTCGCGGAGCCAGAAGGGATGGCGTGCAATGTTGCCGCAGATCAACGGCCGGCATTCGATGTCGAGCGCATTGATGTGCTTGTAGGTCTCCAGCCGGTTCTCGATGAAGGTGCCGTAGGCGAAGGACGACAGAACCTCGGTATCACCCGACTGGGAGAAGAAGTCCGGCAATGCCTTGCGGTAGAGGTCGAAATTGATGCGGCGGCGTTCGACGATCTGGTCAAGCTTCTTGAGCTGCGACCGGCCAAGGAATGCCTGAAGGTCCGTGGAGCGCAGGTTATAGCCGGCGTGGTAGAAGGTGTAGAGGTTCTTGAACTCGTCGACACCGTTCTCTTCTGCCAGCGATTGACGCAGTTCTGGCTTGAGATCGCGGCTCCAGCCRTGTGAGCGCAGAGAAAGCATCAATTGGTGCAGGTCGGCGTCGTCGGTGACGACCATACCGCCCTCGATCGTCGAGATGTGGTGGCCATAGTAGAAGGAGAAGCTGCCCGCCGCGCCGATCGTGCCCAGCTTGCGACCCTTGTAGGTCGAGCCGAGCGCCTCGCAGGAATCTTCCAGCAGGATGACGTCGTAACGCTGGCAGATGTCCCTGATGGCGTCCATGTCGCCGGCGTGGCCGAGAACGTGGACGATGATCAGCAGTGCCGGCGGATCCGTGCGGCAAAGGTCTTCCAGATGGTTGAGGTCGATGCCCAGCGACTTCGAATCGCAATCGCAGAGGCGCACATCGAAGCCGAGTTGGAGCAGCGGTGAAACCGTGGTGACCCAGCTGACGCCGGCGGCGATCGCCTTGTTATTGCGCAGGCGGCCTGCTTCCTTGAGCGCGGCGATCATCAACAGGTTCGCCGACGACCCGGAGTTGACATAAACCGCGTGGCGGCAGTCCATCCAAGCAGCGAATTCCTGCTCGAAGGCGAGCGTCTGCTCAGCCTTGGTCAGGCGGTTGCCTGCAAGCATCCACTCGGAGAGGGCCTCGAGTTCACCCTGATCGATGGTTTCCTCTGCAAGGCGGATTGGACGATCTTGAGTAACTAAGCGGATTGGACGCCCTACAGTCATTACGATGCCTCCCTGATACGCACAGCGCGCATCACTTTCATTTCGAGATAGTGGCGGGTTACTTCTGCATAAGCGGCGCGCAACCGTGCGGTCTTCTCGCCGGATGCAAAGGCGTCGATGGTGATAGACCCCTCGTGAAAACGGAAGAAAGCGAGCGGTTCACGGACGTAGCCGACCGCTGGATAGCGCAGCATCGAAAGCAATGAGACGAAGGCATCCGGGCCGACGCCTCGATATTCGTTTATCTGAAGCGGCAACCGACCCGGATAAAGTGCATCGATGAGGATCTGTCGGCGGTAGAGCGCCGCGCCGGGCGAGATCAGCGAGCCGAGAATCTGTCTTTCGATGGCATCGACCGGATAGGTGCCGGTTGCGGGCAGCCAGTCCATAAACTGGCGAAGCTTGATGGGCAGGCCAGGACCATCCGTCACGTCGGCTCCGCTGAAGGCGAAGCCGGTTTCCGGCGTGATGACCGCAAGGCACGCCTCGATGAAGGTCGGCGCGATCCAGTCGTCGTCATATTGCAGGTGAACGAATTCACCGCTGGCGTGCAGCGCGCCTTCCAGCCAGCAGAAATGCGGCCCGAAATCGCGCTCGCGGCGGATGTAGAGGATGCGGTCACCGTAAGCCTCGGCAACTTTCGGCGTATCGTCGGTGGAGCCGTGGTCGACGACGATAACCTCGCACGCTTTCGTTTGGTTCAAGGCGCTGTCGATAGCGACAGGCAACATTCCGGCTCTGTTAAAGGTCGGAATGACAATGGAAACAGTCTCAGACATCAGAGTCTCCTAGTAATTGTCTAAGCCTTGAGATATCGGCGACGAGGGTGTCGGAGCCGCCGGTCGCCCTGATATCGAGGGGCCGGGGGCTGAAACTCTGCACGAAATCGCGAATGGTTGTGCCACGCCCGGAGCCGACATTGACCGGCCCCGTTGCGGAAGAAAGGGCAAGGCGTACGACAAGTTCTGCGGCATCTTCCGCCGGCAGAAAATCCCTGACACTGTCGCCGCCCGGAAGCGTGAAGGGTTGGCTCAGGTCCTCTTCTGCCAGCCGACGCTCGATGGATGGTCGAAGGAACGAACCGGTTTGCGCTGGGTCATGAATCGAGAAAACACGCGCCGCACAAAAGGTGCGGCCGGATGCCTCGCAAATGTCGGACGCAACGCTCTCGGCCACCCATTTTGTCCGTCCGTAGAAAGAGGGTGGCGCCTTTTCGGCGTCCTCGGTTATCGGCAGATGGGACGGCGCATAGATATGGCTCGATGAGCAGTAGAGGAACGTGGCCGGGTGTCCCTCGAGCGCCGAGAGAAGATTGATCGTGCCGCCGACATTCACGGCATAGGCGCGGGCCGGGTCTGCCTTAACTGATGCCACCGGCACCAGGGCCGCCAGATGAACAACCTTATCGATCGGCTGCAGGGCAGCGATTGCCGCTCGGGTCGCCTCCAGATTCGTCAGGTCCGCCTTGTTGGCGATCACATCTGCGCTTGGCGCAAACTGAGCGAAATGCCTGATAACATGCCCACCCAGGATGCCGCCCGCCCCGGTTATCAGGACACGCATGGACGCCCCCCTCGATGGACCGCGCAGCACCCTGCCGAGACCCTTCGGCTGGCAGAGGTCAGGTCGCGCTTTTGCTGCATCCAATTTCCTTATTTCCCGTCGCCGCGCGTTCTTCGCGACATAACGAACACGTTAAAATGCCGATTTCAGATGACCGGATGGCGGCCCCCAGGATTTCTAACCACGGCAATTGACGCGAATGCCCGGCTCATGCCATCTCCTTCGTGGTTAACACCAATGCCGCCTCTGCCATGCGCGAACCTTGCGCGAAAGGAATTGCCCGACATGCACTTTATTAAAGCAAGGACGCAGAGTGATAATGAGACGGCGCTGGTCACCGTGTTCTGTGCGGTATGGCACCGTCAAAACAACAAGTTCGAACTGCTTAAGTCGCACTACGTCAACCTGCGCCAGCAAAGCGTCGGAGTGCGCATCGTCTATATCTTCGACAATGGTGATACGCCGCCTGAATGGGTGGATGCAGACTGCTATGTCTTTTCTCAGCCGCTCTCGATCTATGAGGCCTGGTCGGCGGCAGTGGCCTTGAGCAATTCACTGTTCGTGATGAATCTCAATATGGACGACCGCCTGGCCACAAATGCCGTCGAACTCCTGGTGGGAGCCGCCTGCGCTTCTTCTGCCACTCTGGTGGCGGGTGAATGGCTGGTATGCTTTGATAATTCCCATCTTGATGAGTTTTTCAAAGCGCCGATACTGACCGCATCCGAATTTGCGCCGGACTGGCCTCCGAGACCGCGTGAACGCCTGAGACTGGGGTCGGGTACCGGCGAGCGCGGTACTTTCGGTCCGGCAACGCTCTGGAGCCCGCAGGCGGTCGGGAAGTATTATCCGAGCTATTTTGGCGACGGGTCTCTAATCCAGTCGGTCGGCGATGCGCTGTTCTGGAATGTGTTCCAGCAAAAAAATCTGAAAACCATCCGCTTGCCGCTTCTGATTGGAAAATATCTCTCTTCACCATCTGATCAGGCGGAGTTCCGGGCCAATCAGGATCATGAGCTGTATCAACGCTACGGTCTCTCCAATCTGTCTTTTGCTGACCGCATCCTTGGTGGCGAAGTGCCGCAATTGGCATTTCGGCCCGCTGGTTAAAGATTTGATGCGGTAAAAAGATTGGCTGGCAATCACCCGTCAAGTCATTGAACGATGATCACGCCTTTCCCGCCTTCCGGCTCTGCGAGCACAATCACATCGTAGAGGCTTACCCCGGCTTTCACCGCACCGGCTGGTAGTGTCCGCGCAGCGGCACGCGGCTGTCCATGGAAATCACACCGTCGCGTTCACAGACATACATCAGTGTCGGCATGCCGCCGGAGCGGAAGATCTGATCATGGCGGCGGCGGATCTGCACCGTCTCGGTGTGGCAGTCGTACGACTCCTCCACCTTCTCGTCCGGCTGCGCCTTCACGCCCGGAAGATCCTTATAGGGATAGAGCGGTTGCACGGCCTGCTTGCCGGAATTCTGCCAATCGATGGCAAAGGCGGGCGCAGCCGAAGCACCGGCAACAAGCGACAGCAGGAGAACCGCAGCGAACCGCATCACAACCTCTTTCATGGGCATCTTTTGTTCGGTGCCCATGTTCAGGATGTAGGAAGATTGGACGTCGCCATCAAGCGGAAGCGCGAGCAGGCTTGCGGAAATAGCTCCTGATGACGGGATGAGAGAAGAGGCCGGCGAGGATTGCAAAACCTGCGCCGACAGCAAAGCCTGCAAGCATCCCACCGATCATGCCTGCGACCATGATGATTTTCTTGCTCGGCCCATCTGCCTTAACAGGAACTTCGGCTGGCGAGACGACGCGGATATTGCTCTGGTTGAGGTTCTGCTCTTCGCTGGTCTCACCGGAGCGTTTCAGCACGGCCTCGTAAAGCTCACGGGCGGCAGTCGCCTTGCGCTGCAGTTCGTTCAGCTGCACTTGCTTGTCCGATGTCGTGGCTTGCAGGGCTTTCTGCACCGCCAATTCCTTGGCGATATCGTCTTCGGCCTTCTTGGCCTGTTCGTATTCGGTTCTTGCCGAGGTCGCGACCCGCTGCAACTCGCCCCTGATTTCTACCCCGATACTTTCGAGCGAAGAGCGCGCGGCCTGAAGGCGCGGATGGCGCGAACCCATCTGGCTCTGCAGGCTGCCGACGACAGCGGCCTGGGCGGAATATTGCTGCCGTAGGCTGACGAGCGGCGATGTGCCGGTGGCGCCGTCCGTCTGGCTGCCGGCGACGATGTCTTCGACCCGCAGATTTGCAGCGGCATCGGCGCGGGCCTTGGCCTGGATAGTCTTTTCCTGGGCAGTGACGAGCAGCGTATTCAGGGACGAAAGGCGCTGGTCGGAAATCAGGTTGCCCTCGGTCGCCGCCATGTCGTTGTCGGCGCGGAAGGTTTCGACCGCCTGTTCGGCCTCCTGCACCTTCTGGCGCAAATCGTCGAGGCGACCGCCGAGCGCTGAGGAGGTGGTCT
Organism: Rhizobium sp. 01T437; assembly: GCF_056398505.1. Classification (NCBI taxonomy): domain Bacteria; kingdom Pseudomonadati; phylum Pseudomonadota; class Alphaproteobacteria; order Hyphomicrobiales; family Rhizobiaceae; genus Rhizobium; species Rhizobium sp. 01T437. Next base: position 403,964 of record NZ_JBFTPM010000006.1, read on the forward strand.
CATAAAGGCCAGTCGATGCACTGCTTTCCTCCTGCATGAAGGAGGTGACGACCTGGTTTGCGAGCTTTGCGGATTTCTCAGGATCATGCGTCGTCGCGGCAAGCGAGACCACGTAGGTATTATTCTCACGCGTGATCAGCAGGGCCTTCTGAAGAGCGCCGATGATGGCGGCGCCATCCGTCCTGCCGCCGGTGAATTCCGGATCCTGATCGAGCTTCATAGCGTCGGCTACGCGACGCAATACGTTGCCCGAGGTCAGCAGCTGAACCTGGCTATCGATCAGCGTCGAAATCATTTCCGGCGACGGGGCCGCGTTCTGCGAGCCGCTGTCGGCAAGACCGATCTGACGCGGATCGAAATAGAGGGCGGCAACGGCGGTGAATTTCTGCTGAATACGAGGCGCGATCACCGCGCCGGCGGCGGCACCGACGAGGCAGAGACCGGCAATAATCAGGCGCCTGCTCCAGATGGCAGCAACCGCGGATCTGATATCCAGCAATGGTCCGGCGACATCAGGTGCCTGCTCGACCACGGGTTCAGGCGCTGACGGGGGTTCGGGGACGGCGGGAATATCGCGGTGCGGCGGCTCAGCGGGGCGGCTTTCCGACACTGCCGGGCGAACCGGAAGAGGACCGGGCTCGGGAGCCGGTGGAGGCGGAACGAAATCGGTCGGCCGGATGATCGGGCTGCGCGCACGGGTGCCTTCAGGCGCAGGCTGAGACGACTCATAACTGCGCCAGGCAGGCAGGCGGCTCACCCTGTTCCCGTCATACTGATTCATAAACACCGCATCCGCCCGGCAGGAAAGGATGGCCGAGACAGAGCGACTTTAGAAATTCTTAGCTAACGGACCGTTAAGATGCCGGCATTGAAGCCGACGTGGCGACCTGCCGCGACCCGCGAGGATAGCCATGAAACGGAAAAGACTGCTGCACAGGCTGCTGGTTGCCGCCGTCATGACCATTTCGTCCACCGCCCATGCCGCTGACGCGCCACTTTGCTATTATGGCGTCAATCTCTCCGGCGCCGAATATGGCGAGCGCGGCGGCGTCTACGGCACGAACTACACCTACCCGACCGAAGAAACGATCAGCTATTTCGCCAAGAAGGGAATGACGATCATCCGCCTGCCCTTCCGCTGGGAGCGGCTGCAGCCGACGCTCGGCACGCGGCTCGACGATGATGAATTACAGCGCTTGAAGGATACGGTAGCGCTGGTTCGCAAGCACAAGATGAGCGTGCTGCTCGATCCGCATAATTTCGGCTACTATGACAAGGATCAGGTCGGCAAGCCGCCCGCAACGAATGCAGCCTTTGCCGATTTCTGGGCTCGGCTTTCCGTCGAATTTGCCAATCAGGAGGGCGTTCTCTTCGGGCTGATGAACGAGCCGCATGACGTTCCCGCGACCGATTGGCTGAAAGCCGCCAACGCCGCGATCCGCGGCATTCGAGCGGTCGGCGCGCGCAATCTCATCCTCGTTCCCGGTACAGCCTGGAGCGGAGCTGCAAGCTGGGAAACCGATGTGATCGGCGGCGCGAACGGAACTGTCATGCTCGGCGTGCGTGATCCGCTCGATTTCTACGCCTATGAATTCCATCAGTATCTCGACGCGGATTCTTCGGGCACGCACGAGACCTGCGAGGGCGCAAAGGCCGCGACCGATGCCGTCAGCAATGTGACCGCCTGGCTGAAGAAGAACGGCAAACGCGGATTCCTGGGCGAATTTGGCGCGTCTGCAAATGCGGATTGCCTCGATGGCCTGAAGACCATGTTCACCACCATGTCCGACAACAGCGATGCGTGGATCGGCTTCTCCTACTGGGCGGCTGGCGAATGGTGGCCGGCCAACGAACCTTTCAACGTACAGCCGCGTGACACGCCTGAGCGCCCGCAAATGCGTCTGCTTGAGCAAATAGTTCCCAAACATGCGCCCGTCTGCGCAGCGGTAAAGCCCGCGAGGAAGTGACATGGCATCAGTCGGAGAGACGAGCACGAGATTCGAAACGGTTGCTGGTGCGGCCAGCCCGGCTTCGCGTCTCGATTACCCTGTTCTGATCCTCGGGCTGCTCTCGGTTCTCTACAATGGCATCCTGGCCTTCATAAACCACAACGTCATGCCACTTTCGATGACGCACGTGGCGGCCAGCGAAGGCCTGATCATGGCGAGCGCAATCATCTACATCCTGCACAAAGGGATCTATGAGGAAGACCTTCCGGCCTTCCTGTTCATGCTCTTCACGCTGATCGTGACTGTCTATGTCAGCGCGATCAACCGCATGGCCTTTATCGATCATTTCCGCAACGTCCTGATCATCTTCTGCTTTACGGGGCTTGGAGGCTGGTGCAATGAGCGGACGCTGAAGCTGATCTTCCGTGTGGCCTGTTTCATGGTACTGCTTTTCCTGATCTTCGAGATCATCAGCGTGCCCTTCTATGTCAGTATCGTGCATCCCTCGGACTATTTCGCCAACACGCGCGGGCTGAAGCCTCTCAGCTTCAACACGACGGGTCTGTTCCAGAATGCACTCGGCTTTCCCGGCCGATTCTCATTCGGCATCATCGATCACCGTTCGTCCTCGATCTTTCTGGAGCAGGTGTCGCTTGCCAATTTCTGTGGCGTGATCGCGATCTACCTTATTTCGATGTGGGACCGGCTGACGCGGATCGACCGGGCGCTGGCCATTGCGACAGCGCTGCTGATCCTCACGACCAACGATACCCGCACGATGCTCATCTTCTGCATCTGCTGTATCGGCGGCTATTTCGTCTTTCCCAGAATCCCCAAGGCTTTCAATCTGGCGCTGATGCCGCTCATCGTTTGCGCCGGCTTTCTTGTCTACATGAAGGACCCCAATGCGATCGGCGACAATTTCACCGGGCGCATCAATCTGACGATGAAGAAACTGATGGATCTCGATCCGCTGGCGATCCTCGGGCTTTCCGTCGATAAAGTCGCCGAATTCGCCGATAGCGGCTATGTCTATCTCGTCTATGGCGCAACGATCTTCGGCGTCATCGCCTTCTGGCTCTTCGTCTGCCTGTTTCCCGCGGGCACGAGCCCGGCACAAAGGCGCTGCGCCCATTCACTTTCTCTTTTCATTTTTCTGAATATGATGATCGGGGGAACGGCAATCTTCTCGATGAAGATCGCCGGCCTCGTCTGGCTTGTCATCGGGTTCATGCGTTTCCGCGACACGCCACGTATCCGGCAGGGTCGTCCGGCAAATGTACTGAGTTGACGAAGCGGCTTGCCTGAAGGGCGATCCGCAGAGCCTGTGGGAGCAAGACACCAGATGCTTGTCCAGCTGCAATATCTGCGTGCCATCGCGGCGCTGATGGTCGTCTATTTCCATGCGATCCTGCAGCTTGCCAAGGTCAATCCCGCCATCGACGCGACCTCGTTCATCTATGGCGAAACGGGTGTCGATATCTTCTTCGCGCTCAGCGGCTTCGTGATGTGGCTGACGACAAGCGGACGAAACATGACGCCAGTCGATTTCGCCCGCAAGCGCACCAAGAGGATTGTGCCGCTCTACTGGCTGGCAACGCTATTTTCGGCGACTGTCGCGCTTATCGCACCGTCGCTTCTCAAGTCTACCGCTTTCGATCTGCCGCATCTCATGGCCTCGATGCTGTTCCTGCCGTGGATCAATCCGGTCGACCCGACGATGATCGCGCCCGTCATCGTGCCCGGCTGGACGCTGAATTATGAGATGTTCTTCTATTTCGTCTTCGCGCTGCTGTTGCCGATCCGCGAAGACTATCGGCTGCCTGCTCTGTTCGGTGCCTTTGCAGCCATTTTGATCGTCTGCCACCTGCTACCGGAAACGACAGCCACCAAATTCTACGGCCAACCCATCATCCTGGAATTCCTGGGCGGCGTGGCGCTCGGCTGGCTCTATGGCCAGAAGCTTCTGCTGCCGCAGCGCTGGGCCTGGGTTTTGCTTGCTGTCGGCATCGCCTTCCTCTTCATCAACGAGGATCTGGTGCGGCCCGAGGACCGTTATTATGGCTGGGGCATACCGGCAATCTTCATCGTCTATAGCGCTGTTTCCATCGACTTTTCGAAACTTCCCTTTGTCCACTGGCTCAACTATCTCGGCGACGCCTCATACGAGATCTACATCACGCATGCCTTCACGCTGGCTTTCCTCCGGATCATCGCCAACCGTTTCCCGATCGGCGCGCTTCAGCAGCCTGTCATCTTCGTGATCCTCTGCCTCGTGCTCTCTTCCATCGTGGGGGCGATCATTCACGAAATCATCACGCCGCGCAGAAAAGTCCGGGTTGCCAGCCGGCCGGCCGTCTGACCTCAAACTATCAGAGGGCGAGGACGGGCTTTTCGACGGCGCAGGCAGAACGGAATCCCGCGCTGCCTGTCATAAGCTTGCGGCCATGAAAGCAAATGCCGCAGGCATGAAAGTTCGGCTTGCAATTTATTGCAGAAATGAAAGCTTGCCGGCCTGTTCGCGGCCACAGCTTTGATCTAAGCACGGCCCGGCGGCTGAAGAGAGGGAAGAGGACATGACGGACTACGTATTGACGGTAACCTGCAAATCGACGCGCGGCGTCGTGGCGGCGATTTCGACCTATCTCGCCGAAAAGGGTTGCAACATCATCGATAGTTCGCAGTTCGACGACCTCGATACCGGCAAGTTCTTCATGCGCGTCAGCTTCATTTCCGAAGAGGGTGTGACGCTTGCCGAGATCCGCGAAGGCTTCAAACCGATCTACGAGAAATTCGGCATGGAGGCTGACGTACATGACGGGAGCGAGCGCCTGAAGGTGCTTCTGATGGTCTCCCGCTTCGGCCACTGTCTCAACGACCTGCTCTATCGCTGGAAGATCGGTGCGCTGCCGATCGACATCGTCGGCGTCGTCTCCAACCATTTCGAATACCAGAAGGTTGTGGTCAACCACGACATTCCCTTCCACCACATCAAGGTGACGAAGGAAAACAAGCCGCAGGCCGAAGCCCAGATCCTCGACATCGTCGAGCAGACCGGCACCGAACTTATCGTGCTTGCCCGCTACATGCAGGTTCTCTCCGATGCCATGTGCAAGAAGATGTCAGGCCGCATCATCAATATCCACCACTCCTTCCTGCCGAGCTTCAAGGGTGCCAACCCTTACAAGCAGGCCTATGAGCGTGGCGTGAAGCTGATCGGTGCGACGGCGCATTACGTGACGGCCGATCTCGACGAAGGCCCGATCATCGAGCAGGACACGGCGCGCATCACCCATGCGCAGAGCGCCGACGATTATGTCTCGATCGGCCGCGATGTCGAAAGCCAGGTGCTGGCGCGCGCCATCCATGCGCATATCCACCGCCGCGTCTTCCTCAATGGCAACCGCACGATCGTCTTCCCCGCCAGCCCCGGAAGCTACGCCTCCGAACGCATGGGTTGAGGCAAACAACGCACTTCCCCTAAATCCGCGGCTGGCGCAATCTTCCGTTGCTTGTCGGCAAGTGCTTGATTATCTGTTTCATTAGGTAATCGAATCATGCCGCGGAGGGGTGCCATGACCGACGAAGCGCTTGTTGACCGCATGGCGCTGCCGCGCCCCGATGTTACCGCTTCCGAAGCCGCAGATATCCTTCTTTCCCATTACGGGCTTTCAGGCACGCTGTCCGAACTTGGCAGCCAACAGGACCGCAATTATCGGCTCGACACGGAAGACGGCCGCTATGTGCTGAAGATCTGCCATGCCGCCTACGAGACAGAAGAGCTCGAAGCGCAGAATGCGGCGATCCATCATTTGCGCGCCAAGGCGGATGCGCCGCGTGTTCCCAACGTGATGGCGTCCACCGAAGGACAGGAGATCGTTGCGGTCAGCGTAAGGGAGCAGAATTATCAGGTCCGTTTGCTGGAATATCTCGAAGGCGAAAGCCTGACGCACCGTGCCTATCTGGCGCCGGGCTCGGTCGCGGCGCTCGGCGCGCTCTGCGCGCGGCTGGCTGAGGCGCTTGCCGATTTTACCCATCCCGGGCTCGACCGCAGCCTGCAATGGGACCTGCGACGCGCCGGGCCCGTGGCCGTGCAACTGCTTTCCTCCATCACCGACAGCGCCGCGCGCGACAGGATCGCCAAGACGATGGTCATGGCTGTGCGCCGCATCCAGCCGCTTGCACCGTCACTGCGGCTTCAGGCGGTTCATCACGACGTGACGGGTGATAATGTCGTCAGCCGCCCCGATCTGCATGGGCGGCCTGTTCCCGACGGCGTGATCGATTTCGGCGACATCATCCGCGGCTGGCTGGTCGGCGATCTTGCCGTGACCTGCGCCTCTCTGCTGCACCAGGCAGATGGCGATCCCTTTTACATCCTGCTGGCGGTGAAAGCCTATCACGAGATTTACCCGTTGATGGAGGACGAGCTGAAGGCACTCTGGCCGCTCATCGTGGCGCGCGCCGTCATCCTCGTCGCCAGCAGCGAGCAGCAGATCGCGATCGATCCTGACAATGACTATGTCAGAGGAAATCTGGAGGGCGAACGGCGCATCTTCGATACGGCGATGTCCGTACCGTTCGAACTGATGGAAGCGGCTATCCTGAGAGCGGCCGGTCTCGATATTGCCGATGTCGATACGGCAGATTGGCAGCCGCTCTTGCCGGAGATCGATCCTGCATCCATCGCCTATGTCGATCTCGGCGTGCAGAGCCCGCATTTTTCTGATGGCAACTGGCTGGCGACCGACATGGATTGGCGGCTTCTTGCCCGCGCGGCGGCGGAAACGGGAACTGCGGCCACGCGTTACGGCGAATATCGCCTGTCCCGCGCCGGCCTGCACCGCGCAAAAGCCCAGGCGACCTATGCCCTGCATATGGATATCTGCCTTGCGGCGGGCAGTATCGTTGCCGCGCCCTTTGCCGGTCGGATCACCTGGTACGACCAGCATCTGGTCCTCACAGGCGCCGATATGAAGCTGCATATCGACGGAATCGAACTTTCAGTCGAGGACGGCAGCGAGGTCGCCGCCGGTCAGGGGCTCGGCACGGTCTCCGGCGAGACGTCCGCGCTCGGCGGATTGCGCCTGCAGCTTTGCAGCATCGCCGGCTTCGAGCCGCCACTCTTTTCGACACCGCAGCAAGCCGAGGCGTGGTCCGCGCTCTGCCCCTCGCCTTCGGTGCTTCTCGGGCCGGGTGCCGATGCGCCAAAACCCGAAACGACAGCACTTCTGGAGCTGCGGCAGGCGCATTTCGCCAGTCCGCAGAAGAATTATTACGCGCACCCGCCGCAGATCGAGCGCGGCTGGAAGGAGCATCTCTTCGATATCGAGGGTCGCGTCTATCTCGACATGGTCAACAATGTCACGATCCTCGGCCATGGTCATCCGCGCATGGCGGAAGCGATCGGCCAGCAATGGCTGATGCTGAACACCAATTCGCGCTTCCACTATTCCGCCGTCGCGGAATTCTCCGAGAGCCTTGCCTCGCTGGCGCCCGACGGCATGGATGCCGTGTTCCTGGTCAACAGCGGCTCGGAAGCCAACGACCTGGCGCTGCGGCTTGCCTGGGCGCATAGCGGCCGATGCAACATGGTCTGCCTGCTGGAGGGTTATCACGGTTGGTCGGTGGCAAGCGACGCGGTCTCCACCTCTATCGCCGACAATCCGCAGGCGCTGACGACAAGGCCGGACTGGGTTCACGCTGTCGTCTCGCCCAACACCTATCGCGGCCAGTTCCGCGGGCCGGAGTCGACGGCGGACTATCTCGGTACCGTCACACCGGTGCTGGAGGCCATCGATGCCAAGGGCGAGGGGCTGGCCGGCTTCATCGCCGAATCGGTCTATGGCAATGCCGGCGGTATTCCACTGCCCGACGGCTATCTCACGGAGGTCTACCGGCAGGTGCGGGAGCGCGGCGGCCTCTGTATCGCCGACGAGGTACAGGTGGGCTACGGGCGGCTCGGCCATTATTTCTGGGGCTTCGAGCAGCAAGGCGTGGTGCCCGACATCATCACCATCGCCAAGGGCATGGGTGATGGCCATCCGCTCGGCGCGGTCATCACGACGAAGGAGATCGCCGCTTCGCTGGAGAAGGAAGGCTATTTCTTCTCCTCTGCCGGCGGCAGCCCAGTCAGTTGCGTTGCCGGCATGACGGTTCTCGATGTCATGGCCGAGGAGCGCCTGCAGGACAATGCCCGGGAGGCGGGCGACCATCTGAAGGCGCGGCTGGCAGCACTCATCGACAGCTATCCAATCGTCGGCGCCGTGCATGGCATGGGCCTCTATCTCGGCCTCGAATTCGTGCGCGACAGAACGACGCTGGAGCCGGCGACCGAAGAGACGGTGGCGATCTGCGACCGGCTCTTAGAACTCGGCGTCATCATGCAGCCGACGGGTGATCACCTGAATGTGTTGAAGATCAAGCCGCCGCTCTGCCTCACCGAACAAAGCGCCGATTTCTTCGCCGATATGCTGGAAAAGGTGCTTCGGGAAGGCTGGTAGACGAGGGTTCCAGCCGTTTACCAATTCGGTCTTTTCAAGGCTTTCCAAATTTTAACCAAACGCCCATTGCCGGAATCAGATCGGCCTCCTATGTCTGCTTCGGCGATTACGAGCTGCTCGGACCGTCACATGGGTTGCACGAAGACGTGATAGATTTCTTTCTGCAAATCGACGTGTGATGGAATGAAATTTTTCGGATCGCCGATATTTTGACACGTTTCGGAATATGTTTCTTATAGGCCATCGGCTATTCTCTACTAAGTTAGTAGATTAAAGAGATGGTCTTTCACCGGCCCCGGGCTCTACCGGGACCACGCAAGTGCAACGCCAAAACAAGGAACGAGACATGATCGATTTCGCAATTCTCGCCAGAGTCCTTGGGCGATCTGTGCTTGGCAATGACCGTCCGGGCGCCCTCTCCCGCCCGAACTGTCGAATGTGACGTTCGTCCCCTTTCAACGGTAACAGACAAGTCAATTCGCCATAGCCAGCGCATCCGCGCGGCAGGAGTTCTACGCATGAAAAAAGAAGTTATCGAATATGCAGGCATCCCGGTCGGGATCGTCATTCCGGACGATGACCGGTTGAAGTTCATTGCTGTCAAGTTCCATGTCCATGACCTCGACGAGCAGCATTTCAGCTCGCCCGCCGAGGTGAAGCTGGCCATTCACGATCTGATGACCCGCCGTCACCCGAAGCCCCTTCATGCCTGACGCAGAACGCGGCTTTAATACTCAGAGGATTTCCGACCGGCCCGGCAAAACGGGCCGGTCTTGTTTTTTGCCAGTCTTGTCTTTTAAACGCATTTGACTTCCTATCGGCGCGCTTCCCTTCAAGACAGGAGCCAGCGCTTGTCCGATCTTCTCAACCTCCTCACCGATATTGAAGGCGTCTCCGTCGGCCACGCAACCGACCTCTCGCTTGGTTCCGGCGTCACGGCCATTGTCTTCGATGAAGCGGCAGTCGCTTCCGGCAGCGTACTCGGCGGTGCGCCGGGCGGACGCGACACAGCGCTGCTCGACCCTTCCATGGTCGTCGATGCCGTCGACGCCTTCGTGCTGTCCGGCGGATCGGCCTTCGGTCTCGACGCGGCAGGCGGCGTGCAGGCAGGCTTGCGGGAGATGGGGCGTGGATTTCAGGTTGGCCCGGTTCGCATTCCGATCGTGCCGCAGGCGATCCTGATGGATCTGCTGAATGGCGGCGACAAGGACTGGGGTCTGCATTCGCCCTATCGCGAGATGGGCTATGAGGCCGTGAAAGCCGCCCGCAAGGGGGCGTTCGATCTCGGCACTGTTGGTGCCGGCACGGGGGCAACGACCGCGACCTTCAAGGGCGGGCTCGGCTCGGCAAGTGCGGTCAGCAGCGCCGGGTATCGCATCGCGGCCATCGTCGCCGTCAATGCCGTCGGTACGGCGACGATCGGCGAAGGCCCGCATTTCTGGGCCGCCCCTTTCGAACAGAATGCAGAATTCGGCGGGCTCGGCTTGCCCAGCCTGATGGACCACAGCCTGCGGCTGAAGGGCGTGAAGACGACGGCCACGACGATCGGCGCCATCGTCACAGATGCATCTCTAATCAAGGCGGAGGCGCACCGGCTTTCCATCGCCGCCCATGACGGGCTGGCCCGCGCGGTGCTACCCGCCCACCTGCCGCTCGATGGCGATACGATTTTTGCGGCTTCCACCGGCAAACACGAGCGCAATGACATGGCAAGCCTGATGGAATTGTGCCATCTGGCCGGGATCGTCATGGCGCGGGCGATCGCGCGCGGCGTCTACGAGGCGGCGGCGCTTCCAGTGCCGGGCGCGCTGATGGCATGGCGCGACCGCTATCCGGCCGGACGCTAACTGCTTAAACTATGAAAAATGCCTGACGGCGGAGAACGGGTGAATGCAGATTCGGGCGCTGATGTATTTCGACGAGTTGGTGCGAACCAACTCCATGCGCCAGGCGGCCGAAAACCTGAATGTCGCGCCGACCGCGATCAGCCGGCAGATCGAGAACCTCGAATACCACTTCGGCGCACCCCTGGTCGAACGCAGCGCCCGCGGTGTGAAGCTGACGGCTGCCGGCGAGTTGCTGGCGGCCCGTGCAGGCCGCACGCTGCGCGAGCTCGACCATGTGCAGCAGTTGATCGAGGACCTGAAGGGCCTGCAGCGCGGCCGTGTCAACATTTACGCGAACGGCGCGACCGTCGCTAATCTGCTTGCGCCTGCGCTGGCCGAATTCAGCCTGAAATATCCCAAGCTGCGCTTTGCCGTGACGATCACCAGCGCGCGGGCCGCCATCGAAGCCGTCAACAGTGCAGAGGCCGATATTGCGGTGACACTGTTTGCGCCGCCTATGTCCGGCACGAAGGTGCGGCTGCGCTCGGAAATCGCCTACGACCTCATCACCTCGCCGAGCCATCCGGCGGCGGCGCGTCCGGATATTCCCCTGAAGGAATTGGCCGATTACGCGCTGGCGCTGCCCGACCAATCTTTCGGCTTCCGCCAGGCCTTCGACGCGCTCTTCGAGAAGGACGGGCTCAGCCTCGATCCGATTTTTGTGACAAGTTCGCTGGAGATGCTCAAGGAACTGGTGTTGAGCAACGCAGCGGTGACGCTGCTGCCGGCGCTGACCGTTCGCCGCGAAATCGAGGCCGGGCAGCTCTGCGCCATTCCCCTTGCCGGCAAGACCGGCATCCGGACGCATGTCGATCTCTGCGTGGCGCCCGATCGACAGCTTTCCTTTGCCGCAACCAAGCTTCTCGATTTCATCGAACGCTTCATGCGCGAGCGATCGAACCGCCAAACTACCGGCAAAGAATAAGACCGACAGCAAAGAGTAGAACTCGCGGACTTGCATCAGGGCAAGAATTCCTGTGTAGCTTTTTCGGCTACACTGAGCACACAAAATCGTCATTGTGTGTGCACTTCTGTGGTGTCACTCTACTCGCAAAAGGGATCCGCCAAGCAGCGGAACCAAACAGGGGAACAGGATGATCAAGGTTTCGCTCGCGCCGTCGGCGCGTCTCATGCGGCGTCTTTCCATGGGCGTTGCGCTTTCTGCCGGCATCATGATGCTGGCGCTGACGCCCGCCGAAGCCGCCAAGACCACACTCAATCTCGGCATGAGCGTCGAGCCTGCTGGACTCGACCCGACGATCGCTGCACCTGTCGCCATCGGCCAGGTGACCTGGCAGAACATTTTCGAAGGGCTGGTCAGCATCGACGAGACCGGTAAGGTGCAGCCGCAGCTCGCCAAGAGCTGGGAAATTTCCCCTGATGGCCTGACCTATACGTTCAAGCTGCAGAGCGGCGTGAAATTCCACGACGGCGAGGCCTTCGATTCGGCTGCCGCCAAGTTTGCTCTCGACCGCGCCCGCGGCAAGGATTCCGTCAATCCGCAGAAGCGCTTCTTCGCCTCGATTGCCTCCATCGATACGCCGGATGCAGAAACGCTGGTGCTGCATCTTTCCAGCCCGACCGGCAGCCTGATCTACTGGCTCGGCTGGCCGGCCTCCGTCATGGTCGGACCGAAGTCTGCAGCGGACGACAAGACGACGCCTGTCGGCACCGGGCCGTTCAAATTCTCCACCTGGGCCAAGGGCGACCACGTGGAAATGGTCAAGAATGCCGATTACTGGAACAAGGATGGTGCGGCCAAGCTCGACAAGGTGACCTTCCGCTTCATCAACGATCCGCAGGCGCAGGCGGCAGCCCTGAAATCCGGCGACCTCGACGCCTTTCCGGAATTTGCCGCGCCGGAGCTGATGAGCTCCTTCGATGGCGACACGCGCCTGGCGACCAAGGTCGGCAATACCGAACTCAAGGTCGTGGCCGGTATGAACAATGCCCGCAAGCCTTTCGACGACAAGCGCGTGCGTCAGGCCTTGATGATGGCGATCGACCGGCAGACCGTCATCGATGGTGCTTGGTCCGGCCTCGGCACAGCGATCGGCAGCCATTATACGCCGAACGATCCGGGCTATCAGGATATGACAGGCGTGCTGCCTTACAATGTCGAAAAGGCGAAGGCACTGCTTGCGGAGGCCGGTTATCCCAACGGTTTCACCTTCACGATCAAATCGCCGCAGATGGCCTATGCTCCACGCAGCGCGCAGGTGATGCAGGCGATGTTTGCCGAGATCGGCGTGACTGTTAACATCGAGCCCACGGAATTCCCGGCGAAGTGGGTGAAGGATGTGATGACCAGCCGCGATTACGACATGACCATCGTCGCCCATGCCGAGCCGATGGACATCGATATCTATTCGCGCGATCCCTATTACTTCAACTACAAGAACCCCGTCTTCAACGATCTCATGAAGAAGGTGCAGGAGACCACCGATCCGGCCGAACAGGCCAAGATCTACGGCGAAGCGCAGAAGATCCTCGCCGAGGACGTGCCGGCGCTCTACCTCTTCGTCATGCCCAAGCTCGGCGTCTGGGACAAGAAGCTGAAGGGCCTGTGGGAGAACGAGCCGATCCCCTCCAACGTTCTCAGCAACGTTTCCTGGGAAGAGTAAACATCGGATGCGGGCGGCGGCTGACAGGGTGATGAAGACGATATGATCGCACTGCTTTCCCGCCGCCTCACCGGCCTCGTCATCACCCTTCTCGTCGTATCGCTGGTGATCTTCGCCGTCATGGATCTGCTGCCTGGTGATCCCGCCTCGATCATGCTCGGCACCTCGGCGAGCCCGGAGACACTGGCAGCGTTGCGCCACGAGCTCGGCCTCGACCAGCCGCTTCTGTTTCGTTACGGCCAATGGCTTGCCGGTGTCTTCTCCGGCAATCTCGGCCAATCCTATACCTATGGTGTACCGGTCGCCGGTCTGATCGTCGAGCGGCTGGCCGTGACGCTGCCGCTCGCGCTGATCGCCATTGCGCTCTCGGTGCTGATTGCCTTGCCGCTCGGCGTGCTGGCGGCGGCGCGGCGCGGCGGCATCGTCGATGCAGTTGCCACGGTCTTCTCGCAGGTCAGTATCGCGGTGCCGGCCTTCTGGGTGGCACTGCTGCTCATCATCCTGTTTTCCACCACGCTCGGTCTCATGCCGGCAGGCGGTTTTCCGGGATGGGACGCCGGGTTTCTGCCAGCGTTGCAGGCGCTGGTTATGCCAGCCGTGGCCCTGGCTCTGCCGCAGGCCGGCGTGCTGACGCGCGTGACGCGCTCCGCCGTGCTCGACACAATGCATGAGGATTTCGCTCGCACCGCCGTTGCCAAGGGGCTATCGGGCAGCACCGTGCTCTGGCGGCATATCGTGCCGAATGCGCTGGTGCCGATCCTGACCATCCTCGGGCTGCAATTCACCTTTCTCGTCGCCGGCGCGGTGCTGGTCGAAAACGTGTTCAACCTGCCGGGGCTAGGGCGGCTTGCCTTTCAGGCGCTGTCGCAGCGCGATATCGTCGTGATGCAGGATGTCGTGCTGTTCTTCGCAGGCCTCGTCATCGTCATGAATTTCATCGTCGATCTCTCCTATCTCGTGATCGATCCGCGCATGCGAAAGGCGGCATGATGGCACCCATCGTCTCTTCCGCCGTCCTTCCGCGACGCCGAATCTTCAAACTTAGCCGACGAAAGAACCTGATCGTCGGAGCCGTGATCGTTGGCTTTCTGGCCGCGATAGCCCTGCTGTCGCTTGTCTGGACGCCGCTGCCTCCGACAAAGATGCAGATCATTCACAAGCTGCAGCCGCCGCTTGCCTTCGGCCTGCTCGGCACGGACCAGTTCGGCCGCGATGTGCTCTCCATGCTGATGGTCGGATGCTGGAATTCGCTCTCCATCGCAGTCAGCGCGGTCGCGATCGGCGGCACGCTTGGCTCAATCGCCGGCATTTCCGCGGCTGCGATCCGCGGCCCTTACGAGACGCTGATGATGCGCGCCTGTGATGTGGTCTTTGCGCTGCCACCGATCCTGTCCGCTATGATCCTCGGCGCCTTTCTGGGACCGGGGCGCTTTACCGCCATCACGGCAATCGCGGTCTTCATGGTACCTGTTTTCGCCCGCGTGACGCTCGCCACTTCCTTGCAGGCCTGGAGTCGCGATTATGTGCTGGCGGCGCAGGCGATCGGCAACAGCCGCTTCGCGATCTCGGTCCGACATGTGCTGCCGAACATCATAAGCCAGATCATCGTGCATGCGGCGATCCAGCTCGGTCTCGCGATCCTGACGGAAGCCGGCCTTTCCTTCCTCGGCCTCGGCATGGCGCCGCCGGCACCGACCTGGGGGCGCATGCTGGCCGATGCCCAGACCTTCCTTTCGCTGGCCCCCTGGCTGGCGATCCTGCCCGGCCTTGCGATCGCGCTCACCGTCTTCGGCTTCAACATGCTGGGTGACGGACTGCGCGACCTTTTCGACCCGCGAGAAGCGAGCCGCTGATGTCCTCCCAAGACAAACGCCCGAAAGACCAGACCATGCTAGATACCGATTTCACCATCCGCGAACTCAGGCGGCGCTTCACGGACAAAAGCCTCTCGCCGCTCGAATACTGGATTGCCCTCGAAAGACATATCGAGGCCTGGGAACCTTCGATCGCAGCGCTTTATCTCTATGATCCGCAGGCGGCGCGCGAGCAGGCGAAGGCATCGAGCGAACGCTGGATGAAGGGTGGAACACTCGGTCCGCTAGACGGCATCCCGGTCACGCTGAAAGAGCTGATCGCCACCAAGGACCAGCCGGTACCGCTCGGCACGAAAGCGATCGAACTGAAGCCCGCGGAAGCGGATGCCCCGGCGGCGGCTCGCCTGCGGGAGGACGGCGCAATCATCTTCGCCAAGACGACCTGCCCCGACTACGGCATGCTCTCGTCGGGCCTTTCCAGCTTTCATCATTTGAGCCGCAATCCCTGGGACATCACACAAAATCCCGGCGGTTCGAGCGCTGGCGCCTCGGCGGCAACCGCTGCCGGCTACGGGCCGCTGCATATCGGCACCGATATTGGCGGCTCCGTGCGCCTGCCGGCGGGCTGGACGGGCGTCTTCGGCTTCAAGCCGAGCCATGGGCGCATTCCGGTCGATCCCTATTATGTCGGGCGGTGCGCGGGGCCGATGACCCGCACCGTGGAGGATGCCGCCTATTCGATGGCGACCCTTTCCCGCCCCGACTGGCGCGACGGGACCAGCCTGCCGCCGAATGATTTCGACTGGATGGATCTCGATATCGATCTCAGCGGAATGCGAATCGGGCTGATGCTCGATGCCGGCTGCGGTCTTGCCGTCGATGAAGATGTGAGGATAGCGGTCGAAGCAGCCGCAAAACTCTTCGAGAAGGCCGGGGCAACGATCGTTCCATCTGGACCGGTGCTGACGCGCGCCATGCTGGATGGGCTCGACACCTTCTGGCGCTCGCGTTTCTGGGGCGACATTGCCGGGCTCAGCGAGGAACGCCGCGAGAGTATTCTGCCCTATATCTACGAATGGGCGAAGGGCGGTGCCGATGTCAGCGGCATGGATGCCGTCAAGGGTTTCAATCAGACGATCGAGATGCGAAAGACCTGCGGCCGGCTTTTCACCGAGGTCGATGCGGTGTTGTCACCGACCAATCCGATCGTCTCCTATCCGGCCGAATGGCCCTCTCCGACCAACGATCCGAAGCTGCCCTTCGAACATATCGCCTTCACGGTGCCATGGAACATGTCGGAGCAGCCGGCGTCGTCCATCAATTGCGGCTTCTCGAAGGGCATGCCGATCGGCCTGCAGATCGTCGGGCCGCGCTTCGATGACATGCGGGTGCTCAGGCTTTCGAAAGCCTTCGAAAACTGGACGGGTGGTGTGAAAAACTGGCCAAAGCCGCCAGCGGCCTGACGATTGCAGGTAGCGTCAGAACGGACGGCGGTAGCCGGTCGGCTGCTCGTAGAGCCAGCCGATGCGCTCGACGGCGGCCTCGAAATTTTCGCGTGCAACGGTCATCGTATGGCCGTTGGCATGGATGATGGTTTCGGGATCTTCGAAAATCGCAACATGCCCCTTCCAGAAGACCAGATCGCCGCGGCGCACATCCGAGCGCTTGATCGGCTCGCCGAGATCAGCCGCCTGCATGTCGGTATCCCGCGGCGCGCTTCTGCCGGTCATCTGCAGCGCAAGCTGGACGAGACCGGAGCAATCGATGCCAAGACCTGAACGGCCGCCCCAGAGATAGGGCGTTTCCAGAAAGCGGGCGGCGATATCGACATAATCCTGGCCGTCCAAGGCACCCAGCGGCTGCAGGTGCTTCGAGAAGATCGCAGTGCCGTCATCGAGGACCAGATAGCTATTGCCGCGCGCTTCCGCTTCGCCGGCAATATGGACGCGGCTACCCATGGAGAGCACTGACTTATAGGGTTTACGCAATTCCGGTTCGGGGTAGAGGAAGGTGCGCTGCGGAACGACGATGTGAGTCGGGGCCGTAGCTGCGTCTGCAATTGCGTCCTCGGGCAGGTAGCCGACATAGCCGTCGGATGCGGCTTTGACCCAGCACCAGCCGTCGGCGCGATCGAATATCGTGACATCCTCGCCATAGAGCAGTTCCGTATCGATGCCGCGGGCAAAGTCCGGCTGGGGCCGCAAGGCAACGACCGGGACGCAGACACGGGCCGTCGTGCCGCTCACGAAGCGCTCTGCCTCGACCTTGCCTTCAAGGCCGGCTTCCGCGAGATCCGGGCGATAGGCGTGAAGGCGGCGGTCGAGCATCGTCATGGCATTCCTTTCAGATGGGCCTTTCAGTCCGGGGCCATTCAGACCGGAAGCTTGCGGCCCTGCTCGCGCACGAGGTCGCCGAGCTTTTCGAGATAAAGCGCACCACCAACGGTGCGCTTGATGATGACGTTGCGCCGGTCGGCATCGTCGCGGACGCGATCGACGAGGCCCATTTCCCCCATCGTATCCAGCGCCCGGGTGATGACCGGCTTCGTCACGTTCAGCGTCGCAGCCAGTCCGCGCACGGTATGCGGCGGCGGCACCAGATAGATATGCAGCAGGATCGCCATCTGGCGCAACGTCAAATCTCTGTTGTCGTGACGGACCTGGTTGAGCGCCACACTGTGCCAGAGGCCAAGAGCCTGCGAGGCGGTCAGTTCAATCGGCACGGCCCCTCCGGAAATCGTTACGCTAACGTTTCATTTTCCGGCAGTTACAGCGTGCAAGCAAGAGGCGGCACAAAATGCCGCCTCGCAAGGTGAATAAAATTTTAACGATTAGCTCAGCGAAGGCCTTGGCGGCTCAGCGGACGCTGTGGCGGATGTGATGGTAGAGCGCGCGGATGGCCTGCGCCTCGCCGCCTCCAGGCGAATGCGCGCGCTCGTTCGGCGCCCAGCCGTAGATATCGAAATGCGCCCAGCTCTTTGCTTTGCTAACGAAGCGCTTCAGGAAGAGTGCTGCGGTGATCGCACCGGCCATGCCGCCCGCCGGAGCATTGGTGATATCGGCGAACTTGGTGCGGATGTCCTTCTCGTAGCCGGCGTAGAGCGGCAGCCGCCAGAGCGGATCGTCCGTCTCGAGGCTTGCTTCCGTCAAGTCGTGAGCGAGGATCGCATCATCGGTGAAGAAGGGTGGCAGATCGGGGCCGAGGGCAACGCGAGCAGCACCCGTCAGGGTCGCCATGTCGATCAGCAGATCGGGTTCTTCCTCGTCGGCATAGGCGAGCGCATCGGCCAGAATCAGGCGACCTTCGGCATCGGTATTGTCGATCTGGACCGTCAGGCCCTTGCGGCTCTTGTAGATGTCGCCGGGGCGGAAGGCATTCGACGAGATGGAATTCTCGACGACCGGGATGATGACGCGCAAATCCACCTTCAGCTTGGCATCCATGATCATGAGCGCCAGGCCCATGACGTTTGCCGCACCGCCCATGTCCTTCTTCATCAGTAGCATGGAGGAAGCCGGCTTGATGTCGAGACCGCCTGTATCGAAGCAGACGCCCTTGCCGACCAGAGTAACTTTGCGGTGGCCCTTCTTGCCCCAGCGCAGCTCCAGCAGGCGCGGCGCGTCGGCGCTGGCGCGGCCGACAGTGTGGACCAGCGGGAAGTTTTCCTTGAGCAGGTCGTCACCGATGATGACCGACATCTCCGCCTTGTAGTGCTGGGCCAAGCCACGGAAGGCGGCTTCGAGCTGTTCCGGACCCATGTCGTTGGTCGGCGTGTTGATGAGGTCGCGGGCGAGGAAGACGCCGGCGAGCTGGCGCTTGATCTCATTGCCGTCTGCATCGCGCGGGATCATCAGCGTTGCAGCCGGGGATTTTTCAGACTTGTAGCGGTCGAAGCGGTAGCTGCCGAGGCCGAAGCCGAGCGCCAGGCGGTTGGCCGTCAGCGGTGCGGTCTCGATGTGCCAGTCGCCGGCCGGAAGTGCGCGGGCCAGCTTGCCGGTTATAAAAGGCTGTTCCGACGGATTGCTGCCGAGGCCGAAGAGTGCGCCGCCGAGGTGACCCTCGGCGGTGGGGATCAGCAGCACCGAGCCGCTTTCCGCCTTGTAGCCGGCCTTGCCGGCCCAATCGAGCGCGATCGGATCGATCGTGCCGGTTTCGATATGGGCGGGCGTGACAGCGAAGATGGGCAGCGTCGACCCACCCTTGGTGTTGAAAGGCGTGGGTCTTTCGATGAACTGGAAGGGGGCCATGATTGTCCTTAAGCGGCGGGGCAGAATCATTTCTTAACGGTCTGTTAGGGTTAACAGACTATTGCTGGAGCGAAGATTGCGTCAAACCTTTCCCTGTTCCGCTTCGAGGTCAGGCGCCGATTTATTCAGGAACGCGCAATGCCCTTCTCGGCCTCTACCCCTTTTAAGAAGCGTGTTTTTCAGGGAACCGTGGCTCTTCTCGCCATGCTCGCCCTCGGCGGCTGCTCGACGACATCAAAGGATCGGATGACGACCGGTTCGATCCCGAAACTCGACAGGCCAGTCGAGCAGATGGATGCCAACGAATTGCGGGCCGCCACCGACCGCGTCGGCCAGGCCTATGAGAAGAACCCGCGCGATCCCGTCAACGGCGTAAACTATGCCAATCTGCTGCGGATGAACGGACGCGACGCGCAAGCGCTTGCCGTCATGCAGCAGGTTGCCATTGCCAATCCCGGTGATCGCAACGTGCTCGCCGCCTACGGCAAGGCGCAGGCCGCCGCGGGGCAGCTTCAGCAGGCGCTGGACACGATCGGCAGGGCACAGACACCCGATCGGCCCGACTGGCGGCTGATCTCGGCGGAAGGCGCGATCCTCGACCAGATGGGCAAGTCAAGCGACGCGCGCCAGCGCTACCGCGATGCGCTCGATATTCAGCCAAATGAGCCGTCGATCCTTTCCAACCTCGGCATGTCCTATCTTCTGACGGGCGATCTGCGCACGGCGGAAACCTATCTTCGCTCGGCGGCAGGCCAGCCTTCCGCCGACAGCCGCGTGCGCCAGAACCTTGCCCTCGTCGTCGGCCTGCAGGGCAGATTCCCCGAGGCAGAGCAGATTGCGCGGCGCGAGCTTTCGCCGCAGCAGGCCGATGCGAATGTCGCTTATCTGCGCGGCATGCTTTCCCAGCAGAATTCCTGGCAGAAGCTCGCAGCAAAAGACACGACGTCGCCTGCTGCCGCCAACACCAACTGACCTATTTGCTGCTCAGCCCCGAGAGGATGAGACGCAGGCCGAGGCCGGCCATGACAGCGCCTGCCGCCCTGTCGATCCAGACCTTGGCGGCGATATAGAGCTTTCGCGGATGATGGGCCGAGAAGGCAAATGCCACAATCGCATACCATCCCGCCTCCACCAGGAAGACGCCCACCGGCAGCGCCAGCAAAAGCTCCGCCGGCACGGTTTTGGGCAGCAGTGCTGCAAAGATGCTGGCGTAGACAACGATCGTCTTCGGATTGCTCAACTGCGTCAGCAGAGCAGCCGTAAAACTGCGTGCCGGCACGCTTTTGCCGGCGACATCGCCCGACAATACCAGCGGCTCGCTCGCTCCCTTCCAGATCGCGAAGGCGATATAGAGCAGATAGGCCCCGCCAGCGATCTTCAACACCAGATAGAGCCATTCGAATTGTGAAAGCAGCGCCGTCAAGCCGGCAAGCGCAAGGATAGCGAAGGTCACGCCGCCGATGCCCATGCCGAGTGCAGCGGCAAGCCCGTCAAAACGGGAACGGGAAATCGCAATCCGCGAGACGACGACGAAACTCGGACCGGGACTCATGGCGCCGATCATCAAAGCGCTGATGATGCTGATAAAGATGCCCAGAGAGGACATGGCAAAACTCCATTTTCACGCAATTCCGAACGCAAAAACTGCTGTATAGTGTTGCCGGAATTGCTCACGCGATCAAGGGTTACCGAGGCGGGCGGCGCGAAGTTCCGCGCTTAGCAATGATCGCCATCCGTTTCGCAGTCACGCGGAAAAGCAGGGTCTTCGGATCTCTTGACGGCGACAAACGTCAGAACCTGTCGGCAACCTGGATGCCGGCAGGACCAAGGATGACGGCGATCAGCACCGGCAGAAAGAAGAGGATCATCGGAACGGTCAGCTTCGGCGGCAGGGCAGCAGCCTTCTTTTCCGCCTCGTTCATACGTTCGTCGCGACCTTCCTGCGCAAGCACGCGCAGCGCTGTCGCAACCGGCGTGCCGTAACGGTCCGCCTGCATCAGCGCCTGGGTGACCGAACGAACGAGATCGATCTGGGTGCGGGTTGCGAGATTCTCGAGCGCGGCGCGGCGATCCGGCAGGAAGGAGAGCTCGGCGGTCGTCAGCACCATTTCTTCGGCAAGCGGCGGCGACTGTTCGCCGAGCTCTTCGGAGACACGGCGCATGGCCGCTTCGATGGAAATGCCCGATTCCACGCAAATCAGCATCATGTCCAGCGCGTCCGGCCAAGCACGCTTGATGGATAGCTGACGCTTGCCCATCCGGTTGGAGATATAGATGTTCGGTGCATAGAAGCCGATATAGGCGATGCCGATGACGATGAAGACCCGTATCGGCAGGCCCTTGTCGGCAAGGTTGCCGAGGCCGAACATCCAGAAAACGGCAACCGCCAGGAAGAGAAACGGCAGAAGAAAGCGCGCGACGAGGAAGGTGTTCAACGCGTTTTCCGAGCGAAAACCAGCGGCGCGCAGCTTGTTCATCGTGTTGTCGTCGACAAGTGCCTTGCGCAGGTTGAAACGCTCGACGATCTGACGGACGGGCCGGTTGTTCTGGCTTCTGAGCGTGGCCTTGCCGCCGACGTCGGCATTCAGACGGGCGCGCTCGCGGGCGCGGATCTGCTCGCGCTCGGTCGAGACGGCCTTCATGCGCTTGTTGAGATCGCCACGCTCGAAAAAGGGAACGGCAAGCGTGTAGAAGGTGGCGAAGACGGCGATGGCGACGAGCACCGCCACGATCATGGCGGGATCGGTCAATGTTGCGGCGAGTTCCTGCGACATGCTGCTTTGCTCCCGCTAGATATCGAAGTTGATCATATTGCGCATCACGAAGATGCCGATCGACATCCAGACCGCCGAAAAGCCCATGATGAAGTGGCCGCGCGGATCGGTGAACAGGATCATCATGTATTGCGGCGACGTCAGGTAGACGAGCGTGGCAACGATGAATGGAAGGGCGCCGATGATGACGGCAGATGCCTTGGCTTCCATCGACAGCGCCTTGACCTTGGCCTTCATCTTCTTGCGGTCGCGCAACACCTTGGAGAGATTGCCGATCGCTTCCGACAGGTTGCCGCCGGCCTGCGACTGGATGGCGATGACGATCGCGAAGAAATTGACTTCCTGCAACGGCATCTGATTGGTCATGCGGGCGCAGGCTTCGGGCACGCTGAGGCCCACCTGCTGCGATTCGACGATACGGCGGAATTCGCCCTTTACGGGCTCGACCCCCTCGGTCGCAACGAGGCGGATCGCATCGTTCAGCGGGAGGCCGGAGCGGATGGAGCGGACGATGACGTCGAGCGCATTCGGAAATTCATCGAGGAACTTGTTCTGGCGGCGCGAGACGAGGAAGCCCACCACCCAGCGCGGCAGACCAAGCCCTGCGACCACGGGCACGCCAAGCATGATCGGTGTCGATGCGCCGACGATGAAAAGCACGACCAGCAGCACAAATGCGAAGAGCGCGCTGAAAAGATAGAAACGGACGGGCGTGATCGGCAGTCCCGCCTGCACCAGGCGGGATTTCAGCGACAGTGTCTTCTTGGTCTTTTCGTGCTGCCGCTTTTCGAGATCCTTCAGGTTGTCCTGCACCGATTTGCGGCGCTTCGACAGTTCCTGCACACGGTCGCGGGCGGCCTTGACCTTGGTGCGATCGAGTTCGGCCGATTTGACGCGGTTGATGCGGCTTGCCGATTTCTTGTCGCTCTCGATACGTGAGAACAATACAGCATAGCTCACCGCAGCCGCCGCAACGGCTGCGAGAACGACAATTGCCAGCACTGTTGGATCGATGCCGAACATCTCAGTCCTTCGATTTCGATTCCATCTCGTCGAGCGCGGCGGCGAGGCGTTTTTCTTCGTTGTAATAGCGGGCACGATCCCAGAAATGCGGCTTGCCGATACCGGCAGACATATGGCGGCCAATCAACCGGCCGCTCGCGTCCTCACCTTCGATCTCGTAGCGCATCAGGTCCTGAGTGATGATGACGTCACCTTCCATGCCGACCACCTCGGTGATCTGGGTGATGCGACGCGAACCATCGCGCAGGCGCTGCGCCTGGATGATGACGTCAATCGAGGAGGAGATGATCTCGCGCACGGTCTTTGCCGGCAGGGTGAAGCCGCCCATGGCGATCATCGATTCCATACGGCTCAGGCATTCGCGTGGGTTGTTGGCGTGGATCGTGCCCATGGAGCCATCGTGGCCGGTGTTCATGGCCTGCAGGAGGTCGAATACTTCCGGTCCGCGCACTTCGCCGACGATGATGCGTTCAGGACGCATACGCAGGCAGTTCTTGACGAGGTCGCGCATGGTGATTTCGCCCTCGCCTTCGATGTTCGGCGGGCGAGTTTCCAGACGTACCACATGCGGCTGCTGGAGCTGCAGTTCGGCAGTATCCTCGCAGGTGATAATGCGCTCGTCGCGGTCGATGTAGTTCGTCAGGCAGTTCAGAAGCGTGGTCTTGCCGGAACCCGTACCGCCGGAGATGATGATGTTGCAGCGGACGCGGCCGATGATCTGCAGAATGGTCGCGCCTTCCGGCGTGATCGCACCGAAGCGCACCAGCTGATCAAGCGTCAGCTTGTCCTTCTTGAATTTACGGATGGTGAGTGCCGGGCCATCGATGGAAAGCGGTGGCGCAATGACGTTGACACGCGAGCCGTCAGGCAGGCGCGCGTCGCAGATCGGGCTCGATTCATCGACACGGCGGCCGACCTGGCTGACGATGCGCTGGCAGATCGACAGAAGCTGCGAATTGTCGCGGAAGCGGATTTCGGATTCGATCGTCTTGCCGCCGACTTCGATGAAGGTCTGGCCCGCACCGTTGACCATGATATCGGCAATGTCGTCGCGCGCCAGCAGCGGCTCCAGCGGACCGTAGCCCAGCACGTCATTGCAGATATCCTCAAGCAGTTCCTCCTGCTCGGAGATCGACATCGCGAAATTCTTGATGGTGATGATATCGTTGACGATATCGCGGATTTCCTCGCGCGCGCTTTCGCCGTCCAGCTTGGAAAGCTGCGAGAGGTCGATCGTATCGATCAGCGCGGAAAAGACCTGCGCCTTGGTATCGTAATATTCGTCCGTGCGGGCGGGGCGCTTGCGCTGCGGCGTCTGCATCGGCGGCGGCGCCACCTGCTGGCGGACAGGCTCGCGCGACGGCTCGACGAGCACCGCGGGACCGGATGGGGCTGCCGGGGCGGCAGCCGGCATCGGCGGCGGCGGAGCGGCGACACCGCCGGCACCGGCCTTTCCGAAACCTTCATTTCCGCGTTTTCCGAACATTGATCCGATCCAATTCTACTCGTTCACTTACGCTTCAGAAGGCCGAGAAGGCCGCCCTTCCTGGATTTCTTGATTGCCACGCGACCCGTGACGATGTGCGAGATCTGCGAAAAAGTCTCCGCCGTCGGAGATTTCGGATCGACCTCCGAAATCATCCGGCCACTGTTGGCGGCGTTTCCGAAGAGGCCGATATCGAAGGGAATGATGGCAATCGGTTCGACCTCCAGCGGCTCGCAGAAATCGGAAACCGAGATTTCCGGCCGCTTCGGCATGCCGACCTGATTGAGAATGAGATGCGGCACCTTGTCGTTCGGGCGTATCTTGCGGAGCGCATCAAGCATGTTCTTGGTGTTGCGCAGGTTGGCGAGATCGGGAACCGCGCAGATAACCACTTCGTCGGCGCTTGAGAGTACCGTACGGGTCCAGTCCGACCAGGCATGGGGAACGTCGAGCACCGTAACGGGCGCGCTGCGCTGCAGCACATCCATCACCGGCTGGAAGGCCTGGCCCTCGAAATCATAGGCACGGTCGAGAAGCGAGGGGGCGGCCAGCAGTGAAAGATGCTCCGAGCACTTGGTCAGCAGGCGATCGAGGAAAACCTCGTCAAGCCGCTCCGGCGCAAAGACGGCCTCGGCAATGCCCTGGGCCGGATCCTGATCGAAATCGATGTTCGCCGTGCCATAGGGCAGGTCGAGATCGGCCAGGATCGTTTCGGTCGAGAACAGGTTCGAGATGCCGAAGGCGCAATTATGGGCGACGGTCGATGCGCCGACGCCACCCTTGGCGCCGATAAAGGCAATGCTGCGGCCAAGCGGCTCGGCTTCCGGATCGACGAAGATCGTCGCCATTGCGCCCATGATATCGGGCATGGCGACAGGTTGAACCATATATTCGGAAATGCCGTTGCGGATCAGATCGCGGTAGAGGCCGATATCGTTGTAGTAGCCGACGATGATGACCTTGGTCGAGGGATCGCAGACGGCAGCGAGCGGAGCCAGTTCGGCGAGCAGGCCGGCGGAGTTCGCTCTGGTCTCGATGATGATCAGGTTCGGCGTCGGTGCGCCTGAGAACATGTTTGCAGCAGCAGCCGTGCCGCCACTGGTGATGCGCAGACTGACTTTCGACATGCGCCGGTCATTGGCGCAGCGCTCCATCACCCGCTGCAGTCCTTCGCTTTCGCAGAAGGCATGAACGGAGATGCGCGGCAGCGGCCRCATGTTTTCCAGCTCGCCCATGCGCATTGCCTCTTCGGCATGGCGGAGCTCGCTGGTATTCTTGATCTCGTAGTCGACGGTGCTCATCGTTTTATCCCGCCTGATTAGAAACCGGTCTGGCCGGAATCGACGTCCTCGATCGTGGACGTCGTCGTCCGGTATTCCTGGATCGCCTGATTGCGCCGCTCTGCGTCGATCGGGGTCATGCCGCGGGGCGCGACGAAATCTTCCGGATTGGCGACCTGGGCGGCGAGGTTGTTCTGCGAAGCACAGCCGAAATTGTAGTAATTCTGGTTCGTGAAGTCGGCCGTGATATCCTTCGGCCATTGGCCGCACTGGGTCGTTACCGCCGTCGTGCCGGTAAAGCTCAGCCGCAGCGGTGCAGCATCGAGGAGGCCGGTTGCCGCATAGGAGGTATTGATGATCTTGTTGCTGGCGATACCGCGCGAGGCGAGTTCGGCCCGGACCTGGCTGCGCAGGGCGCGGGCCGCTCCCGCATTCGGTGAACCTTCCGGAGACAGGATATAGACCGGGCCGGAGGCGCGCGACACATAGTTGGTTGCAAAGCCGCGGATCAGCTCACGCTGGGCAATCGTCAGGCGGCGATCGGTAGAGGCTACGGGAATGTCTACCGTCTGCTCGGCTTCCGTAACGACGATGGGATGGCGCTCCCGGTAGTCATCGGGAATGCCGCCGGTCGTCAGTTGGTCGCGCGGGCCGGCACAGCCGGAAAGGATGGTAACGGCGAGTGAAGCAGCCACGAGCAGTGGTTTTGCGCCTCGGGACTGTTTCGTATTCGAAGGAGCCATCGCCTGATCTCTGTTCTTTTTCATCGGTCCAGACCCTGCCCCGTTCATTTGTAGATAAACCCGATGGAACCGTGGAATTGTGCATCGGCAACCGGCGCCTGACGGCTGCCGTAAACCTTGTTGACGCGGTTCATGAAGAAGGCGGAGGCATCGTTTTCCGGGCTGAAATTGTCATCCGGACGATTGAGCTGGTTGCGCGCCACTGGACGCACCAGATAGGGCGTTGCGATGATGACCAGCTCCGTTTCCTGGCGCTCAAATCCCTTCTGGCGGAAGAGCGTGCCGAGAAGTGGGATCTTCGAGACGCCAGGTGTGCCGTTCATCGTCTGGGAGATGTTGTCCCGAATGAGGCCTGCAAGAGCGATCGAGCCGCCCGAGGGGAGTTCGACCGAGGTCTCTGCCGAGCGGCGCTGATAGGTGGGCGCGGTACCCGATACCGACGGCGCCGGCTCCGAGACATTGGTCTTGATCTGCAGGCTGATGCGGCCGGAAGAAAGGACCACCGGTTTGAAAGCCAGATTGATACCGTAGTTATAGGGAACGACCGTGACGTTGCCTTGGTTGTCCGTCGTTGAATAAAGAACCTGACCGCCGGAATTGAAAGTCGCGGCCTGACCGGAGATCGCCGTCAACGTGGGTTCGGCCAGCGTGCGAACGACCTTGCCCTGTTCCAACGCATTCAGGTAGGTCGAAATATCGTACTTGCCGATCGAGTTCTTGAAGAGTGCTGCGAGGCCCCCACCGACGACGGATGTGGCCGTATCCGCCGAGGGGCTGCCGAGCTGGGCGACCGTCATGCCCGAGGAATTGGTGACGAGATTGTCGAAGCCAAGCTGTTTCAGGATTTCGCGGCGAACCTCGGCGATCGTGACCTTGAGCGTGACCTGGTCTTCGCCCTGGATCTGCAGGAGGTTAACGACCTGGGAGACCTGGCGGTTTTCGGCAAAGAGCGCAACCGCACTGTCGCCGCCGGTGCCCGAAGCAGTTTCCGTGCGCGTCGTGGCCTCGCCGCCCTTCAGGAATGCTTCGGCGAGCGATGCTGCCTGGGTTGCATCCTGCGGCGTGCGAACAGTACCCGTCAGCACGATATTGTCGGAAACGATCTCGACTTTGATGGCGGAGTCGGGAATGAAGCGGCGCAGATTGGCCTCAAGACCGGAAACGTCGCGTTCGATCTCGATATCGAGGCTGACGACCTCCTCGCCGCTGGCGCCAAAAACGAAGATGTTGGTCTGCCCGACCTTCTTGCCAAAAAGATAGATGCGCCGCGACGTACGGGTCACGGCATCGGCCATGCTGGGATCGGAGACGAGAATGTCATGTGCGTCTTCCGGGAGGTCAACGACAACAGCCTTGTTGAGGCCGAGCTTCAGACGGCGATGTGCGCCGGGACCGCTTTGCGAAATGCGGATGATGCTTTCCGAGCCGGCGTTGGCCTGCGTCACGTCGAAGGGCGCATGAAAGGAAAGCGGCGTAACGCCCGTCACCGCCATTGCCAGTGAAAGGCAGCCGGTCAGGAAAAGCCTGGTGCGCTGTTTTGAGTTGCCCATCTGCATTTCCCTTACTCCGGCTTCACTGAGCTGGTGGCATCCGTGACGATGGAGCCGGACTTGATGACCTGAATGATTGCGCTGCCGTTATCGCCGCTCAGCAGATAGTCCGCGGCGCTGGTGTCCTGCTCCTGCGCGTCGGCGACGGAACGCAGGGCAAGCGAAAGGCGATCGGCCATCTGCTGGGCGACGGCCAGAACCTTGGTCTGGTCGGGGGTCAGCTCCAGGGTTGCTGTCGTGCCGACCGCGGCCTTGGTGCCGTCTTCCTTCTCCTCGATCTGCTGGTCGATGGCGAGAACGCGGACATTGCTCAGCACGGTTTCGGTTATGTATTTGTCCGTGCCCTGCCCCTTGCGCACCATGATGACATCGACGCGGTCATTGGGGAGGATGAAGCCGCCGGCGCCGGTCGCGACGGAGATTTCGGTCGCGACAGCGCGCTTGCCGGCTGGCAGCAACGAGGACAGGATGCGGCTATTGGAATCTGCGACCTTTTCCGGACGGATCGGCTCTCCTTCGAAGACCGGGAGGCGCACGACAGCGCCCTGCAGATCCTTGATCGCGTCCGGCCGATCGGTCTCGGTAATGAAGCCCTGGACAACGCCATTCTGAGGCCAGGCCATCCAGTGAACGGCTTTGTCATCCAGCCGCGCGCCAACGGGAAGATTGGCACTGGAGACCAACACGTTAACGGTCGGCTCCTTCTCGATAACGGATTGGACCTTCGTCACGACACCGCCGCTACCGGCCATGTTCATCGCAAGAAGACCGGCGAGGCCGGCTGCCACCACGGCGACAGCTAGGATAATAAGGCGGGCCGGTTTCATTGATCATTCCTTGGGGCACAACGCGTTCGCCCCGCAGAATGCTCAGGAATTGGTATAATTATGGTTAATGGAACACTTACATTCTAAGTTAACGGCCGATTAAAATGCCGTTATTTCAGGCTTTCCAGCGCGGCAAGAAAGAGCGGCGAAGACGGGAAGGCCAGGAAGCCGCCGATCGCGATGGCGATACCATAGGGAATCTTCTTCGCTAGCAGGAGCGAATTGGGAACAGGGAGCCCAATGGCCAATATCGTATTTGCCTGCGAGCGGATCAACAGGATTGCGGACGTCACCAAGCCGCCGATGACACTGACATAAACTAGAAAAGACAGTAGTTCGGGATCGTAACCGAACCAGATCGCCGCCGCACTCAAGAGTTTGGCGTCTCCACCGCCCATCACATTGAGCGCAAACAGGGCAAAGCAAATGCCGAACACGATGGCGGCGCCAAGTGCGTGCATTCCGATCGCAGGAAGAGCCAGGCCGCTCAAAGGCGCCAGCACTACGAATGAAATTATCAGGATCAACGATACCCTGTTCGGGATCGTCATTGTCAACAGATCGGATATGGCCGCAAAAGCAAGGCAGAGCGGGAAAACCAGAAGTATTGCGGCTACGATCATTTTCTCACCTGCCCCAAGTTCTCATCTGCCCAAGACAAACAGGCTCACGGCGGTTCGCTCGTGAGCCTTATCGCAGTGAACCAGAGCTACGCTCCAGTTATTACGGAGTGGTCTTCGTCGTGGCATTAGTCAGCTTTAGACCGAGCTCGCCGAACGTGTCATTGAGCTTGGTGCCGAGCGTGGTGGCGCCAGCAACGAGGGCTACGGAAATGAGGGCGGCGATCAGGCCGTATTCGATTGCGGTCGCGCCGGATTCATCTTTCAAAAAACGGCTAAAAAGCTTGATCATGGTCACTCCTAACTCCAGTTGATGCTCTGAACCAGAGCTACGCCGCAGCTATTAAGGGGCCGTCTTCGCCGTAGCATCGGACAGCTTTGTGCCAAGTCCAGCGAACGTGGCGTTGAGCTTGGTGCCGAGCGTGGTGGCGCCAGCAACGAGGGCTACGGAAATGAGGGCGGCGATCAGGCCGTATTCGATTGCGGTCGCGCCGGATTCATCCTTCAGAAAACGGCTAAAAAGCTTGGTCATGGTTACTCCTAACTCCAGTTGATGTTCAGCACGTCCGCCAACTGTTGCCGTTGATCGGATGGCCGCAACCTAGCGAATGGCTGTTTCCATCGACTTAATGAAATGCGTTAACAAGGCGTAAACGAGACAACCGGCCCAGTCAGGGTAAGTAATTCCTTACCGCATTGCTTGCATTTCTAAGGAATTTCCGGAAGCAAAGTGGAACAATAGCTTTCAAGCATCCAGAAATGGCACGAATTTCTGCTGCCCGTCGATTTCATGCCTCATCGAAGCGTACCGAAACAATCCAGGGCGTTTCACTCATGAACATGGCATGGAGAGCTTAAAGCTTCGTTCACCATTTTTTTCCATTCTATCTGCAATTAGCATTACGATCGTGAAAGAGGGCCAAAATGCCATCGAACGGCAAGACCGTTTTCTTTGCCTGGGTGATTGCGGCTCTCACGGCATCCGCGGCCTCCGCCCAGGAAGACATGCTGCGCGTCTATATGGATCATGCGCGCGTCCTGAAGCTCGACCGGCCGGTCAGTAAGGTCATCGTCGGCAATTCCAAGGTTGCCGATGCAACTGTCGCCGACTCCAAAACAATCGTCTTGACGGGCCGCGCCTTCGGCACGACCAACATCGTACTGCTCGATACCGACGGCAACGCCATTCTGGACGAACGCATTCTCGTCTCCATCGATGAAGGCAATACAGTGCGCGTCTATCGCCAGACGGAGCGCTCGGTTCTTTCCTGCACGCCCAATTGCGAGCAGCATTCGCAGCAAGGTGAAGCCGCCGCCGGAAACTGATCGATATACGCCCAGCTCACGCCTATTCGTTAAAATAGTTGCTCCGGCCTGAAACGGAATATCAACGAACGCGCCTTAGTGTGGCGCCCGAAGAACATTTTCGAGGCCAGACTATGGCGATCCGTGAGCAGGAGACGGGCAAGGTGCGTGCGTCCCTCCGTTTATCCAGACTTCGCGCCTTGGCCCGCTCGCGTGACGGCTCCGCCGCGATCGAATTCGCGTTGCTGGCCATTCCCTATTTCATCATCATATTCGCCATCCTGGAAACCTTCATCGCCTTTGCGGCGGAACAACTCGTCTCGAGCGCCGTCGATACGATGAGCCGTCAGATGCGGACGGGGCAGATCACATTCGATTCCACCCGTACGACCTATAAGACACAGACACAGTTCCGGCAGGCCTTCTGCGACGAGATCTCGATCATCATCCGCTGCTCGGCGACGGAGGCGGCGACACCTAGCAAGCTATATTTGGATGTACAGAGCTTCACGAACTTTGCGTCCATTCCGACGACGATCCCGAGAGTGTCTTCTGATAAATATTCCGATCTCAAGACGTCGGATTTCAAGTTCACGCCCGGCGGCCCCGGCTCGATCAACATGGTGCGCGCCTATTACCGCTGGTCCATCACCGTCGATCTCGTCCGTCCTTATGTCACCGGCCTTCGCCCAGTCGGCAGTTCCATGCCGAGCGAATATCTGATCGTCGCCACGGCGGCCTTCCAGAACGAGCAATATCCATGACGGCACCCCGCGGACCCCTGATATGGCTGGCTTCGACGGCGCGGCGCTTTGTACGCGACCGGAAGGGCATGGGCGCCATCGAGTTTGCAATCATCTTCCCGGTTCTGATCATGCTCTATCTCGGCGCATTCGAGATCACGCTCGGGCTCAACGTCAGCAAGCGCACGACACGTGCCGCCGGCTCGATCGCCGATATCATTACCCAGCAGCAGAGCGTCACCAAAAGCTCGCTCACAGATATCGCCAAAGCCGCCCCGGCGATCTTCGCGCCTTACGGCAGTTCCGGTCTCTCATTGAAAGTCACGGCAATCCAGATCGACGGCAGCGCCAATCCCACGGTTCTTTGGTCCTGGACCCCGAGTGGCGCAGCACCCTATGCCAAGAACAGCGCGGTTTCCGATGTGCCGACGGAAATGAAGAAGGCAAACAGCTTCCTCATCCGCACCGAGCTCAGCACGCCCTATACGCTACTCGTCTTTGCCCCCAGCTTCATGCCGGCGGGAGCGCGTACCATCACGATCAGCCGCAGCTATTTCTATCGCCAGCGGCAAAACGACAATATTCCCTGCGGCGACTGCTAAAGCGTATCGCGATCCTTCGGATCCGTCCGCCACGCTCTAGGTCCTTGTTTGATGCATGTCGCCATCGCAAAACCGTTGTGCACTTTTGCGCGAGCGTTCCACACCCCAAATTTGCCAAGCGGTTCCCGTCATTATATGGCTGGGCGCCAGTCAGATCGTTCCAGCTACACGCTGACGACAGCAGATAATACGGGTGAAAAATGGCGCGTGCCTTTCTCTTCGTTCTGGATTCCTTCGGTGTCGGCGGAGCACCGGATGCGGCAGCCTATGGCGATGAAGGCGCCGATACGCTCGGCCATATCGCCGAGTTCTGCGCGGCAGGTGCTGCCGACCGAGCCGGTCTGCGTTCCGGCCCCCTCGCACTCCCGAACATGTCGGCGCTCGGGCTGCTGCATATTGCGCGGGCGGCCTCCGGCCAGTTTCCGGCCGGCATGCCGCTGCCGGACAAGATCTACGGCATCTATGGCGCTGCCAACGAAACTTCGCGCGGCAAGGACACGCCATCAGGTCATTGGGAAATCGCCGGAACGCCTGTTACCTTCGACTGGGGCTATTTTCCGAGCGAGGGCGATGCCTTTCCGCAGGAACTGATTGACGCGCTCTGCCGCGCAGCGGATGTGCCCGGCATTCTCGGCAACTGCCATGCCTCGGGAACCGAGATCATCGCCCGTTACGGTGAAGAGCATAAGCGCAGCGGCAAACCGATCTGCTACACTTCCTCGGATTCCGTGTTTCAGGTGGCGGCTCATGAGGTGTATTTCGGCCTCGACCGCCTGCTCAACTTCTGCCAGATCGCCCGCAGCCTTCTCGATCCCTATAATATTGGCCGCGTCATCGCCCGCCCCTTCATTGGCCAGAGCGCCGCGACCTTCCAAAGAACGGGCAACCGTCGCGACTTCTCGGTGCCGCCACCCGAACCGACGCTGCTCGACCGACTCGTCCAGCATGGCCGCAATGTGCACGCCATCGGCAAGATCGGCGATATCTTCGCCCATCATGGCGTTTCACGGGTCATCAAGGCGAATGGTAACGATGCCCTGATGGATGCTTCCCTTGCTGCGATAGACGAAGCGGAGGATGGTGATCTTGTCTTCACCAATTTTGTCGATTTCGACATGCTGTACGGCCATCGCCGCGACGTGCCGGGTTATGCAGCTGCCCTTGAAGCTTTCGACGAGCGCCTTACTGAAGTTCACCGGAAGCTGCGGGCCGGCGACCTCGTGATCCTGACCGCCGATCACGGCTGCGACCCGACCTGGCGCGGCACCGACCATACGCGCGAGCGCGTGCCTGTTATCGCCTACGGTCCCGGCATCAGGTCACGTTCGGTCGGGGTGCGCCGGACCTATGCCGATATCGGCGAAAGCGTTGCGCGGCATCTCGGCATTCCCTCGGGACAGTATGGGAGGAGTTTTCTGTGACATCGCATTTGAGGAAGGTCGAGCTGCACTGCCATCTGGAGGGTGCTGCTCCCCCTGATCTGACCGAGGCTCAGGCGCGCAAATACGGCATCGACATCAGCGCCCATCTGCAGGATGGCGCTTATGTCTGGCATGATTTCGCGAGCTTTCTGGAATGTTACGACAAGGTTTCCGAGGTCTACAAGACCGAGGACGACTATGCGCTGCTGACGGAAACCTATCTGGAAGAGCTTGCCGGCATCGGTACGATCTACAGCGAGCTCATCGTTTCACCCGACCACGGCAAGCGCATCGGCCTCGGTGCGGACGCCTATATATCAGGTGTTTGTGAAGGCATCCGCCGGGCGAAGGCAAAAAGCGGCATTGAGGCGCGGCTGATCGTGACCGGGGAACGGCATTTCGGTCCGGAAAGTGTGATCGGCGCTGCGGAATATGCGGCGAAGGCCAATAATCCGCTGATCACCGGCTTCAATCTCGCCGGCGAGGAGCGGATGGGCCGCGTTGCCGATTATGCGCGCGCCTTCGACATCGCCCGCGATGCAGGGCTCGGCCTTACCATCCATGCCGGTGAAGTTTGCGGCGCCTTCAGCGTTTCGGACGCATTGGATGAGGTGCGCCCTTCGCGCATCGGCCACGGTGTGCGGGCAATCGAGGATGCCGAACTCGTCAAGCGGCTTGCAGACCTCGGCACGGTACTGGAGGTCTGCCCCGGCTCGAATATCGCGCTCAAGGTTTTCCCGGATTTCGTCTCGCACCCGCTCCGTCAACTGCGGGATGCCGGCGTGAATGTGACGATCAGCTCTGATGATCCCCCCTTCTTCCACACATCGCTCAAGCGGGAATACGAGCTTGCCTCGGAAACCTTCGGCTTCAGCGACGCCGAAATTAATGCGATGACGCGCACTGCCATCGAGGCTGCCTTCGTCGATGATGAGACACGCAAGGCGTTGCTTGCCCGCTTTTGAGGGGGCACGATTGTTAATGCTCCAGGCAAATCAGCCTCCGCTCTTGCAGTGGAGGCGATTTCCATGGAAGAAACAGCCGATAAGAACAAAGAATTGGAAGGTTTCCCTATGGACGGCGTCACAGTCATCGATCACCCGCTCGTGCAGCACAAACTCACCATCATGCGGCGCAAGGAAACCTCGACAGGCAGCTTCCGCCGGCTGTTGCGCGAAATCTCGACACTGCTCTGCTATGAGGTGACGCGCGATCTGGAGCTGACGATGGAGACGATCGAAACGCCGATCCAGCAGATGCAGTCGCCGATCCTCGAAGGCAAGAAGCTGGTTTTCGCCTCCATCCTGCGCGCCGGCAACGGTCTTCTGGAAGGCATGCTCGATCTCGTGCCCTCCGCCCGCGTTTCCCATATCGGCGTCTATCGCGACCATGAAACGCTGCAGCCGGTCGAATATTACTTCAAGGCGCCCGAGGATGTCGCCGAGCGCCTGATCATCGTCGTCGATCCGATGCTTGCGACCGGCAACTCCTCAATTGCGGCAATCGACAAGCTGAAGGAGCGCGGAGCGCACAATATCCGCTTCCTCTGCCTGCTGGCCGCTCCGGAGGGTATCAAGAACTTCCGTACCGCCCACCCCGACGTTCCGGTCTTCACGGCGGCGATCGACAGCCATCTGAACGAGAAGGGCTATATCGTGCCCGGTCTCGGCGATGCCGGCGACCGGATGTACGGTACCAAATAGTTTCAGCTTCCTTTACCAATTCGAAAGCTTCCAAGGCCCGGTGGTTCGTTCCGGGCCTTTTTTATGTCGCCGTTAGCAACTTTTCAGCACTTATGGCTTAGCTGCTTGAAGCGTGAGGTCCCGCATGAGGCGGGGTTTATACAGGAAGGATTTCTGTTTCATGCTCATGCGTACCGTCATATTTGCCAGCATCGCGGCTGCGCTGGCGACACAGGTGCCTTCTCTGCTCACCCGCACGACGCAGCCCGGCAATACGATCTCCGCAAATTTCGTCTCGACCGAAGAGAGTGCGCCTGATGCGTCGGCCGCGATTGCCGATGGCGGCATGATCCGCCTGCAGGCCGATGCGCAGGGTCATTATACCGGCAATTTCAGGATCAACGGCAAGCCGGTGCAGGGGCTGATCGATACCGGCGCCACCTATGTCGCGCTGAACGAAAGCCTCGCCCGCAGGCTCGGCTTTACCGGCAACCAGCTTGATTTCCRCTATGCGGTCAATACGGCGAACGGGCAGACCAAGGCGGCGCATGTGATGCTCGACCGCGTGGAAATCGGCGGCATTCGCGTTCGCAGCGTCGAAGCCTTCGTGCTGAAAGACGAGGCGCTGAGCGGCACACTGGTCGGCATGAGCTTCCTGCAGAAGCTTGCCTCCTACTCCGTCGCCGACGGCTCCCTCAGCCTCAAGCAGTAATTCCCATCAGATACGGCCGGCGATGACAGCGGGAAGCTCCGGCTTCTCGTCTGCGATGCGATAGTTTGCGGCAAGTGCGACGACGGCTCTTTCGGCCGAAGCGTCGTCGGCAGCGTGAACGAGCGCTATCGGATCGCCCTCATTCACACGCGTTCCAAGCGGCAGCAGACCGGTGAAGCCGACGCTATGGTCGATCCTGTCAGCCGGATGGCGTCGCCCGCCGCCAAGGTCGATCACGCTCACGCCCAAATCGCGGGCGTCGCAGGCCGCGAGCCAGCCGGTGCGCGATGCCGGAACAGGCCGCTCGATGGGCGCTTTACGCAGATAGGCATCCGGCCGTTCCAGAAGATCGGCCGGGCCGCCGAGCATATGCACCATGCGCGCGAAGATCTCCGCAGCCTTGCCGGAAGAGAGAGCATCCTGCGCTTTGCTCTCCGCCTCCATAAGCGAGCCCGCAACACCCGACTGCACGAGCATCTCGGCGGCAAAGGCAAGCACCACGGTTTCAAGACGGGTACCGGCCTTTCGGCCTGCCAGGAAATCAAGGCAGTTGCGCACTTCCACGGCATTGCCGGCGCTATCGGCAAGCGGCTGGTTCATGTCCGTGATCAGCGCAGATGTCTTCACACCCGCGCCATTTGCGACTTCGACCAGCGAATGCGCCAGCACGATCGCCTGCTCCGGATCGGCCATGAAGGCGCCGTTGCCGGTCTTGACGTCGAGCACCAATGTCTGAAGGCCGGCGGCAAGCTTCTTGGACAGGATCGAGGCTGTTATCAGCGGGATGGAATCGACGGTCGCCGTCACATCGCGCACGGCGTAGAGCCGGCCATCGGCCGGCGCCAAGGCACCCGTCGGGCCGATGATGGCGCAGCCAACCTCTTTCACCACTTTGCGGAAGAGAGTGGCAGCCGGATTGATCGTATAGCCTGGAATGGATTCGAGCTTGTCCAGCGTTCCGCCGGTGTGGCCGAGGCCGCGGCCGGAAATCATCGGCACGGCCAGACCGCAGGCGGCAGCAATCGGGGCAAGCATCAGCGAGACGTTGTCGCCCACTCCGCCGGTCGAATGCTTATCCGCGACTGGCCGATCGATGCCTTCCCAGGAGAGCATGTCGCCGGAGCGCGCCATGGCAAGCGTCAGCGCAACGGTTTCGGTGCGCGACATGCCCCTGAACCAGACCGCCATGGCAAAGGCGCCGATCTGGCCTTCCGACAGATTGCCGGCAGCCAGCGCTGCAATAAAGGCGTCGATATCATCGGTCGGCAGTTCGGCGCCGTTGCGCTTCTGGCGGATGATCTCCTGCGGGATCATCTCAATAGCTCGAGGCTGCCGCCGGCTTCGGCTCCGTGCCACTGAGCACTGCCAGGATATTGTCGAGCAGGCCGGAGGCGCCGAAACGGAAGGTGGAGGGCATCGCCCAATCCGGCGTCATGATGGTTTCCGCAAGGCTCAGATAAAGGGCAGCATCCGCAACGGTCGATATGCCACCAGCGGGCTTGAAGCCCACCTTGCGGCCGCTCTCTCTGATAGCGCGGATCATGATATCGGCTGCTTCCAGCGTAGCGTTGACCGAGACCTTGCCGGTAGAGGTCTTGATGAAATCGGCGCCGGCTTCGATCGCCAGTTCCGAGGCGCGGCGGATGAGGGCGGCATCCTTCAGCTCGCCGGTCTCGATGATGACCTTCAACAGGACAGGCGCAACGCATTCGGCGCGCACGGCCGTAACCATGTCGGTGACGGCTTTTTCGTTGCCTGCCATCAGCTTGCGATAGGGGATGACAAGATCGATCTCATCGGCGCCGTCGGCGATCGCCTCACGCGTTTCGGCGGCAACATCGGCGATTTCCATATCGCCGGAGGGGAAATTGACGACGGTCGCGATGCGGACCGGATGGCCCTTGCCGAGCACGATGCGGGCATGGGCGACGAAACGCGGCCAGATGCAGATTGCAGCACTGTTGCCATAGGGCGTCTGCGCGCGGGCGCAGAGTGTGTCGATCTGCTCCTGCGTGCAATCGTCCTTCAGATTGGTGAGATCGAGAAGGGAAAGGGCAACAGCGGCCGTTTCCCGGCTGGAATAGCTATTCATTTTCGCTTCCTCCACCGGCAATCAGCTCCCGGCAATCATTTCTTTGAGTATAGCGGCGAGACGGGCACCGCCAACCGGCGCCATGTCCTTGGTTTCCTCGTGGCTGAGCTCGTTTCCGGTCATGCCAGCCCCATAGTTGGTGATTACGGAGGCGGCGGCAACCCTCAGCCCCAGCATTCTTGCGATGATGACCTCCGGCACGGTCGACATGCCGACTGCATCGGCACCGAGAATGCGGGCCATACGGATTTCGGCCGGCGTCTCGAAGCTTGGGCCCGAGAACCACATGTAGACGCCGCTTGCGAGCGGGATATCAAGCGTCTTGGCGGCCTTCTGCATCGCAGCCGAAAGCTCGGCATCATAAGCATTGGTCATGCCGACGAAACGATGATCGCTCTCTTGCCCGATCAGCGGATTCATGCCGGAATAATTGATGTGATCGGCAATCTGCATGACGGAGCCGGGCGGTATGTCCTCTTTCAGCGAACCCGCCGAATTGGTGAGGATCAAGACCTCGACGCCGAGCGCCTGCAGGACCTCGATCGGCAGGCGCATGGCGTTGGCATCGCCCTTTTCATAGTAGTGGACACGGCCGGAGAGCATGATGACCGGCACCGAGCCGAGATGGCCGGCGACGACCTCTCCGGCATGGCCGGAGACGGCGCTGACCGGAAAACCCGGCAGATCCTTATAGGGAATACGCACGACATCGGTGAGCTCACTGACCAGAGAGCCGAGGCCGGAGCCGAGCACGATGCCGTAGCGCGGTTTGAGCCCGCCGAGCAGAGCCGCGAGCAGATCGATGGTCGCGATCATCCGAGTTCCGTCTCAAAACTGAAGGGAAGAAGCTCTTCCATGGTCATGGTCTTCTTCACGCCGGCTTCGTCGCAGAGATAGATCTTCGTGTCCTTCGAGGCGAATTCCGAGATCTTCTGCCGGCAGCCGCCGCAAGGCGGGCAGAGCGGCAGTTTTTCGGCGATGACGGCCATTTCGACGATCTTCTTGGCACCACCCATGATCATGGCACTGATTGCCGTCGGCTCGGCGCACCAGCCCTGCGGGAAGGAGAGGTTCTCGATATTGGCGCCGGTATAGACTTTGCCATCCTCGGCGCGGATTGCCGCGCCGACGGGAAACTTGGAATAAGGAGCATGCGCGAAGGCCATGGCGCCGCGAGCAGCTTCGAACAGGTCGTGAGACATATCAACGCTCCTTCGTGTAGGGCACACCGCCGGCCTTCGGCGGAATTGCAACGCCGATGAAGCCGGCGAGCAGAACGCAGGTGAGGATATAGGGCAGAGCCTGGAAAACCTGTACCGGTACTTCGCCAATCAGCGGCACCTGTTTGCCCTGCATGAAATTCGCCAGCGCATCGAGGAAGCCGAAGAGCAGGCAGGCGAACATGACAGGCACCGGCCTCCACTTGGCGAAGACGAGAGCGGCAAGCGCGATATAGCCCCTGCCGGCAGACATGTCCTTGATGAAGGCGGCGGACTGGGCGATCGCCAGATAGGTGCCGGCAAAGCCGCAGAGGATACCGGCGCACATAACGGCGCGATAGCGCAGCCAGGAGACCGAGATGCCTGCCGTATCCACGGCACCCGGATTTTCACCGACGGCGCGAAGGCGCAGGCCAAAACGCGTGCGATAGAGCACCCACCAGGAGAAGGGCACGGCGAGGAAGGCAAGGTAGGTCAGGATATTGTTGCCGGAGATCACGCCGGCATAAAGCGGTCCGATGACCGGCACGTCACGGATGGCATCCGCGCCCGGAAGCGTGATCGGTGCGAAACGCGCCTCCGGCGGCAGCTGCGGCGTGCGGCCGCCCTGCCCGAACCAGGCCTGGCCAAGCACGATGGTGATACCGGCGATGAAGAAATTGATGGCGACACCCGAAACGATCTGGTTGCCGCGATTGGTAATCGAGGCAAAACCGTGCACGAGGCTCAACGCGACCGAGCAGACCACGCCGGCGCCGAGGCCGGCCCAGGCCGAACCGGTGAGATAGGCGACGCAGGCAGCAGCAAATGCCGAGCCCAGCATCTTGCCTTCCAGGCCGATATCGAAAATGCCGGCGCGCTCGGAAAACAAGCCGGCAAGTGCGGTAAAGATCAGCGGAATGGAAAGCCGGATCGTCGAGCTCAGAACGCTGATGAAGATTTCATAATAATCCATCGTTCGCTCCTCAGGCTCGCTTGAACTGCTGGTAGATGCTCGCGATCGCCGGTCGGAACATATATTCCAGGGCACCGGCAAACAGGATCACCAGACCCTGGATGACGAGGATCATTTCGCGGGTGATGTTCGGCATTTCGAAGGAGATCCAGTCACCGCCTCGGTAAAGAGCGCCAAACAGGATCGCGGAGAAGATGATGCCGAGCGGATGGTTTCGTCCCATCAGCGATACGGCGATGCCGACGAAACCGGCGCCGCCGACGAATTCCACCTGCAAGCGCGCAGACGAGCCCATGACCGGGTTCAGCGCCATCATGCCGGCAAGCGCACCCGAAAGCAGCATGGCGATGATGACAGTGCGGGCATAGGGAACGCCGGCATAGACAGCGGCGGTCGGACTGACGCCCAGCGTGCGCATCTCAAAGCCCAGCTTGCTGCGCCAGATCAGCACCCAGACGAACCAGGCGGCAACCAGGGCAATAATGAAGGAGACATTG
Source organism: Rhizobium sp. 01T437 (assembly GCF_056398505.1). Taxonomy (NCBI): domain Bacteria; kingdom Pseudomonadati; phylum Pseudomonadota; class Alphaproteobacteria; order Hyphomicrobiales; family Rhizobiaceae; genus Rhizobium; species Rhizobium sp. 01T437. The sequence continues at coordinate 444,519 of NZ_JBFTPM010000006.1, forward strand.
AACGGCGCTGCACCGAGCTTGGCTCCGAACATGGTCATGATCCAGCCGAGCTTCGGAAGCTGTCCGCCTTCGAGGAAGGTGCGGGTTTCAGGCGCCATCTTGCCCGGCACGATCAGTACATGCACCAGCAGATAGACCATGAGCGTGGCTGCGATGAAGTTGAACATGATCGTCGTGATGACGATATGGCTGCCGCGCTTGGCCTGCAGGAAGGCGGGGATGAAGGCCCAGGCGGCCCCGAAAAGGCCGGCGCCGATGACGGCGATCGGCATCGTCACATACCAGGGCACGTATTTGTCGAGCGCCAGCGCCACCAGCGCACAGCCGAGGCCGCCGATATAGGCCTGGCCTTCCGAGCCGATATTGAAGAGGCCGGCATGGATGGCGACCGCAACCGAAAGGCCGGTGAAGATGAAGCTTGTGGCGTAAAACAGCGTGAAGCCAATGCCTTCGCCGCTGCCGAAGACGCCCTCGATGAGCAGCGATAGCGCGGCCAGCGGGCTTTCACCGATCAGCCAGATGACGAAGCCGGAGATCAGGAAAGCAACGACCAGGTTCAAAAGAGGGATCAGACCGTAATTGATCCATCTCGGTAATGTTACGGAAGCAGTGCTCATCGAGGCCTCACGCGGCAATGCCGGCCATCATCAGGCCGAGGGTCTGTTCACCGGCATCGGGCGTCTTCTCGCCGACGACGTGGCCGGCGAACATGACAAGGATACGGTCTGAAAGGGCGCGGATTTCGTCGAGTTCGACTGATACGAGCAGGATGGCCTTGCCCGCATCGCGCATCTCGATGATCCGGCGATGGATGAATTCGATGGCGCCGATATCGACGCCGCGGGTCGGCTGGCCGATGATCAGCATCTTCGGATCGCGCTCGATCTCGCGGGCGACGACGATCTTCTGCTGGTTGCCGCCGGAAAAATTCGCCGTCTTCAGACGCGGGTTCGGCGGGCGAATATCGTATTTCTCGATCTTCTCCATGGCATCCTTGCGGATGGCGTCAAGATCGAGCAGCGGGCCGCGGCTGTAATCCGGCCGGCGATGATAGCCGAGCACGGCATTTTCATATTCCTCGAATTTCAGGACCAGCCCCATGTGGTGGCGGTCTTCGGGAATATGGGCGAGGCCGAGCTCACGCAGGCGGGCCGGATCGGCCTTGTCGATGGTCTGGCCGTCGAGCAGGATTTCGCCGGAGGCGGGCTTGCGGATACCGGCAATCGCTTCCAGCAGTTCCGACTGGCCGTTGCCGGCGACACCGGCAATGCCGACGATCTCGCCGGCGCGGACATCGAAGGAGACATTGTCGACCATCGTCACGCCTCTGTTGTCCTTGACCGTCAGGTTGCGGACGGACAGCACGACATCGGCAGGCTTTGCCTCGCCCTTCTGGACGCGCAGCAGCACACGGCGGCCGACCATGAGTTCGGCAAGCTCTTCCACCGTGGTCTCGCTGGTCTTGCGGGTGGCGACCATCTCGCCGCGGCGCATGACGGAGACGGTATCGGTGATCGCCATGATTTCGCGCAGCTTGTGGGTGATGAGGACAACGGTCTTGCCCTCGTCGCGCAGCACGCCGAGGATGCGGAACAGGTGATCGGCCTCGGCCGGCGTCAGCACACCCGTCGGCTCATCGAGGATCAGGATCTCGGCGCCGCGATACATGGCTTTCAGGATTTCCACACGCTGCTGCAGGCCGACCGGGAGCTGCTCGATCAGCGCATCCGGGTTGACTTCCAGGCCGTATTCAGTTTCCAGCCGCTTGAGTTCGGCGCGGGCAGAAGCAACGCCCTTCGCCAGCAGCGCGCCGCCTTCGGCACCGAGCATGATGTTTTCGAGGACGGTGAAATTGTCGACCAGCATGAAATGCTGGTGCACCATGCCGATGCCGGCAGCGATGGCCGCCTGGCTGTCCCTGATGGTGATGGGCTGGCCGTTGACGCGGATCTCGCCGCTGTCGGCCTGGTAAAAACCATAGATGATGGACATCAGGGTCGATTTGCCAGCGCCGTTTTCCCCGATAATGCCATGGATCGAGCCCTTGGCGACGGTCAGGTTGATGTCCTTGTTGGCGTGAACGGCGCCGAATTTCTTGTCGATGCCGACAAGTTCGATAGCAGGCTGGTCTGTCACAGCAGGCTCCAAATAAGAAAAGGGCGTATGGCGAAAATCCTTGTCCGCCATACGCCCGATCTCAGTTACGACTCACTTCGGGCAGGCATTGTCCGTGGTGTAATCGTGGACCTTGACGGTGCCAGCAATGATGTCGGCCCTGGCCTTGTCGACGGCGGCCTGCATTTCCGGCGTGATCAGCGACTTGTTATTCTCATCCATCGCGGCGGCAACGCCGTCTTCCTTGACGCCGAGAGACTGGACGCCAGCCGTGAACTTGTCGTTCTTGGTGTCGTTATAGGCGTTGTAGACGGCGAGATCGACGCGCTTGACCATCGAGGTCAGAACGGAACCCGGATGCAGGTGGTTCTGGTTGGAATCGACGCCGATCGACAGCTTCTTGTTGTCGGCTGCCGTCTGCAGAACGCCGAGACCGGTTGCACCCGCTGCTGCGTAAACGACGTCAGCACCCTGGTCGATCTGGTTCTTGGCGAGCTCGCCGCCGCGAACCGGGTCGTTCCAGGCAGCACCGGTCGTGCCGGTCATGTTCTGGAAGACTTCGACATTGGCCTTGGCGGCGCGTGCGCCCTGCTCATAGCCGCATTCGAACTTGCGGATCAGCGGAATGTCCATGCCGCCGACGAAACCGACCTTGCCGGTCTTGGACGCCATGCCGGCGAGAACGCCGACGAGATAGGAGCCTTCTTCTTCCTTGTAGAGGACGGAACGGACGTTCGGCTTGTCGACGACGGAGTCGACGATGATGAACTTGGTATCCGGGAATTCAGCGGCAACCTTCTCGACAGCCGAGGTCCAGGCGAAGGAAACGGCAACAACCGGGTTGAAGCCGCGGCTTGCGAAGTTGCGGATGGCCTGCTCGCCCTGGGTGTCGCCGGTCGGCTCGAAATCGCGGTAGGCGATGCCGGTTTCCTTCTTGAACTTTTCAGCGCCGTTAAAGGCAGCTTCGTTGAAGGACTTATCGAACTTCCCGCCGGTGCCGTAAACGAGAGCCGGCTTAATGTCGGCGGCAAGCGCCGTCGTCGACATCGCTGCCACGGCAAGGAGGGTGAGAAGGGATTTTTTCATGAGTTTGCAGCCCTGTTGTTGCTATTTGTCTGGGGTCCTCCCGCAAGCCTTTTTCAGGCATGTCTGCGGAACCACCGACCTCCCCCCGGAGGCCTGGCTGCGTGCATCCTTGCATGGCTCCACAAAAAATTCACGAGAAATTTTTCGGTTGGTAAAGATTTGCCATTATTGCCGAAAATCAGTCCACAGGTCCTGAATTCTGGGCAAATCGACCGCTAAAATGCGGATTTTCTAACCAATGCCGTGGCGTCATCGGCATCATTATCTTCCCGTTCTGGTAGCTGCCGATTGCGCTCATCCACACCCTCCAGCCCCTGTTTGTCAGGCGGTAAAACGGCCTGCCACCGGCGGCTTCTTGTAGCCGATCATCCACAGGATGAGCGACAGTACCAGAAGCACGGCAAAGGCCGGCTGCAGCATGAGCCACTGGAAGATGAAAGCGTAGAAACGCGGATGGACGTAATAGGAAACGGAGGACTGGAGCGCGGTAAGCGTCGAGGGGCTGACATCCTGCCAGGCATCCGACATCGGGGTCATGATCACTTGCGAGGATGCAACGGACTGGATCGAATCGATGGTTCCGGCAATGACCGCAACTGCCAGCGCAAACAGGCTGGCAAGACGCAACAAGAAACGCATCAAATCCTCCGACGACGGTAATGCCCTGATGTCCGGCGAGCCGCGCCATTCTCCACCCAAACCTAGAGATAGGCTGGGAGCGAGCACGGCGCAATGGACGGCATGCGCGCAGTTTTATCGGAAGAAGTCAAAAAACTGTTAGATTTGGGTTGATCCTCAAAAAATCATCGGTATATATCGCGCCGTTCCGACGATTTGCATCCTCTGCGGATGCGAACACCCAATAAGGACAGGTGGCCGAGTGGTTTAAGGCGCACGCCTGGAACGCGTGTGTACGTGAAAGCGTACCGTGGGTTCGAATCCCACCTTGTCCGCCATTGGTTTTAAACTAAATTATTGTATTTATTGATGTTTTTGCCGATTGCCAAAGTGACAATCCTAGCGGCGATCTCAACAGCAAGAATTCGACATTCGCGATGCAGCGGGCGCCGTCGCGTGCTTGCCGCCCACCCTTTCAACAATTGAGTAATGCCTTTTGCCGGCAAGCCTCTTATCTGCTGCAGGCGCTGTACCGCTTCGGCCGCGACATCCATGCCGCCGGCAACGGACTGCAGCCCTTTGCCGAGCCGAAGGCATCGGCCGTCGCACCACCGACTAGCGTTTCGGTATATTCGGGCCGCAATGCAGCCCGATCCTGATTTTCTTGGTAGAGGGGGACTTTCACCACGTCTGCAGCCTTTCGCCGTCGTGTCACTGATCACAGCGAGAATCCATGAGAACAGTTGAGGCTGAATACGGTGCATAGGATGCCTAGGAAGGCTTGCTCTTCCCGTCCCCTTCCTTGAAAATGTCAATTACATTGCCTTGATATGAAGGACTGACAATTTCCGCGCTTCGGTAGAAACGATCCAATCATCCTATGCAGATTTGGATGAGTGTTTCGCCTGACGCCCCGGAGTACCAATTGAACAAACGGCATCCCGGGGGCATTGCTGACGCGCAATGAACAAATGGCTTGAGCATTTGAAGCAATGGGCGCGGGCCGTTAAACGCGACGTCATTGCGCTTTGGTTGGCTGCCGGCGACGAACGCACGCCCATATCTGCAAAACTCGTGGCCGGCGCGGTGGCGGCTTATGCGCTGTCGCCCATCGATCTCATTCCCGACTTCATCCCGATACTCGGATATCTCGATGATCTGATCATCGTGCCGCTCGGTGTGATCTGGGCTGTCCGGCTTATTCCCGCGCCCCTGATGTTGGAATTAAGGACACTTGCCGCAAGCCGGAAAGAGCGTCCTGTGAGCAGGGCGGGTTTGATAGCGATCATAGCGATCTGGCTAGGGGTCGCGGTTCTGCTGGCTCTATGGGCCTCGAAATACCTCAATTCTCACGGATAGCTCCATCCGTTGTTTACCGGATACGCAAGTGCGAAGGTCTGTGACGTTGTTTACAAAGGGAAAAAATCCCGTTCCAAGCGCGCCACACAATGGAGCGCACCTGGCATACCGATCTGATATCGACGGACTACGCGCCCTTGCCATCCTGCCGGTCGTTCTTTTCCACGCTGGAATTCCCGGCATCAGCGGTGGATTCGTCGGCGTCGATGTCTTTTTCGTCATTTCCGGCTATCTGATGTCGTCGTTGATTGCCGGCGAGATGGCGAAAGGCGAGTTCAGCCTCCTGAATTTCTATCAGCGGCGCATCCGTCGTATCTTCCCGGCCCTCTTTGCGATGATGGCGACTTGCGCCGTCGTCGCCTGGTTCGCCCTCATGCCTCTGGAGCTTTCATATTTCGCCGGGAGCATGACAGCCGCCGCCCTCTTCATGTCGAACATTCAGTTTGCAAAAGAGGTGGGCTATTTCGATATCGGCGCGCAGATGAAGCCGCTGCTGCATACGTGGTCGCTTGCGGTCGAAGAGCAATTCTATATCGCCTTTCCCCTCGTCATGATCCTGCTGCAGAAGGTCGCGCCGCGGCGGATGGTTCCTTTCGCGCTTGTCGCCCTCGCCACATCCTTCGCCGCCGGCATCGGTGTGTTGTATCGCGATCCGACAGCGGGCTTCTTCCTTTCGCAATATCGCGTCTGGGAACTTCTGATCGGCGTCATCATCGGCCTCAAGGCCATCCCCGAGGTGAAAAGCGAGACGGGCCGGCAGGCATTGGCGGCGATCGGCCTTGTCCTGATCGGCATTGCGGTTCTCACCTTTACCGAGAAAACGCCCTTTCCGGGCTATGCCGCATTGCTGCCATGCCTGGGCGCCGCCTTCATCATCCACGCGCGTGCAGGCAGCGGCTTCGTCGGCCGGCTTCTTTCGCTGCGTCCGCTGGTTTTTGTCGGGCTGATTTCCTATTCGCTCTATCTCTGGCATTGGCCGATTATCGTCTTCACCCGCTATTTCGCGGGTCACGAGCTGACGCCGCTGCTGCGGTGCGTCGTGGTCCTGGCATCGATGCTTGTTGCGGTCGCCTCCTGGCGGTTCATCGAAAAGCCGTTTCGTGGAAATTGGGGGCTGCTCACCGGCAAGCAGCTGCCGGCAATGGCGGCCGCGCTGATCGGGCTTACGGCCGGCGCCGGGCTGCTTCTGGTCATGAGTGGTGGCGCACCGGGCCGATTGCCGGCCGACGTTCGGTCGATCTATGCGGCCACATATGACCGAAGCCACTTCTATATGGACGGTTGCTTTACCGAGTCGGATCACAAAGGCCCGTCAGACGCCGACATCGAAGCCGGCAAGGTCTGCGGCCTGGGCGATCCGAATGATGTTGGCCCCGACTTTCTGGTGTGGGGCGACTCGCACGCTGCCGCGATGGCGCCGGGCATCGATGCCGCCGCCGCTGCCGCGGGTTTTGGCGGCAGGTTCGCTGCCCATGCGTCATGCCCTCCGTTGACCGACGTTGCGCTTGCGGGCAAAAACGATACGCGACGCTGCACGGCCTTCAACGATTCAGTACGCGACCTCATCAAGCGGGAGCATATTCCGCTCGTGTTCATGCTCGCCTATTGGCCGAAATACGTTCACAATTCCGAACTACCGAACCAGGGGGACTATTTCGATCCTTCAATCCCCCCGTCTGTGGCCGATTACTCGACGCCGATTGCCACGGCCCTGGATAAGACTCTCGCCGAGCTGAAGCAGGAAGGCGTCACGGTCGTGCTGGTTATGGACGTGCCCGAGATGGGGCATTTCGTGCCCGAAGCTCTTGCCAAGGCCAAGCTCGACGGCACCTCGACGGATATCGCCCCACCCCTGTCCTACGTCGCCGAACGGCAGGCGCTCGCCCGCTCGATGCTGGAGAAATATGCCGATAAATATGGTGCAATTGTCGTCGATCCGCTGCCGGCCTTTTGCAACAACGATCATTGCCACGCCTCGCGAAGCGGCGTGCCGCTTTACATGGATGCCGACCACATCACCGCATCAGCCGCCAAGAGCCTCTTTTATCTTTTCGCGCCAGTGTTCAAGATGGCGCAAAACATTTGAAGATTGCAGCGGGCCGGCGGCCGCAGCGTTCATAGCGCTCCTTCTGCCCTCAGTCGAACACCTTCAATTCCGGAACCCTCTATGTTCTGATCTGCTTTTTTTCGGAAGCAGCCCTCACAATGCACGCGTGCATAACTTAAATAGTTGTCAGTATAGCCCGCCCCGAATAAGCGGGCGACGCCTTGGAGTGTGTCTTGCAAGGTCTTATGTTGGTCTTCGGTCGAGAACTGCTTCGCTTTATTGTGCTGGAGGTCTGGGCGTATTGGCGCAAGCAGCGGCGTGAGCGCAAGTATGAGGCCGACATGGCCGCTTTCAGGGCTGGTAAGGGCAACCTTCGGCGGCCTGTCAGTGACGATGCCAGGTAACATCAATCAGCGGCGAACCGCCTCTTTCGCCTCTGGCACCAACACCCCATCAATCAACCACCGCCAGTAAGGCAGGCTCGCAAAGGGCGTCAGCCTGCGAACCGTTGCAACATCGCCTTCGGTCATGCCGGGCGCATTGCCTGTGACTGCGCCCTTCGCATTGGCGACGGCGAGGCCCGCAAGGCTCGTGGCATCCGAAGCAAGCTCGTAGGTCGGGCCGAGCAAGCTGCCGACGATCGAGCGCGAGGCGTAGAGGCTCGGATACCCAACTCTCTTCGAGACGTTGCACCTCCGTCCGGCCAAGTTCAGTAGCGCGACGAAATTCGCGGGCTGCTCCACAACGCGATCCTAACAAGATAGGTTGCTCTACATTTTCATTGCCAACGACGCAGAGGGAGACCAGCGATGGCGAATTTCAAGGCTGAAGACGAAGCGATCGGGACGATCATCCTGGTGGAGGAACTGTTTCAAAGCATGGTCAAGTCCGGCATCTTGCCTGCATCCGTTATGGCGGATGTCGTGCGAGGCGCAGTTGCGAGGTTGGATACAACCGATCATTTCGGCGCAGGTGCGGCTGTCCGCCACTATTTCGAAAGCTGGCTGTCGAAGTAGATATCTTCGCTGGCCGCATAGGACGCAGGTGATGCAGGGGCAGTTTTCAACTGCTCTATAGGAAATGTCAGATTCAATGCCTGTCATGTCACGATCTGACATTTCCCACACGACGAATGGAAAGTCCTATGCAAGTTATGCATCCTATGCATCTCGTCCATAATACAATCATGCAGCGCCGGCTGGCATCAGAAGACCGAAGCTGCTGCTAAAATTTTGGGAAAAGCGGCCCCATTACCTACGGATGTACTGACCGAATCGCGAATCTGGCTTAGGTTGAAATAGCAACCAGCTGGAAAATGTTTTCACATGACAAGCGTTTATCAAGGCCGCGAGCAAACCGAAACTAAACATTTCATTCTGAAAAAGTATTTACAGACACTTGCGTTCAAAACTTTGCATGGAGGCTGGTCAACTCTTGCCTACATCGATGGGTTTTCAGGGCCTTGGGAGACGAGAACTTCCGACCACGCTGATTCCTCGTTTATGATCGCAATTCAAGTCCTGAAGGATGTCCAAGCAAAAGTCCGCTCGACAGGCAAAAGGCCGTGCATCAAGTGCTTTTTCGTCGAAGAGAATCCAACTGCATTTGCACAACTGCAATCCGCCGTCGGAGTACATCACAACCCGGCGGACGACTTCGTTATCGAGACATTCAAGGGGAAGTTCGAGAACGCCATCCCTCAAATTCAGAGAATGATGGCAAATTCATTTGCTCTCACTTTCATCGATCCGACAGGGTGGACCGGCTACGAGTTCCAAAAGGTAAAGCCAATTTTCGAGCACTCTCCCGGTGAAGTGCTACTCAATTTCATGTTCGATTTCGTAAATAGATTCACCGCATCGTCCGATCCTGTGACCCTTGCATCATTCGACGGTATCCTTGGGGCCGACTGGAAAGCGCGCCTCGATACATCATTGCCACGAGAGGAGGCTTTGATGGCTCTCTTTCGTGAGCAGTTTTGGAATGCAGGGAAATTCGCTCACGTCTTGAGCACTCCGATTGAGAAAATATCGGACCGCACGCACTTCCACATCGTATATGGCACCAGAAGCCCAGAGGGACTGGCAGCGTACCGTGATGTCGAATACGCGGCACTGAAGGATCATGGAATGCGAAGAGCTGTCGCCCGCCAGGTAATTCAGGAGACAAAAACTAAGCAGTTCGGGCTTTTTCCTCCGGAAGAGATGGCATCTATGGCGGAGCTTTCCATGGACTCGCAAATAGCCAATATCAGGAGCCAAGCCAAAGATTGGCTCCGTCACCAATTGCCACAGTGTCCGAAGCCGTTTTCTGCAATCTGGCCGCCTATGTTAGATCGATACATGCTGAGAAAGACGGATGCCAAACAGATTTGTGCCGAGTTAGGGAAAGCCGGAGAAATCAAAGAAACATGGCGTCTAAATGGGTCGAGACGACGCACGCCGGAAGAGACTGATAAGATTGAACCTGTTTAGGCTGCGATGGACGGCATATTGTCCCATGTACGGCCTCGATATGAACGGCCGGTTTTCTTCTTATTCTGTCCACCCCACTGTTTGAAGAAGAACGCTGTATCCGCGTCGGTGCACATATCGAAGATTTCATCAATCCAGGCTGCATCCATCGGTCTTGCGTGAGGGCCGGATTCTCCCCCGACAATTGCCCACTGGATACCATTTAGACTCCCTGCCGAAACGGAGCCTATAAGTGGCTCAAAGGATACGAAACGGACGGCGGACGGAACTTGCCGCAGTTCGTCGAGCCGATGAATCACACGGCCATCTTCCACACTAGCGCCAAGCCAAACGTTCGGCAGCACGTCAAATCCGTTGCTGAGGATTGCAGCCATCCGGTCGGGGCGCTTGGTCAAGATCTGATATGTATGGCGACGCGTCTCGGCCATTGCAGACCACACTCTGCGAACGAAATCGACCGGAACATCTGGATGAAAAAGGTCCGACATGGAATTGACGAAAACATTTCGGGGCTTGGACCATGACGCCGGCACTGAGAGAGCTTTCTCGTCCAGGTAAATTGCTCCTGTCCACTTGGCTCGGCCGCCGCTTTTACGGATAAGTCCCTTGTACTTTTCCAGACCCATCGCTTCGAGGCGGGCAGCCATGCGCATCGCATAGCAATTCGTGCAGCCAGCGCTCATTATGCTGCAACCCGCCACCGGGTTCCACGTTGCATCAGTCCACTCGATAGATGTTTCCGCCATGACTAAGCCAGCTTGAATTTATGGTTAAGATAATCTCTCAAGAGAGAGTTAATTAAGCGTGGAAATCCGAGTTCAAGCATCCTAGGTTGCACTATCTCTCCACTTTTCCAGCTTTGCTTCGACCTTCCAAAGCACCGCGTTCACGCGGTTTTTCCCCGCAATGACGATCATCTGCCCGTTGACGATCCGCCCGCAGTGCTTGCGCAGGAACCCGCTGAACCGCGTCGTATTCAGCTTGCCACGCTCGATGAATTCGCCAAGAGCATCAATCAGCCCCTCATGCTGGCGGTTGCCGATCGGATCGAAGGCGCCTTCGTCCACCATCCTGGCAATATCTGCCGCCGCCCAGGGCTTGCCGGCCGGCAGGGCCGCGATGATTGCCGACGTTCTTTCCTTCTCCGGGTCGTTGTCCCTGATCTTGGCCGCATTGCCGAGCGGGTCGGGCAATCCCAGCCAGACGAGCGCGGAGCGGACGAGGTTGGACCATTGCTCGAAGGAACCGAGCGCCGGCGAGACCTTGTCTGCCTGGTTCACGACGAAGGCCCGCAACACGGTCAGGGCGGCGGTCACGATCTCCACCCGCTGCCGGCGTGCGTCCTCGATGACGTCGCTCTCGAAGACGCGCTCTTCCGGCCGCTCGACGCCGGCATCGAGATTGATCAGCACCACGCGCCGCGTCAGGTCGCCGGCAAAGCGCAAGCCGTTGCCGGTCGCGCAGAACATGACCGCCGTTGTCGAGTCCAGCGCGAGGGTTTTGCCGAGCGGGCGAACATTGACCTCCTCCTGGGACAGAACCTGGCAAAGGTGATCCGAGCGAAGCGCCACCGACAGGTTGTCGAGATTGATGAAACTGTCGCCCTGCAGGAGCCGCGACTCCAGGACTTTGCGCAGCTCGTTATCGTCGCCCGCATAGGAGTTGACCGCTGCGACCCGGCCGGTCGCGAGAATGGCCGCAACATCCACCAGCTTGGATTTGCCTGTGCCGGGCGCCGTCGCATTCACGCCAAATAGCGGTGCGGTTTTGAGGCTGGGGCGGATGACCGCCGTCAGGATCATGGCGAGCGCTGCCGATTCATCGACGCCGCCCACGAAGGGGAAGCTCGAAATGAGCTTCCTGATAGTGTCCAGCGCCGCCAGTGCCGCAGCCCTGTCAGGGCATTCGGGTATTGCGGGCCATGTCTTGTCCGATTCAAACAGGATGCCCGATTGCTGGTCGAAGCCCTGTGCATCGATGATGGTGCCATCGCTGCGCATCGTCGGCAGGGAAACGATCGCCCTGATCTGCGGGAAAGGCCAATCGCCGTGTCGCGCAATGACGGATCTCGCGACCAGCGCCGGGCAGGATATATCCCTGTAGCCGAGCTTTTTTCTCTCGTCGGGCTTTAGCCAAAGCACGTGTTTCGTCAGGATGTCGATGATCGCATTCTCATCGGCAAGAACCAGCACCGTCTTTTCCTTCCCCGCAACGCGGACGGCCTGAAACAGAGCCGTGTCGCGGGCGTAGAGCCGTGCGCCGGCATCGACCACCAGGCGGCAGGCACTCGTCACCGCTTCCGAAAGGTCGGCTTCGTGGAAGATGAGCCTCGGCCGGTCGTCTCCCTCTCTGGCCGGTGGCGGCATGTCACGGACGACTGCTTTCCGCCGCGACGCGCGGCCCCTACCCTCGACCGTTACAGGCTTTTCGTCCTGTGCAGCCGGCAGCGCAAAGGGGCGCACCGTGGCCTGCATGAAGGCATCGATCTCGGCTTGCGTCCATCCATCGTCCAGCGCATCGGCGCAATCCCAGCCGCGACCGGGATAGAGGCCCGCCCGCCAGTCTTCGACGCGATAGGTCTCAAGCTCGCTTGCGGCACCGATATCGGCAAAGCCAACGAGCCGGATACGGGCGCCGAGGCTCGTCAGCTGCGCGGCGATTTCATTTGCCGCCGCCATGCCCGGGGGATCGAAATCCGGCCAGATGAGCACGTCGCGGCCTGATAGCGGCGACCAGTCGGTGTGCTTGACGCCCTGCGTCCCGCCCGCCCAGGAAACGACCGCACGCCCGCTCGATTCATGCAGCCTGTCGCGGCACTTCTCGCCCTCGACAACAAGCACTTTTCCCTCGCCGATATCTGGCCGGTTGCCGATATGCAAACCATAGATCGGCCGGGGCTTCGGGAACGGGAAGCGGCACCATGTTTCGGTCCCGTCCGGCAGACGGACAAACATCACCATCGGCGTTTCCTTAGCCCCATCGGCGAGATCATGGCGCAGCACATAGCCTGATAGAGAGCCGTCGGCATTGCGATAGGGAAAGACCATCGAGGGCGCGAATGAGCCCCATTCGGAGCGCTCGCCCTTGCGCTTGGGATTGTAGAGCCGCACGCGCTGGCCGGCCCGCAACAGATCCGCCGGCGGCCGGATCGGCGTTACGCCCTCATAGGGATCGCGCGCCTTGACCGTTTTCGGCCGAAGGTTCGGCCGGCTGCTGACACCGCCGCCGAGAATGCGGATGGCTTCGGGCAGATCGCCGCCCTTCACCTCGCGCACGAAATCAAGCACATCGCCCTTCCTGCCGCAGCCGAAGCAATGGAAGCGCTCGATACCGTCATTGCCTGTGAAGATCGTGAAGGACGGGGTGTCTTCCGCATGGAAAGGGCAGCAGGTTTCAAGCTCCTGCCCGTTGCGATCGAGCTTGTAGCCGTGTTGCGAGACGGTCAAGGCAAGCGACACGTCGCGGCGCAGACATGCGATATCGTTCACGTCCATCTTCGATGGCGTGTATTCAGGTATTCGGAGCATGGCATTGTCTCGTTTCAGACGGTGCGGTTGGCGGTTTCGGCCGGCGCCTTGATGTGGCTCTCGATGAAAGCCTGCAGATCCGCGGGGCGAAACAGCGTGCGCCTTCCGACCTTCACAAAGCCAAGCTCGCCGGCCCTCATCTGCCGGTAGAGGGTGGGGCGACTAAGGCCGGTGACCTCGGTGACTTCCTTGAAACTAAGCGGGATTTTCGGGATGGCTTCCACGGTTTCTCTCCAGGTCAGGTTGTGTCTGACCGGATTCGTAGAGGCGGAAAGTTGAGGGAGAGAAATAGCAACTGAGCGCTTGATGGCTTCCAGGCAGCCTTGCGCTTTCGGGCCTCTCCGCTCGCTGCCTGACATGGCCTCATTGGGGATGTGGCTCCGCGCTTCGCCAGCATCGTCCATTTCCTGAAGACACCAAAAATGGACCGCGCCTTTAAACATTGCGTGCTTTCAGGCCCGCGCCCGGTAAGGCTTGGCAAAGCAAAAGCCGATAACAAAAGGGTGTGGCGCGATCCGGAGCGAGAGGGGTGGCAAGGGCTGCTGCCCGCCGGGACGCGACCATCCGGGGACCTACCATGAAGAAACTCATCATTGCTGCAGCCTTTGCGGCATTCCTGCCTGTGATGGCCCAGGCGGAAACGCTGGAATTTCCAAGCGACGATCCGGTCGCGACCGTCACCATTCCCGACAACTGGGGGCCGAAGGAAACGGAGACCGGCATAGACGCTTCGTCGGCCGATTCGGCGATCTATCTTTCGATCGACGTTGCCGATGAGAAGACCAGCGACAAGATCATCGACGAAGCCTTCGCCTTCCTGCAGAAGAACGGCGTGACCATCGAGGAGAAGACCCAGAAGGAGTCCGAAGCCGAGATCAACGGCATGAAGATGAAGACCTTCGACTGGGATGGCGCGGACAAGGAAGGGCCGGTCAATATCGGCGTCGCCGTGCTTTCGCCTGCTGAAGGCAAGCTGCTGCTGATCACCTATTGGGGCACCAAGGGCAAGCAGGACGCCCATGACGACGAACTGATCGCCATCATCAGCTCGCTGAAGCCGGCCGGCTGATCTTGTCCGACGCGATGCGAGGCGCTGCCGGCAAGGCGGCGCCTTTTTCATGCGGGAACAAGTGCGCCGCGGTCTGCGCTCTAAAGCGCGTCGCGATCTTTCAGATCCGCTCGCCGCGCTTTAGGTCTTTGTTTTTACGCATGTCGTTATCGCAAAACCGCTGCACACTTTTGCGCGACATGCTTTAGGTCATGCACTCATAAACTGCTGGCGGCAGCTGCAAGGTTCTGATTCAAGCTTCTTGAAGGGAGCTGCTGATGGGCTTCAGCCAAAATCTGGATGCGCTTTACCAGTCGGTGAGCTATAAAGGCCCCCTCGGACGCTCGGAGAGGCGTTCAGGCAGGAGCCCGATCATGATCAAGATGAGCGTCTACTATCCGGCCAATGGCGGCTCGAAGTTCGATCACGACTACTACCGCACCCGCCACATGCCGCTGATCCAGGAACGGCTCGGCGATGCCTGCCTGCGCTATGAGGTCGAAAAGGGCCTTGCGGGTGGCGAACCTGGAAGCGCGCCGGAGTTCGTCGCGGCGTGCCACATCTACTCGCCGACCCTGGCGACATTCCTGGAGGCGTTCGGTCCCCACCGCGCGGAGATCGTCGCTGATGTCGCCAACTATACGGACATCGCGCCCATCGTGCAGTTCAGCGAAATCGTTGGAGCGTAGGGGGCTTCGGCGCGTCAGGCGTAGCCGTTGAACTTTCCGGGATCGGCGGAGTGCTGGCGCACCTGATCCATGGTGACGTAGCCGGTGCCGAACCGGTCGACGATCGGGAACATGTGGTTGCCGTCGAAGCGAAAACTACCTTGCTCTCGTCAAACTCGCTTCAGCCAAAATCTGGATGTGCTTTATGAGCCGGTGACCTAAAGCGCGTCGCGATCTTTCAGATCCGCTCGCCGCGCTTTAGGTCTTTGTTTTACGCATGTCGTTATCGCAAAACCGCTGCACACTTTTGCGCGACATGCTTTAGACCAGCACAGCCTGATCGGTGC
Organism: Rhizobium sp. 01T437; assembly: GCF_056398505.1. NCBI lineage: Bacteria > Pseudomonadati > Pseudomonadota > Alphaproteobacteria > Hyphomicrobiales > Rhizobiaceae > Rhizobium > Rhizobium sp. 01T437. The sequence goes on from NZ_JBFTPM010000006.1 coordinate 459,808, forward strand.
GGTCCTCGGCGCCGAAGAATTTCAGATAGCGCTCGACTTCGGCCGGTTCGCCGGTCGCCTTCTGCGGATTGTCCGAGAGCTTCACCGCCGGGCGGCCATTGGCGTCACTCACCTTGCAGACGATGGAAATCGGCAGGAAGTCGGAACTGTCATTCGGCGCGCAGCCGGCGAAGTCATTCGTCAGGTTCGTGCCCCAGCCGAAGCTCATACGCACGCGGCCTTCGAAATGCTTGTAGGTGTCGATGATCGCATCGACATCGAGGCCATCGGAGAAGATCAGGAGCTTCTGGCGCGGGTCGCGGCCCATCTTCTTCCACCAGTCGATGATCTTTTCGCCGCCTTCGACCGGCGGGGCGCTGTCCGGGCGGAAGCCGGTCCAGTCGGCCACCCATTCCGGTGCATCGCGCAGGAAGGCGGCCGTTCCGAAGGCGTCCGGCAGGACGATCAGCAGGTTGCCGCCATAGAGCTTGTTCCAGTCGCGCAGCACTTTATAGGGCGCGTTCTTGAGCTGCTCGTCGGTCTCGGCAAGGGCGGCCGCCACCATCGGCAGTTCATGCGCATTGGTGCCGACGGCTTCGAGATCGGAATCCATAGCCAGCAATACATTACTGGTGCCGGTAAAGGCCGGGCCGATGCCTTCCTTCAGCGCTTCCACGCACCAGCGCTGCCAGAGGAAGCTGTGGCGGCGGCGGGTGCCGAAATCGGAAATGCGCAGGCCGGGCAGTTCGCGCAGCTTTTCCACCTTGGCCCACATCTTGGCCTTGGCGCGGGCATAGAGCACGTCAAGCGTGAAGGGGCCCATGGCCTTCATCGCGGCGCGGGAACGCATCTCGTTGACGATGGCAAGGGCCGGGATTTCCCACATGGTCGTTTCCTTCCACGACCCATGGAAATCGAGCACATATTGCCCGTCCTTCTTGGAAAGCTCGTATTCCGGCAGCTGGAAATTGGAGAGCCATGCGAGGAATTCCGGCTCGAAGATCTGGGCGCGGCCATAGAAGCTGTTACCGGCAAGCCAGATCATTTCCTTCTTGGCGAGCTTGAGCGTGCGCGCGTGATCGAGCTGCTCGCGCAGTTCGCCCTCGTCGATCTGTTCTGCGAGGCGCACGCGCTTGGTGCGGTTGATGAGCGTGAAAGAGGCATCGACATCGGGATAAAGCTTCCAGATCATCTGCAGCATCAGAAGCTTGTAGAAATCCGTATCGATCAGACTGCGCACGATCGGATCGAGTTTCCAGGTGTGATTGTAGACGCGCCTTGCGATATCGGTCCTGGCCATGAAACTCCTGCCTGTCCGTCAATCCGGTCAGGTGCGGCCTTGTGACGGCCAGCGCACGACCGGCTCGTGCGCTTTCTTATCGAAAAATCGATCGGCAAAGTCCAGAAAAAACAACAGGCAACGTGTCGCCCTCGCCAGACCCGTTACTGCGCTGGACTTACGGGCTGGGCCGGGGTGGCGTTCTGTGCGGGAGCTGCCGGAAGCTGCGACTGCATCTCCTGACCCGGCTGCAGCGGGGCGATGTCAGTGGCTTCCTTCTGACCCCAGATTGCGACGGGGATCCAGACGAGGAAGGCCAGCACCAGCGCCGCCGCCAGCACGGTCAGGATGCGATAACCCGTACGGCCCTGCCTGGCCTTGGCAGGCGAAATCCGTTCTTCGGCATGAAGCTTGCGATCGGACCTTTCCCACCGCGTTCCCATATGAGCCATGGTCGTCTCCTTGCGGTATTCCGCGGGCAAGGCTCGCGGAGATCCTGTCAGGAAACGAGGAGCGGTGCGGGATGGTTCCAAAGGGCTTTCTGGAGCATGCCGTTATCGCAAAGCCGCCCATTACATATCTGCATTGCATAATAGGAAGTATGCGTTTGCCTAAGATGAGATCATAAGGCGCGTAGCTGATGCACATGAGAGTCCTTGATATGGATTGGGTCCCTGTAGTCTTCGTTACGTTCAAGCTTATCGCTTTCGGAACGGCCATGTTCTTCGCCATCAAGTGGCATTACGATCGAGCGGAGATAGCGGAGAGGCGAGCGGTACTGCGCACGGGCGGCACGATGGCCGCAGTCTTCGCGCTGGCGCTACTCGGCGTAGGGCTCGTCGCCTTCGTCCTTAGCAGCAAGCTCGGTTTGGACTTGCGCCTGCCGTGATCAGGTCATCGAGCGCGAGGGTCGTACACGTTCAGGCCCGAGAGCCCTAGGGGTCATTGTCTGCTTCGCGCCAGAAGCGGACATTGCACATCCCAGTGAAGCTTCTAATAAGGTGGTGGTTATTCGGGACCAGAAGACGGACGAAGGACGACGATGGATTTTGATGTTGAGTTGACAACTTATCCTGGGCTTGACGAGCGCATTGTCGTTATTCGCGCAGGTGACGAGGTTGATTGTGTATTCGTGCGCACAGAACGTTTCAACGTACTGGTTGATACACTGGCAACGCCAGCCCTGTGCCGACGCGCAATGGAACTTCTGGCTGATGTCAGTGGAGATCGTCCTCTTTTCGTCGTCAACTCACACATGGACTGGGACCATTTTTGGGGAAACCGTGCCATAGATGGCGTCCCGATTATCGCCCATGACAAGGCCATGGAGCGACTGCGCGACCCTTCGGCCCTGCAAACACTAAGGGAAAAGAGTGCGCTCGAACCACGCTTCCAGGAAGTTGAAATCCTACCGCCGACCTTGACGTTCTCAGGTGAGAGCATGGTGCTTCATGGTGGGGATTTGACTCTGGAACTTCTGCACACGCCTGGACATACGCCCGATCATGTTGCTGTTTGGATACCAGAGTTGCGCGTTTGCCTGGCCGTGGACGCTGTCGAGAATCCTATTCCTGAGGTCTGGAGCCGAGCGCCGGATGACCTTCGTAGCCTTTGCTTGTCGTTGAAGAAAATCCGAGACCTGAACCCGAAGCACCTCATTGTGGCACATGGCCAGACAGACGACCCCGCTGTTGTCGGGAGAAACCTCGCCTACTTCCAGAAATTGCGGGACGAAGTCGCTCAACTGCCAACGCCAGGTCCGGCCGATCAGTTATTGGTGGAATGGCCGAGCCTGGGGCTTGAGAATTTCGTTGTGCTCCCTGCCTCCATGCCGGACGAAACTCGGACCTTCTATAGGCGCTGCCACATATCGAATTTGGATGCCGCGATAGTTGCGCATCAGGAAGGCGTCAACTTTATTTGAATACGACGGTCCGTGACTGCTCCGTTCTGGAGGGCAGCAATCGACAGAAGCGGTTCGAATGGAAGACATTGGAAGCCTCTTACAGATCGGGTGGGCCGGCGACCTTCAGAGGGGACATCATTACGTTTCAGCGCGGAAGTACGTTACGGCAAATGGGGACGTTAACCGGCCTGCGACAGAGGTCGCGCAAATCCGCTTTGGGCCGGACACAGGCATTGGTGGCGCTTGCCACATAGTTCCGCACTTTTGCGCGACGCGCTCTAGTACCCCGCCTTGCGATCGACGACGTACTGTAGCGGCTCGCCGCGTTCGAAGCGGGCGATCTGGGTTTCGACATGACGGAAGAGCGCGTTCTCTTCCGAGATCGCGGCGTCATGCGGCGTGATGAAGACAGTCTCCAGATGCCAGAGCGGATCATCCGCCGGCAGCGGCTCGACCTCGAAGACATCGAGCGAGGCGCCACCGAGCACCCCGCTTTCAATCGCCGCAGCGATATCGGCCTGGACCTGGCTCTTGCCGCGACCTGCATTGATGAAAACAGGTTTGCCGAGCGCGCCGCCCTGGCGAAGCCTGGCGAAGAAGACCTTGTTGTAGAGGCCCGTGGTGTCAGGCGTCAGCGGCAGCAGGCCGACGACGATATCGGTCTTCGACAGGAAGGTATCGAGCTCCGGGCCGTCGAAGGTCTCGATGCCTTCAACCTCTTTCTTCGACCGCGACCAGCCGATCACGTTGAAGCCCATAAAGCGCAGCTTGGCGACGGCATCCTGGCCGAGAATACCGAGGCCCATGACACCGACGGTGATTTCGGCGGCTTCCGGCGGGACGAGCTTGCCCCAGACCCGGTCGCGCTGGTCCCGGTCGTGCTCGCGCTGCAGGCGCAGATGCATGAGGCACTGCATGACCACCCATTCGCTCATGCGTGTCGTCAGGCTGCGATCGACGAAGCGAACGATCGGGATGTCAGGCAGATCGGGAATGGACAGGATGCTATCGACCCCGGCGCCGCCGGAAAAGAGCACCTTCAGGTTCGGCGCGCGCTGAAAGATATCGGCATCCGGCTTCCAGAGCAGCGCGTAGTCCACGCCGGTCAGGTCAAGGCCCTTGCTCTCGGGATCGGCCGAATTGATGCTGCCGCGATCGGCAAAGTCGGTCTTCAGGATGCGGGCAACGGTTTCAGGATCGAACTTGAGATCGACGAGAATGGGAGGTCTTGCTGACATGATCTTCTTTGCTGCTGCCCGTCTTTTACTGCTGAATTGCCGGCGTCGGCACCGCCTCGATATTGAAGGCGGCGGCCATCAGCGCCTTGGTATAGTCATCCTTCGGCGCACGGAAGATATCCGCTGACGCCCCCTGCTCCACCACCTTGCCGAAGCGCATGACGATGACATCATTGGCGAGCGCCTTGACCACCTTCAGGTCGTGGCTGATGAAGAGATAGGCAAGTTCGTGCTTCTTCTGCAGGTCGCGCAGCAGATCCACCACCTGCGCCTGCACGCTCATGTCGAGCGCCGAGGTCGGCTCATCGAGCATGACGAAACGCGGCTTCAGCACCATGGCACGGGCGATCGCGATACGCTGGCGCTGGCCGCCGGAAAATTCATGCGGGAAGCGCCAGCGGGTGAGCGGATCGAGGCCGACTTCTTCAAGCGCCCAGCAGACGCGCTGGTCGCGCTCTTCGGCGGAGAGCGAGCGCTCGTGCACTTTCAACCCTTCGGCAACGATATCGCCGACGGACATGCGCGGGCTCAGCGAGCCATAGGGATCCTGGAAGACGACCTGAAGCTGGTTGCGCAACGGCCGCATATCCGTGAATGAATAGCTCGCTATATCTTTTCCGACGAAGGAAATCCGGCCCTTCGAGGAGATAAGGCGCGTCAGCGCCAGCCCCAGCGTGGTCTTGCCCGARCCSGATTCGCCGACGACGCCGAGCGTCTGGCCGGCGCGCAGCGTCAGATCGATGCCATCGACGGCCTTCACGTGATCGACGACCTTGCGCATGAAACCGGCCTTGATCGGGAACCAGACCTTGATGTCATTGCCTTCCATGACAACAGGCTTGGAGGGGTCGGTCACCGGCGGTTCGCCGCGCGGTTCGGAGGCGAGCAAGTGGCGCGTGTAATCGTGCTTCGGATCGGTAAAGACCTCTTCCACCGGTCCGGTCTCGACGATCTTGCCCTTGGTCATGACGCAGACGCGGTCGGCGAATTTACGCACGATGCCGAGATCGTGGGTGATGAAGAGCATGGACATGCCGTGCTCGCCCTTCAGCTTGCGAAGGAGTTCGAGGATCTGCGCCTGGACCGTGACGTCGAGCGCGGTGGTCGGTTCGTCGGCGATCAGCAATTCGGGCCGATTGGCAAGCGCCATGGCGATCATCACACGCTGACGCTGGCCGCCCGAAAGTTCATGCGGATAGGCTTTCAGCCGTTTTTCCGGCTCGCGAATGCCGACCTGGTTCAGGAGTTCCAGCACGCGGGTGCGCGCCGCCTGCCCGGTCATGCCCTGATGGAGCGCGAGGATTTCGGCAATCTGCTTTTCGATCGTATGGAGCGGATTGAGCGAGGTCATCGGCTCCTGGAAGATCATGGTGATGTCGTTGCCGCGAACTTCGCGCAATTCGCGATCGGAGGCCTTCAGCAGATCCTTGCCCTTGAAGAAGATCTCGCCATTCGGATGGCTTGCCGAGGGATAGGGCAGAAGCCGCAGGATCGAGTTTGCCGACACCGACTTGCCGGAACCGGATTCACCGACCAGTGCGACAACCTCGCCCTTCTCGATATCGAAGGAAATGCGATCGACGGCAAGCGAGGTTTCGCCGCCCTGATGGAAGGCGACGGAGAGATCGCGGACGGAGAGCAGCGCTTCACTCATTGGAACGTCTTTCTCGGATCGAAGGCATCGCGCACCGCCTCGCCGATGAAGATCAGCAGCGACAGCATGATCGACATGGTGAAGAAGGCCGTCAGCCCGAGCCATGGCGCCTGAAGATTGGCCTTGCCCTGGGCGATCAGTTCGCCGAGCGAGGGGGAGCCCGGCGGCATGCCGAAGCCGAGGAAATCGAGCGAGGTCAGCGTGGTGATCGAGCCCGAGAGGATGAAGGGCACGAAGGTCAGGGTCGCCACCATCGCGTTCGGCAGCATATGCCGCCACATGATGGTGCGGTTGTTGACGCCGAGGGCGCGAGCGGCCCGGACATATTCGAAATTGCGGGCGCGCAGGAATTCGGCGCGCACCACGCCGACGAAGCTCACCCAGGAGAAAAGCAGCATGATGCCGAGCAGCACGAAGAAACCGGGCGGCAGGATGGCGGCGATGATCAGCAAAATGTAGAGCACCGGCATCGAGGACCAGATCTCGATGAAACGCTGGAAAAACAGGTCCGTCCAGCCGCCGAAATAACCTTGGACGGCACCGGCCGTCACACCGATGACGGCCGAGCAGATGGTGAGCACCAGGCCGAAGAGAACGGAAATGCGGAAGCCATAGATGACGCGGGCAAAGACGTCGCGGGCTTGATCGTCCGTGCCGAGCCAGTTGAGATTGCCGAGCCTGCAGCCGGGATCATCGACTCCCTGCGGATAGGCCGAGCAGCGCTCCTGCGGCGACATCAGCCAGAAAGGCGCGGTCGGGGCCGAATGCGGGATATTGGAATTGACCGACTGATAGGAGTAACGGATCGGCGGCCAGATCATCCAGCCATTCGCATTGATCTCATCTGAGATGACGGAGGAGCGATAGTCCGTCTCGGCCAGGAAGCCGCCGAACTTTTCTTCGGGATAATCGATGACGACGGGGAAAAGGATCTCGCCCTTGTATGAGGCGATGATCGGCCTGTCGTTGGCGATGAATTCGGCAAAGAGGCTGAGCACGAAGAGGATCAGGAACAGCCAGAGCGACCAGTAACCGCGGCCATTGGCCTTGAAGTTCTGCCAGCGGCGAATATTGGTCGGCGACAGCAGGCCTTTGCGGGGCGGGCGGACAGGTGTCGATGTCGTCGGATTTGCGGCGGCATCCATCAGACGTCCCTCCGCTCGAAATCGATGCGCGGATCGATCCAGGTATAGATGAGGTCCGAGATCAGGCCGACGAAGAGACCAAGCAGCGAGAAGATGTAGAGCGTTGCAAAGACGATCGGATAATCGCGGTTGACGACCGAGAGGTAGCCGAGGCGGCCAAGACCATCGAGAGAGAAAATGTTCTCGATCAGCAGTGAACCGGTGAAAAAGGCGGAGATGAAGGCTGCAGGAAAGCTCGCGATGATGATCAGCATGGCATTGCGGAAGACGTGGCCATAGAGCACCTGCCGTTCGTTGAGCCCCTTGGCGCGCGCGGTGATGACATATTGCTTCTTGATCTCGTCGATGAAGGAATTCTTGGTCAGCAGCGTCGTCGTGGCAAAGGATGCCAGCGACAGCGAGATCAGCGGCAGCGTCAGGTGCCAGAAATAATCGAGCGGCTTCTGCCACCAGGCAAGCTGGTCGAAATTATCGGATACCAGGCCGCGCAGCGGGAACCAGTCATAGAAGGAGCCGCCGGCGAACAGCACGATCAGCAGGATGCCGAACAGGAAGCTCGGCACGGCGTAACCGACGATGATGACGCCTGATGTCCAGACATCGAAGGAAGAGCCGTCCTTGACCGCCTTGCGGATGCCGAGCGGAATGGAGATGGCGTAGGAAAAGATCAGGATCCAGATGCCGAGCGAGATCGAGACCGGCAGTTTCTCGATAATCAGATTGAGCACGGTCGTATTGCGGAAGAAGCTCTCGCCGAAATCGAAGCGGATGTAGTTCCACATCATTTCGCCGAAGCGAGTCAGCGGTGGTTTGTCAAAGCCGAACTGCTTTTCAAGCTTGGCGATCAGTTCTGGATCGAGGCCCTGCGCACCGCGATATTTCGAGCCGGCATCGTCTCCTCCACCGACCATGAGATCACCGCCGCCGGAGAGGCGTTGATCGGCACTGTCGGCCTGGCCAGTCAACTGGGAGATCACTTGCTCGACGGGGCCGCCGGGCGCGAATTGAACGACGATGAAGGAAATCGCCATGATGCCGATGATCGTCGGGATCATCAGAAGCAGGCGGCGAAGAATATAGGCTCCCATCAGTCTCGGGCCTCCGGGACTATCTTCGCCTGCACGCCGTCCAGTCTATTGCCGTTCAATCTGACAGCCTTCCTTTGCCGGCTTGTGCCGGCTTTCATGATTCGCCGATGCCATTTGGAGCGCAGGCCTCCTCGCATTGCAAGTCTGCTCATTTCGCCGAGGTGGACCACCAGGCATCGGGAAAGCCAAGGCTGTATGCCGGAAACTCTGCCGGACGCGTCACCGTATTCCAGTAAGCAATCGAATAGGTGTCGCGGTAGAACAGCGGAATGACATAGTGATGGGCGAGCAGCACACGGTCCATAGCCTTGATGGCCGCAACCTGTTCATCTCTGTTGGGGGCAAAGATGATCATGCGAACAAGCGCATCGACGGCCGGATTGGCGATGCCGGCATAGTTGCGCGAACCTTGCTGGTTGGCGGAACCCGATCCCCAGAAATCGGCCTGCTCGTTACCGGGGTTCACGGTTTCGGCCCAGACATTCCAGATCATATCGAAATCGAAGCTGCGCGCACGGTTGGTATATTGCGCGGCATCGACCGTGCGGATCCGCGCATCGATACCGATCTTCTTCAGATTGGTGGCATAGGGTACCGCCCAGCGCTCAAGCAAGGGGCTCGACAACAATATCTCGAAACTCATCGGCTGACCGCTCTTGGCATTGACCATCCGATTGCCCTTCAGCTCCCAGCCGGCATCTTTCAGAAGAGAGATCGCCTTGCGAAGGTTGTCGCGGCTTTTCTGCGGATCCCCGCCAACGGGATTGCTGTAGGGGGTCGTGAAGATGTCCGCGGGAACCTGATCCTTCAAGCTCTGAAGAATTTCCAGCTCCCTGCCTTGCGGAAGGCCGGATGAGGCAAGATCGGTGTTCCAGAAGTAGCTATCGATGCGCTTGTAGCTGTTGAAGGCGACCGTGCGGTTCAGTTCCTCGAAATCGAAGCCGTAATTCAATGCCTCGCGCACCCGCTCGTCCTTGAAGATGTCGCGCCGCATATTGGGCACCAGCGCCTGCATGATGCCGGTGGAACGCAGGGGATTGGTGACATCTTCCTTCTTGATGCGTCCTTCCTTCACGGCGGGGAAATCATATCCAGTTGCCCAACGTGCAGCAAAAGTCTCCTGCCAGTAATCGCTGTTGCCGGCACGGAACGCTTCGAACTCGACGTCCCGATCGCCATAATAGGTGTAGAGAATGTTGCGGAAATTGTTCTGACCGACGTTCACATTGAGGTCCTTGCCCCAATAGTCGTCCCGCAACTCGTAGCGGATCGTCGCACCAGCCGAGAAGGCGGCAATCTTGTATGGCCCCGAACCCATGACCGGCTCAAGCGTCGTCTTCGAAATGTCTCGCGGTTTGCCATCCGGTCCCGGTGCCTCCCACCAGTGTTTCGGCACGATCATCAACTGGCCGAGAATGTTCGGCAGCTCGCGATTGTTCTTTTCATCGAAGGTGAATGTAACGTCCCGCTCGCCCGTCTTCTCAGCCTTGACCACATGATGGTAGTAGTTCCCGGCAAGCGGGTTCAGCTCCTTGGTCTTGTCGAAGCTGAAAACGACGTCTTCGGGCGTGACTGGCTGGCCATCAGCCCATTTCGCTTCCTTGCGAAGGCGAAAGGTCGCGCTCGAAACGTCGGGCGGATAAGAAAGGCCCTCAGCAAGCAGTCCATAGGAGACGAGGAGTTCGTCATCAGCTGGCTTCAGCAGGGTGTCGTAAACAAGCGACAAACCTACCGCTGTCTGGCCTTTTGCCAGCAAAGGATTGAAAGTGTCGAAAGTGCCGCTTGAAGACAGGCGCAGGTCGCCGCCTTTCGGGGCATCGGGATTGACGTAGTCGAAGCGGGTAAAGCCCGGCTTGTACTTCATCTCGCTGATGACCGAACTGCCGATTTTAAACTGCTGGTCCTGAGCCAATACAGTCATAGGTGCGAGCGCACCCGCCAATGCTACCAGCACACCGATTTTCAACCACGAAGCCACTATTCACTCTTCCCCTGTTATTAGTTTCGCCGACAATACGAGAAATGCAGGCGAAAAACAGGAAAGAGTTTGTTTTTTACCGGGCTCGCGAAATTTTGACCTTACCAATGGAGGTCAGGGCGTCACTTCCTCGAGGCGCTTGCGGAGCATGCGACGCAGCTCCCCGACCAGGCGCGGATCGCCCGAGCCATCGGGGTCGTTGGCGGCCGCGACGACGATGCGCAGAAGCTCCAGGACGAGGGCGCCCAGGAGATCGACATCGCGTTCGACCGACGGTTCAGCATTCTTCAGGAGTGCGGTGATGCTGGCACGAAGCTCCGCACGTGATTTCGCCTTGCGCTCCTTGGGTACGTCGCGCCGCGCTGCGAGAACCGGAAATTCCGGATGATCCTCGATGAACCGGCCGAGCCGCGTAAAGATCGCATCGCCGATTTCGGCAGCACTCTTCCCCCTGGTCTTCTCGGCGAGTTCGGCGAGCCCGCTATTCAAATGCTGCAGGCGATCGATATGCAGCGCCTCGGCAAGCAGAGGCTTGGTCGGGAAGAACTGATAGAGCGAACCGATCGAAGAATTTGCGGCAGCGGCAATCTCCGTCATGGTTGCGGCGTCATAGCCTTTTGCGAGAAAGACCCTGGCTGCCGCTTCCAGCAGGATCGCAACGCGCTCATGGCCGCGCTGGCGTTTCGGCACACGGGCTTGCGGTTCGGGGCTTGATTTTTGTGAGGCTATCCTCGTATTTGTCATTGTGAGGATGCCCTCATGTTTCCTTTCCTCGGAGATTTCCCATGTCCCTTTATGATCCCAAGACCACCGCACTCATTTCCATCGACCTGCAAGGCTTCATCGTCGGCCGGCAGCTCGCGCCCCATCCCGCCCGGCAGGTGATCGAGAATACCGCCGCAATCGCCACCAAGCTGAAATCCGAAGGCGGGACGGTGATCCTCGTTACCGTCGGATTCTCCCCGGACTATGCCGATGCTGTCAACCAGCCGGTGGACGAGCCGGCGGTTTTCCCCGAAGGCGGCCTTCCGGCGACGGCACTTGCGGCACCAGTGGAAATCGCTGCGCTCGATGTCGATGTCCATATCGTCAAGCATCAGTGGAGCGCTTTTTACGGCACGGCGATGGATCTCCAACTGCGCCGCCGCGGCATCAGGACCGTGATCCTGACGGGTATCGCCACGAATTTCGGCGTCGAGGCGACGATCCGCGATGCATTTGCCCATAATTACGCTGTCCTCGCCGTCGAGGATGCGATGAGCACCTTCACCGCCGAAATGCATTCGCTTGCCTGCGAGCGCATCCTGCCGCGCCTGTCGCGCGTGCGCAAAACGGCCGAGGTTCTTGCCAACGCCTGATGCTGCGGCGATCCGTCCCCGCGCCGCCTGCCAAAACATCGATTCACCAAAATTGCTTTTCACGATAGATTCGATTGCAAATCACTTTGGCGCAGCAAGGGAATGGTATGGCTTTCGACCTGGTTCGGGCTTTCAGGATTTTCGGCAAACTAACACTCGCCGGGGCAATGGGCGCAAGCCTTGTCGCCGGCGATGTCGGTGCACAGCAGAAGACGCCGAGCCCCGGCAGTGCCAAGGCGATTTTCGGCGCCGTGAAATTGCCGACGCAGGGGCCGGCGCAGCCGATCGGTTTCTACGCCAAGGGCTGCATGACCGGTGCGGAGGCGCTGCCGGCTGACGGGCCGACCTGGCAGGCGATGCGGCTGTCGCGCAACCGGCGCTGGGGCAATCCGGCGATGATCTCGCTTCTGGAAAAATTCTCGCAGGATGCGCGTGCCAAGATCGGCTGGCCCGGTATCCTCGTCGGCGATATCGCCCAGCCGCGCGGCGGGCCGATGTTCAACGGCCATGCCTCGCACCAGATCGGCCTCGATGCCGATGTCTGGCTGACGCCCATGCCCTCGCAGCGCTTGAGCAACGAAGAGCGGGAAGACCTGCCCTTCACCACCATGTTGCAGAAAGACAAGTTTCTGACCGTCGACCCGAAAGTGTGGAACGAGCAGCGGGCAGCACTCTTGATGCTGGCAGCAAGCTATCCGCAGGTCGAGCGCATCTTCGTCAATCCGGCAATCAAGAAGAAGATGTGCGACACCTGGACGGGCGACCGCACCAATCTCGGCAAACTGCGGCCGGAATACGGGCATGATTCGCATTTCCATATCCGCATCAAATGCCCGCCGGGCGCCAAGGGCTGTACAGGGCAGGCACCGGTGGCTGCCGGTGACGGCTGCGACAAGTCGCTTGCCTGGTGGTTCACCAAGGAGCCGTGGGCGGCGCCGAAGCCCAGTGCAAAGCCGCCGAAGCCGCCGCGTGAGGTCATGGTCTCTGACCTGCCGAAGGCATGCTCTGCCGTTGTCGATGCCCCGTCCATCGCCTCTACGGAAGCCGGGACCTATGGCGGCCCCTCCGCGGCGAGTGCACTGACGGCAGCCCCTGCTGCCGCACCGGCGGTCGATACCGGCAGCGCGCTTCCTTCCGTCGGCCCGGTTCCGAACGACAAGCCGGTCGTGCAATAGGCCAAACAGGCTGGCGGGCGGCTGTCTTTCAAATCACAAACGCCTGGTGTAGAAGCGGTCAAATCGATTGAATTACTCGCGTGGAGAACTCGTTCATGGCCGGCGGCAAATGCCTTGCATTGATTGCGCATGACCAGAAGAAGGACGACATGGCGGCGTTTGCCCGCCGTAACAGGGATCTCCTCGCCCAATGGAAAATCGTCGCCACCGGCACGACGGGCGGGCGCGTGCTCGACGCCGCTCCGGACCTTCACGTGACCCGGCTGAAAAGCGGCCCGCTCGGCGGCGACCAGCAGATCGGCGCACTGATTTCCACCGGCGAGGTCAGCGCCCTGATCTTCTTCGTGGACCCGCTGACGCCGATGCCGCATGATGTCGACGTCAAGGCGCTGATGCGGCTTGCGATCGTCTACGACATTCCGATGGCACTGAACGAGTCGACAGCCGAAAAGCTTCTCCCTACCCTTAACGCCTGATCCCTCGGGCCTACAGCACGGAACCGGCCATGACTGCATCCTCTACTCCCTTGCCCTTTCCGATCCTGATCGGCGACATCGGTGGCACGAATGCCCGCTTCTCCATCCTGACGGATGCCTATGCGGAGCCGAAGCAGTTTCCCAATGTGCGCACCGCGGATTACGAGACGATCGACGAGGCGATCCAGAAGGGTGTGCTCGATAAGACCTCCGTGCAGCCGCGCGCCGCGATCCTTGCCGTTGCCGGCCCGATCAAGGCCGATGAAATCCCGCTGACCAACTGCCCCTGGGTGGTGCGGCCGAAGCGGATGATCGAGGGCCTCGGCCTCGTCGATGTGCTCGTCGTCAACGATTTTGAGGCACAGGCGCTGGCGATCGCGGCACTTTCCGACGACAATCGCGAGCGTATCGGCGACGCTGCAGGCGATATGATTGCGTCCCGCGTCGTTCTCGGACCCGGCACCGGCCTCGGCGTCGGTGGTCTGGTCCATACCCAGTCGACGTGGATTCCGGTTCCAGGCGAAGGCGGGCATGTCGACCTCGGGCCGCGCAGCAAACGCGACTATGAGATCTTCCCGCATGTCGAAACCATCGAGGGCCGCATTTCGGCCGAGCAGATCCTGTGCGGCCGCGGCATCGTGAACCTCTACCGCGCGATCTGCGCGGCCGACGGCGTCGTGCCAACAATGAACGATCCGGCGGACATCACGTCGCATGCACTCGTCGGCAGCGACAAGGTCGCGGTCGAAACCGTTTCGCTGTTTGCCACCTATCTCGGCCGCGTAGCGGGCGACATGGCGCTCGTCTTCATGGCCCGCGGCGGCGTTTATCTCTCCGGCGGCATCTCGCAGAAGATCCTCCCGGCATTGAAAAAGCCGGAATTCCGGGCCGCGTTCGAAGACAAGGCGCCGCATTCGGCCCTACTGCGCACGATCCCGACCTATGTCGTGACGCATCCGCTGGCGGCCCTTGCCGGGCTTTCTTCCTATGCACGCATGCCAGGGAATTTCGGCGTCTCGACGGACGGTCGGCGCTGGCGGGCTTGAGCCTGTCTAGCCAAAGCTCCTTCAACTCTTTATAGAGCCCGCGCATATGTGTGCCGCGCCTGCGGCATGCAGCTCTGAGACAGGAAGCCTATTTTTGGACGCCGCCGACAGCAGAAAGCCACACGTCAACAGCGATACCGTGACCGGCATCCTGAAACGCATCATTGCGGAAAACGGCCGGGACCATCTCTGGGGCTATGTCTTCGCAATCTCCTGCCTTGTCATCATAGCGCTTTCGACGGCGTTCACGGCCTGGATCATGCGGGCGATCATTGACGAGGCCTTCGCCAACCGCCGCGCCGACGTCGTCTGGATTATCTGTCTTTCGATCTTCATCGCTTTCATGCTGCGCGGTTTTGCGAGCTACGGGCAAGGCGTTGCCCTTTCAAGGATCGGCAACGATATCGTTGCGCGCTATCAGCGACGGATCTATTCGCACCTGATGACGCTATCCGTTGGCTACTTCAACGAGTCTCGCTCCGCCCATATCGCCGCTCAGGTCAGCCAGAACGTTACCGGGATCCGCGACGTATTGAACCTTACAATAACGTCGACCGTGCGTGACCTCCTCACTTTCGTTTCGCTGATCGGCGTCATGGTCGTTCAGGATCCGCTGCTGAGCCTTGCAGTCTTCATTCTGGCGCCGCCGCTGCTCTATGCGCTGCGTTACGTTTCCAAGCGGCTGCGCTCGGCCACCCGCGAAGCGGTCGATCTCAACAGCCACGTTCTCGGCGCCATGCA
The DNA here is from genome assembly GCF_056398505.1 of Rhizobium sp. 01T437. Taxonomy (NCBI): domain Bacteria; kingdom Pseudomonadati; phylum Pseudomonadota; class Alphaproteobacteria; order Hyphomicrobiales; family Rhizobiaceae; genus Rhizobium; species Rhizobium sp. 01T437. The sequence goes on from NZ_JBFTPM010000006.1 coordinate 474,871, forward strand.
GGAGACGATCCAGGGCATTTCCATCGTGAAGGCCTTCACGATGGAAGAGGCGCTGGAAAACAAGGTCAACAAGCTGATCGGCGCTGCCGAAGGCCGGGCAAACCGCATCGCGCGGCTTTCCGAGCGCACCTCGCCGCTGACGGAAAGTTTTGCCGGCTTTGCGGTCGCCAGCGTCCTTGCCTATGCCGCCTATCGCTCGATCTATCAGGGCGTGCCACCGGGCGCCTTCTTCTCCTTCGTCACTGCGCTGCTGCTCGCTTACGATCCGGCCCGGCGCCTTGCCCGCCTGCAGGTGCAGATGGAGCGCGCCATCGTCAACGCCCGGATGATCTACGAGTTGCTCGACATGGAAACGCGCCAGCGCGATCTGCCGGATGCCAAGCCGCTTGTTGTCACCGAAGCGAAGATCGAGTTCCGCAATGTCTCCTTCGCCTATGGCAATGAAAGCGTGCTTGACGGCGTGACGCTGACGGCCGAGGGCGGCAAGACGACGGCGCTCGTCGGCCCCTCGGGTGCCGGTAAATCCACCGTTATCAGCCTCATTCCTCGCTTCTACGATCCGAAGGGAGGCGAGATCCTGATCGACGGACAGGATATCGCCCATATCACCAAGCGGTCGCTGCGCCAGCAGCTCGCTTATGTCTCGCAGCAGCCCTACCTCTTCGAAGGCACGATCCGCGACAATATCCGTTACGGCCGTCCGGAAGCCACGGATGAGGATATCGAGAAGGCAGCGCGGCTTGCCTATGCGCATGACTTCATCGTCGCGCAGTCACAGGGCTACGATACGCCCGTCGGCGAAAACGGCGTGACATTGTCCGGCGGCCAGCGCCAGCGGCTGTCGATCGCCCGCGCTTTGGTGCGCAACGCGCCGATCCTGCTTCTTGACGAGGCAACCTCGGCGCTCGATACGGAATCGGAAGCAGCCGTGCAGAAGGCACTCGACGAAGCCATGACCGGCCGCACCGTTGTCGTCATCGCCCACCGGCTTTCGACCGTGGTGCGCGCCGACAAGATCATCGTGATGCAGCAGGGCCGCGTCGTCGAAGAAGGCAATCACGAGACGCTTGCGAAGGTCAGCGACGGACTTTACGCTCGCCTCAACAATCTGCAGAGGCCTTCGGCTTCTGATTCATACTGATCGGGATGACGGACTGACATGAGCGACGCTGCGATGAAACTGGTAGTGGTCGGAGCGGCGGGGCGCATGGGACAGACGCTCATTCGTCTCATCCATTCCATCGACGGCGTTGCATTGCATGCAGTGGTCGCGCGGCCGGGCTCGCCTTTCGTCGGCAAGGATGCCGGTGAAGTCGCCGGTCTCGGGGCCAATGGTGTCATCATCGGCGATGATCCCCTGGCAGCGTTCCTGCATGCCGAGGGCGTGCTGGACTTCACGTCGCCCGCCACCAGCGTGGAATTTGCCGGACTGGCGGCGCAGGCGCGCATCGTTCATGTCGTCGGCACGACCGGCTGCTCCGATGAGCACAACGCAAGGATTGCGGCCGCCTCGCGCCATGCCCGCATCGTCCAGTCGGGCAATATGAGTCTCGGGGTCAATCTGCTCAGCGTTTTCGTGCAGCAGGCGGCTCAGGCGCTCGATCCTGCCGACTGGGATATCGAAATTCTCGAAATGCACCACAAGCGCAAGGTCGACGCGCCCTCCGGAACCGCATTGCTGCTCGGCGAGGCAGCCGCAAAGGGCCGCAATATCGATCTTGCCGCGAAATCCGTGCGTGTGCGCGACGGCCATACCGGGTCGCGGGAAGCCGGCACGATCGGCTTTGCGACGCTTCGCGGCGGCTCAGTCATCGGCGAGCATTCCGTGCTCTTTGCCGGCGAAGGCGAGACCGTCACGCTTTCGCATAGCGCAACCGACCGTTCGATTTTTGCGCGCGGCGCCATCAAGGCAGCCCTTTGGGCACGCGACAAGAAACCGGGGCTCTATTCCATGCTCGACGTTCTCGGGCTTTCTTCCCATTGACCATTTCTCGGAGGCATTTTTCATGAGCGGTACCCTCGTCCTCGTTCGCCACGGCCAGAGCGACTGGAATCTCAAGAATCTCTTCACCGGCTGGAAGGATCCCGACCTGACCGAGCTCGGCATCCAGGAAGCCACGACCGGCGGCCAGGCGCTTGCCGACTACGGCATCAAGTTCGATATCGCCTTCACCTCCGCACTGGTGCGCGCGCAGCACACGCTGAAGCTTGTCCTCGACAAGGTCGGTCAGCCTGATCTCGAGACGATCCGCGATCAGGCACTCAACGAGCGCGACTACGGCGATCTCTCCGGCCTCAACAAGGACGATGCCCGTGCCAAGTGGGGCGAAGAGCAGGTGCATGTCTGGCGCCGCTCCTATGACGTTCCGCCTCCGGGCGGCGAAAGCCTGCGCGACACCGGCGCCCGCGTCTGGCCTTACTACCTCACGGAAATTCTTCCGCGCGTCCTGCGCGGCGAAAAGGTGCTGGTTGCCGCGCACGGCAATTCGCTGCGTTCGCTCGTCATGGTTCTCGACCGCCTCACCCGCGAGCAGGTTCTTTCGCTGAATCTCGCGACCGGCGTGCCCATGGTCTACAAACTGAAAGCAGATTCGACCGTCGCTTCCAAGGAAGTGCTCGGCGACATGTCCGGCGCGCACTGATCACAATCAGGCATCGATAAGGTTTGAGGCCGGGCTCGCGCCCGGCCTTTTTCGTTTTCAGTTCTCGATGGTGAACTGGACGCGGTCTGCCGCGAAACGGCTGATCGAATATTGGACCGGCACGCCGTCCAGATCGGTATTCATCGCCTTGGTGATCAGCAGCACGGCGCCCGGCGTCAGCTCCAGATCGGCAATGTCGCCGGAATCTGCGTGGGCGGCGGTGATCTCGGTCGTGGCGCGCACATAGTCCGAGAGGCCGAGTGCGGCGAAAGTCTTGGTGACGGACTCGGTCTGGCGATAGATCTCGACGAGGCCGGGAAACCGCGCGGCCGGAAACCAGCTCGTGCCGCGTGCGACAGGCCGCCTGTCCGCATCCCGCACCGTTTCCAGCCGAATGACCGGCGTGCCCGGTTCGATGCGAAGCCAGCGGGCCACTTCGGCGTTGGCTGCCTCTTCCGCATGGCCGAGCAGGAGCGAGTGCGTCTCGCGCGCCTGATCGCCCAGACCATCGGTAAAGCGGGTGCGGCGGCTGATCGGAAAATTCAGGCGCTCCTTGCGCTCGATCAGCGTGCCGCGGCCCTGCACCGCGCGTACGATGCCTTCCTGGGCAAGTGCTGCAAGCGCGCTGCGGACGGTATGCCTGTTGACGCCGAACTGAAGCGCCAGAACGGTCTCAGGCGGCACCATGCCCGTTTCGTCATAGGCTCCGCTGCTGATCGCCTCGCGGATCCTGTCGGCGATCTGCCGCCAGAGCGCCACGCCCGTCTGCCGTTGCACCTGCTTCATGCCTGCCATTACACCCCTGCCAGCTCATCTTCGACCCGAATTCATCTTCAGGCTCGGCCAATTTTGGACGTGTCGTGTCACACGCTTGTCACCTCGCCGATTTAGGGATAGGTATAGCTTGTATGGTTGTCTATATCAATAGACATTTAGAGGAAAAAACGATGACGGCAGCAGAGAAGACAGACGCTGCGGCGCAGACAGACAACGGGCGCAAACGCACCGTCGACCTGCTGGCCCGCGCTGAAACACAGGAATTGCTGGCGGCGTGGGATGCGCTTGCCGAAAAGCCCGTCGCCCAGCCGGTGCGCGGCCCGGAAACGGGCCTCGTCATGGTTCGCGGCCGCATCGGCGGCGGCGGTTCGCCCTTCAATCTCGGCGAAGTCACGGTGACGCGCGCGACGGTGCGCCTTGCCTCCGGCTCTGTCGGCCATGCGCAGGCGCTCGGTACTGACAGAGAGAAGGCCCGCCTTTCGGCGATCTTCGATGCCCTCTGGCAGGAGGAGGCTACCAAGGGTTTCGTCGAGGATAGACTGCTGTCGCCGGTCGCAAAGCGGATCGCCGACGAGGCAAATCGCAAGGCCGAGGAGACGGCTGCGACCCGCGTCGATTTCTTCACCATGGTGCGGGGAGACAACTGATGAGCGCCAAGACCGATGTTCTGACCGGCGGCTTTGCCGAGCCGGTATTCGAGGCCCAGAGCGTATTCAAGATGCTGATGGACGGCATGGCCCGGCCCGGCACGATCCAGAGCGTAGCAGCCGATGTGACGGCGCCCGCACCGCTCGGCATTGCCGCCGGCGCGATCGGCTTGACGCTCTGCGACCACGACACGCCCGTCTGGCTTTCGTCCGGACTTGCCAGGTCGGCGATCCCGGAATGGCTTGGCTTCCACACCGGCGCACCGCTGACGGCCGAGAAGGCCGAGGCGCGCTTCGCCTTCGTCGAGGCCGGTACGATGCTTTCCACCTTCGGCCTGTTTGCCGCCGGCACGCAGGAATATCCCGACCGTTCGACAACGGTGGTGATCGAGCTTGCCGACCTCGAAGGCGGGCGCCGCCTGGCGCTGATGGGTCCGGGCATCCAGAGCGTGACCGAGATCGCGCCTGTCGGCCTGCCGGAAACGTTCCTGCGCCTGTGGACTGAGAACCGCGCCCTCTTCCCGCGCGGCATCGACATCGTGCTGACGGCAGGCAAGCGTTTCCTCTGCCTGCCGCGCACCACCAAGATCACAGCAACGGAGATCTGAGCTCATGTATGTTGCCGTCAAGGGTGGCGAGGCCGCCATCGCCAATGCCCACCGCCTGCTCGCCGATCGCCGGCGCGGCGACCGTTCCGTGCCGGCGATCGGCATCGAGCAGATCGTCGAACAGCTTGCTCTCGCCGTCGATCGCGTCATGGCCGAAGCCTCGCTCTACGACCGCACGCTTGCCGCACTTGCCGTGCGCCAGTCGCGCGGCGACATGATCGAGGCGATCTTCCTGTTGCGCGCCTATCGCACGACGCTGCCGCGCTTCGGCTATTCCAAGCCGCTCGACACCGCCAATATGCAGATCGAGCGCCGCATCTCCGCCACCTACAAGGATCTTCCGGGCGGCCAGCTGCTTGGGCCTACCTTCGATTATACGCACCGCCTGCTCGATCCCTCGCTGCTTTCGGATGAGGCCGTTGAAGAGCCGGCACAGCGCGAAGCCGAAACCGGCCGCGTCATGCGCGTTTCCGAAATCCTCGCCCAAGAAGGGCTGATCGAGAATGACGGCGAGCTTCCCGAGGACCACGAGACGGGCGACCTGACGCGCGAGCCGATGGAATTCCCGATGACGAGGGATCTTCGCCTGCAGGCGCTTGCCCGCGGCGACGAAGGCTTCCTGCTGGCACTTGGCTATTCCACCCAGCGCGGCTATGGCCGCAACCACCCCTTCACCGGCGAGATCCGCATCGGTGAGGTCGAGGTAGAATTCGACGTGGCCGAACTCGGCTTTGCCGTCTCGCTCGGGCCGATCCAGCTTACCGAATGCCAGATGGTCAACCAGTTCAAGGGTTCGGCCAAGGCGCCGCCGCAGTTCACCCGCGGCTACGGGCTGGTCTTCGGACAGAGCGAGCGCAAGGCGATGGCTATGTCTCTCGTCGACCGTGCATTGCGCGCCGAAGAGCTCGGCGAGGATATCACCGCGCCGGCGCAGGACGAGGAATTCGTCATTTCCCATTCCGACAACGTGCAGGCGACCGGCTTCGTCGAGCACCTGAAGCTTCCGCATTACGTGGACTTCCAGGCCGAACTCGACCTCGTCCGCCGCATGCGCCGCGATTTCGAAGCCGCCCGCAACAGCGGCGAGACCCAAAAGGAGGCCGCCGAATGAGTGATCTCGCCACCTATAATTTCGCCTATCTCGACGAACAGACCAAGCGCATGATCCGCCGCGCCATCCTGAAGGCGATCGCCATTCCCGGCTATCAGGTTCCCTTCGCCTCGCGCGAAATGCCGATGCCCTACGGCTGGGGAACGGGCGGCGTGCAGGTGACGGCCTCGATCATCGGCCCTGACGATGTTCTCAAGGTCATCGACCAGGGTGCGGACGACACGACGAATGCCGTCTCCATCCGCGCCTTCTTCCAGAAGGTCGCCGATGTCGCCGTGACCACCCATACAAAGGACGCGACGATCATCCAGACGCGCCACCGCATCCCCGAGGAAAAGCTCGGGCCCGGCCAGGTTCTCGTCTATCAGGTGCCGACGCCGGAACCGCTGCGCTTCCTCGAACCGCGCGAGACCGAAACACGCAAGATGCATGCGCTGGAAGAATACGRCCTCATGCATGTGAAGCTCTACGAAGACATCGCCCGTAACGGCCGCATCGCCACGACCTACGACTATCCGGTCAAGGTCGCCGGCCGCTACGTGATGGACCCGTCGCCGACGCCGAAATTCGATAATCCGAAAATGCATATGTCGGACGCGCTGCAGCTTTTCGGCGCCGGCCGCGAGAAGCGCATCTATGCCGTGCCGCCCTACACCCAGGTCGTCAGCCTCGATTTCGAAGATCATCCGTTCGAAATCCAGCGCTTCGGCAAGCCCTGTGCGCTTTGTGGCGCAGAGGAAGTCTATCTCGACGAGGTGATCCTCGACGACAAGGGCGGGCGCATGTTCGTCTGCTCCGACACCGATCATTGCGAAGACCGCCGGGCACACGGACATGCCGGCGAAATGCTGGCCCGGGAGGCTGCAGAATGACCGAAATACCGCTTCTCAAAGTCAACGACCTCTCGAAATTCTACGGCAACCGCATCGGCTGCAAGAACGTCTCCTTCGAGCTGTGGCCGGGCGAAGTGCTCGCCATCGTCGGCGAATCCGGCTCGGGCAAGACGACGCTGCTCAACTGCATCTCCACCCGGCTGATGCCGACCACCGGCAGCGTCGAGTATCACATGCGCGACGGCAATTACCGCGACCTCTACCACATGAACGAGGCCGAGCGTCGCTTCCTGATGCGCACGGACTGGGGCTTCGTGCACCAGAACCCGGCCGACGGGCTGCGCATGACGGTATCTGCCGGCGCCAATGTCGGCGAACGCCTGATGGCGATCGGCGACCGGCACTACGGCAAGATTCGCTCGACCGCCATCGACTGGCTGGAGCGCGTCGAAATCGATGCAGACCGCATCGACGACCAGCCCCGCGCCTTTTCCGGCGGCATGCGCCAGCGCCTGCAGATCGCCCGCAATCTCGTCACCGGCCCGCGCCTCGTCTTCATGGACGAGCCGACCGGCGGCCTCGACGTCTCGGTGCAGGCGCGCCTGCTCGACCTGGTGCGCGGCCTCGTCAACGATCTCGGCCTCTCGGCCATCATCGTCACCCACGATCTCGCCGTCGCCCGCCTTCTGTCGCATCGCATGATGGTGATGAAGGACGGCCTCGTCATCGAGCAGGGTCTGACCGACCGCGTGCTGGACGACCCGCGCGAGCCCTATACCCAGCTCCTCGTTTCCTCGATCCTGCAGGTTTAAATCATGGCAACGCCTCTCGTCGTTTCAGAAGTCGCCAAGAGCTTCATCATGCACCTGCGCGACGGCCTCAAGCTGCCGGTCGTCTCCGATGTCTCCTTCTCAGTGGCATCGGGCGAATGCGTCGTGCTCGGCGGTCCCTCGGGCATCGGCAAAAGCTCGCTGCTCAAGATGATCTACGGCAATTATGCCGTCGATACCGGGCAGATCCTCATCAACCACAAGGGCAAGATCGTCGATCTCGCCGCCGGCGACCCGCGCACCATCATCGACGTGCGGCGCCAGACGCTCGGCTATGTCAGCCAGTTCCTGCGCACGGTGCCGCGTGTTGCTGCGCTTGATGTCGTCGCCGAACCGCTCGTCGCACGCGGCGAGGCGGCCGACAGCGCCAGGGAAAAGGCAGCAAACCTGCTTGAAAAGCTCAACCTGCCGGAAGCGCTCTGGCAGCTGCCGCCCTCCACCTTTTCCGGCGGCGAGCAGCAGCGCGTCAACATCGCCCGCGGCTTCATCACCGATCACACGATCCTGCTGCTCGACGAGCCGACCGCCTCGCTCGACGCGAAGAACCGCGCCGTCGTCGTGAGCATGATCGAGGAGAAGAAGAAGGCGGGTGTCGCCCTCCTCGGTATCTTCCACGACGAGGAAGTGCGCGAGGCCGTCGCCGACCGCATTCTCGACGTTCAGCAATTCTCCCCGCGAAAGGCGATCGCAGCATGAGCCGCAAGCTGGGCACCGAGCCCTATTTCCACGAGACAGCCTCCGTTTCCAATTCGACCTTCGGCCGCTACACTGAGGTCTCCGAACGCTGCCGCATCAGCGAGGTGGAGTTCGGCGACTATTCCTACATCATGCAGGACGGCTCGATCTGGTGCGCGACGATCGGCAAGTTCGTCAATATCGCTGCAGCGGTGCGCATCAACGCCACCAACCATCCGACCTGGCGCGCAACGCTGCATCACTTCACCTACCGCGCTGTCGATTACTGGCCGGATGCCGACATGGAGAGCGAATTCTTCGAGTGGCGCCGCTCCAATCGCGTCGTGATCGGCAACGATGTGTGGATCGGACACGGGGCGACGATCCTGCCCGGCGTGACTGTGGGTAACGGGGCCGTCATCGGTGCCGGCGCCGTCGTCTCGAAGGATGTCGCTCCCTACACGATCGTCGGCGGCGTGCCAGCCAAGCTCATCCGCGAACGCTTTCCGAAAGAGGTTGGCGAGCGCATGGACAGGCTTGCCTGGTGGGACTGGGAACACGACCGGCTGCGCGAAGCACTAGCGGATTTCCGGGCGCTCGGGGCCGAAGACTTCCTTTCGCGCTACGGTGGTTGAGCCCAATTTTGCGGTGTGGGGAATTGTGACAGGACTTACACAAAACTGACATGCGAGGTTCATGAAGCGAGACTAATGCGATCCCTGACGCAAGGCTGTAATGCGAAGGAAGAGCATGATGTTCGAACTGAAGAATGTCACACGCCGGTTCGGAAAGAAGCTCGCTGTTGATTCCGTAACGTTGGACATTCCGCAGGGCCAGATGGTCGGCATCATCGGCCGTTCGGGCGCCGGCAAGTCCACCCTCCTGCGCATGATCAACCGCCTGCAGGAGCCCTCCTCCGGCACCATCCATTTCGGTGGTGTCGAGGTTTCCGGCCTTCGTGGCCAGGCACTGCGCAACTGGCAGCGCGACTGCGCGATGATCTTCCAGCAGTTCAATCTCGTAGCGCGTCTCGACGTACTGACCAACGTCATGCTCGGCCGCCTGAACCACCGCTCGACGGTCCTTAGCCTGCTCAACATCTTCAGCCGTGAAGAGCGCATCCAGGCCATCGCGGCGCTCGAGCGCCTCGGCATCGAGCAGACGGCGCTGCAGGCCGCCGGCACGCTTTCGGGCGGCCAGCAACAGCGCGTGGCGATCGCCCGCGCGCTGATGCAGAACCCGAAGATGGTTCTGGCCGACGAGCCGATCGCTTCGCTCGACCCGCTGAACGCCAAGATCGTCATGGACGCTCTGCGCGACATCAACGAGCGCGAAGGCATCACCGTCGTCACCAACCTGCACACGCTCGATACGGCCCGCAACTACTGCGAACGCATCGTCGGCATGGCGGGCGGCCGCGTCGTTTTCGACGGAAAGCCTTCCGAACTGACCACCGAGGCCGTGAAGGAAATTTACGGCACGGACAAGGATGGCGCGGGCATCGACGAAACGATGACGTCGACGGCAATCAACATGGCTCCGGAAGGAGCCGAAAACCAATCCGCCGGCAACCAACCGCTGGCGCTGGCCGGTCTGTGAGAGGGACGGCCGCGATCGAATGCCCGCGTCAAGGGCACATTTCTTCTTAACAAAACGACCGAGCCCCGGTCATTCAGGAGAGAACCCATGTTGAAGAAAGCACTTTTTGCGGCGACGGCGATCCTGTCGCTCGCAGCCGGCGCTGCCAATGCCGCTGACCTCAAGGAATTCCGCATCGGCATTCTCGGCGGCGAAAACGAAACCGACCGCCTGCGCAACTACGCCTGCCTTGCAGACCACCTGAAGCAGGAATTCGGCTTCGAGAAGGTTTCGCTCTTCCCGGCTGCTGACTATGACGGCGTTATCCAGGGTCTCCTCGGCGGCACGCTCGACTTCGCTGAACTCGGCGCTTCCGGCTACGCAGCTGTTTACATCAAGGACGCCAAGGCTGTTACGCCGATCCTGACGACGCAGCAGAAGGATGGCTCCACGGGTTACTACTCGATCGGTCTCGCTCTGAAGTCCTCCGGCATCAAGACGATCAAGGACGCCAAGGGCAAGAAGCTCGGCTACGCCGATCCGGACTCCACCTCGGGCTACCTCGTTCCGCTGACGCAGATCCCGAAGGATACCGGCGCTCCGAACGACAAGTTCTTCGCTTCCACGCAGTTCAACGGCGGCCACGAGAACAACCTTCTCGCTGCTTACGATGGCAAGGTCGACGTTGCTGTTGACGACTCTTCGGGCATCGGCGATTTCAAGGACGGCTACACCTCCGGTACCTTCCGCAAGGAAGTCGACAAGGGCGCCGTCGACCCGAACAAGCTGGTTGAAGTATGGCGTTCGCCGCTGATCCCGAACGGCCCGCTCGTCGTTCGCAACGCTCTCGGCGAAGAGTGGCAGAAGAAGCTCACCACCTTCTTCACGGCTCTGCCGGAGAAGGACCACAAGTGCTTCGCAGCTATCGAAGGCGGCGACTACAAGGGCTACTCCCCGGTCAAGCACGACTTCTACAACGCCGTTGTAGAAGTTCGTAAGGCTGCCATCGGCGGCTAATTGCGCCATTCGTGTACGGGGCGGCCGGCAACGGCCGCCCTTTTTCTTGTGACCAGGCGAGGCGCTCATGACTATTGCCGATACACAACCGCATGTGCCGATGCAGAGCACGAAGGATATCGCCACCGCTTGGGACAAGATGATCGCCAGGCGGCGCTTCTACACCATCCTCGGTCTGGTCATCCTGTTCGCGGCCTTCGTAAGCTCCGTGCGTTTTGCCGACGAAAGCAATGCCGGTCACTTCTTCGACCGCCTTCCGCACCTTTTCGACTTCCTGAGTTGGCTGATCCCGAAGGACTGGGCCGACGTCTGGCGCGCGCTTTTCGACATAGCGAGCCCGAACGACAAGGGCGGCGAAGAATTCAACTTCTTCAAGGGCCGCGTCTACGTCTGGGGCGATTTCTATATTCCCGAATATTTCGAGCTGATGATCATCACGATCAATATCGCGCTCGTCTCGACCATCATCGCCTTCATCTTCGCAGTTCCGCTCAGCTTCTTTGCAGCGCGCAATCTGACGAAGAACTGGCCGCTGCGCATCTTTACCAAGCGCCTCATGGAATTTCTGCGCGCTTTTCCTGAGATCGTCATTGCCGGCCTGTTTTCGGCAATCCTGTCGATCGGTCCGGTAGCCGCCATCATCGCGATCACGCTCCATACGATCGGCGCACTCGGCAAGCTCTTCTACGAAGTCGCCGAGAATATCGACATGAAACCGGACGAAGGCATGAGGGCCGTCGGCGCGAACTGGATAGAGCGCGTCCGTTTCGCCGCACTGCCGCAGGTCATGCCCAACTACGCGTCCTACGCACTGCTGCGCCTCGAGATCAACGTGCGCGCATCCACCATCATCGGCGCCGTCGGCGGCGGCGGTATCGGTGAAGAGCTCAAGCTCTCCATTTCCCGCGGCTTCGGCGCCAAGACTGTGGCGCTGGTGCTGCTGCTCTTCGTGACGATCGTCGCGGTCGACCAGTTCTCCGCCTGGCTGCGCCGCCGGCTCGTCGGCGAACACGCCTTCCTCCTGCAACATTGAGGCCGCCATGACGGTAATCGACGCAAACCGCATGCATGAGATCGAAACGCGCTATCCGGAATATTTCCACCGGTCCTTTCGCCAGCGTTTCGGTGGCCTGCTGATCGTTCTCGCGACGATCCTCTACGGCAGCTACGCCGTCTGGTTCTTCGACCTGCCGAAAGTCATCGCCGAAGCCCATTGGGAACGCTTCGGCATCTATATGAGCCAGTGGATCAGCTACGATGTGCAGCCGGAATTCCGTCTCGAGGATGACGGCACCATCCAGACACGTTACCCGCGCTTTTCGCCGCTTGGCGACGATCCGCATCCGGACTGGGTGAAGGCCAATGCCGATGGCAGCATCACGGTTCTCGTCAGCGGCAGCGGCCGCACGGTGACCGTCAGCAAGAGCCAGACGGTGATCACGGCCCATGGCGTCACGGTGCCGGTCGACGTTACCAGTGGCGCGCCGAAGGTCGTCGGTCCGGTTCCGAACTGGATGACGGTCTATGACGATAACGTGCTCGCCGATCTTGGCTTTGCCGGTGATGTCAGCATCTCGGTCGATCGCGTGAAGGTGCGCAAGCGCTTCATCGGCTGGGCGAACTTTGTCTTCGACACGCAGTCGCCCTTCTTCGACAAGCCGGCAAGCGAAGTCATCAGCCTTATCGTTTCCGGCCCCCGCATCCATCCCGACCAGTCGAACCTGTCACTCGCCTTCGATAATATCTGGAACAATAGCGAATGGCAGCATGGCGACGTCTGGACCAAGCTCTTCCAGACCATCGTGATGGCCTTCCTCGGCACGCTGCTCGGCTCGCTCGCGGCTTTCCCGCTCGCCTTCATGGCGGCGCGTAACATCACGCCAAACAGGTTCCTCAATCAGGCTCTGAAACGGTCCTTTGATTTCCTGCGCTCGGTCGACATGCTGATCTGGGCCCTCTTCCTGACCCGCGCCTTCGGTCCGGGTCCGCTCGCCGGTTCCGGCGCCATCTTCCTCACGGAGACCGGCACGCTCGGAAAGCTCTATTCGGAAGGCCTTGAGAACATCGACAACAAGCCGCGTGAAGGCGTGAAATCGACAGGCGCCTCGACCGTACTCGTTCATCGGTACGGCATCATGCCGCAGATCGTTCCTGTTATCGTCGGTCAGACGCTCTACCAGTGGGAATCAAACGTACGCGGCGCGACGATCATTGGCGCCGTCGGCGCCGGCGGTATCGGTCTCAAGCTCTGGGAGGCCATGCGCACCAATTCCAACTGGGAAAACGTCGCCTACATGGTCATCCTGATCCTGATCGTCGTCTTTCTGTTCGACGCCGCATCGAACGCGCTGCGCCATCGCCTGATGGGCACCCAGGCCGGTCACTGAGCCCAAGTAAAAGATGATGACGGCCCTGCCGTCATCATCATTCTGTCATGGAAATCTTTTAGCCGGAGCGTGCTTGCGGTTCGCCGCCAAATCACTGCACATTGCCCTCCCCGTTCGGACGATCTCCAGGATAAAAGCCTTGCGCTACGCTCTCTATTTTTCGCCGTCCAAGGATGATCCCCTGACGGATGCGGCCTCCGTCTGGCTCGGCCGTGATGCCTTTACCGACGAGACCTATCCTGCGCCCGAATACGAGACGCTGCCGGCTGGAGAACAATTCGAACTGACGGCCGATCCGCGCCGCTATGGCTTCCATGCGACGATCAAGGCACCCTTCGAGCTTGCCTCCTCCGTGACCGAAAAGGACCTAATGGCGGTCGTCGAAGATTTCGCCGCCAATACGCCGGCCTTTGAAATCCCGGAGCTGGTGCTTGGCCAGCTTGGTCGCTTCTTTGCTCTTGTGCCAGGTTCGCTGCACCAACCGCTTCAGGATTTCGCGGCAAAGGTGGTAAAGTCTTTCGAGCCATTCCGGGCGGCACTTTCCGAGGCCGATATTATCAGGCGCAAACCGGAAAGGCTCTCTGAGAGCCAGCGTAATAATCTCATGCGCTGGGGCTATCCATATGTCATGGATGACTTCGGCTTCCACATGACGCTGACCGGGCAGGTGCCGGAAGAGCGCGCGGAAGTGATGAAGGCGATCCTGACGGAGCGTTTCGCAGGTTTCACCGGCAGGCCGCTTCGCATTTCCGGCCTTGCCGTCTTTAGCGAGGAGGCGCGCGGCGCGCCTTTCAAAGTCCACACATGGCTGCCGCTTGCTGGCGCCAAAAGCTGAAAGATTTTCCGACATGAGCAAAGAAACCGTTCTTTCAAACGCCCGCATCGTTCTCGAGGACGATATTCTTTCGGGCTCTATTCTGATCCGCGACGGCAAGATCGCCGATATTTCGGAAGGCAACTCGGTAGCCGGCGAAGATTTCGAGGGTGACTACATCATTCCCGGCCTCGTCGAGCTGCACACGGACCATCTGGAAGGCCACTATTCGCCGCGTCCGGGTATCCGCTGGAACAAGACGGCGGCCATCCAGGCCCATGACGCGCAGATCGTCACCTCAGGCATCACCACGGTCTTCGACTGCCTGCGCATGGGTGCTGACGAAGACGGCGGCTTCGAGCATGGCGAGATGCGCGAGATGGCCGACGCCATCCAATCCGCCGAAAAGGAAGGGCGCCTGCGCGCCGAGCATCTCATCCATCTGCGTTGCGAAGTTTCAGCCGACAACGTGCTGCAGCACTTCGCCGATTTCGAAAACGACCCTTATGTCCGTCTCGTCTCGCTGATGGACCATGCGCCTGGCCAGCGCCAGTTCCAGACAATGGACCAGTACATCTTTTACTATCAGAAGAAGCGCGGTCTTTCCGATGAGGAGTTCGCCCGCTTCTGCGCCAGACGTATCGCCGAGTCCGATCGCAATTCGACGCCAAATCGCGACGCGATCTCCAAGGTCTGCGCCGAACGCGGCATCACAGTTGCGAGCCATGACGACGCCACATCCGCCCATGTCGATGAGGCGATTGAAAACGGCGTGCGCCTGGCCGAATTCCCGACCAGCGTCGACGCAGCCCGGCTGTCGCATGAAAACGGCATGAGCGTTCTGATGGGCGCGCCGAACATCGTGCGCGGCAAATCGCACTCCGGCAATATCGCCGCGCGTGATCTGGCGCAGCTCGGCGTTCTCGACGTGCTTTCGTCCGACTATGTGCCGCTCAGCCTGCTGCATGCGCCCTTCATTCTTGCCGACGAGGTTGAGGGCATTACGTTGTCGAAGGCAATTGCAATGGTGACGGCAACGCCGGCGCGCACCGTCAGCCTCAACGATCGCGGCCGCATCGAAACCGGCCTGCGTGCCGATCTCGTCCGCGTTCACCGTTCGCACGGCGTGCCGGTGACGCGTTCCGTCTGGCGTGAAGGACGCCGTGTCGCATGATGATGTCACACGAACCCCATCCGGGCGCCGGTGCCGAGCGCGGCATCATGGTCGTCGTCGTCGGTCCGAGCGGAGCTGGCAAGGACACGCTGATGAACCTTGCGGCCCGGCATTTCGATCGCCGGGAAGACGTGCACTTTGCCCGCCGTATCATCACTCGTGACGGCGCTGCCGGCGGAGAAGATCATCTTGCCGTTTCGGATGCCGGATTCGCATCGATGGAGCAGGCCGGCGCCTTTGCCGTCTGGTGGGAGGCGCATGGTCTCAAATACGCCATTCCGGGGGAGGTTTCCGTAGCACTTTCCAAGGGCCACATAGTCGTTGCGAATGGTTCACGCTCGGCGCTGCACCGTTTCCAGGCCGCCTTTCCGCGGCTGAAGGTCATCAATGTGACGGCCCGCCCGGAAGTGCTGGCCAACCGCCTGGAAGCGCGCGGCCGCGAGACGCATGAGGACATCATGGCCCGCCTCGCCCGCGGCCCGCTGACGGTGCGCGGCGATTACGATGTCGTGGAGCTCGACAACAGCGACTCGCTGGAAGAAGCCGAGCGCAAGATGATCGACATCCTGGATGGCTTCCTGAAGGAAATCGTCTGAACGGGACAGGAAACGAGAATGGCCATTCGTGTCGTCGACTATGACCCGGAATGGCCGTCTCTCTTCCGTCAGATCGTCGGTGAGCTTGAGCCGTTTCTCGCCGATCTCGGCCCGGTCTTTCATCATGTCGGCAGCACATCCGTCCCCGGGCTGGCGGCCAAGCCGAAGATCGATCTGCACGCCGCCTTTGCGAATGCGGATGTGCTTCCCGAGGCGATCGAACGTGTGCAATCGCTCGACGTCTACACCTTCCATGGTGACAAATATCGACAGCAGACCTGGACTTTCACCAGCGGCAAGGGCTCGTACGGCGCGCGGCTCTATCTCTGCACGACTGATAATGCCGTGCTGCGAGACCGGATCGCTTTTCGGGACTATCTGCGCGCCCACACGGAACGGGCGAACGCCTATGCCGCCCTCAAGATGAAGCTCATGGGCGAGGCAAATGACGATTGGGATTATTATACCGGCGGCAAGCGTGACTTCGTGCTCGAGACGCTGCGGCTGGCCTCTGAGGAAGGATAACCAGCCGCGATCCGATTATTCGCCGTCGCTGCGCCCCGAGACAATTTCACGCTTGCCGACATGGTTTGCCGGGCCGACCAGCCCTTCCTTCTCCATGCGCTCGACCAGCGAGGCGGCTCTGTTATAGCCGATGCCGAGGCGGCGCTGGATATAGGAAGTCGAGCACTTCTTGTCGCGCATGACGACCTTGACGGCCTGCTGGTAAAGCTCGTCGCCATCTTCAGCGCCTGCGGCGCTCTTGTCGAAGACTGCGCCGTCCTCTTCATCCTCACCCTCTTCGTCCTCGCCTGCCGTGACCGTATCGAGATATTCTGGGCGGCCCTGCGTCTTTAGGTGTGCAACGACTTTTTCGACTTCCGCATCGGAAACGAAGGGACCATGGACACGGGCAATGCGCCCGCCGCCCTGCATGTGCAGCATGTCGCCCTGGCCGAGCAGCTGTTCGGCGCCCTGCTCGCCGAGGATCGTGCGGCTGTCGATCTTCGAGGTGACCTGGAACGAGATGCGGGTCGGGAAGTTTGCCTTGATCGTGCCGGTGATGACATCGACCGAGGGACGCTGCGTCGCCATGATGAGATGGATGCCGGCAGCACGCGCCATCTGGGCGAGACGCTGCACGGCGCCTTCGATCTCCTTGCCGGCGACCATCATCAGGTCGGCCATTTCGTCGATGATGACGACGATATAGGGCATCGGCGCGAGGTCCAGCTCCTGCTGTTCCTCGATTGGCGCGCCGGTCTGCCGGTCGAAGCCGACCTGGACCATGATATGGATGGTCTCGCCCTTTTCGCGGGCCTGGGAGACGCGGCCGTTGTAGCCATCGATATTGCGCACGCCGAGGCGCGACATCTTGCGATAGCGCTCCTCCATCTCGCGCACGGCCCATTTCAGCGCCATGACAGCTTTCTTGGGATCGGTAACGACTGGCGTCAGCAGGTGGGGAATGCCGTCGTAGACGGAGAGTTCCAGCATCTTGGGATCGACCATGATGAGGCGGCACTGTTCCGGCGTCATGCGGTAGAGCAGCGACAGGATCATCGTGTTGATGGCGACGGATTTGCCGGAGCCGGTGGTACCGGCAACGAGCAGATGCGGCATCTTGGCGAGTTCGGCGATGACAGGCTCGCCGCCGATCGTCTTGCCGAGGCCGAGCGCCAGCTTGTAGCCGCTCTTGTCGAAATCGTCGCTCTCGATCATCTCGCGGAAATAAACGGTTTCGCGCGTCGCATTCGGCAGTTCGATGCCGATGACGTTGCGGCCGGGAACGACGGCCACACGGGCAGACAGCGCCGACATGGAGCGAGCGATATCATCGGCAAGGCCGATGACGCGGGACGATTTTACGCCCGGTGCCGGCTCGAATTCATAGAGCGTGACGACCGGGCCGGGGCGGACATGGATGATCTCGCCCTTGATGCCGAAATCCTCCAGCACGCTTTCCAGGAGGCCGGCATTCTGCTCCAGCGTTTCCTGCGACATGATCTCGCCAAGCCGCTCCGGCGGCTCCTGCAACAGGGCGCGCGGCGGGAATTCGTAGCCCGATGCATCGACCTTCTCGACGATCATGCGGGCCGGACGAAGCGGCGACGGGGCAGCGGCCGCGATTTCGACGCGCGACACCGGCGGCAGTTCGGCCTGCGGCTGCGTCGGCTGGATGACCGGCGCGGCCTGGGTAACGGGCGATTGCGCGGCTGGCTGCTCAGCAACGGGTGACTGGACGACAGGAGTCCTAGCAAGCGGAGGGTGGGCGAGCGGAGGGCGGGCAGCCGGCGGCCGACTCAGGGGTGCTGCGGCTGCCGGAGGACGAGCCGCCCGGACGGGTGCAGCGGCAGCGGGCGGGGCGGCGCGTGGTGTTACCGGTGCCGGATTATGCCGGCCGGGACGCCATTCCATGATGCGGAAGCGCGCAGTGATCGATTCGGGCTCGGCCTGCGACAGGTTGATCATTGGCGCACGCGACGGCTCGGCATCCGTCTCCTCAAAAGCCATGACTTCCCAGAAGGCAAAATCCGAGATCGAGGAAAGCTCCGATGCGGCGCGCAGCGTGGTTTCCACGGGTGCGGCGGCAACCGGCTGCGGCTGCGCTTCCGTCTGCTGGGCGATGACCGGCTCGACCACTTCGGGAAGATAGATATCGAAGGGCACGTTGACCGTGATCGGCACTCGCATCGGCGTCGGTTGCTGTGCGGCCGGGGATTGCGATGGGGGCGCAGGTTGCGGCGCGGGGGGAGCAACGACGACGATCTCCTCGCGAACAGGCTCTTCCGGGGCGCGGCGCTTGCTGATCAGCGTTTCCGGCGTGCGGGTGAAGCGGACATTCGGTGCGAGCGAGAAATTGCTCTGCCAGAGCGGCGGAATCGGCTTTTCGCCCTCATATTCCACAGTGGCATTTTCCACGTGATGGTCAGCTTCAAGTCCCGAAGAAAACTCTTCGGCGTCCGTCAAATTGGTTCTGGGAAAACGCATGCGACAGCTACTCACTCACGCCTGGTAATTTCTGACATCCTTCCGGATAGAAAATGAAGGTTAATAAGTTCCTTCCAGCCATCCCGTTGAGGGACGGCTAAAAAGATGAAACATCATCAATTTCAGAGACTTGGTAAGAAAGGAAAAATCTTTGGCCGAATGAGACAAAGCGCCTAAAGCACGTCGCGATCTTCCAGATCGCTTGCCGCGCTTCAGGCCTTTGTTTTCGCATGTCGTTATCGCAAAACCGCTGCGCACTTTTGCGCGACATGCCTTAGTGCGCTTCGTCCCAATTGGTGGCGGCGCGTGCGTCGACGCGAAGCGGCACGCGCATCTCCAGCGCCGGCGAGGTGGCGTTTTCCATGACCGAAACGATTGTTGGCATCGCCTTTTCGACATCCTCGTCTTCGACCTCGAAGATCAATTCATCGTGCACCTGCAAGAGCATGCGGACCCGATCGGCAAGGCCGGCCTCGGCGAGCGCCGGCTCGATCTTGATCATGGCGCGGCGGATGACGTCGGCGGCCGAGCCCTGGATCGGCGCATTGATGGCCGCGCGTTCGTTGAAGGCGCGGACGGAAGGATTCGACGAGCGGATTTCCGGATAATTGATTCGGCGGCCGAAGATCGTCTCGACATAGCCCTTGTCACGGGCCATCTGCTTGCGGCTTTCCATGTAATCGCGGATGCCGGGGAAGCGTTCGAAATATTTCTTGATGTAGTCGCCGGCTTCAGAGCGCTCGATGGAAAGCTGGTTGGCAAGGCCGAAGGCGGAAATGCCGTAGATGATGCCGAAGTTGATGGCCTTGGCGCGGCGGCGCACCTCGCTTGGCATGCCTTCGACCGGCACGCCGAACATTTCGGAGGCGGTCATGGCATGGATGTCGATGCCGTCTTCGAAGGCACGCACGAGCTGCGGGATTTCCGCGACATGGGCGAGCACGCGCAGCTCGATCTGGCTGTAGTCGGCGGAGATCAGCTTGTGGCCGGGCGACGAAATGAAGGCAGTGCGGATCTTGCGGCCTTCGGCGGTGCGCACCGGAATGTTCTGGAGGTTCGGCTCCGAGGAGGAAAGACGGCCTGTTGTCGTCGATGCCAGCGAATAGGAGGTGTGCACCCGTTTCGTTTCCGGATGGATGTAACCCGGAAGCGCATCCGTATAGGTGGACTTCAGCTTGGTGAGCTGGCGCCAGTCGACGATCTTGCGGGGCAGCTCGAAACCTGCTGCCGCCAGGTCTTCCAGCACGCTTGCCGAGGTCGACCACTGGCCGGTCTTGGTCTTGGTGCCGCCGGCAAGACCCATCTTGCCAAACAGGATGTCGCCGAGCTGCTTAGGAGAGCCGATATTGAACCTCTCGCCGGCAAGCTGGTAGATTTCATCCTCGTACCTGGCTGCCCCCTGGGCCAGTTCGCCCGAGAGGCGCGAAAGGATCTGGCGGTCGACCGTGATGCCGCGCGCTTCCATCCGCGCCAGCACCGGCACGAGCGGACGTTCCAGACGCTCATAGACACGCGTCAGCTGGGTGGCGGCAAGGCGCGGCTTCAGCACCATCCAGAGGCGCAGCGTCACGTCCGCGTCTTCGGCGGCGTAGCGTGTCGCGCGCTCGATATCGACGAGGTCGAAGGTGACGTTCGACTTGCCGGAGCCGGCGACATCCTTGTAGGCGATCGGCGTGTGGCCGAGGAATTTCTCCGCGAGTGGATCCATGCCGTGCGCGCCGGTGCCGGCATCGAGCACATAGGATAGCAGCATCGTGTCGTCGAAGCTCTTCGTCTCGACGCCGTAGCGCTTCATCAGCAGGTAATCGTATTTCAGGTTCTGCGCGACCTTGAGGACGGATTCGTCCTCCAGCAGCGCCTTGAGGCGCGGCAGCGCATCGCGCATGGCAATCTGGTTTTCGGCGAGCCCGCCTCCCAGCAGATCACCGAAGCCCGTCTTGTGGTTGATCGGCACATAGGCGGCACGAATGCGCGTGCCGGTCGGGTCAGCGACATTGTCGGCAATCGCCAGAGAGAAGCCGACGAGCTCGGCCTGCATGGCATCGAGCGAGGTCGTTTCCGTATCGAAGGCGACGAGGCCGGTGTCCTTCGCATCGGCGATCCACCGATCGAGGGTCGCAAGGTCGCGGATCGTCACATAGGAAGAATGGTCGAACGGCAGGGTTGCGAAAGCCTCGGCGCGCGCCTTCGCAAGATCTGCCGGTGCAAACGTGCCTTCGACCGCGATCTTCGCTTTTGCGCGCGATGGAACCGCGACGGCCTCGCCACTGACGTCAGGCACAACACCGGCCACAGGTTCCGGCTGTACCTCGTCGAGATCCGGGCCATGCGCTTCAGCACCCCATTCGACCTTCACAAAGGCAGGTTCGATCTCGCTGGCGTCGCAACTACAGAATTCCGCGACACGGCGCGTCAGCGTGGTGAATTCCATGGTCTTCAGGAAGCCGATCAGCTTGGGGCCGTTCTGCGGTTCCAGCACGAGCGCGTCGAGATCGAGTTCCAGCGGTACATCGGTGCGCAGGCGCACCAGCTCGCGGGACAGCTTTGCCTTGTCGATGTTTTCGAGGATCGTCTGGCGACGCTTTTCCTGCTTGATCTCATGAGCACGCTCGAGAAGCGTATCGAGATCGCCATATTCGGCCAGAAGCTGGGCGGCCGTCTTCGGACCGATGCCGGGAATGCCGGGGACATTGTCGACGGAATCGCCGGTCATGGCCTGCAGGTCGATCATCTTTTCCGGCGGCACACCCCATTTCTCGATGACATCGGGGATGCTGATCTGCTTGTCCTTCATGCTGTCGTACATGTGGACATTCGAGCTGACGAGCTGCATCAGATCCTTGTCGGAGGAGACGATCGTCACATCGGCGCCGACGGCTTCGGCCTTACGGGCATAGGTGGCGATGATATCGTCGGCTTCGAAACCCTCCGTCTCGATGCAGGGCAGGTTGAAGGCGCGCGTCGCCTCGCGGATCAGGCCGAACTGCGGCACCAGCTCTTCGGGTGGCGCTGAACGGTTCGCCTTGTAGGCGTCATAGAGATCCTTGCGGAAGGTCTTCGACGAATAGTCGAAAATGACGGCGAGGTGGGTCGGTGTTGCGGCGACTTCCGTGCCGCGCGCGTCCCTCAGCAGCTTCCACAGCATGTTGCAGAAACCGGAGACGGCGCCGATCGGCAAGCCGTCGGTTTTGCGCGTCAGCGGCGGCAATGCGTGAAAGGCCCGGAAGATGAACCCCGAACCGTCGATAAGGAAGAGATGATCGCCTTTTTTCATGGCAGCATGGATAGCGCGGCGGCTTTGCGAGGTCCATATAAACTTGATTGCGCAAAAGCATTCCGCCTCACCAAACTGTTACCAATTTGTAATAGGCGGTTTTTTCTCTTTCCCTTGAAAAACCACATTCTCAATCACAAATCACACCTACCGGCGTTTGATCGCGCCGCGGGTCTGATAGCCGGCTTGTCCCCCGCCGCGTCAGGCTTGGACAAAGGCCTCATCCCCCTCTCCGGGCCTTTGTCCCCATTTTCAAGCCGCCATGGCCATCCTCCAGGCCATGGCGGCTTTGTTTTTCGGGTAATCGCTTCACCTCTCGAAAATTTAAGAGCTTGCCGCATATGTTTTGATGGATCGTATGCGATTTGTTGCATTGTCTACTGCACGATTTTGAGCCTAATTTACAATCATGGGATTTAATCGAATGGATTCCGGTGCCTACCTTGCCAGCCAGCTGGCCAAGGGTTTTGCCCGCTCGCTACATCAGCGCGCGGCAGGACTCGGCTTTTCTCCCGGCCAGTTCCCCATACTTCTGGAACTTTGGGCCGAAGACGGGCTCACCCAGAAGCAGCTTCTGGAGCGCGTCGATATCGAACAAGCGACGATGGCCAACACCCTCTCCCGCATGGTGCGCGACGGGCTGATCGAGCGGCGCCCGCACCCGACCGACAAACGCGCCCAACTGATCTTCCTCTCCGAGAAAGCCAAGGCGATGGAGGCTGAGGCCATCGACACGGCGCGCGAGGCCGATCTTGCGCTGTTCAAGGGCTTCCGAGTCTTCGAGCGGGAGCTCATGCTCGAATATATCCGGCGCCTCATCAACAACGCCAAGGCACTCTGAATCGCTCTGGGGCGGCGCGGTTGCGCTTGAGCTTTATTACCCGGCCTCGGCAAGCCGGCAATCTGCGCCCACTCTAGCTCAGCGACCTGCAGAGCCTGGCGAAACATCATGACGGGCAAGATGCTCGCTCATCTCTTCAGCGCGCCTGTGCTGGGTAAGGTCGCGAACGACGAGAACATCGCAATGGCGCCCGCGATAGACGATCCGCCGTGTGACAACCTCGACACGGATCTCCCTCTCATCCTTGGCAATCAGCAGCATTTCCCGGTGATCACTCTCCTGCTCAACATGGATGAGAGCCAGGACGGCAGAGGGAATGTTGCCAGTGAGTTCCGCAAGCTTCCAGCCGGACAGGGTCAGGAAGCGCTCATTGGTGTCGATGATCCTGCCTTCGCGCAGGATGACGAGGCCCTCCTGCGAAACGTTGGCAAGGCCGCGAAGATCGGTCAGATGGCTTTCCAGGAAGACTGCGCCGAAGGCCATGAGGATGAGGCCGGTTGCGACAACCATGACGATCACCGCAAGAACCTCGGGCTGGAGCGCCATCGCCGGCACCTCGCGCGTTGGGTCGGGCACCAGCGTAATGCTGCTCATCGAGATGAAATGCAGCGTGCAGATCGCCAGCACGAAGGCGCCGGAGGCGGCGGCGAAGCGTTTCATGCCTTTCAACTGGAAGAAGACGAGGAAGGCTACCGTCGCCAGAACCGCGCAGGAGCAGAAAGCAACGACCGACGTGAAGGCATCATAGACGATGACGGCCGGGGCCTCGATCGCCTGCATGCCAGTCATATGCATGGCCGTGATGCCAAGCGCCATCAGCAAGCCACTAAAAGCAAGGGAATAGCCGGTTCTGCCCTCCGACGCGATCAGTATGGCCACCCAGGAGCCGAAAATCGACAGGAATACCGAGAGAAAAGTGAGGCGCAGATCGTAGCTGATCGGCATGCCGCCATCATAGGCGAGCATCGCGATGAAATGCGTTGCCCATACGCCCACGCCGCAGGCAAAGGCTGACGTGCCGATCCAGAGCTTTCGCTGGCCGACATCGCATTCCTGGGCACGGAAAAGAAGGAGCATGGTCGTCAGGCTGCCAACGAGGCAGACGATCACAGCGGCAACGACCAGCCGCCAGTCATGATTATCCCTGATACAGGCAATAACCGAGAACATCCGCCACCTCGAAAGTCGACCTCTGCACGATTTTATTTAGATTGTGCTAAATAACCGTAAATTGCATTTAATGTCACTACTTTATCTATTGTAGCATTTGGTGCCAACATAACATCTTGAAATTTGACGCTCGAAACCGCAGCCGATTGGGTCTATCGTCCGGCCGAATTTCAGAAGGAGTCGGAAATGACCGAACTAAATCCCATCCTTGCGCGTGCCGACAAGAATCTCGATTCAAGCCTCGAAAAGCTGTTCGAGCTCTTGCGCATCAAGTCGATCTCGACCGATCCGGCCTATAAGGCCGAATGCCGCAAGGCAGCCGAGTGGCTGGTAGCCTATCTCAAGACGCTTGGCTTTGATGCCTCGGTTCGCGACACGCCCGGCCACCCTATGGTGGTCGCTCATCACGAAGGTGCCTCGGCTGATGCGCCCCACGTCCTGTTCTACGGTCACTATGACGTGCAGCCGGTCGATCCGATCGAGCTCTGGGAAAACGACCCGTTCGATCCCGCCGTCAAGGATGCCGGCAACGGCCGCAAGATCCTGACCGGCCGCGGCACTGCCGACGACAAGGGCCAGCTGATGACCTTCGTCGAGGCCTGCCGCGCCTATAAGGAGATCAACGGCGCGCTTCCCTGCCGCGTCACCATTCTTTTCGAAGGCGAGGAAGAATCCGGCTCGCCGTCGCTGAAGCCGTTCCTCGAAGCCAATACCGCCGAACTCAGGGCCGATTACGCCCTCGTCTGCGACACGAGCATGTGGGATCGCGATACGCCGGCAATCGCGGCCGCTCTTCGCGGCCTTGTCGGTGAAGAAATCGTGGTAACGGCCGCCGATCGCGACCTGCATTCCGGCCTGTTCGGCGGTGCCGCTGCCAACCCGATCCATATTCTCGTGGAGGCGCTTGCCGGCCTGCATGACGAGACCGGCCGCATTACACTCGAGGGCTTCTACAACGGGGTCGAGGAAACGCCCGCCAACATCAAGGCATCCTGGGAGGCGCTCGGCAAGTCGGCGGAAAACTTCCTCGGCGAAGTTGGCCTCTCCATTCCCTCGGGCGAAAAGGGCCGCTCGGTCCTGGAACTCACCTGGGCGCGCCCGACGGCCGAGGTCAACGGCATCTGGGGCGGCTATACCGGTGAAGGCTTCAAGACTGTCATTGCCGCAAAGGCATCGGCGAAAGTCTCCTTCCGCCTCGTCGGCACGCAGGATCCGGCGGCGATCCGTGAAAGCTTCCGCAACTACGTTCGCTCGAAGATCCCGGCCGATTGCTCGGTCGAGTTCCATCCGCATGGCGCCTCGCCGGCCATTCATCTTTCCTATGACTCGCCTGTTCTGACCAAGGCGCGCAACGCGCTTTCCGATGAATGGCCGAAGCCTGCCATTGTCATCGGCATGGGTGGCTCGATCCCGATCGTCGGCGATTTTCAGAAAATGCTCGGCATGGAATCCCTGCTCGTCGGCTTCGGTCTTTCCGACGACCGTATCCATTCGCCGAACGAAAAGTACGAGCTCGCCTCCTACCACAAGGGCATCCGCTCCTGGGTGCGTATCCTTGCTGCACTGAAGGCTTGAAACAAAAAAGGCGTGCCCGCGGTCTGCGCGGCACGCCATCCGAAATCTGCAAACAAAAAGGCCGGGGCAAACCGGCCTTCCGTTATCCGCCTCATCTCAGTGCCAGTACATCCGTGGTCAAAGGAGAAGCGGATAGTGCACAGCCAGAGTGATCCCGAAAGGTTTACTGCCGGTAAACGGCTAGTTCAACCAGATCGCGGAAACGATACAACAGATAACGCGTACAACATTTCCGGGCTGCGATTTCTGAAACCTTATATCGGAAGCCGCCTTTCACATTTCAAGACCCCGCGGAAAACCTTGATCGCCGTCACCTTCAGCGTCGACCCCTATTGGGATCGTTATTACCGCAATCGCGACTTCTACAGTGATCGCGACCGCCGGCGCCGCGGGCCGGACTATTATTATCGCGATCGCCGGCCTTATCGCCCCTAAAGAAAAGGACCCGACGTATCTGGTGATACGCCGGGCCTGATATCGATCGGCACGTGTTGAGGGGAGACGGCCGATCTGAGCGGGACGTGAGGGGTATGTCCCGCTCTCGATAAAACTGCTGCGAAGCCTATTGGTTCCCTCACCAGCCGGAAGATGTGCGACGCTGGGTCGCCAGCAGTTCGCGCATCTCTGCATAAGGGCCAAGCAGCATCTTCAACCTGCTCTCCTCCACCCTGTCGAGGCGATAATGCTGCGCAAAGGCATGCACGCTCCAGACTTCGCGGAGGCGAGCTTCGTCCATCTTGTCGGGATCGATCGTCATTTTCTGCCTGATATTGCGCTCTGCTTCTTCGGAGAAGCGAAGTCGCGGCGATATATGTCAGTTTTGTGACGCCCACAATGAATGGCAGCCATGCGGGGAAGTCACGGCTGGCTGACGGAGAAAATGCAGGCAGGGAGAGTACTTGGCCGTATTGGTATTGTTCTTAACAGCCCGTTAATTCGCCGCATTTACAATTCAATCGGATAAAACCGTTGCCTGGGGGCGCGGTCTTAGAGCAAGGGTTCAGCCGCTCCACGATGGTAGCCAGACGCAGATCAGACGACAGGATCGAACCGTCCTTCAACGGCCGCAGCAGCCGTGAGGAGGATGACGAATTCGCGCTCGATGCCGACGACCGCATCGACGGGCGGCACGGCTCCAAGCGTCCCTCGCGATCGCCCGCTCCCCGCCGCGCACCGGCAAAGCGTCGTCCCGAGCCGCGCGAGCGTGAAGGCGGTGGCCTGTTCGCGTTCCTGCGCAGGGTCGTCTACTGGTGCATCGTGCTTGGCATCTGGGCCGGCATCGGTGTTGCCGGGCTCGTATTCTACTATGGTTCGCGCATGCCGAGCGCCAGCACCTGGGCAATCCCGGAACGACCGCCAAACGTCAAGATCACCGCCGTGGACGGCAGCGCGATCGCCAACCGCGGTGCGACCGGCGGCGAGGCGTTGTCGCTGGACAACATGTCGCCCTACATTCCAGAAGCGATCATCGCCATCGAAGACCGGCGCTTCTATTCGCATTTCGGCGTCGATCCGTTCGGGCTCGCGCGCGCCTTCGTCAACAATGCGACCGGCCAGCCGATCCAGGGCGGCTCGACGCTGACGCAGCAGCTTGCAAAGAACCTGTTCCTCTCGCCAGAGCGCACTCTCGAGCGCAAGGTGCAGGAGGTACTGCTCTCCTTCTGGCTGGAACAGAAATACACCAAGGACCAGATCCTTGCGATGTATCTGAACCGCGTCTATTTCGGCTCGAATGCCTATGGCGTGGAAGCAGCCGCCCGGCGCTATTTCAACAAGTCGGCGCGCGATGTGAACCTCGGCGAAGCAGCACTCCTTGCAGGCCTTGTGAAAGCGCCGTCCCGCCTTTCGCCGGCCCGTGATCCGGACGCCGCAAATGCCCGCGCGCAGATCGTGCTGCAGGCCATGCGCGACCAGGGCTATATTAGCGACGGCGAGATCAAGACGGCGATGTCGCAGACGCCGGCTTCTGCCCGCAGCTACTGGTCGGGCGCCGGACAATATGTCGCCGATATGGTGATGGACGAGCTTCAGGGGCTGGTCGGCGACGTGAAGGAAGACGTCATCGTCGATACGACCATTGACAAGAACCTCGAAAAGAAGGCCGAGCAGTCGCTGGTCGATGTGCTCGACAAGGAAGGCGGCAAGTTCGATGCGTCGCAGGCCGCCCTCGTCTCGATCGACGGTACGGGCGCGATCCGTGCGCTTGTCGGCGGCAGGGATTATGCGACGAGCCAGTTCAACCGCGCCGTCAAGGCCAAGCGCCAGCCGGGTTCCTCCTTCAAGCCTTTCGTCTATGCCGCCGCGCTCGAAAAGGGCCTGACGCCCGACTCCGTCTTTAACGATGCGCCGATCCGCATCGGCAACTGGACGCCGGAGAATTACGAGAAGAAATATAATGGCGAAGTGACGCTCCGCACTGCGCTCGCAAAGTCGCTCAATACGGTGGCCGCCCAGCTTGTGATGTATGACGGGCCGGATCAGGTGATCAAGCTCGCCCACCGCCTCGGCATCGAATCAGACCTGCAGCCCAATGCCTCAATCGCGCTCGGCACCTCGGAAGTGTCACTCATGGAGCTGACGGCCTCCTATGCAGCCTTCATGAACGGTGGCTACAAGGCGACCCCGCATGTGATCCGTCGGGTGACCACCACCGACGGCAAGGTGCTCTACGAGAATACCTATGACAATCCGCCGCGCGTGCTTTCCGAGCAGATCGTCGCCGAAATGAACATGATGATGATGGGCGTCATCAACGGCGGCACAGGCTCGAGCGCCAAACTTCCCGGCTGGCAGGCAGCGGGCAAGACCGGTACCACGCAGAATTCGCGCGATGCGCTATTCGTCGGCTTCACCAGCAATCTGACGACGGGCGTGTGGTTCGGCAATGACGACGGCACGCCGATGAAGAAGGTGACCGGCGGCGGGCTCCCGGCCAAGGCCTGGAAGGAATTCATGGTCGCCGCGCATAAGGGGCTTTCGCCGGCACCGCTCTTCGGCATGGGCCAGACATTCTCCGACCCTGGCGCCGATCCCGCCAACGGCCAGCCAATGGCGCAGGCGCAGCCGGCACCTGAGCAGCCTTCTACGGTCGGCAGCATCATTTCCGGTGTCTTCGGTGGCAATGCCGACCTGAACCGCTATCCGCCGGCGCCCGGACAGCCGCAGGCGGCGATGCGGGTGAATGGCGGACCTGTGCCGCCTGCCGATGTCGCCGGCGGTTACGACGACATGGTGCCGCCCGGTGACGTCGGCGGGCCGCAGGCAACATCAGGGGCGCAGCCACGTCGCACGACCCTGCTCGATCTCATCATGGGGCAATAGGGGACAGTAGACAGTATTGAGACCGGATAAGACGCCTTGCGGAAACACGTCCCGCGCAAGGCTCGCCATGCAAGATTTGCACGGTTCGAGGGTGCAAAGCAGACCCTTTTCCGGCTACTGTAAAAATTGAAGGCAACACATTCGTTTTGCTGGATTCCGGGCCATTTCTCGCCTTGCAGTCCAGAAAACCGCTCCTTATATACGCCGCATCACCGCAATCACGATTGCGTAATCTTAGTAGACCCATCCCGTAAGGGGCTGTCAGGGAAATGCCTTACCGGGGTTCCGACAGCTTGCTTCAAGGAGAGAATGACATGGCAAAAGTAATTGGTATCGACCTTGGAACGACAAATTCCTGCGTCGCGGTCATGGACGGCAAGGACGCAAAGGTCATCGAGAACGCGGAAGGCGCGCGTACGACCCCTTCCATGGTGGCATTTTCCGATGATGGCGAACGCCTCGTCGGCCAGCCGGCCAAGCGCCAGGCGGTCACCAACCCCACGAATACACTCTTCGCCGTAAAGCGCCTCATCGGCCGCCGCTACGAAGATCCGACCGTCGAGAAGGACAAGCACCTCGTTCCCTTCACGATCGTCAAGGGCGACAATGGCGACGCCTGGGTCGAAGCCAACGGCAAGGGCTACTCGCCCGCACAGATTTCCGCGATGATCCTTCAGAAGATGAAGGAAACCGCCGAATCCTACCTCGGTGAAAAGGTCGAAAAGGCCGTCATCACAGTTCCGGCCTACTTCAACGACGCACAGCGCCAGGCAACTAAGGATGCCGGCCGCATCGCTGGTCTTGAAGTGCTCCGTATCATCAACGAGCCGACCGCTGCTGCTCTCGCCTACGGCCTCGACAAGAAGGACGGCAAGACGATTGCCGTTTACGACCTTGGCGGCGGCACTTTCGATATCTCGATCCTCGAGATCGGCGACGGCGTCTTCGAAGTGAAGTCCACCAACGGCGATACGTTCCTGGGCGGTGAAGACTTCGACATGCGTCTCGTCGAATATCTCGTTGCCGAGTTCAAGAAGGACAACGGTATCGACCTGAAGAACGACAAGCTCGCCCTTCAGCGCCTCAAGGAAGCTGCTGAAAAGGCAAAGATCGAGCTGTCCTCTTCGCAGCAGACCGAAATCAACCTGCCGTTCATTACGGCTGATGCTTCCGGCCCGAAGCACCTGACGCTGAAGCTGACCCGCGCCAAGCTCGAAAGCCTGGTCGACGATCTCGTTCAGCGCACGATCGCTCCGTGCAAGGCAGCCCTTAAGGATGCCGGCGTCACCGCTGCCGAAATCGACGAAGTCGTTCTCGTCGGTGGTATGAGCCGCATGCCGAAGGTCCAGGAAGTCGTCAAGCAGCTCTTCGGCAAGGAACCGCACAAGGGCGTCAACCCGGATGAAGTCGTTGCTCTCGGCGCTGCCATCCAGGCCGGCGTGCTCCAGGGCGACGTCAAGGACGTTCTGCTTCTCGACGTAACCCCGCTGTCTCTCGGCATCGAAACGCTCGGCGGCGTCTTCACCCGTCTGATCGAACGCAACACGACGATCCCGACGAAGAAGAGCCAGACCTTCTCGACCGCCGACGACAACCAGCAGGCCGTCACCATCCGCGTCTCGCAGGGCGAGCGTGAAATGGCTGCCGACAACAAGCTGCTCGGCCAGTTCGACCTCGTTGGCCTGCCGCCGGCACCGCGCGGCGTTCCTCAGATCGAAGTCACCTTCGACATCGACGCGAACGGCATCGTGCAGGTTTCGGCCAAGGACAAGGGCACTGGTAAGGAACAGCAGATCCGCATCCAGGCCTCCGGTGGTCTTTCCGACGCCGACATCGAAAAGATGGTCAAGGATGCCGAATCGCACGCTGCCGAAGACAAGAAGCGCCGCGAAGGTGTGGAAGCCAAGAACCAGGCCGAAAGCCTGATCCACTCCACGGAAAAGTCGCTCAAGGATTATGGTGACAAGGTTTCCGAAGCCGACCGCACTGCAATCTCCGATGCGATTGCCGCTCTGAAGTCCGCGACCGAAGCAACTGAAGCCGACGCCGAGGACATCAAGGCCAAGACCCAGACCCTCATGGAAGTTTCCATGAAGCTCGGCCAGGCGATCTATGAAGCCCAGCAGACCGAAGGCGGCACGGCCGACGCTTCGGCTGAGGATGACAATGTCGTCGATGCCGACTACGAAGAAGTCAAGGACGACGACCGCAAGAAGTCCGCTTAATCGGTGGACTGGCGGCCTAGCTAGACGATAGACATCCGGCTGCTCACCATGGCAGCCGGAAATCCATTTCCGGGGCTTAAATTGGCAAAAGCGGACTTTTACGAAACTCTGGGTGTAGCCAAGACGGCGGATGAAAAAGAGCTGAAAAGCGCCTTCCGCAAGCTGGCGATGAAATTCCATCCGGACAAGAACCCGGATGACAAAGACGCCGAACGCAAGTTCAAGGAAATCAACGAAGCCTACGAGACTCTGAAGGACCCGCAGAAGCGCGCGGCCTATGACCGCTATGGCCATGCGGCCTTCGAACATGGCGGCATGGGTGGTCCCGGTGGCTTCGGTGGCGGCGCCGGATTTGCCGGTGGCGGTTTCTCCGACATTTTCGAGGACATTTTCGGCGAGATGATGGGCGGCGGCCGCGGACGGCAGCGCTCTTCGGGTGGCCGCGAACGCGGCGCCGACCTTCGCTACAATATGGAAATCTCGCTGGAAGAGGCCTTCTCCGGCAAGACGGCACAGATCCGCGTTCCGACGTCGATTACCTGCGACGTCTGTTCCGGTTCCGGCGCAAAACCGGGCACGCAGCCGAAAACCTGCGGCACCTGTCAGGGCTCGGG
This sequence comes from Rhizobium sp. 01T437, assembly GCF_056398505.1. Taxonomy (NCBI): domain Bacteria; kingdom Pseudomonadati; phylum Pseudomonadota; class Alphaproteobacteria; order Hyphomicrobiales; family Rhizobiaceae; genus Rhizobium; species Rhizobium sp. 01T437. The sequence goes on from NZ_JBFTPM010000006.1 coordinate 506,571, forward strand.
CCGTGTCCGCGCCGCACAGGGCTTCTTTTCGATCGAGCGCACATGCCCGACCTGTCATGGCCGCGGCCAGATCATTCCCGATCCATGCCCGAAGTGCCACGGCCAGGGCCGTGTGACCGAAGAGCGTTCGCTCTCGGTCAACATCCCTGCCGGCATCGAGGACGGCACCCGCATTCGCCTGCAGGGCGAAGGCGAGGCCGGTACGCGTGGCGGCCCGGCGGGCGATCTCTATATCTTCCTGTCGGTGAAGCCGAATGAGTTCTATCAGCGCGACGGAGCTGATCTCTATTGCGCCGTGCCGATCTCCATGACGACGGCAGCGCTCGGCGGTACCTTCGATGTGGCGACACTCGACGGCACCAAGTCGCGCGTCACCGTTCCCGAAGGCACACAGGCTGGTAAGCAATTCCGCCTGAAGGGCAAGGGCATGCCGGTGCTGCGTTCCAGCCAGACGGGCGATCTCTACATCCAGATCCAGATCGAGACGCCGCAAAAGCTTTCCAAGCGCCAGCGCGAGCTTCTGCAGGAATTCGAGCAGCTCTCCTCCAAGGAGAACAATCCGGAATCGACGGGCTTCTTTGCCCGGATGAAGGAATTCTTCGAAGGCTAAGCTCGATATCCTTCAAGGTTACAAAAGCCGGAGGTTCCGCCTCCGGCTTTTTTCATGGGCGCTCCAATTCGACACACCTGTTTCAAGCCGGGACGCAGATCGAAACGTAGATGTCTTGTGTTAACGCACAGATCCGATGACGCTTGCAAGTTACTGAAATCCATACTGTCTTTGGCCCGCAATCCGGGACTAACAGAGGGTATCTCCATGTCGGCAACGAACTTTTCAAATTGTCTGTCCGAAGATGTCGATGCGTTGGCAGGTGCGCTCTATTCGTGGTGTGCCGAACGCAACATCAAGCTTCGCAGCCAGCAGGGCCTTTCGATCGCCAGCATCGCGATCGACCTTTATCACGCCGGCCATCAGACGCAGGATGCCTTGCTCGTCGCGCTGCACGAGCGCGAGCTTCACTGAAATCCCGTCGATTTCAAGGATACGTGCGACGCATCAAGCGGCGTTTTCGGTTGCCTGACCGCACATGAGGTTGAGGATTGTCTTGACCGCCTGCTTGCCCGCAATCGAGCTCAACCTGTCAAAACTGACCGCCAGTTCATAGGCCTCAGGGCTCAGCTCGACGCGGTTGGTAAACTGGGAAATTCCCGTACCTTCGAATAGCTCGGAAATATCGACCCCCAGGAAGACCGCTATCTGATGCAGCTTGCTGGCAGAGACGCGGTTCGTCCCCTTCTCGTATTTCTGTATCTGCTGGAATGTAAGGCCAAGCGCTTCGCCAAGCTCCAGTTGAGAAACACGTCGGCGGGCGCGAAGCTGTCTCACGTTGCTGCCGACAATGATATCAATCGGATCTGGCACTGCTGCACTCTCTCCCGGTAAACCCTTTATTTACCATATAGCGTCAGCTGAATATCTCAACCCTGAAGTTGCAATTTTCAACCGACTTTTTTTGGGCATTAGGCCGCCTAAATAGCTATTCGCTTCGCTGATTTACAACTTCTAATCCTCGCTTGATGACTTTGCGGCGATGTCGCGAAAAATTGAACACCCTGTAGTTGACTTCATTGCATGGGACGATAGTTACTCGCGCCGGAACCCCTATAATACCGGTCAGACAAGAGGCTTCGAATACTGCATGACATCCGCTCCCACCGGGAAATCTGATGCCGACAGTATCGTCATCGATATGCGCCGCCAGAAACTGACGATGATGATCGATTCATTGAAATCGTTGCGCGGCTCGATCGAAGACCGGCCGGATCTCCTCTATTGGATCGAAAAGGCGATTGCGGAGGCCGAGGCACAGCTCGAGGCGCCCACCCCTCGCATGCATTGACAGCCGAAACGGCTCTCAGCCTTGATATCCCTGACGCTTCGGCTTAGAGCCTTTCCTAGTCAGATTGATTCATTCTGACTAGGAAAGGCTCTCACTGTCAGCCTTGATGTTTCCGGATATCCGATGCCGCACAAGGTTGCCCTTTCCCGTCTGAAACTGACCGACTTTCGCAATTATGCGTCGGCCTCGCTTGCGCTCGACGGGCGGCACGTGGTGCTGACCGGGGACAACGGCGCCGGCAAGACCAATCTGATGGAGGCGGTCTCCTTCCTGTCGCCGGGACGCGGATTGCGCCGCGCCGCCTATGGCGATATCACCCGCGTCGGTGCTGTGGGCGGATTTTCGATCTTTGCCGAGCTCGAAGGCATGGAAGGCGATGTCGAGATCGGCACGGGGATCGATGCCAGCGACGAGACGACGGCACGCCGTCTGCGCATCAACGGAACCACGGCCAAGACGGTTGACGAGCTGACGGACCATCTGCGCGTGCTCTGGCTGACACCGGCAATGGACGGGCTCTTTACCGGCGGCTCGTCCGATCGCAGGCGGTTCCTCGACAGGCTGGTGCTGTCGCTCGACCCTGAGCATGGCAGGCGGGCGAGCGATTTCGAGCGCGCCATGCGCAGCCGCAACAAGCTGCTCGATGAGAGCCGCTTCGACCCGTCCTGGCTTTCCGGCATCGAGGAGCAGATGGCAAGCCTCGGTATTGCCATGGCGCTCGCCCGGCAGGAAATGCTCGACCTGCTGACACGGCTCATCGAGGAAAGCCGCGAGACCTCCCCCTTCCCATCAGCGTCGCTGCAGCTCTCGGGCTTCATGGATGGCCAGTTCTCCCGACCCTCGGTCGATCTGGAAGATGAGTATGCGGCAACACTCGCCGCCAACCGTTACCGCGATGCCGGCGCCGGACGCACGCTGGAGGGGCCGCATCGCGCCGATCTCATCGTGCGTCATCGTGAGAAGCAGATGGAAGCGGCGCGCTGCTCCACCGGCGAGCAGAAAGCCCTGCTGGTGGGCCTTGTGCTTGCCCATGCGCGGCTCGTCGGCAACCTTACTGGCCATGCGCCGGTTCTGCTCCTGGACGAGATTGCCGCCCATCTCGACGAGGGACGCCGCGCCGCATTGTTCGACCTCATAGACGGGCTTGGCGGCCAGGCCTTCATGACGGGAACGGATCGCTCGATGTTTGCCGCACTTGCCGAGCGGGCACAGTTTTTCACGGTTGCCGATGGAAGGGTTTTCGAATGAGCGATAGCGCTTCTCTCAGCGGTTCGGGGCGTGTTAGCATCACGCCTATGGAACCCCTCAGCCCGGACGAAATCGCACGTTATCATCGCCATATCCTGCTGCCGGAAATCGGCGGCGCGGGCCAACAGAAGCTCAAGGCCGCGCGCGTGCTTGTCATCGGCGCCGGAGGGCTCGGCGCGCCGATCCTGCAATATCTGGCGGCCGCAGGCGTCGGTACGCTCGGCATTGCCGATGACGACCGTGTTTCGCTCTCCAACCTGCAGCGACAGGTGATCCACGATTCCGGCACGATCGGCGAAATGAAGACGGAAAGCGCGGCCATTGCGATCGCTCGGCTGAACCCGCATATCAAGGTCATCCGCTTCACTGAGCGCCTTTCCGCCGATACGGCGCGTTTGCACCTCTCAGGCTTCGATCTCTTGATCGACGGCTCGGATAATTTCGATACGCGCTATATGGCCGCCGATGCAGCAGAAGAAGCGCGTATCCCACTTGTGACAGGTGCCGTCGGCCGCTTCGACGGGTCGCTGACGGTGCTGAAACCCTATGAGGCTGCGGAAGACGGCACGCAGAACCCTGGATATCGTGATCTCTTTCCCGAAGCACCGCCGGCCGGATTGATCCCCGCCTGCGCGGAGGCCGGTATCATTGGCGCATTGACGGGCGTGATCGGCACGATGATGGCCATGGAGGCAATCAAGCTCATTACGGGTGCCGGCGAACCGCTGATTGGCCGCCTGCTGCTCTATGATGCCCTGTCAGCCTGTTTCGATACGATCCGCTATAAACGTCGGCGCGCGAGGCAGAGCAGGACCGCATGACGCCTTTTCGCATCGATGAGAGCTTTGCCCGCTGGAGCGAGCTGCTCGATCTCATTCTCGCATCCTTCGCCTATATGGAAGGCCGCATCGATCCGCCCTCCTCCGCAACTCGCCTGACGATGGAATCGCTGGCGGAAAAGGCAAAGACGGAAATCGCCTATGCCGTGGAGAATGCGGGGCAGCTCGCCGGCTGCATTTTCCTGCGCCCGGAGAAAGATTGCCTCTATGTCGGAAAACTCGCGGTTCTGCCATCCGCGCAAGGCAAGGGCGTCGGCCGGCGACTGCTTGATATCGCCGAAGAGACGGCGCTTAATCTCGGCCTTCCGGCATTGAGCCTCGAGACACGGATAGAGCTCGTCGGCAATCACTCGACCTTCGCTGCCTGGGGCTTTGAAAAAACCGCAGAGAAATCCCATCCGGGTTTTACGCGCGTGACGTTTATCGAGATGAAGAAAGCGCTCGCCAGCTAATCTGGCCGGCTAAAGATGGGAGCGCTCCGGCGGTCACCGGCCCGGCAGCACCCGATTCGGTGGGCGATGACCATCGATGAAAGCGCGGATGTTGATGATGACCTTGTCGCCCATCTCCACACGTCCCTCTATCGTCGCCGAGCTCATATGCGGCAGCAGCACGACCTTGCCCTCATTGGCAAGCTTTACCAGCTTCGGATTGACGACGGGCTCGTTCTCGAAAACATCGAGCCCGGCGCCGGCGATCTTTCCTTCCCGCAGGCATTTGATGAGAGCAGCCTCGTCGATCACGTCACCGCGCGAAGTGTTGACGAGATAGGCCGTCGGCTGCAGCAGCGCCAGGCGCCGGGCTGACAAGAGATGGAAGGTTGCGGGCGTCGAGGGGCAATTGACCGAGACGATGTCGACGCGGGCGAGCATCTGGTCGAGGCTTTCCCAATAGGTCGCTTCCAGCTCATCCTCGGTCGCCGGATTGACGCGTTTGCGATTGTGATAGTGGATAGACAGGCCGAAGGCCTTGGCGCGTCGCGCAACGGCCGTGCCGATACGGCCCATGCCGACGATGCCGATTCGCTTTCCGTGGATGCGTCGCCCGAGCATCCATGTCGGAGACCAGCCGGCCCATTCACCGGGCCTGTCGGTCAGCACGCGCGCACCTTCGCCGATCCGCCGCGGCACGGCGAGGATCAGCGCCATGGTCATGTCGGCGGTGTCATCGGTCAGCACGTTCGGCGTGTTGGTGACGGTGATGCCTTTGCGGGCGGCGACTTCGACATCGATATGATCGGTGCCGTTTGAAAAGCTGGCGATCAGCTTCATCTGCGGCCCCGCCTGCTCAATGAGAGCTGCGTCGATCCGGTCGGTCACGGTTGGCACGAGCACGTCGCAGGTCCTGACGGCTTCGACGAGTTCGGGGACGGATCGCGGCGTATCGTCGATATTCAACTCGGCATCGAAAAGTTCGCGCATGCGGGTTTCGACGACATCAGGCAGCTTGCGGGTTATGTAGACCTTCGGTTTTTTCTTCGTCGTCATAGCGGCTTGCGGTGCCTTGTTTAGAGGTCTTTAACCAAGATGGGCGATCATTTTCCCGTTCCGGGCATTTTCTACCAGACCCGCACGCGAAGACAAACAAAACTCGTGTGGCGGCCGGGGAATCCCGGAAAGCGAGCAGGCGCGGCCTGCTGCGAATTCGAGCCAACGGAAGCTTGCATGCGTCGCACAGTTCTGAAGTCCTGCCTCGTTCTGGCGGTTGCCCTTGCCGTATCGGCAGGCACCATCGAATTTGCACAAGCCCAGGCAGCCAAGGGGCCGAGCGGACTGCCGCTGCCGCGCTTCGTGACGCTGAAGTCCAAGCGCGTGAACCTGCGCATCGGGCCAGGAACGGATTATGCGGTTTCCTGGATGTATCTGAAGACGGGATTGCCGGTCGAAATCATCCAGGAATACGACAACTGGCGCCGTATCCGCGATGCCGACGGCACGGAAGGCTGGGTCAATCAGTCGCTGCTGTCAGGCCAGCGGGCCGCAATCGCGGCACCGTGGATGAAGGGCAAAGGCAAGGGCGTCTATGTCAACCTGCGCCGTGAGTCACAGCCATCCGCCAGCATCGTTGCCAAGCTGGAGCCTGGCGTGATGATCTCGATCGGCGAGTGCAATGGCGAATGGTGCTTCGCCAAAACCGACGGCGCCGAAGGCTGGGTGGCGCAGTCGGAAATCTGGGGTGCCTATCCGGGCGAGGCCTTTAAATAAGGCCCGCCTCCCTGGCAACTGCGGACAGAGACTTCATCGGCCGCGGGCCGATCTGCTGAATGACGATGCCGGCGGCAAGGCAGCCGAGCTTGCCGCAATCTTCCAGCGTACGGCCTTGCGTATAGCCGTAGAGGAAGCCTGAGGCGAAGAGGTCGCCGGCACCGGTCGTATCGACCACTTCGTCGATCTTGATCGCATCGACGTAGTGGCGCTCGTTGCCCTTCAGGATCACGGCGCCGTCCTCGCTCATGGTTACGGCAGCGATCTTGCAATCCTTGGCGATCTTGTTCAGCGCTTCCTCAAAATCGTCAGTCTCGTAAAGCGACAGGATCTCCTGGCGGTTGGCGAAGACGATATCGACCTTGCCCGAGCGCATCAGGTCCAGGAATTCGCTGCGGTAACGATCGACGCAGAAGCTGTCGGAGAGCGTCATCGACATTTCGCGGCCGTTCTCGTGGGCGATGCGGGCGCAATCGAGGATCGCTTCCTTGGCACGTGGCGGATCCCAGAGATAACCTTCGAAATAGGTTACCTTGGCTTGCGCCACCACATCCGCTTCGACATCCTCAGGCCCGAGTTCGACGCAGGCGCCGAGATAGGTGTTCATCGAGCGTTCGCCGTCATCGGTGACGAAAATCATCGAGCGTGCGGTGGGCGGAAATTCGCCCTTGGCCTCAGTCCGGTAGTGAACGCCCTGAGCACGGATATCWTGCGCGAAGATCTCGCCGAGCTGGTCTTCTGCGACCTTGCCGAAATAGGCGGCCTTGCCGCCGAGGCTTGCCACGCCTGCAGCCGTATTGCCGGCGCTGCCGCCGGAAGCTTCGAGTGCCGGCCCCATGCGAGAGTAGAGCAGTCCGGCGCGATCAGCATCGATGAGGTTCATCGCTGCCTTGGTGATCTTGTTGTCAATGAGGAACTGGTCGTCGCAACGGGCGATAATATCGACGATTGCGTTGCCGACTGTCAGAACATCGAATTTGGTCATGAAATGGGAAGTCCCGGATTTGTGATAGCCGGTAGTCGGTCTTAGCGAAATTTGCCGGTATTGGAAGGATAAACAGCACACAGCCTTCCAAGTCTTCGCAAAACTGTAGTTTATTCGTCATGCCGCTGTCACCGTGCCTGCCTAAAAACAGCATCAGGAAGACCGGCATGCAGGTATCTCGTATGGCCGGGTATGGGAGGGATGATCCCTTCAATCTTACCGGGGCGACGCTGACCACGGATGAACTGGCAGTATCGCAACCGGCTATCCGGCAAGATCGGATGCGGAAAAGCGGGCTAAGCCCGCTTTTTTTGTTGCGCCGCGAAAGATATTATATCCTGGCATTTGTCATAGCTGGCGATTAGCTGCTAGACCTCGGCGATCCCCGCGCAGAGCAGCAGTCWATGTCAGCCATCATCTTCGACGTTCTTCCGATCTTCCTTCTCATTCTCATCGGCTGGCTGATTGTCCGTATAGGGTTGCTGACGGCTGAGGTCGGCGATGCCTTAAGCGAGTTCGTCTTCAAGATCGCCGTGCCCCTGCTGCTTTTCCGCACCATCGCCGAGGCCGATTTCCATGGCGCGTCGCCGTTTCGGCTCTGGATCGTCTATTTCGCCGGTGTGGCGGTGACATGGACGGCCGGGCACATCGTTGCCACACGTTTCTTCGGGCGCGATGAGCGGATCGGCGTGCTTGCCGGCGTGTCTTCCGCCTTCGCCAACAACATCTTCATCGGTCTGCCGCTGGTCGAGCGTACCGTGGGCAGCGAAGGGCTTGTTGCCCTTTCCATCCTGCTTGCCGTGCATCTGCCGATCATGATGGTGGCCGGCACGATCATGATGGAACATGCCGAACGCAAGATTTCCGGCAAGAGAGATCGCAGCATGACCCTGGTACTGAAGCAGATCGGCCTGAACCTGCTACACAATCCGCTGGTCATCGGCATCGCGGCCGGCGCGGTCGTTCACGTCTCGGGCCTGACCATGCCGGCAACGGTCAGCTCTGTCGTTGGGCAGATCGCCAGCACGGCTGGTCCGGCGGCGCTGATTTCGCTCGGTATGGCGCTGCAGAAATACGGCGTCTCCGGCAATGTCGGGATCGCCAGCGTGACCTCCGCCTTCAAGCTGCTGCTGCTGCCCGGCTGCGTGTGGGCAGCAAGCCATCTTTTCGGCCTCAACAACGAGTGGGCGGCGGCTCTGGTGCTGACCTCATCGGTGCCAACCGGGGTGAATGCCTGGCTGATCGCCAACCGCTTCGGCGTCGGTCACAGCCTTGCCGCCTCGACGATCACGGTGACCACGGCGCTCGGCGCGATCACCGTTTCCTTCTGGGCCTATATTCTCGGCGCCTGAGGCAACAAAAAAGCCCGGCTTGTGACCGGGCCTCTTCTCGAAAAATTCGTCGCTTCTTACTGCGTTGCAGTCGGAGCATTCGGATCCGGCAGCGGAGCCGGTGAATCTGCCAGCGTGTGCAGATAGAGAATGACGTTGGCGCGGTCCTGATCCTTCGGCAGACCTGCAAAGCCCATGGCGGTGCCCGGGACATCCTTCTTCGGCGCCATCAGGAACTTGTTGAGGTTTTCGAAGGTCCAGTGTTCGCTGCTGCCCTTGGAGAAGTCCTTCATGGCAGCAGAATAAGCGAAGCCTTCATGCGAGGCGATCGGGCGATCTACGACACCAAAGAGATTCGGGCCGACTTTGTTCGGTCCGCCTTTGGTGCCGTCATGACAGGCCTGACACTTCTTGAATACGGTCTCGCCGGCCTTGGCGTCGGCGCTGGCAAGAAGCTGCGCGATCGGAACAGCAACGGCAGCAGGTGCGCCTTCACCGCCGGCGGCGGGTGCCTCCTCGGCGACGATGGTAAAACCTTCCTTCTCCGGCGCCTCGGAATGGAAGATTCCCTCGGACGCGATGGAGACCGACATCAGAACGAAGATCGTTCCTAGCAGCGCCCCCACGGCCGTATTGACGTATGAATTCATCTGCAATGCTCCCCTTGCAGCCGGCAGACCAGAAACCGGACCATCTTGAAATTGCGCGGAACCTATGTCTTTTGGCTATTCGTTGCAACTGTCTAAATGGTCTTGTGCGTGAGACTTTTTGCCACTTTTCAGCCCGGATTAGAAGGCCCGAACAATGACTGATTCAAAATTAGACGGCGTGCTGGTGCTGATCCCCGCGCGCATGGCTTCCACCCGCCTTCCGGGCAAGCCGCTGGCCGATATTTGCGGTCTGCCGATGATCGTGCAGGTGGCGAAACGGGCACAGGAAGCGGCGATCGGCCGGGTGGTTATTGCCGTCGACGACCAGCAGGTGTTCGATACAGTCGCTGCCGCCGGTTTTGAAGTGGTCATGACACGCCAAGACCATCAGTCTGGCTCTGACCGTATTTTCGAGGCGCTGAACAAGGTCGATCCAGACGCGAAAGCCAAAATCGTCGTGAACGTCCAAGGCGACCTGCCGACGATCGAGCCGGAAACCGTGCGTGCGGCTTTGCGCCCTCTCGAGAACGAGGCCGTCGATATTGGAACGCTGACGACCGAAATCGACAACGAGGAAGACAAGACCGCGCCGCACATTGTGAAAGTCGTCGGTTCACCGCTCTCCGACAGCCGTCTGCGTGCGCTTTACTTCACCCGTACGACCGCGCCTTACGGCAAAGGGCCGCTCTATCACCATATCGGGCTCTATGCCTACCGACGCGCGGCACTCGAGCGTTTTGTCTCGCTTGGCCCATCGACGCTGGAAAAGCGCGAATCATTGGAGCAGTTGCGGGCACTCGAAGCGGGCATGCGCATCGATGTCGAGATCGTTGACACGGTTCCGCTTGGTGTCGATACTCCGGCCGACCTCGAAAAGGCGCGGCGCATTCTCTCCGCAAAGGCCAACTGACGGATTTTCCTCATGAACATCAAGACCAACAGGATCGCCTTCCAGGGCGAATTCGGCGCCAATTCCGACATGGCGAGCCGCGACATGTTTCCGACCATGGAGCCGTTGCCCTGCCAGACCTTCGAGGATGCCTTCACGGCAGTCGACAATGGTGACGCAGATATCGGCATGATCCCGATCGAAAACACGATTGCGGGCCGCGTCGCCGACATCCACCATCTGCTGCCGGAATCGCGGCTGCACATTATCGGCGAATATTTCATGCCGATCCGCTTTCAGCTCATGGTGCTGCCGGGTGTGACGAAGGATGAAATCCGCACTGTGCACAGCCATATCCATGCGCTCGGCCAGTGCCGCAAGATCGTGCGCGCCAATGGCTGGAAGCCTGTGATCGCCGGCGACACGGCAGGGGCTGCCAAGCTCGTCAAGGAAACCGGCGACCGCTCGATGGCGGCGCTCGCGCCGCGCCTTGCCGCCGACCTCTACGGCCTCGATATCATCGCCGAGAATGTCGAGGATACGGAAAACAATGTGACACGCTTCGTCGTGCTGTCACGTGATGAGGAATGGGCAGAACGCGCTGCCAGTGACGAAAAGATCGTCACCACCTTCGTCTTCAACGTCCGCAATATTCCGGCAGCGCTCTACAAGGCGCTCGGCGGTTTTGCGACGAACAACATCAACATGACGAAGCTCGAAAGCTATCAGCTCGGCGGCAAGTTCGTGGCGACGCAGTTCTACGCCGATATCGAGGGCCACCCGAACGACGCGCATGTGCGGCGAGCACTGGAAGAGCTGCGTTTCTTCTCCGAGAAGGTGCGCATCCTCGGCGTCTACAAGGGCCATGCAATGCGGGGACTTCTGTAAGGATCAGCCAAAGCCTCTCCGGCAACTGACCGGAGAGGCTTTATGCATACCTTGATTTATTTATCCGGCTCACAAACACGCAAGCGATGCCCGTCCGGATCCAGCACGACGAAGGTCGGACCGAAGTCGAGTTCGGTCAGGTCCTGAGCGAAGGGCAGGCCACGGCCGCGCCAGTCCTCGTAGTGCCTGGCGACGGCATTTTCTCCATCGACCATGAAGGCGACCTCACCGCGGTTACCGATGGCCGAGGGTTGCGGTTCGACGCTGCTGCGGCGCCAGAGGCCGAGGGTGAAGCCACCATCGAGCGGAAATGCGACGAAATTCGGCGCCTCCACAGCCGGCTCGCGGCTCAGAATATTGCGATAGAAGGCGGCACTTTCGGCGGGATCCTTGACATAGAGGATAATAAGATTGGGGCTGGCCATTTCAATTCTCCACTGGGTTGAAAGATGCCCGGCCGAAAGCTGCTGCCATTTTAGGGCAGCAGCTTTCCGATTGCAGCGCTGCGACAGCGCCACCTCGTTACCGGGAGGAATATCAATGAGGCCGGCGTGCGGCCTTAACGGAAGAGATCGTCGCCGACGCGCCAGTCCTGTCCGTCCATGATGCCGAGATCGCGCTTGTGCCATTGCGGCATCGTCTCGAGATCGAGGCGCGGACGGCGTGATGAAGCTCCTGTGAACCTATCAGCAAACAGGCGCACCAGACGCGAACGAAGGTTTTTTCCGGCTCCGACTGAAGTACGACGGCCGGCATATTGAACGACTTGAGGCATTCCCATGATCAGTACTCCTTCCTGCTGGACTGGTACTGACAATAGCGCTTCCTGCTGACAGTTTATGGCAGTAGCGTTAGTGCTCGATCGGAGTATCCTGCGTGTCCCGCCATTCCTTCAGGAGAACGGTGCGACGACGCGGATACCGCGTGTCATGGATCGTCATATCGATGATACGATCGGTGCGGAAATGACGGAAATCCTGGCGCAGTTCGCACCAGGCCATGATGATGCGCACATGTTCGAAATAGCCAAGCGCGAAAGGCCAGACACGGCGGCGGGAGACGCGACCCTGTTCGTCGCCATAATGCAGTTCAAGGATACGCTCCAGGCGGATGGCCTTGCGGATGGCCGAAACATCCGCCTTGTCCTCATCCTGCCGTTTGCGGCCGACAAAAAGTGTGGCCGAATCGACCATATCGCGCATGTCGGACGGCAGCACGGCGGCGATCTTCGCCAGTGCATCAGCGCCGGCATTGGCCAGGCGCGGCTCGGCGGCGCGTGCCACCCAACGGGAGCCAAGCACCAGTGCTTCCAGCTCTTCCTCGGAAAACATCATCGGCGGCAGCATGAAGCCGGGTTTCAGCACATAGCCTATGCCGGCTTCGCCCTCGATCATGGCGCCTTGCGCCTGAAGGCTCGCGATATCGCGGTAGAGCGTGCGAAGGCTGACACCGGTTTCTTCGGCCAACACGGTGCCTGTAACCGGCCGCCGATAGCGCCGGAGCGTCTGAAGCAGGGTCAGCAGCCGTTCTGAGCGGGCGACCATTATTATGCCCTCATGCAGACAGGCCGGGCCGGCTGACGATCATCCGTGCTCTCCGACCTCTTGTTCAGCGTTTCCACTCGACCCAATCGCGCATCAGGCGATGGGCAATCGCACCCTTCGGCGGCGGCGCCTTGCCGTTGGCGCCAGGACGCTCCAGCATTTCGATGGTTTCTTCGCGGGTGAACCAGCGGCAATCCTCGAGCTCAGCCTCATCGCGGTGGATATCTCGCGACTTCGCCTCGGCATAACAGCCGATCATCAGCGAATGCGGCATCGGCCAGGGCTGAGAGGCATGATAGCGGATCCGGCCGGTCTTGATGCCGGATTCTTCCAGCGTTTCACGGCGAACGGCATTTTCGATCGTCTCGCCGGGCTCCAGAAAGCCTGCCAGACAGGAATACATGCCAGGCGCGAAATGCGGGCTGCGGCCGAGCAGGCAAAGATCACGCTCCTCRTCGATCGTCAGCATGATGACAACGGGATCGGTRCGCGGRAACATCATCTGCTCGCAGGCMGTGCAGACCCGCTTGTAACCGCCGATACGGATTTCCATCACCGAGCCGCAACGACCACAAAACTGGTTGTCGCTGTTCCAGCGGATGAGGCTTGCGGCCTGCGAGAACTCGCCGAGCAGCATTTCGTCGACAAGCTCGTCGCGGAAGAGCGAGCGGCCGTCGACCGGCTTGTACTGGCTTGCCATGCTTTCGGCATCGATACCGACGGGCACGGCCAGGCGCGGCTCGCCGGTCCTTCTATAGCCAAGCAATACCGTCTCATCCCAGTTCGGCTTCAGTTCCTGCAGCTCGTAGCGGGCAAAGAGCGGATCGAGCACCTGGCCGTCGTGCTTGAGCACCAGCTTGTCCTTGGCGAAGGCGAAAATATGCGTGCCTTCGCGGGCAAGCGCCTTTTCGACTGAGGCTTCATCGCGATGTTCGCTGTCGCGGTGCAGGTCGTTTGCGGCAAAGGCGGTGAGATTGCTGGGTTCCGGATGCGGCAGGTCCGAATCGAAAAGCGAATGACTCATGGTTAAAGGGCTTCCCGCAGCTTTGCTATGAAATCGTCTCTTGTTGCGTCCTCGTAAGGCTCCGCTTTGCCGAAACCCCAGACGGGACCCGGCCAGTTCGCGTCACCTTCGGAACGAGCAATGACATGAACATGAAGCTGGCGGACGATATTGCCAAGAGCTCCGACATTGATTTTTGTAGCACCGGTGACCTTCTTGAGCGCTGCCGAGACGAGCTCGATCTCGAAGGTCAGCAGCACCTGATCGAGCGGCGTCAATTCGAAGATCTCCGTGATATCAGCCCGGCGCGGCACCAGGATCAACCAGGGCCAGCGAGCGTCCTTCGACAGCCTGACGTCGCACAGGCCAGTCACCATGATACTGGTGCTGTCATTTTCGAGCCTGGGGTCGAGCACGAAATCGCTCAAAGGCATTCTCCTCATGTTTTCCAATGGACTAGCAGTTTTTTTGGAGCTTGGCTTGCTTTTGATGAGGAATTTGCCGATATGTGCATCCGGGAGGTTGGTGGTGGACGAGCCACTCGCCAACCGGGTCAGGTCCGGAAGGAAGCAGCCCTAACGAGCCCGGCACGGGTCATCGTGCCAGCCTCCCACCTTCTCTTCCAAGAAGCCCGGCCTTCCGGGCGCAAGCAGGGCGATGAGCGACACCGAGCGACAATCACAAGATGCCGCCTCGACGGGCACCGGATACCGGGTGCTGGCACGCAAATACCGCCCCAAGGATTTCACGGACCTGATGGTCGGCCAGGAGCCGATGGTCCGCACGCTGACCAACGCCTTCGAGACCGGCCGCATCGCGCAGGCCTATATGCTGACCGGCGTTCGCGGCGTGGGCAAGACGACGACGGCGCGCATTCTGGCGCGGGCGCTGAACTACAAGACGGCTGAGATCGACAAGCCGACGATCGACCTTCGCGTGTCGGGCGAACATTGCCAGGCAATCATGGAAGGCCGCCATGTCGACGTGATCGAGATGGACGCCGCCTCGCATACCGGCATCGACGATATCAGAGAGATCATCGAGCAGGTTCGCTACCGGCCGGTTTCTGCCCGCTTCAAGGTCTATATCATCGACGAAGTGCACATGCTTTCGACGCAAGCCTTCAACGGGTTGTTGAAGACACTCGAAGAGCCGCCGGAGCATGTGAAGTTCATCTTCGCGACGACGGAAATCCGCAAGGTTCCGATCACCGTTCTCTCCCGCTGCCAGCGTTTCGATCTCCGCCGCATCAGCGCCTCCGATCTCGTCGGCCTGTTTTCGACCATCGCCGCCAAGGAAGGCATCGAGGCCGAACCGGATGCGCTGGCGATGATCGCGCGCGCCGCGGAAGGCTCGGCGCGTGACGGCCTGTCGCTGATGGACCAGGCGATCGCCCATGGCGGCGGCGTAGTGCAGGCGGAAGCCGTGCGCGGCATGCTCGGCCTTGCCGACCGCGCCCGCATCGTCGATCTCTTTCAGCATATCGTGCGTGGCGATGTCGCAAGCGCGCTCAATGAATTCCAGAGCCAGTACGAGGCGGGCGCCAACCCGGTCGTGGTGCTGACGGATCTCGCCGATTTCACGCATCTGGTGACGCGACTGAAATATGTGCCCGATGCCGCGAACGACCCTTCGCTCAGCGAAGTGGAGCGCACCAAGGCTGCGGAATTTGCGCAAGGTGTCGCGGTTACCACGCTCTCGCGCATCTGGCAGATGCTGCTGAAGGGCATTCCGGAGACGGAAAACTCTTCGCGCACGGCGGGTGCAGCCGAGATGGTGCTGATCCGGCTCGCGCATGCAGCACATCTGCCGGCACCTGAGGATGCGGCGCGGCGGCTTGCGGAATTTTCCAACGAAAACGGTGCGCCACGCCCGTCTTCGCCTGTGCCTTCGGGCAATGGCGGCGGCACGCGTGTGCCCTACCAGACGAATGTAACGGCACGGGCTCCCGAGCCCGCCCCACGGCCGCAGCCCTCGGGGCCAACCGCCATGCTGCGCGCCGTGCCCAATCTGGAGCCGCAGAGTATCGGCCGCGTCGAGACGAAGCCGGCGGAAGCGCCGAAGCCGCTCGTGCCGGTCAGTTCGATCAGCGATATCGTCGATCTCGCTGCCGAAAAACGCGATGTCAAACTCAAGGCATTGGTGCGCAATTTCGTGCGGCCCGTACGGATCGAGCCTGGCCGTCTGGACGTGAACCTCACCGAGGGTGCCCCTGGCACATTGCTCAACGAGCTTGCCGTCAAGCTCAAGGAATGGACAGGTATCCACTGGATCGTCAGCACCAGCCGCGAAGAAGGCGGGCCGACGATGGTGGAGGCGGAAGCTAAGGCGCAGGAGCAGCGCGTCAGCGATGCGCGTCAGGACCCTGACGTCGCGGCAATTCTCGCCCAGTTTCCGGGTGCCAAGATCATCGACGTACGGGTGCGGGCGCCGACACCGGAGGAAGAGGCGGAGGAGGTCAACCCGCCTGCTGCCGCCGAATCCGAAGAGGGCGATATTCTGCCCGGCGACGACATAGAATTCTAGTTTCAAGAAGGAGAAGACGATGCGCGACATCATGGGCATGATGGGCAAAGTCAAGGAAATGCAGGCCAAGATGGAGCAGATGCAGGCGGAAATCGCCGAGCTGACCGCAGAAGGCAAGGCAGGCGGCGGGCTCGTCACCGTCATCATCTCCGGCAAGGGCGAATTGAAGAGCCTGAAGATCGACCCTTCCCTCTTCAAGGAAGACGATGTCGAGATCCTCGAAGACCTGATCGTTGCCGCCCACAAGGATGCCAAGGATAAGGCGGAGGCCATCGCTGCCGAAAAGACCAAGGCGCTGACGGCCGGTCTGCCAATCCCGCCCGGTTTCAAGCTGCCTTTCTGATTTCGTCGACTGGTCCGGTAATGACTGGCCCCGGAAGAGGAGACGGGAGATGATGACCTTGACGACGCTGCTGGTTTTCGCCGGCGCTCTTTTCATTGCAGCCGGGACACCCGGTCCGAGCGTTGCGGCGCTCGTCGCCCGGGTCATCTCGAAAGGCGCGCGCGACGTGCTGCCTTTCCTGTTCGGCATGTGGGCCGGGGATGCGATCTGGCTGACCTGCGCCACTGCCGGCCTCTCGGCGATCGCCGAAAGTTTCTACCACGTCTTCGTCGTCATTAAATGGTTGGGCGTGCTCTATCTTCTTTATCTCGCCTGGCGGATGTGGTTCGCCAAAGCCGATGTCGAGGAAGAGGAGCTGCCGCAGGAGCGTTCGCGCGGCCGGATGTTTTTCACCGGCCTGGCGATTGCACTCGGTAATCCGAAGATCATGATGTTCTACGTGGCCCTTCTGCCGTCGATTATCGACATTCCCTCGGTGTCGCTTGCCGGCTGGGCCGAACTCGTCGTCACGCTGTTCGTCGTTCTGGCTGTCGTCGATTTCAGCTGGATGTTCCTCGCCGCAAAGGCGCGCGGTTTCCTGAAGAGCCGGCGTGCTGTGCGGATCGCCAACCGGGTGAGCGCGGGAACGATGGCGGGGGCTGCCGTCACCATCGCCATGCGCTGAGCTATGGCTGTGCTTCCAGTTCGGCTCGCAGCTTGTAGTGAACAGGCGCCGCCAGATAGCGCTCGCGGTCTGTTGCTGAAAGCCGGCGTCCGAAGGTTTCCATCATTTCCGGCATTGTGACTGCAACGCCCGGAAATGGCTTATACTCGACCGGCATTCCAGCTTCCACGATTCCATTTGATATCACGCGGCAATAGATGCCGGGGCGTGCTGCCCTGGTGTAGCGCTTGACGAATTTCGGATCATTCATCCTGGTGGCGAACGTGGCGCAAGGGCTGCGGCAGGATGTGACTTCGAGGATCAGTTCGCCGGCGATGAAGCGGTCGCCGACCGCGACATCGCGGTTATCAAGCCCTTCGACGACGAGATTCTCGCCGAAGGTGCCGGGCTCGACGGGGTGGCCGAGTTCGCTCGCCCACCAGTCGAGGCTGACAGAACCTTCCAGATAGACGGCCTGATCGACGCCACCGTGATGTTTCCTGTTGCAGATTGCATCGCCGACGAGGCCTTCGGCATCAATCATGACGCCGCCGGTGACGGCATGTTTGAAGATACCGGTCTTGTAGCTTTTGCCCGGCAGCCTTTCGGCGGAGCCGCGGCAGACGGCGAGGATTTTCATGGTTTCAGCGATTCTTCCGTGATTCCGTTTTCGTTCCATATCAGTTAAGAACGGCGTATGGCAAAGCGAGTCACCGGCCCCGAAATTGAAAAACTGATCCAGCTTCTGGCGAAAGTGCCAGGCCTCGGGCCGCGCTCGGCGCGGCGGGCAGCGCTGCATCTCATCAAGAAGAAGGACCAGCTTCTCGGTCCGCTGTCACATGCGATGGGCGAAGCCTATGACAAGGTGAAAATCTGCTCGCGCTGCGGCAACGTCGATACGGTCGATCCCTGTACGGTCTGCACCGATGCGCAGCGCGACCAATCCGTGATCATTGTCGTCGAGGATGTCTCGGATCTCTGGGCGCTGGAGCGCGCGGGCGCACTGAACGCCGCCTATCATGTGCTTGGCGGCACGCTCTCGCCGCTTGATGGAGTCGGCCCTGACGATCTCAATATCCGCGGGCTGATCAACCGCGTCGGCGAGGGCGGCATCAAGGAAATCATCATCGCTGTGAATGCGACCGTCGAAGGGCAAACGACGGCGCATTACATCACCGACCAGCTCGCAGATCTCAATGTGAAAATCACGCGGCTGGCGCATGGCGTGCCTGTGGGGGGCGAGCTCGACTATCTCGACGAGGGTACGCTGACGGCTGCGCTTCGAGCGCGCACAGCAATTTAGGGGGATATATGAACTTCTTCGGCCGGCTTCTTTTAACAGGCGCCGCCCTGCTGGCGCTTTCCTCCATCCCCTCTTACGCCGCACCTTCGAAAGCCGATGTCGAAGCCCAATTCGAAAAATGGGTGCAGGCCGATCTCTGGCCGGAGGCGAAGAAGAACGGCATTTCGGAGAAGACCTTCCGCGCCGCCTTTTCAGGCGTTGAACTGGATTGGACCCTGACCGATCTTGCCCCTCCCGGCTTTCCGCCGCCGAAGGAGCAGAAGCAAACTCAGGCCGAGTTTTCCTCACCGGGCCCCTATTTCAACGAGGATCGGCTGAAGCGGCTCGCGATGACCGGGCGCGGCTTTGCCTCACAATATACCTCGACGCTCAGCCGCATTGAAAAGACCTATGGCGTGCCTGGCTCGATCGTGCTGGCGATCTGGGGACGCGAGACCGGTTTTGGCGCGGCGAAGATCCCGAATTCCGCCGTCGAGGTTCTGGCGACCAAAGCCTTCATGTCGACGCGCAAGGAGATGTTCCGCATGGAGCTGATCGCTGCGCTGCATATTCTCGACGGCGGCGACGTAACACCTGCCGATTTCAAGGGATCGTCGGCAGGCGCGCTCGGTCAGCCGCAGTTCATGCCGACGAGCTACCTGAAATATGCCGTCGATTTCGACGGCGACGGTCACCGCAATATCTGGACCTCGGTTCCCGACACGCTCGCCTCGATCGCCAATTTCCTCGTGAAAAAGGGCTGGCAGCGCGACCGCGACTGGGGCTTCGAAGTGACGATCCCCGACGCCGTCTCCTGCGCGCAGGAAGGGCCTGATCTTGCCAAGCCGCTCTCCCACTGGGCGTCGCTCGGCATCAAACGTATTTCCGGGAAGGGTTTTCCATCCGGCGAGTTGAAAGCGCAGGGCATGATGCTGGTGCCAGCGGGGCGTGACGGGCCGGAATTCATCGTCACGCCGAACTTCTATATCATCAAGGAATACAACAACTCCGACCTCTATGCCCTCTATATCGGCAACCTTGCCGACCGCATCGCCTCCGGTTCCGGTTCCTTCCAGGGACAATGGGGCGATGTCGGCAAGATGCTGCGCTCGGATGTCGCCGCCATGCAGCGCGCACTGGAACGGCAGGGTTACGATGTCGGCGGTTCGGATGGATTGCCCGGCTACAAGACACGCCGCGCGATCGGCCAGTGGCAGGAAAAGAACGGCATGAAACCGACTTGCTTTCCCGAGGCATCGATGAAGGGCAAGCTCAAGTAAGAGGCGTGCGCGCCAAGCGGATGGTTTACAGGTTGCGCTTCAGCCCCTCATGGCTCGTCACGAAACCGAGCCTTTCATAAAACCGGATCGAATCCGAGCGTGTCTTGTCGGATGTGAGCTGCACGAGACCGCAACCGCGCTCGGAGCAGCGGGCGATCGCCCATTCGATGAATTGCGAACCGAACCCGGAACCACGATGGCCCTTTGCAATGCGCACGCTTTCGATCTGGCCCCGCCACATGCCCGTTCGCGAAAGGCCGGGAAGAAAGCTCAGCTGCAAGCAGCCGACGACCCGGTCCGTCTCGTCGATCGCAACAGCCAGCAACTGGTTGGGATCTGCCTCGATTGCGGCGAAGGCTGCGAGATAGCGTATATCGACGGTATCCGAGACGACCTCCCGTGTGCTGCCGAGATCATCATCGGCGAGCAGCCGGATGATGTCGGCGAGATCGGATTGTCGTGCGCTTCGGAAGACGTGCATGGCTGACCTCAATGATGCAGATCGATCGGTGCCTTGTGGAAGACGTCATCGACGGGTGGGATAGCCTGTCGTTCGATCATGCGATGAACGTTCGGCAGGCCCTCGCCGCGGTGCAGGGCGCGAAGCCGGTCGGTATTTTCGGCATCGGCCTGCGTTCGGCGCTGGTTGTGCCTGATATATTCGACCCAGGTCGGCGTATGATAGGTTTCCGTCCAGAGGCCAGGATTTTCGAGATCGCGCATCAGCGCCCAGTTGCGGGCGCCATCACGGATGCGGATGCGGCGGCGCTCGACCATCAGCATCATGAATTCGGCCAAGTCGCCATCGGCAATCTGGTAAGCGACCTGGATGACGATCGGGCCGCTGCGCGGCGTGATATCCAGACCGAGCGCGGGCTCGATAAAGCGGTTCAGCGGATCGAGATTGAGCGAGGCGAAAGCCGGCATGGAAAAGCGCAGGCCGATCACGACTCCAAACAGCAGGACCGCAGCCGACATCAGCAGTGCATTCGAAAGACCATACCGGTCGGCGGCAACACCCCAGAGCCAGCTTCCGCCGGCAATGCCGCCGAAGGTGACGGTCTGGTAGAGCGACAAAGCGCGGCCGACCACCCAGCGCGGCGTCGAAAGCTGGACGATGATGTTGAAGAGAGAAAGTGCCGAAACCCAGCAGGCACCGGCTACAAGCAGCCCGGCCGAGGTGAGCACGGCACTTGGGCTGAGAGCTGCGATCACGGCGCTGAGTGCAAAGCCTGTAAAGGCCAAGCGGATGATCGTCTCGCTGGAGAACATCTCGCGCAGACTGGTGCTCAGGATGGCACCACCGATCGCGCCGACGCCGAAAGCGCCGAGCATGAAGCCATAGGTCAGCGGCCCGCCAGAGACGAGATCGAGCGCGACGACCGGCAGCAGCGCCTGGATAGAACTCGCGCCGATACCGAATACCAGCCCTCTGAGGAGGATCTTTTCGAGGTTGGGCGACATGGCGACATAACGCATGCCGGCAAAAATGGCGCTGCCAAGTGTTTCGCGCGGCAGCGTCGACGCAGGCGTGCTCGGCCGCCAGCGGAACAGCACATAGAGGAGCGCAATGTAGCTCAGCGCGTTCACTGCAAAGGCCGCAGCGGCACCGGCAGCGGCCACGATGGCGCCACCGATCGCCGGACCGACACTGCGGGTAATGTTGAAGCCCATGCTGTTCAGCGTAACCGCGCCCGGCAAATCGGCGCGCGGCACCATGTCGCCAACCGAGGCCTGCCAGGAGGGATTGTTGAGCGCTGTGCCGCAGCCGATGAGAAACGTAAAGAAGAGCAGCAGCGCGGGTGTAATCCAGCCGAGAAAGGCGCAGGCCGTCAACACGATCGAAACCACGAGCATCGCGGATTGCGCCGTCAGCATGATCCGGCGCCGGTCATAATTGTCGGCGAGAGCGCCCGAGATCAGCGAGAACAGCATGATCGGCAGCGCCGTCGAGGTCTGGACCAGCGCAACCATGTCCTCGGACGAGGTGATGACCGTCATCATCCAGGCGGCACCGACAGCCTGAATCAGGCCGCCGAAGTTCGAGGCGAGGCTTGCAAACCAGATGGTGCGGTAGGTCTCATGGCGCAAAGGCGCAAATGTCGAAGACGTATAGGCCAAGTTTCCCCCGCTTTTATCGTAGTGTCTCAATAGCAATATATGCGGAAGATGAGTGCTCGCCATAGGTTAGCTCGCACTTGCAGGGGTGGAGGAGGCGGAATCGGCGCCGACCTTGCAATTTCCAAAAAACGGGACTATATGGCACTCAAATTCTTGATCGTTCGATGAAGAGTGGGCCGCAAGGACCCGCTCTTTTTTATTAGCGCGATCACCCCGAATGCCAGAAATCGCAGGGAGCGCACCGCTTGTCGGATCTGACAAACGCAGACAATCAACATGAGCCGCGGCTGATTACCGAGACCGGGCTTGACCAGCGTCTTGCCGACATTATCGAACCCGTACTCGTGGACATCGGCTTCCGCCTCATTCGTGTTCGCATGCTCAACCAGAACGGCATGACGATGCAGGTGATGGCCGAGAGGAACGACGGCACAATGAACGTCGAGGACTGCGAAGAAGTCTCCATGGCGATTTCTCCGGTGCTCGATGTGGAAGATCCGATCGATAAAGAGTATCATCTGGAAGTGTCTTCGCCGGGTATCGACCGCCCTCTGGTGCGGAAATCCGATTTCGTTCGCTGGCAGGGCCATCTCGTAAAGTGCGAAACGTCGATCATGATCGGCAATCGCAAACGCTTGCGCGGCAAGATCGTCGAAGCGGACGCCGACGGGTTTACGATCGAACGCGATCAGGTTGCCTATGGCGAGGAGCAGAAGGTCGTCATTCCCTTCACGGCGCTCAGCGATGCCAAACTCATTCTGACCGACGATCTGATCCGCGATGCACTGCGCGCCGACAAGCTGGCAAAGGCGCAGGCTGCGAACCAGAACGAAGCGGACGACGAAGAATAACCGATCAACGTAAGCTCCAGGGACGGGAACCCGGGTAGTCAAGGACGGAGAGACAGAACAATGGCAGTCAGTGCAAACCGGCTCGAACTTCTGCAGATCGCAGATGCAGTGGCGCGCGAAAAGGTCATCGACCGCGAGATCGTGCTTGCCGCGATGGCCGATGCCATCCAGAAGGCGGCGCGTTCCCGTTACGGCACCGAATCCAATATCCGCGCCGACATCAACCCGAAGACCGGCGAAATCCGTCTGCAGCGCCTGCTCGAAGTCGTCGAGAAGGCCGAAGATTATTCCACGCAGATCCCGCTGGAACTGGCCCGCGACCGCAACCCGGACGCCGCCATCGGCGACTTCATCGCCGATCCGCTGCCGCCGATGGATTTCGGCCGCATCGCCGCACAGTCGGCCAAGCAGGTTATCGTGCAGAAGGTGCGCGAAGCCGAGCGTGACCGCCAGTTCGACGAATTCAAGGATCGTGTCGGCGAAATCGTCAACGGAACGGTCAAGCGCGTCGAATATGGCAATGTCATCGTCGACCTCGGCCGCGGTGAAGGCATCATCCGCCGTGACGAAATGATCCCGCGCGAGAATGTTCGCTATGGCGATCGCGTCCGTGCATACGTATATGATGTCCGTCGCGAGCAGCGCGGACCGCAAATCTTCCTGTCGCGCACGCATCCGCAGTTCATGGTGAAGCTCTTCACCATGGAAGTGCCGGAAATTTACGACGGCATCATCCAGGTGAAGTCGGTTGCCCGCGACCCGGGTTCGCGCGCCAAGATCGCCGTGATCTCGAACGACTCTTCGATCGATCCCGTCGGCGCCTGCGTCGGTATGCGCGGTTCGCGCGTCCAGGCCGTCGTCGGTGAGCTCCAGGGCGAGAAGATCGACATCATTCCCTGGTCGCAGGACCCGGCGACCTTCGTCGTCAATGCCCTGCAGCCGGCCGAAGTCGCAAAGGTCGTTCTCGACGAAGATGCGGAACGCATCGAAGTGGTCGTTCCGGATGAGCAGCTTTCGCTCGCCATCGGCCGCCGCGGCCAGAACGTCCGTCTGGCTTCGCAGCTGACGGGCTGGGACATAGACATCATGACGGAAGCGGAAGAATCCGAGCGCCGTCAGAAGGAATTCAACGAGCGCACCAACCTCTTCATGGACGCGCTCGACGTCGACGAGATGGTCGGCCAGGTTCTGGCTTCGGAAGGCTTCGCCGCTGTCGAGGAGCTGGCTTATGTCGATCTCGACGAAATCTCGTCGATCGACGGTTTCGACGAAGACACCGCGCAGGAAATCCAGACCCGCGCCCGCGAATTCCTCGAGAAGCTCGAGGCGGAAATGGACGAGAAGCGCAAGGCTCTCGGCGTTGCCGACGAGCTGCGCCAGATCGACGGCATAACCGCCCAGATGATGGTGGCGCTCGGCGAGGACGGTATTAAGACGATCGAGGACTTCGCAGGCTGCGCAGCCGACGATCTCGTCGGCTGGACCGAACGCAAGAACGGCGAAACGAAGAAGTTCGAGGGCCTGTTCTCGAAGTTCGACATTTCGCGCGTCGAAGCCGAACAGATGGTTGTGCAGGCCCGCCTGCTCGCCGGCTGGATTACTGAAGAAGACCTTGCGAAGGACGCTGAGGCTGTCGAAGCCGATGCGACCGAGCAGGACGCATAATGACACTGACGCCGGACACACCTCCTGAGGACGATGATCTTGCAGGTTACGACGTGAACGGCCGCATGTGCATCGCAACACGCGAAAGCGGATCGCCGGATGAGCTGATCCGCTTCGTGGCCGCCCCTGACGGGACGGTGGTGCCGGATCTGAAGCGCACGCTGCCGGGACGCGGCTGCTGGGTGAAGATCGACCGGTCGCTGGTCGAGAGGGCGGTGGCGAAGAAGCTCTTCGCCCGCGCCCTCAAGGCCGATGTCAAGGCAGCCGACGACCTCGCCGAGCGCGTGGAGCGGCTGTTTCTGCAGCAGCTTCTGCAGATGATGAATATGGCACGCAAGGCGGGCCAGCTCGTCACCGGCTCGGCCAAGGTGGATGCCGCAATCCGCAGCGGGGCTGCGATTGCAGTGTTCCATTCGACGGATGCCGCCGCCGATGGCGTTAGAAAAATAGACCAGGCTCGCAAGGCCTGGCACCTCGGAATGGAAACCGAGGAAGAAATACCTTCCTTCCGTCTCTTCTCGGAGAGCGAAATGGAAGGGGTGATGGGCCAGAATGCTTTTATCCATGCCGCAGTGCTTGCAGGGCAGGCGGGTGAAGGTGTAGTGAAGCGCGCAAAGATGCTCGAACAGTACCGTAACGGCGGTCAGTCCCGGGCACCGGGCGGCGCTGGCCAGCAAAAACAATGATGCGGTCACCGGCGGAAGCCGGCCGCAATATCATTGATCGATTGTATGTGATTGACAGGGTCTGATGGCTTCATCGTTCCCTGTCCGAAGGAACGGGAACGAATGACCGACAGCAACGACGACAAGACAATCAGCGCAACGGGGAAGAAAACCCTCACCCTGAAACCATCAGGAATGAGCCAGGGTACCGTTCGCCAGGATATGGGTCGCGGTCGCACCAAGGCGGTCGTCGTCGAGACCCGCAAGCGGCGCCCGATGCGCCCTGAAGACGAAAAGCCGATGACACCTGCTCCCGTAGCTCCGGTGCGCGCGCCTGAACCGGCGCCAGCGCCTGTGCAGGCGCGCCCGCAGCAGTCGGCTCCGGCCCCGCGCATTCAACAGCCTGGTGGCCAGAACAACCAGCGCCCGCAACAGACAAACCAGCGTCCGCAGCAATCCTACCAGCCGCAGCGTCAGCAGGATCGTCCACGTCCCGTGGTGCTGAACCACCTTTCGCCTGAGGAAATGGACGCCCGTCGCCGCGCGCTTGCCGACGCGCAAGCCCGTGACGCGCAGGACGCCATCCGTCGCGCTGAGGAAGAAAAGCGCCGCGCCGCAGAAGAGGCCGTGCGCCAGGCCGCCGAAGCGGAGGAAGCCAAGCTGCGCGCCGCAGAAGAGGCCGTACGCCAGGCGGAGGCCGCAGCAGCAGCCCTGGCCGAACCACCTGCCGCTCCTGTAGTGGAAGCACGTGTTGAAACTCCTCGTCCGCAGCAGACGGCACCGGCAGCCGCGCCAGCCGCTCGCCGTACGGAAACCGCTCCGTCGCCCTCAACTGCCCGGCCGGCACCTGGTGCACCGGCAGGTGTGCGTGGACGCCGCGAGCAAACTGAGGAGGAAGACCGCGGCGCCGCTTCGCGCAGTGGTCCGGTGCGCGGCCGTCCGGTTCGTCCGGAGCCCGCAAAGCCGGTGACAACCCGCCCGAAGAGCGAGGAAGATCGTCGCCGCGGCAAGCTGACTGTTACCACCGCAAACGTCGATGACGACGGCAACGCTCGTGGGCGCTCGCTTTCGGCCATGCGCCGCCGGCAGGAAAAATTCCGCCGCAGCCAGATGCAGGAAACGCGCGAGAAGATCACTCGCGAGGTCCAGCTGCCGGAAACCATCACCATTCAGGAACTGTCGCAGCGCATGTCTGAACGTGCCGTTGACGTCATCAAGTACCTGATGAAGGAAGGCCAGATGATGAAGCCAGGTGACGTCATCGACGCCGACCTCGCTGAACTCATTGCCGGTGAATTCGGCCATACGGTCAGGCGCGTATCCGAATCCGACGTCGAACTCGGCATCTTCAATGTGTCCGACGAGCAGGGCGAACTGGTTTCGCGCCCGCCTGTCGTCACCATCATGGGCCACGTCGACCACGGCAAAACCTCGCTGCTCGACGCTATCCGCCATGCCAACGTGGTCTCCGGCGAAGCCGGTGGCATCACGCAGCATATCGGCGCCTATCAGGTGGAACAGAACGGCCAGAAGATCACCTTCATCGATACTCCCGGCCACGCAGCCTTTACGGCGATGCGTGCCCGCGGTGCGCAGGCTACCGATATCGCGATCCTTGTGGTCGCGGCTGACGATAGCGTGATGCCGCAGACGATCGAATCCATCAACCACGCCAAGGCGGCCGGTGTTCCGATCATCGTGGCGATCAACAAGGTCGACAAGCACGAGGCCGATCCGCAGAAGGTTCGCAACCAGCTTCTGCAGCACGAAGTCTTCGTAGAATCCATGGGCGGTGAAGTGCTCGACGTCGAAGTTTCGGCCAAGACCGGCAAGAACCTCGACAAGTTGCTCGAAGCGATCCTGCTGCAGGCCGAAATTCTCGACCTCAAGGCCAATCCGAACAGGACGGCTGAAGGTACTGTCATCGAAGCCCAGCTCGACCGCGGTCGTGGTGCGGTTGCGACAGTGCTTGTCCAGAAGGGCACACTGCGTCCGGGTCAGATCATCGTTGCCGGTGACGTCTGGGGCCGCGTGCGCGCCTTGGTCACCGATAAGGGCGACCATGTGAAGGAAGCCAGTCCCGCGACCCCGGTCGAGGTTCTCGGTCTTTCCGGCACGCCGCAGGCAGGTGACAAGTTTGCCGTCGTCGAGAATGAAAGCCGCGCCCGCGAAATCTCGGAGTATCGTCAGCGTCTCGCCCGCGACAAGGCGGCTGCCCGCCTGTCGGGACAGCGCGGTTCGCTGGAACAGATGATGACGCAGCTCCAGAGCACCGGCGTGAAGGAATTCCCGCTGGTCATCAAGGGCGACGTGCAGGGCTCGATCGAAGCGATTGCCGGCGCATTGGACAAGCTCGGTACCGACGAGGTTCGTGCCCGCATCGTTCATTCGGGCGCAGGCGGCATCACCGAGTCCGACATCTCGCTTGCCGAAGCGTCGAACGCTGCCATCATCGGCTTCAACGTGCGTGCGAATGCGCAGGCACGTCAGTTCGCTGAGCGCGAGGGGATCGAGATCCGCTACTACAACATCATCTACGACCTCGTGGATGACGTGAAGGCAGCGATGTCGGGTCTTCTTTCGCCGGAACGTCGCGAGACCTTCATCGGCAATGCCGAGATCCTGGAGGTGTTCAATATCACCAAGGTCGGCAAGGTCGCGGGTTGCCGCGTCGTAGAAGGCAAGGTCGAGCGTGGCGCGGGTGTCCGCCTCATCCGCGACAACGTCGTCGTGCACGAAGGCAAGCTCAAGACCCTCAAGCGCTTCAAGGACGAAGTCTCTGAAGTACCGATGGGCCAGGAGTGCGGTATGGCCTTCGAGAACTACGAAGACATGCGTGTCGGCGACGTCATCGAGTGCTTCCGCGTCGAGCACATCACGCGCACGCTCTGATCGGGCGACGATTGAAATCTTGAACGGGCGCCGGATGATCCAGTCCGGCGCCCGATCCATTTGGGATAAAGAACAATGGCAACAAGACCCACAACCTCGGCACCCTCGCAGCGCATGCTGCGTGTCGGCGAGCAGGTTCGCGCAGCGATCACCCAGGTGCTGCAGCGCGGCGAAGTGCGTGACGACATCATAGAGGCGACCGTGATCTCGATCTCCGAAGTGCGCATGTCGCCCGACCTGAAGATCGCGACGGCCTATGTGACGCCGCTCGGCGTTTCCGACCATAGCGTCGTCATCGATGCGCTGAACCGTAATGCGAAGTTCATTCGCGGCCGGCTCGGGCCGCAGCTCCGGCAGATGAAATATATGCCGGAAGTTCGCTTCCGCGACGATACGAGCTTCGACAATTACAAGAAGATCGACGAGCTGTTGCGCTCACCTGAGGTGAGCCGCGACCTCGAAAACGATGACGAATAACAGAAGAGACTGATGTCCAGACCACGCAAACCCAAGGGCCGCCCGATTTCCGGCTGGCTGATCCTCGACAAGCCGGTGGATTTCGGCTCGACTGAAGCCGTCTCCAAGATCAAATGGCTCTTCAAGGCGCAGAAATGCGGCCATGCCGGGACGCTCGACCCGCTTGCTTCAGGCATGCTGCCGATCGCGCTCGGCGATGCCACCAAGACCGTCCCCTATGTGATGGATGGCCGCAAGATCTATGAGTTCACGGTGAGCTGGGGCGAAGAGCGGGCAACCGACGACCTCGAGGGCGAGGTTACGCAGAGCTCCGACAAGCGCCCGAGCGAACAGCAAATCCGCGAGATCCTGCCGAAATATATCGGCACGATCAGCCAGGTGCCACCGCAGTTTTCCGCGATCAAAATCGCCGGCGAACGCGCCTATGATCTCGCCCGCGAGGGCGAGGCGGTCGAGATTCCCTCACGCGAGGTCGAAGTCCATCGCCTGACACTTCTTGCTTGCCCGGATGCCAATACGGCGCATTTCGAGGTCGAATGCGGCAAGGGCACCTACGTGCGGGCGCTTGCCCGCGATTTCGGCCGCGAACTCGGCTGCTACGGTCATGTTTCCGGCCTGCGCCGGACTTTCGTAGCGCCCTTTGCAGAAGAGACGATGGTGCCGCTTGCAAAGCTGACTGCGCTCGAAGAGATCGAGGACATGGATGAGCGCCTTGCCGCCCTCGACGCCCTGCTGATCGACACCTGCGAGGCGTTATCGACCCTGCCGCACCTTGTTGTCAGCGATGATCAGGCGCACCGGCTGAAGATGGGCAACCCTATCCTGGTGCGCGGCCGCGACGCGCCTGTTGCCGAAAGCGAGGCCTATGCGACGGCACGTGGCAGGCTGATCGCGATCGGCGAGATTGGGCAGGGCGAATTCCGACCGAAGCGCGTTTTCGGCTGAGGTCGTCGGCCCGCCGCAACAATGGCGGCAATTGTCAGACGATCGCGATGCGATATGCTTTCCCGCGGGCCATGAAGGCCCGTCAAAGGGGAAGAGTATGCGCAGAATTACGATTGCAATACTGACGTTCTTTTCACTGTTTCTGACCGTTGCCAGCGCTCAATCCGCCGAGCGCTGGGCCGAGCTTCCGGCCTTTCCTCCCATGCCGGAGCCGAAGGCGAGCGGCATGGCTGAAGTCAACGACATCAAGATGTATTACGCCGAATATGGCGAGGGCGTCCCGATCCTCTTCATCCATGGCGGGCTTGGAAATGCCGATGTCTGGGGCCATCAGGTCGCCGATTTCGCTAGAGATCACCTCGTCATCGTTGCCGACAGCCGCGGGCACGGGCGCTCCACGCGCAGCCGGCAGCCCTTCGGCTATGATCTGATGACATCGGATTATGCAGCGCTTCTCGACTATCTGAAAATCGGCAAGGTGACGCTGGTTGGCTGGTCGGACGGCGGCATCATCGGCATCGACATGGCGATGAAACATCCAGAGAAGCTCACGCGCGTCATCGCCCAGGCGGCAAATGTCACGACCGACGGCGTGAAGTCCGACGTCTTGAGCAACAAGACCTTCAACGACTACATCAATGTCGCCGGCGAATATTACAAAAAGCTGTCGCCGACGCCGAACGAATACGACGCCTTCGTCAAACAAATCTCGGAAATGTGGGCGACACAGCCTGCCTGGACGGCGGCGGATCTCGGAAAGATCACGATACCCGTCACGCTGGCCATCGGCGATCATGACGAGGCGGTAAAGCTCGATCATACAGAGATGATGGCGAAGGAAATTCCAGGCGCAAAACTCGTCATCCTGAAGGATGCCAGCCATTTCGCCATGCTACAGGATCCGAAAGGATACGACGCGATGATCCGGGACGCCATGGCGGGCCGCTGAAACCACTACGGGTGCCCCTCTTTCCAACGCTGCTTATTTGGTTTATAGGCAGCGCCAGCATCAGGGTATCCCCGATTGCATTCGCGGCCAAGGCTGGACGACATCCCGGCTTTTGGCGACTTTACCTCCTCTCAACGAAAGGATTGTCCGATGTCGATCACTGCCGAGCGCAAGGCTGCGCTGATCAAGGAATATGCGACCACCGAGGGCGACACTGGTTCGCCGGAAGTACAGGTTGCGATCCTCACCGAGCGCATCAACAACCTGACCGAACACTTCAAGGACCACAAGAAGGATAACCATTCCCGCCGTGGTCTGCTGACGCTCGTTTCCAGCCGCCGCTCGCTTCTTGACTATCTCAAGAAGAAGGACGAAGGCCGCTACACCAAGCTGATCAACGGCCTGGGTATCCGCCGCTAATGATTTTTCGGCGGGCGAAGCACTTCGCCCGCCGAATGTTTTTTCGGGAGTGCGTCTCCCGATGACATTTTCCAGGCGCGCGCTATCTGTGTGAATGGAAAGACGGCAGTTCCGGATGGGCCGGATCTGCCAGACCAACCGTTGACCTGTCATGGGGCAGGATTGCCGGATGCTTTCGGCCAGAGTTTCACAAGAGCTTTGGCCCGATTTCCCGAAGGAAATCGTCCGCTCGAAGCTTCCCGTTGTCTTGCCCGTGATGCGTCACACTGATTGCGGTCGACACTGTGCTGCTCCTCACGGAGACGGCGCGTTGGCTGCATTGAAGGACAAGACATGTTCGATACACATAAAGTAGAAATCGAGTGGGCAGGCCGCCCGCTCAAGCTCGAGACCGGCAAGATCGCCCGTCAAGCTGACGGCGCTGTACTCGCCACCTACGGCGAAACCGTGGTTCTCGCGACCGTCGTTTCCGCCAAGGCGCCGAAGCCCGGCCAGGACTTCTTCCCGCTGACGGTCAACTATCAGGAAAAGACCTATGCAGCCGGCAAGATCCCCGGCGGCTATTTCAAGCGCGAAGGTCGCCCGAGCGAAAACGAAACCCTCGTTTCCCGCCTGATCGACCGCCCGATCCGCCCGCTCTTCCCGGAAGGCTACAAGAACGACACGCAGGTCGTCGTCACCGTCATCCAGCACGACCTCGAGAACAACCCGGACATCCTGTCCATGGTTGCGACCTCTGCTGCGCTGACGCTATCAGGCGTTCCCTTCATGGGCCCGGTCGGCGGCGCACGCGTCGGCTACATCAATGGCGAATACGTCCTCAACCCGCATCTCGACGAGATGGATGAATCGAGCCTCGACCTCGTCGTTGCCGGCACCTACGATGCCGTCCTGATGGTCGAATCCGAAGCCAAGGAGCTTCCGGAAGACGTCATGCTCGGCGCCGTCATGTTCGGCCACAAGGGCTTCCAGCCGGTTCTCGACGCGATCATCAAGCTCGCCGAAGTTGCCGCCAAGGAACCGCGTGACTTCCAGCCGGAAGACTATTCCGCTCTCGAATCCGAAATGCTCGGCCTTGCCGAAGGTGAACTTCGCGAAGCCTACAAGATCACCCAGAAGGCCGACCGCTACGCAGCCGTCGACGCCGTCAAGGCGAAGGTGAAGGCGCACTTCCTCCCCGAAGAAGGCGAAGCCAAGTACACTGCCGAAGAAGTCGGCGCGATCTTCAAGCACCTGCAGGCCAAGATCGTCCGCTGGAACATCCTCGACACCAAGAGCCGCATCGACGGCCGCGACCTCGAAACCGTTCGTCCGATCGTATCGGAAGTCGGCCTTCTGCCGCGCACGCACGGTTCGGCGCTCTTTACCCGCGGTGAAACGCAGGCGATCGTGGTTGCCACCCTCGGCACCGGCGAAGACGAGCAGTATGTCGACAGCCTGACGGGCATGTACAAGGAGCGCTTCCTGCTCCATTACAACTTCCCTCCCTACTCGGTTGGCGAAACCGGCCGCATGGGCTCCCCGGGTCGCCGTGAAATCGGTCATGGCAAGCTCGCATGGCGCGCAATTCGCCCGATGCTGCCGTCGGCCGAACAGTTCCCCTACACGCTGCGCGTCGTCTCCGAGATCACCGAGTCGAATGGCTCGTCCTCGATGGCCACCGTCTGCGGCACCTCGCTCGCTCTGATGGACGCAGGTGTACCGCTCGCCAAGCCGGTCGCCGGTATCGCCATGGGTCTGATCCTTGAAGGCGATCGCTTCGCCGTCCTCTCCGACATTCTCGGTGACGAAGATCACCTCGGCGACATGGACTTCAAGGTCGCAGGTACTGCCGACGGCATCACCTCGCTGCAGATGGACATCAAGATCGCCGGTATCACCGAAGAGATCATGAAGGTCGCTCTTGGCCAGGCCCAGGGTGGTCGCGCCCATATTCTCGGCGAAATGGCGAAGGCCATCACCGAAAGCCGTGGCCAGCTCGGCGAATTCGCTCCGCGCATCGAAGTCATGAACATTCCGGTCGACAAGATCCGCGAAGTCATCGGCTCCGGCGGCAAGGTCATCCGCGAAATCGTCGAAAAGACCGGCGCGAAGATCAACATTGAGGACGACGGCACCGTCAAGATCGCCTCCTCCTCGGGCAAGGAAATCGAAGCAGCCCGCAAGTGGATCCACTCGATCGTTGCCGAGCCTGAAATTGGCCAGATCTACGAAGGCACTGTTGTCAAGACCGCCGACTTCGGCGCCTTCGTCAACTTCTTTGGCGCCCGTGACGGTCTCGTCCACATCTCGCAGCTCGCTTCCGAGCGCGTCGCGAAGACCCAGGATGTCGTCAAGGAAGGTGACAAGGTCTGGGTCAAGCTGCTCGGCTTCGACGAGCGCGGCAAGGTTCGCCTGTCCATGAAGGTTGTCGACCAGGCCACCGGCCAGGAAATCCCGGCCGCCGAAAAGGGCGACAAGAAGAAGGATGAAGCGGCCGAATAAGCCGCGCCTTCTCCGCTGATATCCGGGCGCGGGACTGTTTCCGCGCCCTTTTTGTATTCGACCTTTGCGCAATTGCGGACGAAAACCGCTGCGCAGTTTCCTGGAATTGCTCCAGATGACGGGACCAGATCATGAGCCGCGAGACGCTGAAGACCCTTTTCCACCCCTTTGCCAGCGAAACCGTCACGCCGCCCGGCGAAGGCGAGCGTGTGCTCTTCCTTGGCGCAGAGGCAGGCTTTGCACTGCCCGAGGGCTTTACCGCGTCCCTGGAGGCCGTACAGGGCTTCAAGCCGCTCTACAGGCAGCTTCTGGCGCAGCGCATCGAGGCGAAGCCGGAGATCGACGGTGAAGACTATGATGCAGCGCTAGTGCTCTGCACCAAGCACAAGGGCGAAAACGAAGCCAATATCGCCGCTGCCCTTTCCCGCGTGAAGGCCGGTGGGCTGATCGTCGTCGCCGGCGGCAAGGAAGACGGCATCCAGCCGCTGCGCAAGCGTGTGGAAGGTTTCGGCCTCGATACCGAGCATATGCCGAAATATCATGGCGTCGCCTTCTGGTTCGGCCGGCCCGCCGATGTCAGCGAGATCGTTGCGAAGTTCGGCAAGTCGCCGGTTCGCGTCGACGGCCGCTTCATTGCCTCGCCCGGCATGTTCTCGCATGACCGGCTCGACGCCGGTTCGCAGCTTCTCGCCTCGCGCCTGCCGACCGATTTTACCGGCGATGCGGCCGATTTCGGCGCCGGCTGGGGCTATCTCTCCGCCGAACTTGCACAGAAGTCTCCTAACCTTGCCCGCCTTGACCTCTACGAGGCCAACCACGAGGCCCTGGAGGCCGCCAAGGCCAATCTGGCGGAGAACTGCCCGGACGCGCCTGTGCGCTTCTTCTGGCACGATCTGGCGGGCGAGCAGGTGCGGGACAAATACGATCTCGTCATCATGAACCCGCCCTTCCATGAGGGCCATGCGGCTGAGCCTTCACTCGGACAGGCAATGATCAAGACGGCGGCCTCTTCGCTGCGCGGCGGCGGGCGGCTGATGCTGGTGGCCAATCGCGGCTTGCCTTATGAGCCGGTGCTTGCAGAGCATTTCAAGGATAGCGGCGAAACCTGCCGCAATGCCCGCTTCAAAGTGTTGTGGGCACGTAAATAAAAAAAGGCGGCCGATGGCCGCCTTTTCTTTTTAAGCCTTGTCCGGCCTTACTCGACGTCTGCCTTGCGCAGCGTCTCCAGTGCTGGCATGGAGGTGATGTTGTAGCCGGCATCCACGAAGTGGATTTCGCCCGTCACGCCCATCGAGAGATCCGAAAGCAGGTACAGCGCGGAGCTGCCGACGTGATCGATGGTGACGGTCTTGCGCAGCGGCGCATTGCGCTGGTTCCACGACAGGATGGCGCGGGCATCGGAAATGCCTGCGCCGGCGAGCGTGCGGATCGGGCCTGCCGAGATAGCGTTGACACGGATGCCGCGCGGACCGTAATCGGCCGCCAGATAGCGCACGGAAGCTTCCAGAGCAGCCTTGGCAACGCCCATGACGTTGTAGTTCGGGATCACGCGCGTGGAGCCGTTATAGGTCAGCGTCAGCATGGTGCCGCCATCTTCCATCAACGGCGCACAGCGCTTGGCGATCTCCGTGAAGGAGAAGCAGGAGATGACCATGGTGCGGCTGAAGTTCTCGCGCGTCGTATCGGCGTAGAGGCCCTTCAGCTCGTTCTTGTCGGAAAAGCCGATGGCATGGACGATGAAATCCAGCTTGCCCCAGCGCTCTTTGATCGTGTCGATGACCGTGTCGACCGAAGCGATGTCCTCAACATCGCAGGGCAGAATAAAATCGGAATTGACTTCGGCTGCAAGCGGCTTGACGCGCTTGCCGAGCGCATCACCCTGGAAAGTGAAAGCCAGTTCTGCGCCCTGGGCAGCGAGCGCCTTCGAAATTCCCCAGGCGATAGAATGGTTGTTTGCGACGCCCATGATAAGGCCGCGCTTACCCTGCATGATTCCGGTCATTGTTATTATCCGTTGTAGCGCTGGAACACGAGCGTGGCGTTGGTGCCGCCGAAGCCGAAGGAATTGGAGAGGGCAATGTCGATCTTGGCATTGTCGATGCGCTTGCGGACGATCGGCACGCCTTCGAATTCCGGATCGAGTTCCTTGATATGCGCGCTTTCGCCGATGAAACCTTCCTGCATCATCAGCAGCGAATAGATCGATTCCTGCACACCGGCGGCACCGAGCGAATGGCCCGTCAGCGACTTGGTGGACTGGATATGCGGCAGCTTCTCGCCGAAAACCGCACGGATGGCGCCGATTTCCTTGCTGTCGCCGACCGGTGTCGAGGTGCCGTGAGTGTTGATATAATCGACATCACCCTTCACGGTCGCCAGCGCCTGACGCATGCAACGGATAGCACCCTCACCCGAGGGAGCGACCATGTCATAGCCATCGGAGGTTGCGCCGTAGCCAATGATTTCGGCATAGATCTTGGCGCCGCGCGCCTTGGCATGTTCCAGCTCCTCGAGGACGAGCACACCAGCGCCGCCGGCGATGACGAAGCCGTCACGGCTGACGTCGTAGGCTCGGGAAGCGGTATCCGGCATGTCGTTGTACTTGGAGGACATGGCGCCCATGGCGTCGAAGAGGTTCGACATGGTCCAGTCGAGGTCTTCGTGGCCGCCGGCGAACATCATGTCCTGCTTGCCCCACTGGATCATTTCCACGGCGTTGCCGATGCAGTGCGCGGAGGTCGAGCAGGCAGACGAGATCGAATAGTTGACACCGTGGATCTTGAACCAGGTGGCAAGCGTTGCGGACGCGGTGGACGACATGGCCTTCGGCACGGCGAAGGGGCCGATGCGCTTCGGGCTGTTGTTCTTGACGGTGATCTCGGCTGCTTCGATGAGCGTGCGCGTGGACGGACCGCCGGAACCCATGATGATGCCGACGCGCTCGTTTTCGCTGTAGTCCTTGTCTTCCAGGCCGGAATCGGCGATCGCCTGCTTCATGGCGACATGATTCCAGGCGCCGCCTTGCGACAGGAAGCGCATGGCGCGGCGGTCGACCAGTTCGGCGAGCTTGTCGGCGCCGAGCTTGGGGCTGCCCCAAACCTGGCACTTGAAGCCGTGTTCGGCGAAATCGCTGGAGAAGGAAATACCGGACTTTGCCTGGCGCAGGGATTCGGTGACTTCGGCCGCGTCGTTTCCGATCGAAGACACGACACCTAGACCCGTGACAACTACCCGTCTCATCTGATCAAACCCTTGTTGTTTTCGTGAGCCGCTCGAAATGCGGTTTTCAGGCCGTCTTGTCTTTCGAGAGACCGACGCGAAGATCGGTCGCCTGATAAATGGTTTCGCCATCCGCCTTCAGCCAGCCATCGGCAGTGCCGAGCACCAGACGGCCGCGCATGACGCGCTTGAAGTCGATACCGTATTCAATCAGCTTCGTGTGCGGGCGGACCATGCCCTTGAACTTCACTTCGCCGGTCGAGAGCGCCATGCCGCGGCCCTGTTCACCGAGCCAACCCAGATAGAAGCCGGTCAGCTGCCACATGCCGTCAAGGCCAAGGCAGCCGGGCATGATCGGGTTGCCTTCGAAATGGCAGGGGAAATACCAGTCGTCAGGGCGAACATCGTATTCGGCCCGAAGATAGCCCTTGTCGAAGGCGCCGCCCGTTTCAGAGATATCCGTGATGCGATGAACCATCAGCATAGGCGGCAAAGGCAGCTGCGCATTGCCAGGCCCGAACAGCTCGCCATGTGCGCAGGCGATAAGTTCTTCATACGAGTAGCTGGACTGTCTGGTCGTCATAAATCTCTGTTTCCCCCCGCGTTCTTGGCGATGGATGTGTGTCTTTAGTCCAAGTTCACCAGAAAATGAAGCGCAAGCATGGCGGCTTCATTTCTTCGTTCCGGACCGGGCCTGAGCCAGTATTTGGTGGTCGCATACAGGAAGGCCAAGGCCGCGACCAGACCTAATTGCGTCAAAAGCCCGTTTTTGCGGCCTTTCGAAGGCTCTTGTCCCCATTGAACTATTGAAAGGCTTTTGCGCAAAAGTTATATCGCTTTGAACAAACATGATTGCTTTTCGCCAGAATAACCGGAGTTGGTGTTA
Source organism: Rhizobium sp. 01T437 (assembly GCF_056398505.1). Classification (NCBI taxonomy): domain Bacteria; kingdom Pseudomonadati; phylum Pseudomonadota; class Alphaproteobacteria; order Hyphomicrobiales; family Rhizobiaceae; genus Rhizobium; species Rhizobium sp. 01T437. Next base: position 543,701 of record NZ_JBFTPM010000006.1, read on the forward strand.
ATGACGGGTGAAACCCCGATCGCCATTGAGGTCAGGCTGCGTAGCGCAGGCCTGCGTCCCACCCGCCAGCGCGTCGCGCTTGGCGACCTCCTGTTTGCCAAGGGCGACCGGCACTTGACCGTCGAGGAACTGCACGAGGAAGCGGTTGCCGCTGGCGTGCCGGTTTCGCTCGCGACGGTCTACAACACGCTGCATCAGTTCACAGAAGCCGGCCTGATCCGCGTTCTCGCCGTCGAGAGTGCCAAGACCTATTTCGACACCAATGTCTCCGATCACCATCACTTTTTCATCGAAGGCGAAAACGAGGTGCTTGATATTCCGATCAGCAATCTGACCATCGCCAATCTGCCGTCGCCGCCCGAGGGCATGGAAATCGCCCATGTCGACGTGGTGATCCGTCTACGGCAGAAGCAAGGCTGACTTTTACATCACATCGTCAGGATGACGGCCGGGCATGTGCTTGTAGGTCGGGAATGTCCAGCCGAACCACAGGGCGCCGCCGCGTACTGCGAATGCTGCCGCGACCCCGCAGGCCGATGCGATATAGAGCTCGGCGCCAAGCGCATTGACGCCGGTAAAGACGCCAGATCCTACCAGGGCCGCCGTCACGTAGATTTCCGGACGCAGCAGCACGGATGGTTCGTTTGCCAGGAGATCGCGCAGGATGCCGCCGAAGGTCGCCGTCAAGGCGCCGGTGACAATGGCGATCGTCGGCGAACCGGTGGCGGCCAGCCCCTTGGCGGCGCCGAGCACACAATAGGCGGCAAGACCGACCGCATCGAGCCAGATCAGCAGGCGATAGCGCGATTCCAGGAGATGGGCGGTAAAGAAGACGACGACACCCGCAATGCAGCAGATAACGATATAGAACGGGTTCAACACCCAGAAGACCGGCACGCGGCCGAGAATGATATCGCGCACTGTACCGCCGCCCGTCCCCGTCACAATCGCGAAAAACAGGAAGCCGATCAGGTCGAGCTGCTTGCGCGAGGCGGCCAGCGCGCCGGTTGCGGCAAAGAGGGCAATGCCGGCGTAATCGAGCTAGACGAGCAATGACATCGAGGCCTCCAGACCGGCGGAACGAGGCACACTGAATCATTGCGGCAAGGGCGGCGCAAGGCGGCGCATACAGAATGGAAGGCCAGAGAGCCTTTATCCATAAGAGGAAAGCCGTGAAGCTGCTGCCCGTACTCCTGAACATCGTTCTGCTGCTGGTCATGCCGGTGGCGGCTTTCGCACAGCAATCGCTGATCTCCGACCCGGAAATCTACGAGAAGAAGCATTTCCAGGCACAATGCACGGAATCATCCTTCGGTGACGGTTTCCTCATCCGCCAGGATATCAATAATGACGGCCTCATGGACGTGGTCGTCAACGAGGGCGAACTCACCTGCGACGGCCAGAAGGGTCCGCAGTGCAACGAAGACGGCTGCACCTATAATTTTTATCTGCAGGTGGCCGAAGGCGGCTACTTCATGATCGCGACCGCGCAGATCTACGGCTACGACTTCGTCCAGCGTTTCGGCAATATGGTGCTCGCCATGAAAATGAACCCGCGCTTCTGCGATCGCACCGGCGGCGACCCTTGCGTCGTCACCACCCGCGTGCGGGGTACGAAATTCGTCACCATCTCCAAGAAATAGGCCTCAGCTCGGAAAGAGCGCCGGGGTGCGGCCGGCGAAGTAGTAGCCTGCGAGGCCGTACCATTCGCGAAGGGCGGTCCCCAGTTTCTCTGCGTTCAGGCTCGGCTGGGTGATGACGGGGGTTATCTGGCACGCGCCGAATGCGGGCCGGAGGCTCCGATTGTTTGATTGAACCGACGCTGCAGTGGGCGGGGGATAAACAGGGCGACAATCGCCAGCGCCATCGCGAAGACGGAGACCAGCCACAGCGCCTGCGCGCCCACAAGACGCGTCATGAGGGCCCCGCTGATAGCACCGAGCACCATGCCGCCCCATGGCACGATCTGGATGGTCCAGTCGAGGCGCCGGTCGCCAATGATCCAGCGGCCTATGCCGCGGCCGAAGCGCGACAGCGCACCGGTCACATAGGTCAGGCCGATCGGCAGCCCTTCTATATGCTCGACCGCCGCGTTCACCATGCCCATTGCGAGAACGATCACATAGAAACGCGCCATCAACAGATCCTGCAGCGTCATCATCGAGGCTAGCGCCAGCATGAGGCTGACGCAGCAGAGCACGACGAAGATGCGCCGTTCCGCGCGATGCGCGACGACTATGCCGGCGGCATTGCCGAGCACGAAGACGATGATGGCCGACACAAGCACGGCGGCATGCCTGACATCGCCGCTGCTCAGCGCCAATGCCGCCCGTGTCGTATTGCCTGTCATGAAGGATACGAAGTCGCCGGTCAGAAGCAGGCCGGTCGCATCCGTCATTCCCGCAAGAAAGGAAATCGAGCCAACCAGCGCCAGTCCGGTCGCAGTCCTGCGGGTTCTGATGATGCGGCGGCGTCTTGCTCGTGTCATGGGTTCGGGTCCGGGAAGCGCCGAATCGGCTGGCCTCGACGCACGATATAAGAACCTGATTTCAGCCGTCAGCAAAAGTGGCAACCAGACAGCTTTTGACAAATGTCAGTTATGCTGACCTGAAGTGCTTACTGAACTGCATTCGGAGAGATTTGGTGGAGCTAAGCGGGATCGAACCGCTGACCTCTTGCATGCCATGCAAGCGCTCTCCCAGCTGAGCTATAGCCCCATCAGGGTGGTCCGGCTTGCGCCGGTCCTGGGATACTCCGAAGGCGTTCCCTCTGGAGTGGCGGCTTATTACTTGCGGTTTTCGCAGATGGCAAGCCTAAAAAATCCGGCCCGGGAAATTTTTGTCATCCGGGCCGGTATTCGTTCGCTCAGACTTCGTCGTCGTCACCGGTGACGCCGATGATGTCGCTCATGTCGTCATCCTCGTCATCTTCATCAACTTCGAGGAAGGTATCGTCGTCATCGCCTTCGACTTCGACTTCGTCGTCGCCGATATCAGGGATATCGTCGCCGGAAGCGGCGTCATCGGCGTCTTCGAGCGAAACCAGTTCGACTTCGGTGTTTTCGGTATCGACTTCGGCAACCTCGTCCTCATCCTGAACTTCGGCGAGTGCCGAGGTTTCTTGGAAGAAGGACAAAGGATAGGATTTGCCGGTATAAGGGGAGACGATCGGATCCCGGTTCAGATCGTAGAACTTCTTGCCGGTTTCCGGATCAGTGCGCTTGGTACCAAGTTCCGCTTTCGCCACTATAAGCCTCGTGAGAATGGCCGAATGAGAAATTCGGCAAATGCCGTCAAACCGGCGTTCTATTCGGAATTTATAAGCCGGTCCCCATAATCGCTACGGCTTCTCATGTCAAAGCTAAACTTCACGGGGCACTTCAGGCTTTTCACCGCCATTCCGGATGACCGTTCGGCAAGTTTGTGCTAACCAGCCGCGATTGCTGCAAGGCCCGCCGGAAAAACATCCCGGCGCCGAGCTGTGAGCGGCGCGAATATATTGCCTTTGCAAGGGATTAGCCCATGTCGCAGGGTTCCGCATCGAAGCCGGCCGTCGCCCGCAAATCCTCCGGGCTTTCCGGAACCGTCCGTATTCCCGGCGACAAGTCGATCTCGCATCGCGCGCTGATACTCGGCGGGCTGGCATCGGGGCAAACGCGCGTTACCGGGCTCCTCGAAGGCGAGGATGTGCTCAATACCGGCAAGGTGATGCAGGCCATGGGTGCCGTGATCCGCAAGGAGGGCGACGCGTGGATCATTAACGGAACAGGCAACGGCGCATTGCTTGCACCGGAGGTTTCGCTCGATTTCGGCAATTCCGGCACCGGCGCGCGCCTGACCATGGGCCTTGCAGGCGTTTACGATTTCGACACCGTCTTTACCGGCGACGCCTCGCTTTCCCGGCGGCCGATGGGCCGCGTGCTCGATCCGTTGCGCCGCATCGGCGTACAGGTCAAGGCCGTGGAGGGCGACCGCCTGCCTGTCATGCTGCGCGGGCCGGAAACGCCGGCCCCGATCCGCTACACCCTGCCCGTCGCCTCGGCGCAGGTGAAGTCGGCGATCTTGCTGGCCGGCCTCAACATACCGGGTGTGACGACGGCTATCGAGCCGGCGATCACGCGTGATCACACCGAAAAGATGCTGGCTGGTTTCGGCGCCGAACTTTCGATCAAGACCGACAGGGACGGCACGCGGACGATCCGGCTGCAAGGCCGCGGCAAGCTGACCGGCCAGATCATCGACGTGCCTGGCGACCCCTCCTCCGCCGCGTTCCCGCTGGTGGCGGCTTTGCTGGTGCCGGGCTCGGACGTCACCATTTCCAATGTGCTGATGAACCCGACGCGGACGGGACTGATCCTGACGCTGCAGGAGATGGGCGCCGATATCGAGATCCTCGATCCGCGGCTTGCGGGCGGCGAAGATGTCGCGGACCTGCGCGTGCGCCATTCGGAATTGACCGGTGTCACCGTTCCGACAGAGCGGGCACCGTCGATGATCGATGAATATCCGGTACTTGCCGTCGCCGCCGCCTTTGCCAAGGACCGAACGGTGATGAACGGCCTGCAGGAACTGCGGGTCAAGGAATCGGATCGGCTCTCAGCTGTCACGGAAGGGCTGAAGCTCAACGGCGTCGAATGCGAGGAAGGCAAGGACTGGCTTTCCGTTACTGGCCGGCCGGATGGCATGGGGCTTGGCAATGCTGCCGGCGAGCAGGTCATCACGCATCTCGACCATCGTATCGCCATGAGCTTCCTTGTCATGGGGCTGGCTTCGGAGCATCCTGTCAGTATTGACGACAGCAGTATGATTGCAACTAGCTTTCCGCAGTTCAGGGATCTGATGGAGAGCCTCGGGGCGAAGATCGAACAGGCCTGACATGTACCAGCCACCACATTTCCGCGAAGACGATCTCAATGTGCAGCATGCGCTGATCCGTGCGCATCCGCTTGGCCTGCTGATCACGGCAGGGGCTTCCGGGCTGGTCGCCAATTCCGTGCCCTTCCATCTCGACGCCGGCGCATCAGAGAAGGGAACGCTGCGGCTGCATCTGGCGCGGGCGAACGGGCAGTGGCGGGACATTGCCGCAGGCGCGCCGGTGCTTGCCGTCTTCCAGGGCGCGGATTCCTATGTCACACCGTCCTGGTACCAGACCAAGGCCGAGACCGGCAAAGTGGTGCCGACCTGGAACTATGCGATCGTGCAGGCACGCGGGCAGGCACGGGTGATCGAGGATGCTGGCTGGCTGCTTGCGCAGATCAATGCAATTACCGGCGAGCATGAGGGCCCGCGTGAGAAACCATGGTCGGTCGGCGATGCGCCAGAGGACTTCATCCGTGCGCAGCTCAAGGGCATCATTGGTGTCGAAATCGAAATCGCCGCGATCGAGGGCAAGTGGAAGGTGAGCCAGAACCGGCCGGTCGCCGACCGCGAGGGTGTTGCCAAGGGCCTCGAGGAGATGGCAGAGCAAGCCGAAATGCAGGAACTGGTGCGCCGTTACGGCGGCCTCGGCACGGAATGACTTCATGACCGGCAGCTTCATCATCGCCATCGACGGCCCTGCCGCGGCAGGCAAGGGCACGCTTTCGCGCAGGATCGCGGAGCAGTACGGCTTTCACCATCTCGACACCGGCCTCACCTATCGGGCGACGGCCAAGGCGCTCATCGATGCTGGGCTGCCGCTCGATGACGAGACGGTCGCTGAAAAGATGGCGCGCGAGGTTGAACTCGCCGGTCTGGATCGCGATATATTGTCGAGACATGAGATCGGCGAAGCCGCCTCGAAGATTGCCGTGATGCCGGCGGTTCGCCGGGCGCTGGTCGAGGCGCAGCGGCGGTTTTCCGAGAAGCTGCCGGGGACAGTTCTCGACGGACGCGATATCGGCACTGTCGTCTGCCCCGCGGCACCTGTGAAGCTCTATGTGACGGCATCGCCGGAAGTGCGCGCAACACGCCGCTACGACGAGATCATCAGCAAGGGCGGCGAAGCAGATTTCGAGGCGATTTTCGAAGACGTCAAGCGACGCGATGATCGCGACATGAACAGGGCTGATAGTCCGATGAAACCGGCGGTCGATGCGCACTTGCTTGACACGTCGGAAATGAGTATAGAGGCCGCGTTTCAAGCTGCTAAGTCGTTTATCGACGCCGCCTTGAGCCGAAATGCCTAATCAAGCGGTTTTCCGCGCTTCGTGCGCGGGACGCTCATGCGAAAGCAAGCCTGAAATTCCGTCCAAGCGCCGGATTGCCTTCTTGAAAGAAGGCGGACTGGGTTCAGGCCCATTCAACTCGAACCAACCGGCGCATACGTGAGCCTTGAAGCTATCGAAGGCCACGCAGGAGATTTTATGTCAGTAGCTACTCCCTCTCGCGAGGATTTCGCGGCCCTTCTCGAAGAGTCCTTTGCCAAGAACGATCTGGCTGAAGGCTATGTTACCAAGGGTATCGTCACGGGCATCGAAAAGGATGTCGCCGTTGTTGACGTTGGCCTGAAGGTCGAAGGCCGCATCGCGCTCAAGGAATTCGGCGCACGTGCCAAGGACGGTTCGCTGAAGGTCGGCGACGAAGTCGAAGTATACGTCGAGCGCATCGAAAACGCGCTTGGCGAAGCTGTTCTGTCGCGCGAGAAGGCTCGCCGCGAAGAAAGCTGGATCAAGCTCGAAGCCAAGTTCGAAGCTGGCGAGCGCGTCGAAGGCGTCATCTTCAACCAGGTCAAGGGTGGCTTCACGGTCGACCTCGACGGTGCGATCGCCTTCCTGCCGCGTTCTCAGGTCGACATCCGTCCGATCCGCGACGTTACGCCCCTCATGCACAACCCGCAGCCCTTCGAAATCCTCAAGATGGACAAGCGCCGCGGCAACATCGTGGTTTCGCGCCGTACGGTTCTGGAAGAATCCCGTGCCGAACAGCGTTCTGAAATCGTTCAGAACCTCGAAGARGGCCAGGTYRTYGACGGCGTCGTCAAGAACATCACCGAWTACGGTGCGTTCGTTGACCTCGGCGGCATCGACGGCCTGCTGCACGTCACCGACATGGCATGGCGCCGTGTGAACCATCCGTCGGAAATCCTGAACATCGGCCAGCAGGTCAAGGTTCAGATCATCCGCATCAACCAGGAAACCCACCGTATCTCGCTCGGCATGAAGCAGCTCGAGTCCGATCCGTGGGATGGCATCCAGGCCAAGTATCCGGAAGGCAAGAAGATCTCCGGTACCGTCACGAACATCACCGACTACGGTGCGTTCGTCGAGCTGGAGCCGGGCATCGAAGGCCTGATCCACATCTCGGAAATGTCCTGGACCAAGAAGAACGTTCACCCCGGCAAGATCCTGTCCACGAGCCAGGAAGTCGAAGTCGTCGTTCTCGAGGTCGATCCGTCCAAGCGCCGTATTTCGCTCGGCCTCAAGCAGACGCTGGAAAACCCGTGGGCAGCATTCGCCCGCAGCCATCCGGCCGGCACTGAAGTCGAAGGCGAAGTCAAGAACAAGACCGAATTCGGCCTGTTCATCGGCCTCGACGGCGATGTCGACGGCATGGTTCACCTCTCCGACCTCGACTGGAACCGTCCGGGCGAACAGGTCATCGAGGAGTTCAACAAGGGTGACGTTGTCAAGGCAGTCGTTCTCGACGTCGACGTCGAGAAGGAACGCATCTCGCTCGGCATCAAGCAGCTCGGCAAGGATGCAGTCGGCGAAGCAGCAGCTTCCGGCGACCTGCGCAAGAATGCAGTTGTTTCCTGCGAAGTCATCGCGATCAACGACGGCGGTATCGAAGTGAAGCTCGTCAACCACGAGGACATCACTTCCTTCATCCGTCGCGCCGACCTCGCTCGCGACCGCGACGAGCAGCGTCCTGAGCGCTTCTCGGTCGGTCAGACGGTTGACGCCCGCGTGACCAACTTCTCCAAGAAGGACCGCAAGATCATGCTGTCCATCAAGGCTCTGGAAATCGCAGAAGAGAAGGAAGCCGTTGCTCAGTTCGGTTCGTCCGACTCGGGCGCTTCGCTCGGCGACATCCTTGGCGCGGCTCTGAAGAACCGCGGCGGCGAATAGTCCTTCGCCGATCCGTTGAAATGAAGAGCCCGCCGGAGCGATCCGGCGGGTTCTTTCGTTTTGGGAGGTTTCTGGAGTTCTTTGTACCCAGGCAATTCCGGACGCAAAATCGTTGAGCACTTTTGCTGGAATTGCTCCTGACTATTCCCAGCCGACCATGCGCTGGTAGAGAGCATAGACCGGGTCGGCGACCGTTGCCGGAGCAGTAGACGGATCGGGATCAAACATTTTCGGCTGGCGCCGTTCCTCCCGCGGGGCTTCCTCTCCGCCGGCCTGCTGTTCATCGCCGCCCTGACCGGATTGCGCCTGCGGCTGTTGCTGCTGATCCTGCGAGCTGCCGTTTTCGTGATGGCGACGAGGGGGTTCATCGGCCTTGGTCGCCTTATATTCATCGCGGGCGAACTGGTAAGGCGTTTGCGCGTAGGGAAGCCCTTCCGGCATGCGGGCTGCAAGCGGAACATAGGAAGGCGTCTCGACGACCGGGATGGAAACCGGCTGCGGCTGTGCGGCGATTTCTCTGATGGGACGCGCCGTCTGGGCAACTGCGGTGATTTCGGCCTGGGACGGGCGAGAAGCCTGGGCCGCCTGGGTAGATGCAGGCTCGACCACATCTTCCGGGGTTGTGCGAACAAGGCTCTCCGTCGCCTCGCTGATGACGGCCTCGTCCAGCATAGCATCGATTTCGACTGCGGCTTCGACAGGCGCATCCGTCAACAGGACGATTGCCTCCTGCTCGCGGATGATCGTTGCGATCATCTGCGAAACCTGTTCGGTCATGGAGCTGGCGATGCCGGTCCAGTTGCGCGGGATAACCGGATCAGCCTTGGCGGAGATTGCCTGCTGCTCGAGAGCGGGTTCGGCCTTTTCCGGCTCGACCACTTCCTGTTCTGCTGGTGCGACCCGGACTTCTTCTGTCTCTCTCAGCGTAGTTGCCGGCGATGAAGCGTCATGCGCCGCTGTCGCGGGCTGGCTTCCAGTCTGCTGGTCCTCAACGGTTGAATCGATCGTCACGACAACGGCCGCTTCGGCCGGGACGATTTCGTCGGCAGCAGGCATCGCTGCATTTTCAGCCGGTTTTGCTGCGGACTGACGTGCCGCGGGCAGGTTTTCTCCCTGAAGCTTGATTTCCGGCCGCGGCTCGGTGCGGGGCAGCGGTGCGGCATCGTTCTGGCGATAAGAGCGGACAACGGCGCGGGCTGCGAGATCCCTGTCCTTGTAGCTGACTATCTCGAGATAGGCGATGACACGGGTGGCCTCCGGCCCGGTCGGGTCCTTGAGGGCTGCGGCGATCATTCTCAGCGGCAGGCTATGTCCGTCATCGGAAAGCTGGCGCTCGACCGCATCGATCTCGGCGTCGGGCATGCGACGGATGGCATCAGCGACACGGGTAGCAAAGGCCTGATCGGATTCACCTTCACCGCGCTGCAGCGCAATAGTGCGTCCCGTAGCATTGATGATGTCGAGAAGCGCTTCAATCATGCGCTGGCGCGCAGCAATGAGCAGAATATTCAGCTTGCCGGCAATCGCGGCATTGAGGTCTGCTGCTTCAACGGCATTCACCGGGGTGGGGGCGACCACCGAACGACCGAGGCCACCGGCAACGATCGCCGCCGTCTGACCCTGAGAAGAAAGGCTCGCATTGGACGCCGAACGAATGGGAGACAACACAGGCACGCTCCTTTCGCAAAGTGGCTATGAAAGCAGGTCGTACAACGAGACCGCGCTCATCCGGCCCCTTGCATCTCGGCAGATCCTCCTGTCTGCATCGGCGTATTTCGCGCCGTCGAATGCATAAAAATTAAGAATAATGTTACTGAAAATATCTTAACGAATAGCTAACGGCCGCAGACGCCCAGTCTGCGGCCGTGCCTGAATGTCCGATAAAAGGCCGATGTCAGCTATGGGCGAAGATATCCGCCTCTTCCCAGCCGAGAAGATCAAGCTTGGCGCGCGTCGGCAGGAATTCGAAGCAGGCCGTCGCATGCTCCAGGCGGCCGTCACGAATCAAGCGCTCGTTCAGTTTGTCGCGTAATGCATGCAGGTAGAGCACGTCGGAGGCGGCATATTCGAGCTGCGCCTGCGAGAGTGTTTCGGCAGCCCAGTCGGAAGATTGCTGGGCTTTGGAGATATCGACTTCGAGCATCTCCTTCAGATTATCCTTCAGGCCGTGGCGATCCGTATAGGTGCGCGTGAGGCGCGAGGCGATCTTCGTGCAGAAGACTGGCGTCGCGGTGACACCGAACGTATGGAAGAGTACGGCGATATCGAAGCGGCCGTAATGGAATATCTTCTGGCGCGACGGATCGGCAAGCAACGCGGTAAGGTTCGGCGCTTCCTTCTGGCCGGCCGCAATGCGGATCACATCGGCAGAGCCGTCACCCGGCGAAAGCTGCACGACGCAAAGGCGGTCCCGGCGCGGCACGAGGCCCAGCGTTTCGGTATCGATCGCGATCGCGCCGGTGTAACGGGCGGCATCCGCCGCGGAAATATCGCCCTGGTGATAACGGATGGTGGCCGCCATGGGATGTCTCTCGTTCAGCTTTGTCTTTCCGGGCTATATCGCAAAGGGCGAAAGCGCGAAACCGCTTTCCTGCTTGCAGGCAGCCTTCGGGCGGCGCCAAGCACGGTTCGGCGGCATGGTCGCTCAGTAGTGCGGCGGCTTGGTGATCGCCGGCGCTTCCAGCGATTGTTCCTCGAGACTCAGGAAACGCTCGGTCAATCGGTCGAGCTTGGCGCGGGTCTGCTCCATGACCTTCCATTGTTCGGCAAGCTGATCGGAAAGCTCATCGATCGTCTTAGCCTGATGGGCCAGCATTTCTTCGAGTCTCGTGATGCGGGCTGCCTCGTCGGACATCGGTTTTCTCCCCTGATATCAGGTGGCATTCCAAAGCCGAAATAGGCGGGGGCGTCAATGGTTTCGAGCCCCCATAAAAACGATTCCGAAAGTGGACCGTCTGGTTACCAAAAGCCCTTGCCGCGTCTAATGATGTGGGGTAGGCCGTTATCCATCAGGGAGGAAAACTGATGGATGTAGGCAATGGCTTTCTTCATCCGGACCGGCTCTTTCCCGCCGATCCGGCAACGCGGACAATAGCGCGCGATCTCTATGAGACGGTGCGCGCTCTTCCGATTGTCAGCCCGCACGGGCACACCGAACCCTCCTGGTTCGCTGACGACAAGGCCTTCGAAGACGCCTCTTCGCTCCTTGTCATTCCCGATCATTATCTCTTCCGTATGTTACACAGCACCGGCACCAAGCTTGACCAGCTCGGTGTACCGCGTCTCGATGGCAAGACGGTTTCGAGCGGCCGCGATATCTGGCGTGCTTTCGCCGCCAAATACCATCTTTTCCGCGGAACACCGTCTAGCCTTTGGGTCGATCATGCCATGTCAGCAGTGCTCGGCTGCACCGAACCGCTGACGACCGACAACGCCGATGCGCTCTACGACCACATCAATGCGCAGCTCAAGCTTCCGGAGTTCCGGCCGCGGGCATTGCATCAGCGTTTCGGTATCGAAACAATTGCCACGACCGAAGGTGCGCTCGATCCGCTGCCGCATCACCAGAAGATGGCGGCGGACGGATGGATCGGCAAAGTACGCACGACCTACCGGCCCGACAGCGTCACCGATCCCGATGCCGTCGGTTTCCGCGACAATCTGATCAAGTTCGGAGAGATCACCGGCTGCGACATCACCAAATGGGATGGCCTCATCGAGGCACATCGCAAGCGGCGCGCCTATTTCCGCCAGTTCGGAGCGACGGCGACCGACCACGGCGTGCCGACCGCCTTTACAGCCGATCTGCCGCTTGCCGAGAAGCAAGCACTGCTCGACAAGGCGCTGAAGGGACCGCTTTCAGCCGCCGATGCGGAACTTTTCCGCGGGCAGATGATGACGGAAATGGCCGGTCTTTCTGCCGAAGACGGCATGGTGATGCAGATCCATGCCGGCTCGCGCCGCAATACCGACCGCGAGCTTTTCGAGACGCGTGGACCGAATATGGGCGCCGATATTCCGACGCGTACCGACTGGGTTGGCGGCCTCAACGCGCTGCTGTCGAAATACGGCCATGCACCAGGCCTGCGCATCCTGCTCTTCACGCTCGACGAGACGACCTATGCCCGGGAGCTCGCGCCGATGGCCGGCCATTGGGCCTGCCTGATGATCGGCCCGCCCTGGTGGTTCCACGACAGCCCGCTTGGCATCCGCCGTTACCTCGACCAAGTGGTGGAGACGGCTGGCTTTGCCAATCTCGCCGGCTTCAATGACGATACGCGTGCGCTGCTGTCGATCCCCGCCCGTCATGATGTCTGGCGCCGCGAGATCTGCCGTTTCCTGGCGCAGCTCAGTGTCGAGCACCGGATTTCGAGGAAGGAAGCCGAGATCGTCGCGCGCGAACTTTCCTATGACAATGCGAAGAAGGCCTACAAGCTGTGAGCGACAAACTGCAGAACGTGACCGGCCTTGCGCCGACGGCGAAGCTTCCTGCCTATGATCGGAATGCGCTGAAGGCCGGCATCCTGCATCTTGGCCCTGGCGCCTTCTTCCGTGCGCATTTCGCGCCTTTCACGGATGGCGCGCTGGCAGCTGCCGGCGGTGACTGGGGCATCGAGGTGGCGAGCCTGCGCACCCCCGATGTCGCGGATAATCTCTCCGCCCAGAACGGGCTCTATACGGTGCTGATCCGCGACACCTCGGGCACGACGGCTCACGTCATCGGCTCGATCCTAAAGGCGCATGTGGCGCCGCGCGATCCGGCGGGCCTGCTGGCACGGCTCGAAGACCCTGATATCCGCATCGTCAGCATGACAGTGACGGAAAAGGCCTATGGTTTCGATCCGGCAACCGGAGGGCTCGACCTCAAGCATCCCGATATCGTCGCCGACCTCGCCAACCGGCATGCGCCGCGCGGCGTCATCGGCTATCTCGTCGAGGGTCTGGCACGGCGCCGGCAGAAGGGCATAACACCCTTTACGCCGCTCAGCTGCGACAACCTGCCGAGCAACGGTGCGGTGCTGAAGCGTCTGGTGCTGGAATTCACTGCCCGCATTGATCCGGAGCTGCACGGCTGGATCGAGGCGAACGTGCCCTTTCCTTCGACGATGGTCGACCGCATCACGCCGGCAAGCACCGATGCGACCTATGCCGATGCCAAGCGGCTGACGGGCCGCACGGACATGGCGGCAATCGAAACGGAACCCTTTACCCAATGGGTGATCGAGGACCATTTCGTCAACGGCCGTCCGGCCTGGGAAAAGGTTCACGGCGCGCTGATGGTCGAGGAAGTCTCGGCCTATGAAAAGATGAAGCTGCGCATGTTGAATGGAGCGCATTCTCTGCTCGCCTATCTCGGCTATATAGCAGGATATGAATTTATCCGCGACGTCATGGATGATGCAGGACTTTCAGCACTTGCGCGCCGGCAGATGAATGCGGCGGCAGCAACGCTGGATTCTGTTCCGGGCATCGATCTCGACGCCTATGCGGACGAATTGATAGCACGCTTTGCAAACAAGGCGATCGCCCACCGCACCTATCAGATCGCCATGGACGGCACGCAGAAACTGCCGCAGCGCCTGCTGGAACCAGCCACGGAAGCGCTTGCCAAGGGCAGCAAGGCGGAGACCTATGCAATCGCTGTCGCCGCCTGGATGCGCTACGCTATCGGCATCGATCGCAATGGAGAACGCTACGAATTGCGTGACCCGCGGGCGGGAGAGATTGCAGCACTTCTCGACGGTGTGCCACGCAATGGTGGAGCGGTTTCGACAGCTCTGTTCGGCCTGCCGGGCTTGTTCCCGAAGGCGCTTACCGGGAATGCCGCATGGATGGAGGATGTGGCGAACAAGCTGGAGATCCTGATCCAGGACAACAGGCTGCCACTATATTGAAGAGTTAGCGAAACTTCCTCATCCCTATACCTGCCACAGGGATGAGGAAACATCCGCGGAATTTGCTTCCCGTCACAACCGTTCTAGGCCCTTATCCGCTGCATCTCGGGGTCATAGAGTGGTTTCAGGCTAACCTTGCAGGACACGCGCTCGCGGGCGACATCCAGTTCATAATTGCCGGAGAGGACAAAATCCTCCGTTACACCATCAGGGTTACGGACATAGCCGTAACCGATCGGCCTGCCGATGGTGTAGCCGTATCCGCCGCTGGAAAGCCAGCCGACACGCTTGCCGTCACGATAGATGGTTTCGCGGCCGAGCAGAACGATATCGGGATCGTCAGGCACGAAGCAGGCGAGCATCTTCTTCACACCGCCTTCGAGCTGGCGCTCAATCGCCTCGCGCCCCTTGAAGGGCGTGTTCTTCCGCATCTTCACAGCCCAGCCGAGACCGGCTTCAACTGGCGTGTGGTCGGGGCCGATATCGGAGCCCCAGGCGCGGTAGCCCTTTTCCAGGCGGCAGCTTTCAATGGCGCGGTAACCGGCATTGACGAGGCCGAACTGCCCGTCCGCCGCCATCAGCGCGTCATAGACGGTCGTCGCATATTCAATCGGCACATGCAGTTCATAGCCGAGTTCGCCGACATAGGTGATACGCAGAGCCCGCACGGGGCAGCCGGCAATGCCGATGGTCTTGACGCGACCGAAGGGGAAGGCAGCGTTGGAGACATCGCTGGTCGTGACCTTTTCCAGGATGACACGGGAGTTCGGCCCCATCAGCGAGAGCACGGTGTAGGCGGAGGTGACATCGACGAGCTCAGCGTGAAGGCCATCCGGAATGTTGCGCGAGATCCAGTCGAAATCATGCGTGGCAAAGCCGGTGCCGGTGACGATGTAATATTCGTTTTCGGCGATGCGGGCGCAGGTGACGTCGCATTCAATGCCGCCCTTGTCATTCAGCATCTGCGTGTAAATCAGCGATCCGACGGGCTTTGCCACATCGTTGGCGGCAATCCATGACAATGCTGCCTCAGCATCCCTGCCCTTCAGCACGAATTTGGCGAAAGAAGTCTGATCGAAGATGACCGCTGCCTCGCGCACGGCCTTGTGCTCGCGGCCAACGGCATCAAACCAGTTCTGGCGGCCATAGGTATAGACATCCTTCGGCTCTTCATTGGCGAAGAGATCGGCAAACCAGTTCGGCCGTTCCCAGCCGAGCTTTTCGCCGAAGCACGCGCCCTGCGCCTTCAACCGTTCATAGAGCGGCGACTTTCGGCAAGGGCGGCCGCTCGAGTATTCCTCGAAGGGGAAGGCCAGCGTGTAGTGTTTGCCATAGGCCTCCAGCGTTCTCGTGCGGACCCAGTCCGTATCGAAATGCGGGCGGCCGAAGCGGCGGATATCGACCGGCCAGAGATCGTAGGGCGGCTCACCCTTCGTCACCCATTCGGCAAGCGCCATGCCGGCGCCGCCGGCAGAGGCAATACCAAAGGCATTGAAGCCAGCGCCGACGAAGAAATTCTTCAGCTCAGGCGCTTCACCGAGAATGAAGTTGCCATCGGGGGTAAAACTCTCCGGCCCGTTCAGAAGCTGTTTGATGCCGGCATTCTGCAGCGCCGGGACACGGCCGAGCGCCTGCTCCATGATCTGCTCGAAATGATCGAAATTGCTGTCGAGCAGCGTGTAGTGGAAACCATCAGGAATGCCGTCCAGAGCCCAGCCGATGGGGTTCGGCTCGTAGCCGCCCATGACCATGCCACCGACCTCCTCCTTGTAATAGGTGAGGCGATCGGGATCGCGCAGGGTCGGAAGATTGGAGGGCACGCCGAAGGATTCGGTGATGATATATTGATGCTCGACGGAGACGAGCGGGACATTGACGCCGAAGCGGGCGGCGAAACTGCGGGTCCATTGGCCGGCGCAGATCACGACCCGCTCACATTCGATGCGGCCTTGTCCGGTGATGACGGCGCGGATCCTGCCCCTGTCGATTTCGAGATCGAGAACTTCGGTGTCCTCGAAGATCGAGACGCCGGCCATGCGGGCGCCTTTTGCCAGCGCCTGGGTGATGTCGGAGGGATTGGCCTGACCATCCGTCGGCAGATAGGCGGCGCCGACGAGATCGTCTGTCGTCATCAGCGGCCAGAGATCGAAAGCTTCCTGCGGGTTCAGGAGATGCATTTCGAGGCCGAAGGACTGGGCTGTCGTCGCCTGACGCTTGACCTCCGTCCAGCGCTCCTCGTTACAGGCAAGCCGCAGGCCGCCATTCATCTTCCAGCCGGTGCCGAGACCTGTCTCGGCTTCGAGCTTCTTGTAGAGATCGACGGAATATCCCAGAAGCTGGGTGATGTTGGCGCTGGTGCGCAATTGGCCGACGAGGCCGGCGGCGTGGAATGTCGTGCCTGACGTCAGCTTCTTGCGCTCTAGGAGCACCGTATCGGTCCAGCCGAGCTTGGCCAGATGATAGGCGGTCGAGCAGCCGATGATGCCGCCGCCGATGACCACGGCCTTTGCCGTCTTCGGTAATTCCTTCGTCATTCAATGATCCTGTTCAAATGCCCAATAGGCGCGCTCGAAGCGGGCGAGATTTTCGGCGGTATAGGCAGCGTAGTCGAAATCGATGGTCGAATGGATTTCGGAGATCATGCTCCAGAGCGTCTCGCGCAGCAGCGAGGCGCATTTCATGGCACGGTAGCGGCGGTTGAGATCATCAGTCAGCGGCCGGTCGAAATAAGCTTCCAACATGAGGCGCTCCGCCTCTTCGGAAAACTCGCTGTTGGAGGCAAGACCGCCGAGATCGAAGAGCGGCGTGTTGAAGCCGGCATAATCCCAGTCGATCAACCAGAGCCGCCTTCCGTCATCGAGGAAGTTGGAGGCGAGCAGATCGTTATGGCCGAAGGCAATCTCGAAAGGGCCGGCCGCCGCCTCGAGACGCTCGGCCTTCTCAAGCAAGCCATCCAGCAATGGCGCATAAGCGCTGTTTGCGGCCTTCAGGTTCGCGACGTAATCGCGGATCACATGAAACACCCAGAAGATCATCGCCTGACCACGGAAATGGCGGGCCATGTCGTGATGGCAGGCACGGATCAACGGAATGACACGAGCAAGCGTTTCCGGCTTGCGGATGTCTTCGGGCGACAGCGGCGCGGCATCGATGAAATCGAGAACCAGCACACCTGGCACGTGATGGATAACGGCGGGCGAGATGCCGGCCGCATGGGCGGCGCGGCTCGCCGCAAGCTCGTTCTGCCTGCTGATATGATGGACCGGAATATCATCGCCCAGACGTACGACGCGCCGCAGCGCGCCATCTCTCACCAAGTAGTTCCGGTTGGTGAGGCCGCCGGTGATCGGGGTTATGTCGATCGGGCCTTGCCAGATGCCAAGCGCATGAATCCTCTCTTCAGGCGTCACGCGTATCCCCCTCTTAGCCCTCAATGAAATGATGGGCTTGAGAAGGATAGGCTGTCAAGCCGGGCTAATTAGATCGTCTTGCCAGCGTCATCAAAGACGTGACAGCGCGCCGGATCGAAGGAGGCCTTCACATTGGTGCCGCGTTCGACCTTCTGCTGGCCATCGAGCGCGATGGTGAGCGGCTGATTGTCCGGCGTCGTGGCGTATAGCATCGTGGCGCCGCCGAGATTTTCGACCAGATCGACATTGACGGTCGAAAGGACGGCGCCGCCCTCCGCCAAGGAAAGATGCTCGGGGCGGATGCCGAAGGTGACGTTCTGGCCAGCCTGACCGGCAAGCCTGCGACCGAGCTGAATGGAATTGCCGCAGACATTGACCGTCGAGCCAGTGTCTGTGACGCTTTCGATCTTTGCACTCAGGAAATTCATCTTCGGGCTGCCGATGAAGCCGGCGACGAAGCGGTTGGCGGGGTTGTTGTACAGGTCGAGCGGGGCGCCGACCTGTTCGATGCGGCCGGAGTTCAGCACGACGATCTTGTCGGCCATGGTCATGGCCTCCACCTGGTCGTGGGTCACGTAGATCATCGTATTGCCAAGGCTGCGGTGCAGGCGGGAAATCTCGACACGCATCTGCACACGCAGTTCGGCATCAAGGTTGGACAGCGGCTCGTCGAAGAGGAAGATGCGCGGCTCGCGCACGATGGCGCGGCCGATCGCAACACGCTGGCGCTGACCGCCCGATAGAGCCTTGGGCTTGCGTTCCAGCAGCTTCTCGATCTGCAGGATTTGCGCGGCGCGGCGCACCTTCGGCTCGATCTCAGATCTCTTGTAGCCCGCGGTTTCGAGGCCGAAAGCGAGGTTCTTGTAGACCGACATATGCGGATAGAGCGCATAGGACTGGAAGACCATGGCGATGCCGCGCTTGGCGGGCGTCACTTCGTTCATGCGCTCATTGTCGAGCAGCAGCGCGCCGCCGGAGATTTCCTCAAGGCCGGCGATCATGCGCAGCAGCGTGGACTTGCCGCAGCCAGAAGGGCCGACGAAGACGGCGAATTCGCCGGGATCGATCGTCAGGTCGATGCCGTGAATAACGTCGAGCTGGCCATAGCGCTTCTCGACTTTCTGAAGAACGACACTCGTTGCCATGTTCCGAAATCCCCTCTTATTTGGTTCTTGCACGCCAGTCGGCGTATTTCGGGCTGTCAGGACCGATCGGCAGGGCGACATCAGCGCCGCTATCGGAGGATTGATAGATGGCCGTGACCAGCTCCAGCGCACGCCTTGCATCCGCGCTCGTCACCGGAAGCGGTCCTCTGCCCATCAGATAATCGTGGAAGCGCAGCATCTGCGTGTTGAAGCGTAGCGGCACGGGCTGCCAGTCGGCGATGACGGCATCGATCTTCGCCTGTACTTCATCATCGGCAGCGATGATCTGCCAGGGATCCTGGCCAGGCGCATAGGCCTCATGATTGCTTTCGAAGGTGATGTTTTCGAAATGAAGCCTGAGCCGGCTGATTTCGTTCTGCGAACCGAGCGTGCAGGACAGCGAGACGAAAGCGCCGTTCTGCATCTGCAGGCTGACGGAGGCGCAATCTTCCACCTCGATCTCGTTGACACGGGTTGCCACGCGGCCGAAGACGCGGGTTGCCGGGCCAGCGAGATAAAAGAGCATGTCGTGCAAATGGAGCGCATGGGTGACGAGGACGCCACCGAGTTCGGTTGCCCATTTGCCGCGCCAGGGCACGGCATAATATTCCGGTTTGCGGCGCCAGAAGGTCTCGACCGAGCCCATGTAGAACTTGCCAGCGAGACCGGCGTCGATGATGCGCTTGGCCTTCTCGACGCCATCGCCATAACGATACTGGAAGATCGGCATCAGCGTGCCTTTGGCAGTCTTTTCGGCCGCGATGATTTCGTCAGCACTGGCGAGCGAGCCGGTAACCGGCTTTTCACAGACCACATGCTTGCCGGCGGCCAGAGCGGCTAAGACCTGCTCCTTATGGATGCCCGGCGGCGTGCAGATATCGATGATGTCGATGCTATCATCGGCAAGCAGTTCATCGAAGGAGGTCGTGCGCTGTTCGATGCCGAATTCGTCGCCGATCGTCTTCAGGCGCTCCTCGTTCAGGTCGCAGATCGCCGCGACCTTGAACTTGTCCGGATGCGGCAGATAACCCTCGACGATGTGAGAGCGGCCGATACCGCAGCCGATGATCGCGACTGTCTTGATGCTCATGTCATTCTTCCCTGTCTGGCTTTCCTGCCCGATCCATCAACGCTTCATGCCGGTCGTGGCGATGCCTTCGATCAGCAGGCGCTGGAAGAACAGGAAGAAGAAGAACACGGGCACGAGCGTGAGCGTCGACATGGCGAACAGTCCGCCCCAGTCCGATGCGCTGGTGGAGTCCACGAAAGTGCGCAGGCCGAGCTGGATCGTGTAGGTGTTCATGTCGTTGAGGTAGATCAGCGGACCGAAGAAATCGTCCCAGGTCCAGATGAAGGAGAAGATCGCGGCTGTGGCCAAAACCGGCAGCGACAGCGGCAGCATGATCTTCCAATAGATGCGCCAGGCGCTGCAGCCATCCATCATCGCGGCTTCATCGAGTTCACGCGGAATGCCGCGGAAGAACTGCACCATGAGGAAGATGAAGAATGCGTCGCTGGCCAGGAACTTCGGCACGACCAGCGGCAGAATGGTGTTGACCCAGCCGAGGTCGAGGAAGAGCACATATTGCGGGATCAGCGTCACATGATAGGGGATCATCAGCGTGCCGAGCATGATCGCGAACCAGAAGTTCCGGCCGGCAAACCGCAGCCGTGCGAAAGCGAAGGCCGTCAGCGAACAGGCGATGACATTGCCCGCCACGACCAGCAGCGAGATGACGAGCGAATTCCAGAAGAACCGGCCGAAGGTGATGTCGAGTCCGGTCCAGCCGCGCACATAGGAGGAGAAATCGACCGACGACGGGATGAGCGAGGTCGACGAGAAGATTTCGTTTTCCGGCCTGACCGATGCCGACACCATCCACAGGAGCGGATAGAGCATCAGCAACGAGGCGGCGATCAGCAGCGCATGGATGATGATCGAAGCCGGGAGGCTGCGTTTGGTGATATCCGATGGCGGCCTGGCCGCGGTGACGGAAGCGGTCATCTCAGTCATCGTAGTGCACCCAGTAGCGCGAGGTCAGGAAGGAGAAGGCGGTGAAAATCGCGATGATCACCACGAGGATCCAGGCGAGCGCCGAGGCGTAGCCCATGCGGAAATTGCCGAAGGCCTCCTGATAAAGATAGAGCGTGTAGAACAGCGTCGAATTGATCGGACCGCCCGTGCCGCCGGAGATGATGAAGGCGGGTGTGAAAGCCTTGAAGGCATCGATCGTCTGAACGACAGCATTGAAGAAGATCACAGGTGTGAGAAGCGGCAGGGTGATCTTGTAGAACTGGCGGAATTTCGAGGCGCCGTCGAGGCTTGCCGCCTCATACATATCCTGCGGGATCTGACGCAGACCAGCCAGGAATATGATCATCGGCGAACCGAACTGCCAGACGGAGAGAGCCACCAGCGTATAGATCGAGTAACTCGGATGCGAGATCCAGCTTGGGCCGACGATACCGAATTGCGCAAGCGCGGCATTGACGAGGCCATCGCTGGCGAAGAGCTGGCGCCACAGCACGGCAATCGCAACGCTGCCGCCGAGAAGAGACGGAAGGTAGAAAATCGCACGGTAGATCGGCAGCCCGCGCAGACCCCTGTTCAATGCGAGAGCGACGAGCAGGGCGAAGGTCAGCTTGAACGGAACCGACAGCACGACGTATGTCAGCGTGACTGACATGGCCGATGCGAATTTCGGATCGGCCGTTGCGATGCGCACGTAATTTGCGGCCCCTACCCAACCCGGCGCCCTCAACATGTCGAAGTCGGTGAAGGAGAGGTAGAGCGAAATCAGGGCCGGGCCGAGCGTGAGGCCAAAGAAGCCTACCAGCCACGGCAGCAGAAAGAGATAGCCGGGAGCATTGGCGTTCCATAGGCGCCGAAAGCGTCCGTCAGCCTTCACTCCCTGATATCTTTCCACGGTTACCGTCCCTACAGACGTGCGCATCGCATTGGTCATATGAGATCAACCCCGCGCGAGAATTCGCGTGATTTCATCCACAAGCTGCTTGCCGGCATCGGCTGGAGTAAGCTGGCCGAAAGCTACCTGCTCCGAGATGGTGCGCAGCACGACCTGGCCTTCGCCGGCGCCGGTCGGCGGCGGGGGCGGAAGCGGGCCGGCGAGATCTCCGAGACCGGCGACATATTCGAGCGGGATCTTGCCGGTTTCATCGAGCTTGCCGGCGACGACTTCGCGCATCGCCTTCGATTCCGGAATGCCGCGCTCGACATCGAGTATCTTGGCAGCATCGGGGTTCTTGACGAAGAAGTTGACGTAATCGACAGCCTGATCGATCACCTTCGACTGTGCGGAAACCGAGAAGAACATCGAAGGTTTGCGGTAATGGCCGCCCTTCGAGTCCGGCTTGATCCTGAGGTAGTTGCTGAGCATCAGCTTGTCCTTGACCATCGCCTGATAACCAACGAACTGGTTGGAGTGGGCGTAGTCACAGGCAGCCTTGCCAACGGTGAGCGGGCTGGTGTCGATCGTATCCTTGTAGAGCGCCTGAATATCAGGCGTTACGCAGGCTTTAGCTTCACGGAACTTGGCCCACATGTCGAACCATTCCGCGGCGTCCTCGGCAGCGAAAGCAATCTTCGAATCCGCCGTGTAGAGCGCTTTGCCGCGCTGGCGCAGGTAGTTTTCGAAGAGCGGCTCGCCGCCGCTGCCGTCAGCAAAGCCGAAGTAACCCTTGCGCTTGCCGGCCTTGGTGATTTCGGCGCCGATCTTGCCGAATTCTTCCCAGGTCGTCTTGTTGGTCGGCACATCGATGCCGGCTTCCTGGAAGGCGACAGTGTTGATGACCGTGGCCGCCGAATTCGCGCCGAGGCTGACGCCGTACAGGTGGCCGTCGACCTTGCCGCCTTCGATCTGCGCCGGATCGAAATCATCGATCTGCAGTTTCGACGGCATATAGGATTCCAGCGGGGCAAGAGCGCCGCGCCGGGCGTATTCGACGATATAGCGGTAGTCCATCTGGATGACGTCGGGCGCGTTGCGGCCAGCCACCTGCGTGGCAAGACGCGGCCAGTAATCAGCCCATCCGAGGAATTCGCCGGTGATCGAAACACCGCTGTTCTTCGCCTTGAAAAGGTCGGAGACCTTGTTGGTGCGGTCAGCGCGCGGCTGAGAGCCCCACCAGATGAGGCGCAGGCGGTTTTCCTGGGCAAAAGCGCCGTTTCCGAGCGCTGACAGCGAAAGGAGCGTTGCTCCGCCCGCCATGAAATTACGTCTGCTTACACGAAAAGACATTGGTTTTCCTCCTCCCAATAGGAAGCGCCTCCACACGCTTCCTAACTAGCTATCTTGCAACAAATAACTAATTGGTTACAAGCTATGTTCAAAGCCTCCGGGCTGTCAAGCGGTGTTGGTGGCCCGGTTGCGTTTGCAAAATCGGGTTTTTACATTCTTCCGCTTAAGCCTTATGAGCGCAACAGGGGAAAATAGGGGAAATCTGATGAACGACACTGGGGAGAGCGCAAAAAAGAAAATCAAGCGCCCGTCCGCCGAGCGAACCGCCCAACGCGACCCGGAGCGTACCCGTGCGGCCATTCTTGAAGCCGCGACACGGGAATTTGCCGAAAACGGCATGGGTGGTGCGCGTGTCGATTCCATCGCCGAGCGCGCCGGCACCAACAAGCGCATGCTCTATCACTATTTCGGCGACAAGGAGCAGCTCTATCTGCGTGTGCTTGAGGAGGCCTATGTCAGCATCCGCACCGCCGAACGCGCACTGAACATCGGCACCCGCAGCCCTGAGGAGGGCATTGGGGAACTTGCCCTCTTCACCTGGCGCTACTTCCTGCAGCATCCGGAGTTCCTCAGCCTGCTCGGCACGGAAAACCTGCACCGCGCCCGCTGGTTGCGCCAGTCCGTGCGGCTCAAGGAGTTGCATTCGCATCTGATCGGCGAGCTTTCGCAGGTGCTGGAAGTAGGCAAGAAGGCGGGTGTCTTCATCGAGACTGCCGACCCGCTGCATGTCTATCTGACAATCGCCTCGCTCGGCTATTTCTACCTGTCCAACCAGTACACGCTTTCGACCATCTTCGGCCGCGATCTCATTACGCCTGCCAATCTCGAAGCCTGGGAACGACATATCGTTCACGTCACGCTCGCCTCGATAAAGCGCTGATTTTCAAAAACCCGAATTGGCTATTGACAGCAATATTCCTCTTCTGCCATCAAGTAACTGTTTAGTTACCGGCTCGGGAGGGCCGGGCCCGACTGCCCGCTCCCGACGCATAAAAGCTTCCAGGGAGGGAAAAATGGCACGTTTGGGGATCATATTGCACGGCGTTACCGGCCGTATGGGCTACAATCAGCACCTCGTTCGGTCGATTCTCGCCTTCCGCGATCAAGGCGGCATCGCGCTGAAATCAGGCGAAAAACTGGAAATCGATCCCATCATCGTCGGCCGTAACGGCGCGAAGATGGAGGAGCTTGCCCGCAAGCATAATATCAAGCGCTGGTCGACCGATCTGGATGCTACGCTCGCCAATCCCGATGACACCATCTTCTTCGATGCCGGCACGACGCTGATGCGCGCCGAGCTTCTCACCAAGGCGCTCGATGCCGGCAAGCATGTCTATTGCGAAAAGCCGATTTCCGACGATCTGCAGGTCGCGATCGACCTTGCGCGCAAGGCGCGTGCTTCGGGCCTCAAGCACGGCGTGGTACAGGACAAGCTGTTCCTGCCCGGCCTGCGCAAGCTGGCGCTGCTGCGCGATTCCGGCTTCTTCGGCAAGATCCTCTCAGTGCGCGGCGAATTCGGCTACTGGGTCTTCGAAGGCGACTGGGGCGTTCCGGCCCAGCGCCCGTCCTGGAACTATCGCAAGGCCGATGGCGGCGGCATCATTCTCGATATGCTGTGCCACTGGCGCTATGTGCTCGACAATCTCTTCGGTGAGGTGAAGGCCGTTTCCTGCCTGGGTGCAACCCATATTCCCAGCCGTATCGATGAACAGGGCAAGCCCTATAACTGCGACACTGACGATGCTGCCTATGCGACCTTCGAACTGGAAGGCGGCGCGATCGCACAGATCAATTCCTCCTGGGCCGTACGCGTTCGTCGCGACGACCTCGTGACCTTCCAGGTGGACGGCACACATGGCTCGGCCGTTGCCGGCCTCACCAAGTGCTGGAGCCAGCACCGCGTCAATACGCCGAAGCCGGTCTGGAATCCTGACCAGCCGCAGACCATCGACTTCTATAAGACCTGGGACGAAGTGCCGGATACGCAGGTCTTCGACAACGGCTTCAAGGCGCAGTGGGAAATGTTCATCCGCCACGTCGTCGAAGATGCTCCGTGGCCCTACGGCTTGGAAGCCGGCGCCAAGGGCGTGCAGCTTGCAGAACTCGGCCTGAAATCCTGGGCCGAGCGCCGCTGGCTCGATGTTCCCACCCTGGAGTTCTGAGCCGTGACGACGATCAATCTTCCCCTCGACGGCAAGATCGCTTCTTATACGCTGACCGGCACGCCGATCGAACTCAAGAAGCGGGACGCCAAGAGCTTCCCGCGTATCGCCTTTGCCGCCGCCCATGTGGTCGCCGATCCGCTCGCCGGCAATGATCCGTGGCTGACACCGGCGATCGACTGGGAACGGACGCTTGCCTTCCGCCATCGGCTTTGGGACCTCGGCCTCGGCGTGGCCGAAGCAATGGATACTGCACAGCGCGGCATGGGCCTCGGCTGGCCGGAAGCCCGCGAGCTGATCCGCCGCGCGCTTGCCGAAGCAGCCGGGCGCAAGGACGCGCTGATTGCCTGCGGCGCCGGCACCGACCATCTGACGCCCGGCCCCGACGTGACCATCGATACGATCATTAGGGCTTATGAAGAGCAGATCGAAACGGTGGAAGCTGCCGGCGGTCGCATCATCCTGATGGCAAGCCGGGCGCTAGCCGCCGCCGCCAAGGGGCCGGACGACTATGTCAGGGTCTATGACCGCATTCTTCGCCAGGTAAAAGAACCTGTCGTCATCCATTGGCTCGGAGAAATGTTCGACCCGGCGCTTCAGGGATATTGGGGCAATGGCGACCATCTGAAGGCGATGGAAACCTGCCTGCAGGTGATCGAAGCCAATGCCGCAAAGGTTGACGGTATCAAGATCTCGCTTCTTTCCAAGGAGAAGGAAGTGACGATGCGCCGGCAGCTGCCGAAGGGCGTGCGCATGTACACCGGCGATGACTTCAACTACGCCGAACTGATCGCTGGCGACGAGCAGGGCCATTCGGATGCACTGCTCGGCATCTTTGACGCCATCGCGCCTGCGGCTTCGGCTTCGCTCGACGCGCTTGGCCGCAAGAGCAACCACGAATTCTTCGATCTGCTCGAGCCGACCGTTCCGCTGTCGCGCCACATCTTCAAGGCGCCGACACGCTTCTACAAGACCGGCGTCGTCTTCCTCGCCTATCTCAACGGCCTGCAGGATCATTTCACAATGATCGGCGGCCAGCAGAGCACGCGCTCGCTGACGCATCTGGCGGAGCTTTTCCGCCTCGCCGACAAGGCTCGGGTCCTGGCCGATCCGGAGCTCGCAACTGATCGCATGAAGCAGGTGCTTGCCGTCCACGGCGTTCACTGAGTGTCGGCGCGGCAATGGGAGGGAATGACATGCAGGTCGAAGGACTTTCGATCAACCTTGCGACAATCCGCGAGCAATGCTGCTTTGCCGAAGCCGTCGATATCTGCCTGAAACACGGTATTACCTCGATCGCGCCCTGGCGCGATCAGGTCGCCAAGGCCGGCCTCGACGAGGCAGTGCGCATCGTCAAGTCGAACGGTATCAAGCTGACCGGGCTCTGCCGCGGCGGCTTCTTTCCGGCGGCAACCGAAGCCGACTGGCAGAAAAACCTCGACGACAACAGACGCGCCATTGACGAGGCGGCAGCGTTTTCCGCCGATTGCCTCGTGCTCGTCGTCGGCGGTTTGCCTGATAGTTCGAAGGATATCGTCGCGGCCCGCCAGATGGTGTTCGACGGCATTGCCGCCGTGCTGCCGCATGCGCAGGCTTCGGGCGTGAAGCTCGCGATCGAGCCGCTGCATCCGATGTATGCGGCCGACCGGGCCTGCGTGAACACGCTTAGCCAGGCGCTCGATATGTGCGAGCAACTCGGCGAGGATGTCGGCGTTGCCGTCGATGTCTATCACGTCTGGTGGGATCCTGATCTAGCAAATCAGATTGCCCGCGCCGGACGGATGAAGCGCATTTTTGCCCATCACATCTGCGACTGGCTGGTGCCGACCAAGGATATGCTGCTCGACCGCGGCATGATGGGCGATGGCGTCATCGATCTCAAAGGCATAAGACGGATGGTGGAAGCTGCCGGCTTCTTCGGCGCGCAGGAGGTCGAGATCTTCTCAGCTGAGAACTGGTGGAAGCGTCCCGCCGACGAGGTGATCGCCACCTGCGTCGAGCGCTTCAGGAGCTGCTGCCAAATCTGATTCTAGAGCATGTCCGTTTTTCTTCGAAACACGGACATGCTCTATCTCTTTGTTTTCACGCAATTCCGGACGCAAAACCGCTGCACACTTTTGCTGGGATTGCTCTAAAGTCCAATCGTTTCATCACGTATGAAGGAGGAATCATTCGATGGAGAAACGCCGTTTTGCCCTGATCGGCACCGGTAACCGCGGCACCACGATGTGGGGCAAGGATCTCTTGGCCGGCTGGCGCGAGCATGTCGACCTGACTGCGATCGTCGAGAAGAATTCGCTGCGCGGCGAGCGCGCCCGCACCATGATCGGCAGCAATGCGCCGCTCTATGAAAACATCGATTCGATGCTCACAGAGCAGAAGCCGGATCTCGTTATCGTCTGTACGCCCGACCATACGCATGACGATATCGTGGTCAGGGCGCTGGAATCCGGCATCGACGTCATCACCGAAAAGCCGATGACCACGTCAGTGGAGAAGATTCGCCGGATTCTGGATGCCGAAAAGCGCACCRGCCGCCGGGTCGACGTCTCCTTCAACTATCGCTATGCGCCGACGGCAGCGAAGATCAAGGAGCTCTTGAATTCCGGCGAGATCGGCCGCGTCACCTCAGTCGACTTCCACTGGTATCTCAACACAAAGCATGGTGCTGATTATTTCCGCCGCTGGCATGCCTATACGGAAAATTCCGGCAGCCTCTTCGTTCACAAGGCAACGCATCATTTCGACCTTCTGAACTGGTATCTCGACAGCGATCCTGACGCCGTTACCTCTTTTGCCGATCTGCAGAATTACGGCCGCAAAGGTCCTTTTCGCGGCCCGCGCTGCAAGCTCTGTCCGCACACGCAGGAATGCGATTATTACCTCGACCTCGAAAAGGATCCCTTCCTCGACACGCTCTATGAGGATCCCTCGAAGATCGATGGTTATTTCCGCGACGGCTGTGTCTTCCGCGAAGATATTGACATTCCCGATACGATGGTCACTTCGATCCGCTACCGAAACAATGTCCATGTCTCCTATTCACTGAACACGTTCCAGCCGATCGAGGGCCATCACCTCGCCTTCAACGGCACCAAGGGTCGTATCGAAATCCGCCAGTATGAAGCACAGCCGTGGGAAGAGCCAAAGGAAGATACGATCCTGCTGATCCGCAGCTTCCCGCACGGTAAGGAGGCCGTCGAGCGCATCACGGTACCACACTTTTCCGGCGGCCATTACGGCGGTGACGACCGGATGCGCAACATGATCTTCAAGCCCGATATGCAGGACAAGCTCGCGCAGCGGGCCGGCACCCGCGCCGGCGCCATGTCCGTGCTTTGCGGTATTGCGGCGCTGACGAGCTCGCGCACCGGCAAGGTCGTCAATATTTCCGACCTGATGCCGGAGCTTGCCAATGACGGTTCGCCGAACTCGCTGAAGGCGTCTTAAGACGCCTCAGGCGGTATTTTCCAGGTTTTCGAGGGTGAGCCGGTAAAGCAGAGGCTCGCCTTTGGTGAAGCGTTCGGCCTCATCCGCTGCCATTTCACCGAGGCGGGTGCGCTCGAGGCCGACGGCACCGGCGATATGCGGTGTCAGGAAGACGTTGCGCAGGTCGTAAAACGCCGACTCCGATCCCGGTATTTCGGGATCGGTCACATCGATAATGGCGTCGATACGGCCGGTCTTCAGCACGTCAAGCAAAGCGTCCTCATCGATCAGCGCGCCGCGCGCGGTATTGATCAGCGTCGCGCCATCCTTCATCAGCGCCAGTTTTGCGGCATCGATCATATGGTAGGTGGACGGCAGTGATGGCGCGTGGAGGGAGACGATATCCGAATGACGCATGAGATCGTCGAGCTCCACCTTGTGCACGCCCATTCCGCGCGCCTGACCGGCATCGATGGTCGGATCGAAGAGCAGTACCTTGTAATCGAAGGGCTTCAGCAGATCGATGACGCGTCGACCGATGCGTGACGCACCGATGATGCCGACCGTGCGGCGATAGTTGCCGATGGCCTCACGCTGCATCGGATGGGTGCGATCGCGATGGCGGTCGCCGACATAGAGGTCGCGGAAACGGAAGACATGTTTGCCGGCAAAGATGATTGCGGCGAGCGTGAATTCGGCGACCGGCACGGCATTGGCCTCGGCCGCATGGCTGACGACGACGCCGGCTTCGAAAATGCCGGCATCGACGAGGCCCTTCACCGTCCCCGCCGCATGAACAACGAGCTTCAGCTTCGGCGCAAGCGCCAGAACCTCGCGACCAACATAGGGTGCACCCCAGCCTGTGATGAGGATTTCCGCCTCGGACAACAGACGCTTTGCGCGCTCGTCATCGAAGTGCTGAAGCGGTTCGGCATCGAGCAGGCGCCCGATGCCATCCAGCCGGCGAAGAACCGCCTCGGGTAGCACATGCTCCGTGCGGGAAGGCTGCATGGCGAGGACGATGGCAGCACGGCTCATGGCATATGTCCTGGCGCTTCGATGGCGCTGACGGTTACGCCCTTCTCGCTGACCAGCTTCTGGAGCGCAGCGATATCGGGTGCTTTCGGCGGCGTGGTCCATGCCCCCGATACGGCAGCCGGATCGTTCAACGCGAGTACAGCCGTGACCAGAACTGTTTCACCAGCCGGAATCTCACCGCGGAGCTGGGGCACGAGCGTCTTGGAAACGATCATGTTGGTATTCGGCAATGCCTTCTGGGCAAGGCCGTTTCGCTTGATCGAAGAACCGAGGTCGACGATGCCGGTGAAATCAACTTCGCCGATCGCGTGGGCCGAGCCTTCGGCCGCCGAAAGCGTGTCCGCATCGAGATCGCGCTTGGCAATCGCAAAGCCGCCTTCCGCGGTCTGCAGCAGGCGTGGTGTTGTGATGCGGTGAACGCGGATATGCCATGGGGCCGATGGTACGAGCCAGGTTTCGACCTTCACATCCTTGAAGGCTGACCATCTGGAGTAAAGGATGTTGCCGGCGATCTTCGCTTCTTCATTGGTTTCGCGGACGCGGTAATGCAGGCCGTCATCGCTGAAGGCGAGCGCGGAATCGAAGGCGCCGAGTGCGAAGGCTCGCTCGTCAGCCTCGACGCTGAAGCCGTAGCGGGCAGAATAGGCAAATTTTGCGTATTTCTCCGTGCCGAAGCGCATCTGCAGATTTTCCTGACCAGACGAGAGCGCCACCACATCATTGCCGGCACGCATGACCACCATGCCCGGATGGCGCTGCGGAACGACCTCGGGGGCTTGCTCAGGCGCCTTTTCCTCTGCGGTCCAGAAGGGATGATCCTCGGCAATGGCGAGCGGCAGGAAGGCCTTAAAGGCCCAGTAGGGTGAGCCGGCAGAATTATAGCTCTCCGACATCAAGAGGTTCGGATAGCCGAAGCCAATGGAGAGAACGCCATCATGGCTGGCGATCGGCTTGTCCCGCCACCAACGCAGATGCTCGAGGCAGAGATGCTTGATCTCGCCCCAGGGCAATGCCTCCAGATCGGCGAAGGCGAGCGCCGACCAGAAACCGGCGCAGGCGAAACGATAGGTGAGGCTGCGGCCGAAGGGGATCGTTGCGCCATCGGGCGCAAACCAGTGGCGGAAATCCTTGGCGAAAAGGACCGCGCGCTCGCGGTAGCGTTTGGCATAGTCGTCATCGACCAGCTTGGAATAGATCAAGCCGTAGAAATGCATGGCGAAGGGAATGTAGTGGTCGATGCGGCGGATATTGCCGTCACGGTACCAGCCGTCGCCAATGTAGAAGCCTTCGAGTTCCTCAAGATATTGCTTGGTCAGGCTGCGGTCGAAATCGGCGCCGAGTCGGTCGAGAGCGATATCGACGAAGATCCGGAAGAATTTCCAGTTGTTGTCGGCATAGTCGAACTGCCGGACATGCTTGAAATAGGCAACGATATTGTCACGAGCGCGCTTGTCGAGCGGCTCCCAAATCTTGTCGGGTACCAGCGCCAGGGCAAAACCGAGAGCGGCGAGTTCCACCATGCGCTGGTCGCGTGCATTGACCGTGCCCCAATACTCGGGATGGGTCGGATCACAGCCATTCGCAAGACCTTCGGCAAAGCGGTGCCAATGGGCGAAATCATTCTTGCCGGCGCCGAGCGGTGCAAGACCCCAGAGTGGACGTGCGAAACCTTCAAGATCAGCAGCGGCCCGGTCGAAATGAGCGCCGGCGCCATCGAGGCGAACACGGGCATTGCCATCAGAGAAGAAGGGCAACAGCGGATTGAAGAGATCGTTGACAGCGCGGATCATGTCGGCGCGGGTCTTCAGCGGATTGCCTGCAAGCGGATTGGCGCTGGCGGGATCATAGGTCATCGGCATCACTCACAGCTTGTCGGTATCAGGAACAGTGCCTCCGGTAACGGGAACGACCGCCTGGCAGATATGGCGGGCGGGAGCGGTCCTGTCGCGGTAGCGGGAGATCAGAAGGGAGACGGCCTCGCGGCCAAGCGCCGCGCGGTCGACGCGCATAGTGGAAAGCCTGGGATTGGTCATGACGGCACAGGGCAGGTCATCGAAGCCGACGATCGCGAAATCCTCGGGAACGCGAAGGCCTGCTTCGGTGACGGCTTCGAGCACGCCGACGGCAATGAAATCATTCATGCAGAAGGCCGCCGTGTATCCGGGGTCTTCCGTGAGCATCGCGACTGTGCGCTCATGCGCCTCGCGGCTGGCGCTGCCCTGGAAGGTGAGCGGAACGAGCCGGCCTTCGGCACCTGGAACCGCGGCAATCGCCGCCTCGAAGCCTCGCACACGTTCGCGGATCGTATGGCGATGCGAGCCGGTGAGATGTAGGATACGGCGATGACCGGCTTTCGTGAGCCGGCTCGTCGCCTCGTAGGCGCCGAAAAAATTGGAGGGCGAGACGCCATCGAGGCGCAGGCGCGGATCGGTACCGTTGACGAGAACGGTCGGTGTTCCCGTCTCTTCCAGCCAGGCCCGCAGCGTATCACTGGGATCGATGCCGACGAGGAAAAGCCCTTCGGCTTCCGCTGTCTGCATATACTCGCCGACGACGTCAGGCGTGGTGCGGTCCTCGCGCACGAGCCGCACTTCGAAAGGCATGCCGGCATCGGCGGCACCGGCGCGAAGGCCCTCAACGATCGATTCGTAGAATACGCTGAGG
The DNA here is from genome assembly GCF_056398505.1 of Rhizobium sp. 01T437. Taxonomy (NCBI): domain Bacteria; kingdom Pseudomonadati; phylum Pseudomonadota; class Alphaproteobacteria; order Hyphomicrobiales; family Rhizobiaceae; genus Rhizobium; species Rhizobium sp. 01T437. The sequence continues at coordinate 575,749 of NZ_JBFTPM010000006.1, forward strand.
CCACCGGTCGCCCCGTCGCTGGCAATCAGGGCAAGCCCGCCCGGAACGCTTTCCGAAACAGTCTTCACCGGATAGCCATGTTCGGCAGCGACCTTCAAAATGTGCCGCCGCACATTTTCGCTGATACCGGGTTCATTGGCCAGCACCCGCGATACCGTGGAAACCGAAACGCCGGCCAGACTGGCAATATCGGCCTGTCGCGGTCGCCTGGTCTTGATCTCATTCATTTTGATCTCGTTCATATGGCAAAGATTATGCAAATTATGCAAATTTGCAAGATAATCATAAATTCTTGCAAAGAGAAATTTTTTGCGTACTCTAACCTCCGGAACGCCTGGAAAGACCATTGGAGGATGGCACCGGGCATCAGACACAGGAGGAAATCAATGCAGGTCAATCGCCGTTCATTCTTGATGGGAACCGCGGGTGCTGCGGCCGGCCTTGCCTTTGGCGCCGGCAGCTCGATCCCCGCATTTGCAGAGGACGCTTCGCTTCGCGCCATGTGGTGGGGTTCCAACGACCGCGCCAAGCGCACGCTGGATGTTGCCAAGCTCTATCAGTCGAAGACACCGGGTGTCACTATTGTCGGCGAGTCGCTTTCGGGCGACGGCTACTGGACGAAGCTGGCCACGCAAATGGCGGGCCGCGCGATCGCCGACGTCTTCCAGCTCGAGCCGGGTACAATCTCCGACTATTCCAAGCGCGGTGCCTGCCTGCCGCTCGATGAATTCGTGCCTTCGACGCTTAAGGTCGACAACTTCGGCGCAGACATGCTGAAACTGACCACGGTTGACGGCAAGCTCTATGGTGTCGGCCTCGGCCTCAATTCCTTCGCGATGTTCTTCGACACCGTCGAATTCGAAAAGGCGGGTATTCCGCTACCGACGCCCGATCTCACCTGGGATGAGTATGCCAAGCTCGCCGTGGAACTCGGCAAAGCCTCCGGCAAGGGTGGCGGCCCCTATGCGGCGCGCTACAATTATGTCTTCGACGCCTGGCTGCGCCAGCGCGGCAAGAGCGTCTTCGCCAAGGAGAGCGTCGGTCTCGGCTTCACGGTCGACGATGCCAAGGAATGGTTCGACTACTGGGAAAAGCTGCGCAAGGCAGGCGGCACCGTCGCCGCCGACGTTCAGACGCTAGACCAGAACACGATCGACACCAACTGCCTCGGCCTTGGCAAATCGGTGATCGGCATGGCCTACTCCAACCAGATGGTCGGCTACCAGCTCATCATCAAGAACAAGCTGGGCATCACCATGCTGCCGCGCGAGAAGAAGGGCGGTCCATCAGGCCATTATTATCGCCCGGCACTGATCTGGAGCGTGGGTGCCACGACCAAGCAGGGCGAAGCCGCCGCAAAGTTCATCAGTTTCTTCGTCAACGATCCGGAAGCGGGCAAGATCCTCGGTGTGGAACGTGGCGTGCCGATGTCGCCGGCGGTTCGCGAAGCTATCCTGCCGCAGCTCAACCCGACAGAGCAGGAAACAGTCAAGTACGTCAATCTGCTCAAGGATCAGGTCGGCGAATATCCGCGGCCGGTACCGATGGGCGCGACCGAATTCGACCAGCGTGTTCTTCGTCCGACCTGCGACGAGCTCGCCTTCGAGCGCATCTCGGTAGCCGATGCCGCAACCAAGCTCGTCGAAATCGGCAAGGGCACGCTTAAGGGTTAATCATACTCAGTCTGAACAGGCAAAGGCCCGCCACCAGCGGGCCTTTCTCATTGGCGATATCGGCTCAGTTGCTGGCGTCGTCAATGACCCGCCAGTCGGGCCGCCCGAGATTGAACGGCCAGGCGTGCACGTCGCGGTCATTGAAGTAGACGACCTCCTGAAGCTCAGGAAAATCGCTCTGTTTCATCGTCGCAGTCTCCATCCACGGCTTGATGTAGGCATCGCTCCCCTCATAGCCGAGTTCGGCCACCCAGATGGGTTTGCCGTATTGGGCGACAAGGTCGTAACCTGGCTTCAATGCCTCGGCGAAGGTTCGCGGGCCGTGGTGAGCGATTTTGTCATAGGGCTCCAGGCCGAAAACGGACAGGCCGACGAAATCGACGTAGGTGTCGCCGGGGTAGTAGGCATTAAGGCCGGGTTTTCCCTTCGGCGACCACATGAGTTTCGTACCGGGCGCCTCCTGCCGCACGATATCCATCATGCGCCTGTAGGCGGCTATATATTCAGGAGGATTCCAGCCGGACCACGAAAAGCGGCCGGAGTCGTCTTCCATTTCCTGACCCCAGCGGACGATGACAGGGCTTTTCAACTGGGCGATCATCCTGGCAATTGCCCGCATGTTCGCATCGTAGTCGCCGTGAAACAGCTTCCAGCGAAGTTCATCTGACGTCAGCCGCCAGTCCACATCCCACGACCAGGGCTCCACCGTGATCAGCAGGTTGCGGCCTCTTGCCAGCGCGTAGGCATCCGCCACACGCAGCGTTTCGAGATCGACGTCTTCCCATGGAAGGAAGAGATGCTCCGTCGTCACGCTCTGCTGTGCACCGAAATCGCCATGCGGGTCGTAGGCACCAAACTTGATGCCATCGGCATGAATGGCGGGCCGCTTGTCGGTGATCGCCTTGTCGGTGATCGTCTGCGCACCCGCATTCATGACGGTGGTGCTGTTTTGCGCCTCGCTTCGATGCGACAGGTCGGCAACGCCGAGCAGAAGCATCGCGATTGTTGCCGTCGAGATTTTCTTCGCCAGGGTTTTCATAGTCTTTTCCTCCCCTTCGGCTATTTATTGGTCGCGAGAACCTGCTTCAGCTCTTTGGCTTTCAGGCTCACCGTGTCTGCCGGAACCAGCTTCCGGAACTCATCATCGGCTTTCGTGGAAGCGTGCCGGAACACGTACCAGTCCCCGCTCGGCTGACGCCGCTGATAGATCGTGTTGCCGATCTTGCGGTGGCCGAAGCAGGTACTGGCACGTGCCGCCCCCTCATTATTGGTCCAGGTTGCGCGCATGCACATCTGACCGAGATCATCGACGACCCAGCGCCCCTCGGCGAAAGACTGTTTGCCGCCATTGTCGACCCAGGCGACGAAATGCCTGCCCTCGCCAATGAAACGCCCGCCACCCGTATCCCAGGTCCAGGTCTTGTCGGCGTAGATCACGTAGAGTTCGCCGGCACTCAGCGGCGTCGGTATCGGTGCCTTCGTCTTTTCTGCTGCGAGTGCACTCGCCGAGAGGATGAGGCTGAGGCACAGAGCCAGCGCTCCTCCCGTCAATCTTATCGTCATGCTCATTTTATCCTCCTCACGCATTTCTGCTCTCCCCAACATCCCTTCGTTCACGACCGGCTTCGGCGAAACCGTGCCATTTGAGACGGAATTTCACGATCCTGGTCTTGCCGCCGCCGAGCCCTGCACCCGCCACAGCAAATTGCGACTGGGTAAAGGTGACGAAGGGCTGGCCGTGCGAAAGCGCTTCCATGGCAGCTAGCCCGTGGTTACCGAGTTGCACCGCGCTGACCAGGCAGGCGACGAGACCGCCGGCGGCGGCGAACCGCAGGCCGTATACTTGTGGCAAAAGGGACTGACCGTTCTCGACGGTGTGACAGACGACAACCAGGATTACGAGCGATACATAGATCAACAGGTTGATCGCCGCGAAGATCTGGAAGCCACGCGCACCATCGCCATCGGCAGCAAAAACCATGGCCGCAGCACAAATGGCCAATAGTGCGACGTATGGCGCCATTATCCGCGCCGGCAATTTGCGCTGTCCCTGATCACCCTTCGGAGTGATGCGGAAATCCACGAAAGAACCGGTCACGTAATCGCGTGCGGCAGCGAGGGTGCCGGCAAGCGACCAGGGCCAGCGCAGCAGGATGAAGACCACCCCTTCCCAGCCGAAGAGCTTTGCATCGTATGGTCTGAATGTGCCTGACGCGCGCCAGAAGATGGCGAATACCGTCAGCACGATCGAAAGCGGCAGAGAATGCAGCAGGAATGCCGGGTAGGTGACGTTGACGAAGACATGGCCGGTGAGCAGGGCTGCAACCGGCAGCAGGAACATTACCGCCATGAAGGTCGAAAACAGCGGATACCAGAGCTGCGAAAACAGGAACTGGAATTTCAGCTTCAGCGGCAGCCGGGCGACATGCCGGCGAGAATGCAGCAGGAGGATGGTGACCAGGCTGCGCGACCACTGGAACTCCTGCACCACCAGATCGGCAAAGGTCGCCGGCCCGTCGCCATGGGCGATGGCATTGACCGCATGGACCCCGCGCCAGCCGCCGGCATTCATCATCAGCGTGGTCGAATGATCTTCCGCAAGCTCGGGACCGAGCCCGCCGATCTTCCTCAAGGCGGCCGTGCGAACGGCATAGTGCGAGCCGATGCAGAGCGGCGCCCAGCCATTATTGTATCCCGCCTGCAGCGAACCATGCAGGCTCGCTTCGGCATAGAGCCTGCCGCGGGCGGCCCAGCTTTCGGCAGCATTGGCATCGCAGATACTGGGTGCCGAGACATAGCCGACTTCGGGATCGGAGAAGGGGCGCAGGACCTCGCGAAGATAAGTCGGCGTCGGCACATGATCGGCATCGAACTGGGCGACGAAATCATAGCGCTCATAGCCGAAGTGATCATAGAAATAGGCGAGATTGCCTTCCTTGCAGCGCGTGCGGCGCGGCCAGACGGGACGGTGATATTCGCTGACGCCCTTGCGGGTTGAGATCAAGACGCCATGCTGCCCGCACCATCTCTTGGTCTCATCGGACGGATCTTCATCAGCGAGCCAGACATCGAACTCGACGCCCTTCTGATCGAGCATCGCAAGAAGCGTCTTGCGCACGACGGCGAAAGGTTCGGACGGCGCCTTGGTGACCACCATGGCGACGCGGCCCTTCGGCAGGTCGGCGGATGAGCTGACCTGCCTTGCATCCAGAAAGATCAGGATGAAATAGGCCGGTATCAGGGTGACCCAGCCAAGGATGACGGTGACGAGCAGGAATGCCGGCCATGAAACGACGTGAGTGGGCTCAGCCCACCAGAGCCAGAAGTAAGCAAGTGCTGCCAGCCAGCAGACGATGCCAAAACCATAGGCGGCTCGATTCCATCCGGTAAAGACGGGCTCGAACATCTCGGATTTGGCGGCAGAAGACTGATGTACGCGGTCGATTTCGGCGCTGGTGCTCATGCGATCACTTCCAGTCCGAAAGTCGGGCCGGCCGTGCGGATGATCGTATCGATATCCGAAAGTACCGGCATGAAGTCCAGCTCAAGGTGAGCCCTTTTCGTATCGGCGAAAAGCGCAGGCGGATCACCCGCGCGGCGCGGCTGACAACGGATCGGCACCCTGTGACCGGTCTTTCTTTTGACGGCATTAAGGATCTCGCCGACCGACGTGCCACGGCCGGAGCCCAGATTGAGGCTCAGGGAATTGCCGCCAACCAGAAGATGGCGAACGGCGGCAAGATGCGCTTGGGCAAGATCGCTGACATGGATGTAATCCCTGACGCAGGTGCCATCTTCCGTCGAATAGTCGGTACCGAAAATATCGAGGCTCTCGATCCGGCCGCTTGCGGCGAGAAGAGCGCGCGGGATCAGATGGGTCTCGGGATAGTGCCGCTCGGCAAGCTGGCCTTCCGGATCGGCACCGGCCGCATTGAAGTAACGGAGTGCGGCGAAACGGATACCATAGGCGGCCGCATAATCCTCCAGTGCCATTTCGAAGATCAGCTTGGTCCTGCCATAAGGATTGACCGGCTGTTGCGGTGTCTTCTCACAGATCGGCAGCATCTCGGGAATGCCGTAGGTCGCGCAGCTGCTGGAAAAGACGATCCTGTCGATACCGCAATCGAGACAGGCGTCCAGCAGCGACAGGCTGCCGATGACATTGTTGCGATAATAAATGCTCGGCTTTTCGACGGATTCACCGACATAGGCATTGGCACCGCAATGGATGACACAATCCGGCGAGTACTCGGCCATGACATGCCGCAACCTTGCGCCATCGGCGATATCCGCCTGGATCAGCGGTCCCCACCGGACGCTGTCGATATGTCCGGTGGAAAGATTGTCATAGGTGACCGGAACCATGCCGGCACGCGCAAGCGCCTTGCAGATGTGGCTGCCGATGAAGCCGGCGCCACCCGTAACCAGGATGTAGCGGGGCATTTCATACGGCCTCCACCACTTCCTTGCGGGCAAGCAGCGCATCGAAATAGGCTATCGTACGCTTCAGCCCGGTCTTCAGCTCCGTCGTCGGCCACCAGTTCAATTCTTCTCTGGCTCTGGAAATATCCGGACGGCGCTGCTGCGGATCGTCTGCCACGGCCGGCAGGTAAATGATGCGCGAGCGCGAATTGGTCAGATCAAGGACGATTTCGGCCAGATCCCGCACAGTGATCTCCGCCGGATTGCCGAGATTGATCGGACCGACGCAGTGTTCGCCGGCATCAGCGAAACGAAGGAAACCAGCGACGAGATCGTCGACATAGCAGAAGGAGCGGGTCTGCCGGCCATCACCGTAGATCGTTATGTCGGTGTTGGAGAGCGCCTGGACGATGAAATTGGATACGACGCGTCCATCATCAAGGCGCATACGCGGACCATAGGTATTGAAGATCCGGCCAACCTTGATATCGACGCCATACTTGCGGTGATAATCGAAGAACAGGGTTTCGGCTGACCGCTTGCCCTCGTCGTAGCAGCCGCGCGGGCCGATCGGGTTGACATTGCCGAAATAGGTTTCGCGCTGCGGATTCTCGTGCGGATCCCCATAGACTTCCGAAGTCGAGGATTGGACGACCGTTGCGCCGCTGCGGCGGGCTGCATCGAGCGTATTGACGGCTCCAAGCACATTGGTCAGCAAGGTGCCGACGGGATCACGCTGATAGTCCGGCGGCGAGGCTGGCGAAGCAAAGTTAAAGATGACGGAAGCCTCGACGTCATAAGGCTGGCGCACGTCATGTTCCAAAAGCCGAAAACGGGCATTCTGCAGCAGATGCTCGATATTGACGTGGCGGCCGGTGTAGAAATTGTCGAGACAGATGACCTGATGGCCGCGCTCGAGAAGTCGCTCGCAAAGATGGGAACCCAGGAAACCGGCGCCTCCGTTGACCAGCACGGTTTTTGACTGCTGTCGTGGCGATGCGAATGCAGATCCTGAATATCCTTCGGTGGGAATACTACGCACTACAAATTCCTTCCCATGTCGTGTGGTCTTCATAGACCCTTCTATACTTTAGGCTCCCTCTTGATCCGCCTCGATAACTTCAATGCGAAGTGGTATCTATGAAATAACCGGCTCGGTTATTCTTCGGATAATTGTACCTATGCTCAAAATGATAAGAGGATATCAGTGAAGGTCAACTTCAAAACACGGGAGCAATTCTAAATAGCTATAGTATTAAACTTCGGAATTTGCTTGATTAATCCCTCTCAATGACTATGGTGCCATGCTTTCTGTCCGGCCGCTCCAGCTTCAGTCAATGAAGCCAATATAAGGAGTGGCCAGCCATTGGTGTGCGAGGGCGCGTCGCTATTGCCCTGATGATAGAGAGGGTTTTCAATGACGACTCATAATCGCATGCATGGCAGAGCGCCATGCAGCTTCAGCTCTCTAGCTTTGGCTGCGACGATCGTTCTCTCGGCCATCGGACCGATCTCATGTGCGGTCGTCGATACCGCGATCGTGGGAAGCACGGAGAAGAATGTCGTTGTGGCAAGCGTGCCACATGCCGCGAAGGACTTCGCCTATGCTGCCGAACCGAAGACCGCTTCGGCTAAAGTGAGCGCCGCGGTCTATCCCGGTTCCGCGCCTTACATCTGTTCGCCGAGCGGTTTCGGCCAGAAATCACGCTGCTTTGCCCGCTCGTCCCGGATGGATTGATGGCCTAGTGCGGCCACCTGCCGGAGAGATCGCCACTGTCCGACGTATCGTTGAAGAAACGTGAGGCCGCTTCAGTGCGATTTCTCACATTCATCTTCTTATAGATATTGCGGACGTGAACCTTCACCGTGTTTTCGGACAGGTGAAGCTTGTCGGCGATGATCTTGTTCTGCGTGCCCTTACAGATGAGGTCGAGAATCTGTACCTCGCGCGTGGTCAGAGCCGCCATGCTGTTGCGGCGAAGCTTCAGCGCATTGGCGCGCGCTGCGTCGACGGACTTCGTCTGGTACAGCGAGGGCTCGAGCTGTGCCGTTGCCCGGTTGGACAGACGGCCCAGAAGCGCGGATGGAAAATGCTCGCCGCCCTTCATCAGCAGATCGATTGCCGCCATGAAGACATCCAGACGCAGATTGAGCGGCAGGACGCCATCGACGACACGCGCCTCGACAAGACGACTGATATAGGGCTCCATCATATCGATAGCTTCGACGACAAGGCCGATGGATGCGTCCGGACGGTTTTCACGAACGACCTGCAGCGCATCGTGCAACTCGGCGCCGGCGACATGATAGAACAGGACAAGCCGCATGTCGTGAATATCCTTCTCGGATATGGACTGCGCGCTCGATACGCTTACGACATCAAAATTCGGGAATTTCTTTGCCAGTGCCTCAACCATGCACTCGGAGAACAAGTCCGCCTTGGCGATTACCAGGACTGTTTCTCCATTCGGGCTCAGTCTTCTTGCCTGATCCGAATCTCCTACTTCCGACCCAACCATGAACATATACGCCTCCCCTAGCGCTACACTATACTCAAACTCGGAGCTTCTACTCCCATTGGCGCGATGGCGGGTATTACATGCCGACGAACATTGCCCCTAGGCATGTGGCCGCCTTATCTTTTAGGCATTTCTTAATTATGGTAATATGGATTTCAAAGGAAAGAAATGGCCCAAATGGGTTAGTTGTCACGAAGTTATATTTATTTTTTGCCACTTTATGGTTGCATTTCCGACAAGAAACATACTAGCGGGCGGTATTTCAACTAGATCACGGTATAAAGCAGCATGTATTAGTTCGAGACATACAAAAGCAAAGTGGTAATGGGCAGACGATATTTCAAAATAAGACGGAGAACCTTTCGAGCTTAACTTCGCGATACCGCAATCAGTCGAACCCTCCGGATTCCGAGGTATGGGACGCCGTCCCGAATTCGCACACAGCCTTCTCCGAGCCGGCGATCCGGTATTGGCTTAGCTGGAGTATTGAACCGGACTTCAGATGCCTTAGCCCGAATTGATATCTATCGGGACCCAATTTTTTCCATCAATCTGTAAGGGTTGCCAAAGTGGCGACGTGAAAATCAAGTATCAGCATGTGTTTTTGATACTTGGTCTTCTTTCGAGGGAACTCAAAAAGAAGTTCGACTGCCTTGCTCGCGCTCATATCGAGTCCGGGACCGGATTTGTGCGTCTTTGTACTGAATAGGCACAATCCCAATACAGAATTTGGCCAACAAATCGCGATGAAGCTGCAGGTGAAAAGGTATCGAGTCCATCTGCCGATGTTAACACATTGGAGCAAGCGCGAGCAAAGATCCCATTTGAGATGAGAGGGACTTCGAAAGCTGCTCCAGTTTTTTTCTGGAGGAAACGTAATGCCTTATGATCCGAAGCCCGGTCCGCAGGGCTCAGACGACGACACCGTCAAGGTGGGCGCCCTGGCCGAAGGCCTTTCCAGCGCTATCAATTCAACCGAAATCGATGATGATTCCACAGGTTACGTCGGCGGCATCGCCAATGGTGACAATCGCAATAACACCGACAACAGCACGGACGTTGACGTCAAGGCCAACGTCGATCTCGATGTGAAGACCGACAACGGCGACAACCGCGATAACGACTACGACTGGAGCTACAAGTCGGACGACGACACGAACACCAAGACGACCACCATCAACGACAACGACACAACCACCACCACGAAGTCGGACTACGACTGGAGCTATGACGCCAAGTCGTACAGCGACGACGACGTTGACATCAAGACGATCACCGATAACGACACGACCACCAAGACCGATATCGACACCGACATCAAGACGGTCACGGATACCGACACCAAGACGACCACCAATAGCCACAATACGAGCGACAGCTTCAACAAGACGGACACGGACTTCGCCGTTATTGATGATGTCAAGGACTTCGGGAACCTCGGCGTAGCCGGCCACGACCTCACCTTCGACATCGGGGATGACTTCTCCTTCACCCTCAATATCGACAATATCCTCAACGGTTCACTGTCCGGCGAAGGCGCCGACTCAGTCTTCAGCACTGTCCAGGCAAACCATCTCGCAGACCAGGATCAGGCCTGGAACATCACGATGGAGAACGGCGGCGCTCAGAACCACCTGAGTGCGAATGCCGGCACGGCCCATGGTGCTGACGGCGTCGATATGGACGGCAAGGGCTGGGATCTCAAAGCAGGCGACGACGTCGCAGGCACTTCGACGGCAGATGCTTCCGCAATACTCGCCAATTCGGGCTTCCATATGGAACTCGTTCAGGGTGCGAACATGCTTAGCAATGCTGTGGACTCCAGTGTCATCGGCGGCAACTCACATGTTTCCGATGTCGGCGAAGATACAAGCGGACACTAACCTCCAAGACAAGAAAGGGCTGCACCGGCTTCTGCCGGTGCAGTTTGAATGCTTGCGTGCGAATTGACGAACAGCGCGGCTCCCTTAGAAGGATGTCGCATGGCCGGTCGTCTCTTCGATAAGGGAGGCCAAGGCAATGCAAATCGAGAAATTCTCAGAAATCATCGCCCATTTCATCGGCATATTCGAAACGACGACCGATGAGATGAGGCTGCGTGCGGGGCTGACGGAGGGTACGGGCCCTGCCGAAAATAATCCGGCGCTTGACGATCTGATCGCCAACACGCCCACCTTCGCCTCCGATCTCGCGCTCCAGGACTACGATCCTGATGTCAACTACAGAAGCGTCAGCTATGAGATCGTTTATGGGGGCGCGCGCCGCTTCGGCCGCCCCTTTGAGGAAAGCATCGAAAAGCTCTCCGAGATTGCCCACCGTGATGTGTCGTCGCTGCCCCGGTTCGGCAGCCCACAGGACATCGATATCGAAACCGAAGAAGAGCTGCAGGTTTTCGACGGCCCGGGCTCGGTGATCCGCTTCACCACACAGGTCAACATTCTCTACGACGACGATTATCTCGATATGACTGGTGGCAATCATGCCCCGCGCGATACGAGTTTCGTCGTCGAGAAACTGGCGGAATTCAGCGCCAAGGCCGAGATTTTCTCTCCCTTTTCCAACCTGCATCGGACCGACACCCTAGAGGGGGTCAAGCAGATCGCCGGGGATATGGAAACCTACATCCAGGGAGTAAGGGATTCCGGCCAGACATCGATCGGAGCGGGCGAGCCGCCGGCAGACAATCCGAACGATCAGGCACATGATTTCGTGCTGGCGGGTGACGAGATCACCGGAGCCTATATGAACGGCAAGCACATTTCCGAGATTCCGGCGCTCGACGACCTGTTGCCGGATCGGGGGCTCGCCAAACTGCCTGAAGAACCCGACGAAACCCAGACATCCGTCGAACAGCATGACCCGGCTGGAAACAGCCTGGAGGTCACCGCGGGCGCAAATCTCGTCGCCAACATTGCATCCGTCGTCAACACGGCAGTGATCTCTTCCGTGACCGCCGTCATGGGCGACTATCACCAGGTCGATGCGATCACCCAGGTCTATGTCTACAGCGACAATGACAGCATCGCCTCGGTATTCCATTCCTCAGCCGATGCAGCCGGCGTCACCGCCTACAATATTGCAAGCTTCGAACGGGACAGTTTCCAGTCAACACAACCGCAGACGACGGTCGATGCACATGGCGACCCCATCTTTCCGATGGCCTGGCGTGTCAGCGTCATCGAGGGCGACGTCTCCTTCGTGAACTGGATCGAACAATATCACTTCGTGACCGACAACGACACCATGACCGTCATGACGAGCGGGTCGGAAGCGACTGTTCTGACGGGCGGCAATACGACGCTGAATTTCTCGTCCTTCTTCCAAATGGGCCTGCAGTACGATCTGGTGATCGTCAGCGGAAATGTCTACGATATCAATAGCATCACGCAGATTTCACTTCTCTACGACAACGACTGGGCCCGCGCCGAAGACGGTGTAGACGATGGTGCCACCATCCAGTCAGGCAACAATCTCATCTGGAATCTTGCGGCGATCCACAATGTTGGAACCAACGACCGCTTCGAGACCATGCCCGACTATATGCACGAGGCAGAGAAGGGGATCCAGGAGCGCGATCCGACAATGCCCGAGGGCTTGTCCACCGATTCCAATTTCCAGGGCTATGTCGGCCTGAATGTTCTCTACATCACAGGCAATCTCTACGACATGACGATCATCAAGCAGGTCGCGGTGCTCGGAGATTCCGACGACGTGACCCAGGCTGCAGCCGAGCTTCTGAAGAACAACCAGGACGCCGTGATCACGATCGATACGGGCAGCAATACCGTCGCCAATATCGCTGAAATCGTCGATTACGACAGCTTCGGCAACACCACCTATGTTGCCGGTCACCTCTATTCCGACGCCATTCTCATCCAGGGCGGTATCATAGAACACGATACCACCCAGCCCGAGACGGCAGGCGAAAGGCTTGCCAATGAAGTCATCGCCTTTCTCGATGACGATAGCCCCCAAGGCGCGGACAGCGGCGATGGCATCATCAACGGCGGGCATGATCTTTCATGGTCCTCTGCTCACCCCTCAGATGTAATGCAAGCCGTGGTCGCGTGACCTGCGTATCTTGGGAGAGACCGCGATGAATCAGATTTCAAAACAGATTTTTGCAAATGGCAGCGCGATCGATCTGCGTGGCGAAAAGCCATCCTCTACGGCGGCAAATCCTCAGGATTTTCTGACGGAGGCCTGCGTTTCGGCGATCGACGATGCGGTGGACCATCTTCGCCAGCTGACGCGCAAAGTGTCTTCCTATCCCGATGAAGTCGAGGCTGTCGCTGAAGAGAAGGTGGATGACGTGCAAACCGTGATGCCGACCGAACAACCTACAAGGCAGCTTTCCGGCCATGACATACCCGTCGTCAATGTCGTGGAACCGGAGACAAAGCCGCAGCCAGCTGAAGAACTGCTGGCGGCGCCCGTCATCGAGGCCCGGCGGATGCCTGGTGACACCGACGAGCTCAAGGCCAAGCCGGATATTCCCTTTGCCAAGACGATCGATGGCGACACCGGTCCGGTGAAGGAAAATGAGCGCCGCCTGCGCACAGGCGACGGCGGCGGGGGCGGCAAGGAACCGGATTTCGGCGGCGGCGGGGGCGGTGGTGGCGGCGGAAACAGCGGCTTCCACAAGCGCAGCGAGCCGGTGAATTTCGCTTTGAGCCTTGCGCGAGGCATCGCGGTTATCAGGCGCAATCTTGCGATCGTGATGGTCTTCACGATCGCGATCAACGTGCTCCTGCTGGCGATCCCGCTCTACCTCTTCCAGATTTCCGACCGTGTCCTGACCAGCCGCTCCATCGACACGTTGGTGATGCTTTCCATCGTGGTGGTGGGCGCCGTCCTCTTACAGGCCTTCCTGGATTCTGTCCGGCGCTTCATCCTGATGCGGACTGCCGTGGAACTGGAAGTCCAGCTGGGCGCACCGATCCTCAGTGCGGCCGCTCGCGCCTCGCTGCATGGAAGCGGCAAGGATTACCAGATCCTGCAGGACCTTCAGTCTCTCCGCAGCTTTTTGACTTCAGGAACGCTGATTGCTTTCCTCGACGCGCCGCTGATGCCGCTCTTCGTGATCGTCGTCTACCTGGTGCATCCGCATCTCGGCATCATCATTATGGTCTGCTGCGCGGTGCTGTTTCTGATCGCCTTCCTGAACCAGAAGTTCACGGCCAAACAGTTCGCCGAATCCAACAGCTATCTCAGCCGCGCGAATTTCCATCTCGATTCCATGTCGCGGAATTCGCAGATCATCAACGCGCTGGCGATGATCCCCGAAGCGGTGAAGATGTGGGGGCGGGAAACCGCCGGCTCGCTGAAATCCCACGTCCAGGCGCAAGATCGCAACATCATCTTCACCGGCATTTCCAAGGCCTGCCGCATGATCACGCAGGTCGGGCTTCTCGGCTGGGGCGCGCATCTGTCGCTGTCCGGAGAGCTGACGGGCGGCATGGTCATCGCAGCCTCAATCATTTCCGGCCGCGCGCTGGCGCCGATTGAAGGAGCAATCGAAGGCTGGCATCAGTTCAACCGATCGGCCGCAGCCTATGGCCGCATCAAGAACCTGCTGCTGGCTTCACCGCTCAACTTTCCGCGGCTGCGCCTTCCCAATCCGGAAGGCAGGCTCGATGTGGAGCGGATCCTGTTCGTTCCGCCGCCGCAGAAGAAGGTGATCCTGAACGGCATCTCCTTCTCGCTGAAGAAGGGTGAATCGCTGGCGATCATCGGCAATTCCGGTTCCGGCAAGACGACGCTCGGCAAGATGCTGGTGGGCTCGATCCTGCCGACCTCCGGCAATGTGCGCCTCGACCTCATGGATCTGCGCAATTGGGACCAGCGGCAGTTCGGCGAAAGCATCGGCTATCTGCCGCAGGATGTGCAGCTCTTCCCAGGCACCATCAAGGCCAATATCTGCCGCATGCGCGATGACGTCGAAGACCGGCAGATCTATGAGGCCGCCGTCCTTGCCGACGTGCATGAGTTGATCGCCAGTTTCCCACAGGGCTATGAGACCGTCGTCGCGTCCGATGGCGCGCCGCTTTCGGGTGGCCAGAAGCAGCGCATCGCACTGGCGCGCGCCTTCTTCGGCGATCCCAAATTCGTCGTGCTCGACGAGCCCAACTCCAATCTCGACACCCAGGGCGAAGCCGCGCTCGCAAAAGCGCTGATCCACGCCAAGAAACAGGGCATCACGACAGTTACGATCACGCAACGCCCTGCACTTCTGCAGTGCGTGGACAAGATCATGGTGCTCAAGGACGGCACGGTCGCCATGTTCGGCGAGCGAGTGGAAGTCCTGCAGGCAATATCCAAGGGCAATGGCCGAACTGGCCAACAGTCACCGCGTATCGAAGGATGAAGGCCATGGGAAAGAAGAAGCAGGAATCCAGCGGCCCGGTGCAGCTCGAATGGTATAGCGAAGTGCCGCGCTCCATCCGTTTGCACAGCTTTGTCGGCCTGGCTGTCCTCTTCTGCTCGTTCGGCGGTTTCGGATACTGGGGGGCAACCGCGCCACTTGCCTCCGCCATCATCGCCCAGGGAAGCTTCGTGGCAACCGGCAACAACAAGGTCGTCCAGCACCTTGAAGGCGGCATAATCAAGGAAATGCTCGTCAGCGAAGGCGAAAGCGTCAAGGAGGGCGACGTCCTGGTGACTCTCGACCAAACAGCCGCCCTGACCAACGAGCGGATGCTGACGCTGAGGCGGCTGCGTCTGGAAGCAGTTGTTGGACGCCTGAGGGCCGAAGCACAGGGATCGCGTGAGTTCAAGCTTCCTGATATCGTCATGGCAGAGGCGAGTGACCCCGATATCAACGCCATCATCCAGAGCCAGAACATCGTCTTCCGCAGCAAGCAGGTCAAACTCGAGGAGCAGCTCAACCTTATCGAGAAGAACATCAAGTCGCTGGAATACCGCTTCGAAGGCTACAAGGGCCAGCGAGAGTCCTTCGAACGGCAACTGGCGCTACTCTCGGACGAGCGGGACTCCAAGGAACGGCTCGTCAAGGTCGGCTATATGCGCAAGACCGACCTTCTGGCCATCGAGCGCGCCATTGCCGATGCGATGGGCGATATTTCGCGCCTGAACGGAGAGCTCAACGAGAGCGAGGCGGAAATCGCCAAATTCCGTCAGGAAGCGGTCATCGCCGTCAACTCCAACAAGCAGGCAGCGCTTGACGCGCTGGAGACCGCCGAATCCGACCTCGACAGCGTGCGTCAACAGCTGCACGAAGCTGCCGGCGTTCTGGAGCGTACGGTCATCCGTTCGCCGGTGACTGGTACCGTTGTGCGCTCCTACTACCACACCGCCGGCGGCGTCATCACCACCGGAAAACCGATCATGGAAATCCTGCCGGCCCACGTGCCGCTGATCCTGGAGGCGCAGGTATTGCGTACCTCCATCGATCAGCTTCACGAAGGGCAGACGGCGGCAATCCGCCTGACCGCCCTCAACAGGCGCACCACGCCGGTTCTGGAAGGCAAGGTCTTCTATGTTTCGGCCGACTCCATTGAGGAAAATGCCGGCCTGTCCGTGAAGGACGTGTACATCGTGCGCGTACAGATCCCGGACTCGGAAATTGCCCGCGTTCACAACTTCCATCCGGTTCCCGGCATGCCTGCTGAAGTGCTGATCCAGAGTTCGGAGCGCACATTCTTCGAATATCTGAGCAAGCCGATCGCCGACAGCATGTCACGCGCGTTCAAGGAGCGTTAAGCGCAGAAATGGCCGAAGCATTTATCGAAATGATCTGATATAGTCCATGTATTATCAGAGTTGAACCGAGGGATTTCAGCATGCCGGCTATGTCCGATGTCTTATTGAATGTTGGACGATTAAACTATGTCTGGACGAATACAGAAAGCCTGCTGATCTATATTATCGCCCACCTTCTCAAGGTGGAGAAGGAGGCGGCGATCGTGGTCTTCCTGACGCTTAATACGACACGCGCGCGCATAGATCTCGTCGAGCGGCTCGCAAAGCTTCCTTCGACGCCGGCTGCGGACCGCAAGGCCGTTCTCTCGGCCATGTCGCGCCTGAAGAAGGAATCGAAGATGCGCAACAAATACAATCACTGCATCTATTCCTTCGACGAGAAGGGTGAAATCTCCAGCACGCAACTCATGCGCCTGGTCGAGGACGATAAGGAAATCCGCTACGGAAAGATCGAACAGATGGATGACCGGGAATTGGAGCTTCTGGAAAAATCGATTGGCGAGATCGTCAATATCAGCAAGGCACTCTGGGCTTTCATCCATGCAAGTCCACGGATTGTCGCGCTCTAGTATTGTCGGCCGAGAACGGCTGCTTTGGGCTAATCCGATTTCGTCTCAGGGAATCACCCGGACGGTGACTGGAATTTCCCGAATTAGGTATGGAGTATTGGGAGGGGGGCATGCGCATCGATGTCATTGATACCATCGCCGGTTTTGACGCCGTTCGCGACAACTGGGATCAGGTCTATCGGGACGATCCAGACGCCCAACATTTCCTCTCCTGGACATGGCTCAGAGACTTTCTTGGGCACCGTGGCCGCTGGTTCGTGCTGGCGCTGCGCGAGCGGGAGCCGAATGCTCCCTATGTCGCCTTTTTGCCGCTGAGATTGCTCACGAAATTCGATGAGCAGTGCGGGCTTTTCTACGATGAAATCGTCATGGGCGGGAATTATTCGGCTGACTATACCGGCCTCATCGTTATGCCCGGTTACGAGCAAAAAGCCATCGCCGGCTTTGCCGCTTATCTCAAACAGCAGAACTGGACGCATCTCAGGCTGGAGCATTTCAGCGGGCCGCCGGAACGGCGGGAGAAGATGATCCTGGCGCTGCAGGGGCCGCTTGTCATGTTTCGCGACAACGCGCCCACCAGCCATGACAATATCGACAATACGATCTGCCCGGTCGTCTCGTTGCCTGCAAGCTGGGATGACTATCTGGAGCAGAAGATGAGCAGTCAGACGCGCCAGAAGCTGCGCCGCTTCCTGCGCAAGCTCGATGGCAATGACGGCTACCGAATCACGATGGCAACGCCCGAGACCATTGACCGCGACCTCACTATTCTTTTCGATTTCTGGCGCACGCGATGGACGGAGCGCAAAGGACCGGAGCGGACAGAGCGGCTCATCAATTCCACGCGTGAAATGCTGATGGACTGCTTCAAGAGCGGCACGCTCGACGTCCCGGTCTTCTGGTTCGGCGAGCAGCCGCTCGGCGCCCTCGCCAATATCATCGACCACCCGAAAAAGACGATCCTTTTCTATATCACCGGTCGTGACGAGAACTGGAAAACGCCATCTCCCGGTCTGGTTCTGCATGGATATTGCATCCGCCGGGCGATCGAAGACGGCTTCCGGTTCTATGATTTCCTGCGTGGAAACGAATCTTACAAATATGTCTTCGGCGCTGACGAGCGGCGGATCAGCTATACGCTCTTCAGGACCCGCGACGGACGCAATCTCGGCGGCGTTCTGCATCCGCGTAGCGTCAACTATGTCTACGAGCAGGCACTCGAAATGTATCGAAAGGGTGAGAAGGGAAAAGCCGAGATCGTCTTCGCCCAGGTTCTGCAATCCTCGCCGGGCCATGTCGGTGCCGAATTTGGCCTTGCCAACCTGCTCTTCGACCGAGGAAAGCTGACCGAAGCCCTTGCCGCCTATCAGTCGCTGCTGGAGCGCACCGCCGAGCCGCTGCCGATTGCACTTCGCCTTGGAGATGCGCAACTGGCGCTGAAACTCTATGAGGATGCAGCCGTAACTTTCCGTCGCATCGGCGAGCAGGCGCCCCATGTAGTGCAGGCGCGCTACAAGGAAGGTGTCGCCCTCATCGCAACACGCCGCCTTACGCAAGCCGAGACGGTCCTCGCGGCGATCCAGGATATCCATACCGACGATCCGGCTGCCATTCCCTATACCGAGCTTGCTTCCGTGGCGCTTGAGCGTCTACGTCAGCATAATGCGGCATTGGCAGCCGATGAACAGATTCCTGAAGGCATAATGGGATTGCCTGGAAAGCGCGGCGGCGAGAAACGCCGCCCCCGCATGCACTAAAGCCTTTGTTTTCCGCATGTGGTTACCGCAAAACCGCCGCACACTTTTGCGCGACACGCTTTAGGTCTGACAGAGCTCAGGCCCCGGTTTCAGTCTGGTGCCTGATATCATCGGCGAGCGGATGCAAAGTATCGGCTGGCAGGGCGCCGACGAGGCTGTACCCCATGCCGCCGGACGCCCAGCTCCAGCCCTCAACATTGCCCTGCGCATGCGGCGCCATGGGTTTGTTCTGATCGGCGAGCATTGGCCGCGTCAGCATGACGAGACGCGTTCCCCGATCATCATCATACATCAGCATCAATCCGGCGCCATGCGACGTCGAGATCATCCTGCCGCCCATCAGACGATAGCCCGACTTGGAAAGATCCGGCAGCACCGGCTTGCGGCCCATGCGTTCCGTCGCCCAGTCGACGAGTTCGGTCATATTGTCGGCACGGAGCTCGACCGGCCTCACCCTGTCGGGCGCGTAAGTGGCGAAGCTGTTGGCAGCTTCATCAGCCAGCGCTACCATGCCCTCGCCTGGCTGCCGGTACATGCCATGCAGCATCCAGCCACTGGAGCCGCCGGCGACGAGAAGAACGACAGCGGCAGCCGCCATACGCCAGAAGGGCAGCCGGCCTTGCTTGGGCACCTCCAGCAGGTGGCTTATGTTTAGCCGGYTCGGGATTGGTTCTTCTGCGACAAAGTTGAGCGCAGCCCGCAAATCAAGCCGCTGCCTGCCGTAGCTGTCGATTCGCGCGGCGATTTCGGGATGGGTTTCAAGATAGACGGAAACTTCGGCTTCACGCGCCTCGTCCAGCGCACCGTCCACAAAACCGTGAAGATCATCCTCGGTGATCGGTTTTACGCTCATTTTATTCTCCGAAGATGGGCGGCTGGCCCCTGTGTTGCCTGCCCCGAGTTCTCCAATATCTGCCGTAGCCGCTCACGCGCCCGCGACAGGCGCGACATGACGGTGCCGATCGGGATAGCCAGAACTTCCGCTGTCTGCGAATAGGACAGATCCTCGACCGATACCAGCAGCAGGACGCTGCGCTGCTCCTCGGGAAGTTTCTCCAGCGCCTGAATGATATCGCGACGCATCAGATTATCTTCCTGTGTCGGTTGCCGGGCAAAGGCACTTTCGTCCACCTTCTCAAAGGGCAGATGTTCGCCACGGCGTGCGGTCTGTTTCAAGCGGTTGACCGCCAGATTGTGAAGGATAGCGAAGATCCAGGTGCGCGGATCGTCATTTCGGCGATGATGCCAATGGGCAATAACCCGCTCCAGGCAATCCTGAACGAGATCGTCGGCCGCCGTTGCATCCTTCAGCAATCCGCGGGCGTAGCGGCGGAGCGCCGGGATCATCGGTTCGACAAGCTGCAGAATGTCACTCATGAGGCTTACCTTCAGGAGCTTTCGCCCGCCACCCTATCACAGGCGGCGGGCGGAAGAGATTTACTTCGCTTCGATCTGGACGACTTCGCCGGACCCTTTATCTCCGGCCGCGGTGATAACGAGATAGCGGCGCTCGGCCTTCTCTCTGGTCTGGACGATCTGCCTGATGGGGCCGACGGCATTGACGATCGCCGAGCCGGCCGGGTTCGTCATGAATGACGCCAGAGGCTGAAGATCGCCAGTACCATCAGCCCGCGTGGAGAGCGCAAGAATGTAAGGCTTCTTGGGCTCCAGCCCCGTCACGGATGCCTGCAACACCTGTGACAGACCCTGATCGAAAAGAGAGACACTCGTTGGTGCAACGCCATCCTGCTTTGCCTTAGGCGCGTGCAAGGCAAGATGCGCTACCTGGCCAGCGACGCCGAGCGGTTGGAGGTTCTGCATGCCGTCGCCCTCAGGGACTGCATTGGGGACATAGTTGACGGCCTGCGGTGCCTGGCCGATCGGTATCGTAGCGATCACCTTGTTTGTCAGTGTATCGATCGCTGCCAGCGCATCGGCGTTTTCGAGACCCACATAAACGCGCGTGCCATCGCCTGATGGCCAGACGCCGTGCGGAAGATTGCCGACGGGAATTGTCGCGACCTGTTCGAAATTATCCGTGCGATAGACCTTCACCTCGTTAAGGCCACCAACGGAGATATAGGCAAATTCGCCGTTGGCGTTGTGAACGATGTTGACGTGATTGGTGATCGGCCCGGTATCGATCGTCCTGATGAGATCAAAGGGGGCCTCGGCGTCGAAGACCTGCGTCTTGCCGATATCCTTCAGAGTAAACCAGACCTGCTTGCCATCAGGCGTCGCCGCAATGTTCGGGCAGAAGGGGCTTTCCTGCTTGATGTGGCCGACGATCTGGTGATCGGCGACGGAAACGACGACGGTCTCGGGATTGAACGAGGAACAGATGTAGCCGTATCTGCCGTCCGGCGAGAAGATCTGCATGCCTGGGCCTGCCGGCACCTTGATCTGCAGTTTCTCCTCATAGGTATGCGCATCGATGACGGAGATGTAATCCTCTCCGCGAACGGTGACCCAGACTTCGTTGCCATCAGGCGTAAAGAATGCCTCATGCGGCGAGCGGCCCACATAGGTGGTGTGCTTTGCGGCATTGGTCGCTGTGTCGATGAACGTCACCGAATTCGAGCCGATCGAAACAACAGCCAATGTCTTGTGGTCGGGTGAAAAGCCCATACCGTGGACCAGGACCTGCCCACGATAGAGCGGGCTGAGATTGCCCGGCTGCGGATCGCCGAGACGGATGACGCCGAGCAATTTGTTGGTGGATGGATCGGTGACCGAAACCGTATTGGAGAATTGTTCGGCCGCGTAGACGCGATCCTTGCTGCTGATCGGGATATCCAGGTCAGAGGCCGCACCCGGCGCTTGGCCGGCAAAGCTCGCTGATGGCACCAGCATCGTGCCGGCAAGCAGGCTGAGGGCGAGAAGGCTAGACTTCATGACAGGGTCCTTTCAATTGCCCATTTTCATGTTCGGATCCATGGCCGGCATCATCGACATGCCGGCGCCGGAAGAGACGGAGTTTTGCGGGGAAACTTGTGTCGGTGCCGGCTCCGAAGGCGGAAGAGGATCGCCGAGAGCCAGCCGCATCGCGGCGATTTCCTGCTGTTGATCGACGATGATTTCCTGGGCAATGCGCTTAAGCTGCTCATTGCTGCCATAACGCAGATAGGCCTGCGCCATATCGATCGCGCCCTGATGATGAGGGATCATCATCTCGACGAAATCCCTGCTAACGTCGCCTGTCGGCTTGACCGCCATGCCGTTCATCATCTTCGCCATGACTGCATCGTTTTCCGTCAGGAACGGCGTCTCGTCGGTAACCGCGGAGGTGGTCTGTTCATGCGATGCTGGATCGTCCGCAAAAGCGGAAACGGACAGGATCACCAAGATCGATGCCGCCAGCGGAAGGGATCTTTTTCGGGGAAAGACGTTCATGCGGGCTCCTTGTTTTGCAGAGCGGGTTCATGAACGTGGACAACGGAGCTGCCGATTTATTCCGCCTAGCTGCGGTTTTTCCGAGGATCAGATAATTTTTGCGTTGTGGCGGGCTGCGGCGGCTAAAGACGATGGGCGTGGCCGCTTCTCGCGACAATAAAAAAGCCCGCTTTGCGGGCGGGCTTGTTTAATTGGTTTTGTGTGCGGGCATTGCTGTTCAATAGTTTGATTTAAGCTAGCTCCGACAATCAGAGCTGGGCGATGCAAGTCCCTCTGTAGACATACGAAAGCCCTCCGAGATGGAGGGCTTTTTCGTTTTGATCTCTGCGCGGGCATGATT